>JANRKK010000034.1:0-14633 GCA_033763555.1 Alphaproteobacteria bacterium | reverse complement strand
AAAGTTGTTTCAATTTTCTACCGCGAGATTCATTGCCTGCTTTACAGCAAGAATTTCAAAGGTCTGTTTTACTGGCTGCGTAACCAGAATGGCTGCTGGAAAACCATTCCTTTTTATGACCCGCGCTTCCTCTATTTGAGGGCCATGAAAATGGGTGCTGGGGCTGTAAAAATACTTGGGCAATTCCTATATAAGAAACTCAGGAAAAGCGTCATGCTGTCAGGAAAGAGTCGGCCTCAGGAAAGTGCCGTAGAACCCGCATAAATTTAACTGTTTGTTTATTCCTGTTAACTAATTATGCTTGTTCAACCTAGCCTTGCTGGCGTTCGCCCAGCACCCCGAGGCGTGTCATGAAATCAGTGGTTATCGCCGGATATGCGCGTTCCCCCTTCTGTTTCGCCAGCAAAGGCGAACTGGCCAAGGTGCGCCCGGATGATTTTGCCGCCGCTGTTGTTAAAGCGCTGGTTGAACGAACCAAGGTTAACCCCGACGATCTCGAAGATTTATTGCTGGGCTGTGCCTTCCCGGAAGGCGAGCAAGGCTTGAATGTCGCCCGCCCCATCAGTTTCCTCGCCAAACTGCCGATTAGTGTTTCCGCCGCGACACTGAACCGCTTCTGCGGTTCCTCCATGCTCAGCGTTCATATAGCGGCAGGCGCTATTCAGATGAACGCAGGCGAAGCCTTTATCTGCGCGGGTGTGGAATCCATGACCCGCATACCCATGGGCGGCTTCAACCCCATGCCAAACCCGGCCTTGGCCCAGAATTATCCGCAAGCCTATATCGGCATGGGCACGACAGCCGAAAATGTCGCCAATAAATTCGGTATTCTGCGGCGTGAGCAGGAATCCTTTGCCGTGCAGTCGCAGGCCAAGGCCGCCGCGGCCCAGAATGCGGGCAAACTGAAAGACGAGATTGTTGCCATTACCGCACCGGATGGTGTGGTTGAAAAAGACGGCTGTATCCGCCCGGGTACCACAGCCGAAAAATTGGCTGAATTGAAGCCTGCTTTTGAAGAAAAAGGTTCCGTTACCGCAGGAACATCCTCACCCCTGACCGATGGCGCTGCAGCCTTGCTTGTGACCAGCGAGGAATATGCCCGCGCCAACAAACTACCGATACTGGCGCGCGTGAAATCGATTGCCGTCGCCGGATGTGCGCCGGAGATCATGGGCATCGGCCCCGTTGCCGCGACAAAGAAAGCTCTGCAACGCGCCGGGCTGACGATTAAGGACATCGACATCATCGAGTTGAACGAAGCTTTCGCCAGCCAGTCCATTGCCTGTATCCGCGAGCTTGGCATCGATATCTCCAGGGTCAATCTGGATGGCGGCGCCATTGCCATCGGCCATCCGCTGGGTGCAACGGGCGCACGCATTGTTGGCAAGGCCGCACAACTCATGAAGCGCGAAGGCAAGAAATACGGCCTTGCCACGCAATGTATCGGCGGCGGCATGGGCATAGCGACCATTCTTGAGGCGGTGGATTAATGTCGAATATTCAAAAAGCCGCCGTTATCGGTTCCGGCGTGATGGGCGGTCAGATCGCCGCGCATATTACCAATGCAGGCATCCCCGTTCTGCTGCTGGACATTGTGCCGAAGGAGGGCGAGCGCAATGCGCTGGCCAAGGGCGCTATCGAAAAGCTGCAAAAAATGGATCCCGCGCCCTTCATGCACCCGCGCAATGCCAAACTGATCACGCCCGGCAATCTTGAAGATGATCTCAGTAAGCTGAAGGATGTTGACTGGATTATCGAAGCGGTTCTGGAAAATCCCCAGATCAAAAGTGATTTGTATAAAAAAGTCGATGGCGTCCGGAAGCCGGGCTCGATCGTTTCTTCCAATACCTCGACCATTCCCCTTTCGGTACTGATCGAAGGCCAGTCCGATCAATTCGCGCGCGACTTCCTGATCACCCATTTCTTCAATCCGCCGCGCTATATGCGGCTACTGGAGCTTGTGGGTGGGCCGAAAACGCGCACCGATGCCGTTGAGGCTATTCGTGACTTCGGCGACAAAAATCTCGGTAAGGGCGTGGTCATGTGCAAGGACACGCCCGGTTTTATCGCCAACCGCCTTGGCGTTTTCTTCCTGCAGACAGCCGTCAACACGGCGATGGAGCTCGGCCTAACGGTCGAGGAAGCCGATGCCGTGTTCAGCAAGCCCACGGGCATGCCAAAAACGGGTGTGTTTGGACTGCTCGACCTAATCGGTATCGATCTGATGCCGCTGATCGCCAAGAGCTTTATGGCAACCCTGCCTGCCGACGATACCTATCGCGTTATCAACCGCGATCATCCGCTGATCGGCAAGATGATCGCCGACGGTTACACGGGCCGTAAGGGCAAAGGCGGATTCTACCGCCTGACCAAAACTGACAGCGGCAAGGTCAAGGAAAGCATCGATCTTGCGACAGGCAACTACCGCCCTTCGCAAAAAGCCAGACTCACCGCGCTGGAAAATGCCGGAAAGAATTTACGCGCCCTCTGCGAAACGCAGGACAAGATTGGCCGCTTTGCCTGGACAGTATTGTCACAGGCACTCAGCTACGCCGCCGCGCTCGTGCCGCAGATCGCGGATGACATTGTGGCCGTCGATACAGGCATGCGCCTCGGTTTCAATTGGCAATTCGGGCCGTTTGAGCTGATCGACAAGCTTGGCGCGGGCTGGGTGGCGCAGCGCTTGAAAACCGAAGGCCGACCTGTACCTGAATTTTTGCAAAAAGCTGCCGATAAATCCTTCTACCGCGTCGAAGGCGGCAAGCTACAATATCTGGCGACGGATGAAAATTATAAGGCTGTTGTCCGTTCACAAGGCGTCCTGCTGCTGGCTGATATCAAACGCGCTGCCGGAAAGCCCGTAACCAAGAACGGCTCAGCCAGCCTGTGGGATATTGGCGACGGCGTTCTCTGCCTTGAATTCCATACCAAGATGAATTCCATCGACCCCGATACGCTCGGCATGGTCAAAAAAGCTGTTGGATTGATCAGCGAAAACAAGGGTCAGTGGAAAGGTCTCGTCGTTCATAACGAGTCCGACAATTTCTCCGTCGGTGCCAATTTGGGTCTCGCCCTCTTCGCGCTGAACATCGCCATGTATCCCGCGATTGAGGATCTGGTGAAGCAGGGACAGGAAGCCTATAAGATGCTGCGCTTTGCCCCCTTCCCCACTGTGGCTGCACCCACGGGCATGGCGCTCGGCGGCGGGTGTGAGATCACACTCCATTGCTCGGCAGTGCAAGCACATGCCGAAACCTATATCGGCCTTGTCGAAGTCGGCGTCGGGCTTATTCCCGGCTGGGGTGGTTGCGCGCAGATGCTGGGTCGCGCCTTCACGGCCAGGAAACGCTTTGGCGGTCCCATACCGCCGATCAGTCAGGTGTTCGAGACGGTCAGCATGGCGCGCGTGGCGAAATCGGCTTTCGACGCGCAAGATCTGCATTATCTTCGCCATACCGATGGCATCACGATGAACCGCGACCGACTGCTGTATGATGCAAAACAACGTGTGCTGGAACTCGCCAAGGATTACAGACCGCCGGAGCCGTGGAAGCTCAACCTACCGGGCCCGACAGGCCGTGCAGCGCTTAATCTGGCGATTGAAGGGTTCAAGCTGCTGGGCAAGGCCCTACCGCACGACGTTACGGTATCAAAGGCTCTGGCATCTGTTCTCTGCGGTGGTGAACATGACCTCACCTCACCGACAACTGAAGAGCAAATCCTTGCGCTCGAGCAGCGCGAATTCATGAAGCTTATCCACATACCCGAAAGCGTCGCGCGGATTGAGCATATGCTCAACACCGGAAAGCCGTTGAGGAATTAAGGGAACGCCATGCCCAGCTATAAAGCTCCCCTTGAAGATATCCGCTTTATCCTGAATGAGGTGATCGATGCCGGGTCACTGAGCAAGCTGCCGGGCTATGCCGACGCGACGATGGAGACGATGGATTCCATTATCGAGGAAGCGGCAAAAATCTGCGAAGAGGTTCTGTTTCCCCTGAACCAATCGGGCGATGCCGAAGGCTGCACGTTTGAGAATGGCAATGTGCGCACGCCGCAAGGCTTCAAGGAAGCCTATGAGCTCTTCCGGCAAAGCGGCTGGGTTGGCCTCTCCTGCAAGCCGGAATATGGCGGCCAGGGCTTGCCGTTTCTGCTGAACTGCGTGGTCGATGAGCTGGTCTGCTCGGCGAATATGTCCTTCGGCATGTATCCCGGCCTGTCACACGGCGCCTATAACGCCATTGAAAAGCACGGCACGGACAATCTGAAGAAGCTTTATCTGCCCAAGATGGTCGACGGCACCTGGAGCGGCACCATGTGCCTGACGGAGCCGCATTGCGGCACCGATCTCGGCCTTGTCCGCACCAAGGCCGACACGCAGTCGGACGGTAGCTATAAAGTCACCGGCACGAAAATTTTCATCTCCGCCGGGGAACATGATCTGGCTGAAAACATCATCCATCTGGTGCTGGCCCGTCTGCCTGATGCGCCGCCGGGCATCAAGGGCATCAGCCTGTTCCTCGTGCCGAAATTTGTTCCGAATGCCGATGGCTCGCTCGGCGCACGCAATGGCATGGCTTGCGGCAGCATCGAACATAAAATGGGCATCAAGGCTTCCGCCACCTGCGTGATGAATTTCGACGGCGCGACCGGATGGCTTATCGGGCGACAAAATAAGGGCATGAGCGCGATGTTCACCATGATGAACGAAGCACGGCTTGCGGTTGGACTGCAGGGCCTCGGCGTCGCCGAGGTGTCCTATCAGAACGCCGTTATTTACGCGAAAGAACGCTTGCAGGGCCGCGCTCTGACGGGGACAAAATTCCCGGACAAGCCCGCTGACCCGTTGATCGTCCATCCGGATGTACGCCGAAACCTCCTGACCATGAAGGCGCTGATCGAAGGCTGCCGCGCCCTCGCCTATTGGGTGGGGTATGAGCTGGATGTCGAAACCAAGCATGCCGACGAAAAAACCCGCAAGGATGCCGAAGATTTCGTCGCGCTGATGACGCCCATCATCAAAAGCTTCTTGACCGATGTCGGGTTCGATGTCGCCAATCTCGGCATGCAGATATATGGTGGCCACGGCTATGTCCGCGATCACGGCATGGAACAATATGTCCGCGATGCCCGTATTACCCAGATTTACGAAGGCACCAACGGCATTCAGGCACTCGACCTCGTCGGCCGCAAGATGCCAGAGGAATTCGGCCGCCTGATGCGGCAATTCTTCCATCCGGTGGCGACCTTCATCACCACCGAAAAAGATAATGGCGCTTTGGCCGACATCATGCCCTATTTCATGAGCGGTTTCGGCAAGCTGCAGGTTTCGACACTAACGGTGGCCACGCGTGGCTTCGGTAATCCGGATGAAGCGGGTGCCGCTGCCAGTGATTATCTGAAACTCTTCGCACTGGTCGCCGTTGGCTTTATGTGGATGAAGATGGCGAAGATTGCCGCCGAAAAACTGCCCACGGCGGGCAGCCGCGCACCTTTCTATGAAGCCAAGCTGAAAACAGCACGATTCTATTTCAGCAAAATCCTGCCACAGGTGAACGGGTTGAATCTGGCCATTCTGTCCGGCTCCAAATCCGTGATGGACATGCCCGCCGAAGCGTTTTAAGCCAGTTATGTGAACCAGGCGCACGACATCCGCTTAACTCTGCAAGAAGCCATGGCCCTGCACCAGCGGGGCGATGCGGCGCGCGCCGAAAGCATGTATCGTGATGTGCTGTCCGTCCTGCCGGAAGAGCCAAATGCCCTGCATCTCCTCGGCGTTCTGGCCTGGCAGCGGAACGACCTGCCCGTGGCCGAGGAGTTCATCCGCCGCGCCATCAAAATTCATCCCAAAGTCTCGGCCTATTACAACAATCTCGGCGGTGTGCTGAAACAGAAAGGCGATCTGCCGGATGCCGTCCGCCAGTATGATGTCGCCTTGCGGATTTCACCGCGCGATGAGGTTGTGCGCAAAGCGCTCAGCCAAACGCTGCACCAGCATGGCATGGCGCTGGCGGGAGAACGGAAATGGGAAGACGCCAAGGCCGCCTATCAGCGCGTGTTGGATCTGGAGCCGGATAACCTCGCAACGCTCAACAATCTGGCCTCTATTGTCCAGCATCTGAACGACCGCCCTACGGCGCATAAACTCTATGCCCATGCGCTCAAGGTCGCGCCGGACAATCTTCTGGTGCGCTACAATCGCTCCATCTGCTATCTGACCGAAGCCCGGCTCGAAGAAGGCTGGAACGACTTTATCGCCAGCGCCTCCTATTGGCATGACAAGCAGGATAACCGCCCCGGCCTGCCCTGGCTTCATCTGCCGTTGTGGAAGGGTGATGCCGCGCCAGGACAACGCATCCTGCTGTGGGGTTCGCAGGGTATCGGCGACGAAATTGTTTATGCCAGCATGGTTCCTGACCTGCTGGAGCGTGGATTGCAGGTAACGATCGAATGTGCCGAGCGGCTTGTGCCGATTTTTGCGCGTTCTTTCCCCGGAACAACCGTCATAGCCCGGCAATCGCCGCCCCTGCCCGGGGCGGATTTCGACTGCCAAACACCCGGTATGTGGCTGGGACGGTGGCTGCGGCCCAATCTTCAGTCCTTTCCGCCGCGCAAGGCTTTCCTAAAACCCGAACCGGAACTGACCGCTCGCCTGCGTCAGCGTTACGAGGCGTTCGGTAAAAAACGCATTCTGGGCCTGTCATGGTTTACTGCATCGAAAGCTTGGGGCGAAAAACGCAGTATCGAGTTGCCGGATATGCTGAGACTTCTGCCGCTTAAAGACCTTCTGGTCGTCGATCTACAGTATGGCGAAACCGCCGATGCCTGGCGGGAAGCACGCAAGATATTCCCTGATCTCACCATGTTTCACGATCCTGAGGTCGATCAGTTCAAAGACATGGATGCTTTTACAGCGCAAGTCGCCGCATGTGACCATATCTATACCATCAGCAACACCACATCACATGTCGCGGGCGCGGTAGGCGTTCCTGCAACCGTGCTGATGCCCGAAGCGGGGCTGAGCTGGTACTGGTTTGATAAAGGCGAAGCCTGCCCCTGGTATCCAAGCCTGCGCCTGCTGCGACCCGATCTCCCCAATCGGCTGGAAGCTGCTGCCATGATTGTCCATGGTACTTAAATCATGCAGAAAGCAGCTCAAAAGCTTTTTCCTTCGGCCCCGCAGGGATTGCCCTATTTCCTTCTGGCTGCCGCCGTCTTCATTGCCTATGCCAATGTCTACGATAATGTTTTTCTGTTCGATGACGGCCTGATCATCCTGCGTAACGAGCTGCTGCGCAGCTGGCAGACTTTTGGCCGCTTGTTCACGGCGACGACCATCGAAGGCGCACATATTCCCGGCGGGTTCTATCGCCCATTGCAAAATATTTTTTATTTCTTCCTGTACCAGACAGCGGGGCCGGAGCCATGGGCTTTTCACCTGCTGAACGTCGCACTACATGCCGCCAATGCAGGATTGGTTTGTCTGCTGGGGCGCAAGCTGGGTTTCAATCTATGGGCGGTTTTTTTTACGGCGCTGATCTGGGCCCTGCACCCGCTGCATACCGAAGCCATTACCTACATCAGCGGCACGGCTGATCCGCTGTATACCTTGTTTTGCCTTATGGGGCTGGCGGTTCTGCTGCCGGATTTCACGCGTCGCAAATTCCTGCTGGCCCTGCCCCTGTTTCTGCTCGGCCTCATGAGCAAGGAAAATGCGGTTGTGTTTCCGCTGCTGGTCATGAGCTGCATGTTTTTGCTGAAGAAGGATCGGCTGAAGCCAAAAACCTATATCAACACATGGCCTCTATGGTTGATCGCCTTTGCCTATATCGCGTGGCGGGTGACGGCGCCGCATCTCGATGGCCCGCAATCTTACGATCGTCTTTATGATCAACATGATTATTACAATCTCAAACTCTACTCCCAGCATTTTTCCTATCGCGTCTATACCTTCCTCGCCACCCTGCCCGCTTATGCTGAAATCCTATTGTGGCCCGTCGATTTACGCATGGAGCGCGGCTTTGCAGTTTTTGTCAGCGCCTGGCCGCCCGAGGTCTGGATTGGCACAGCGCTTCTGGCCGCAGCGCTCGCGCAAATCGCCTGGAGCCGCGGACAGCGCGGCCTGGCGCTTAGCTGGGGCCTGATCTGGTTCAGCGCCGCCCACTTCCCAAATTCCGGGATTTTCATCTCCATGAATTCGCAGTTTCTTGAGCATTGGATGTATCTGCCGACGATAGGGTTGTTTCTTGGGATCGCTCAAACCCTGTCGGATTTTCTGCAAAAATTTAAACTACCCACCTTGCGCTATATGGCGGCAGCCTGTGCATTAATCGTCGCCGTGGCACTGGGCGCGCGCACTTATGATCAAAATATGATCTGGCACGACCCCTTCGTTTTTTACAAAAACATCTTCAAATATGGTGAGGTTTCCGCGCGGGCACATAACAATCTGGCGCTGGCCTATATGGAACGCGGAGATTATGCGGAAGCGGTCAGGGAATTTTACGAAGCCATCAATATCACCGATACCTATCCTGAAACCCGGCACAATCTGGCGCTGGCGATTTTAAATCTGCCGAACAGCGAAACGCATATCCCGCAGGCAATTGCCAATCTGGAACGTTCACTCGAAATCGACCCCAACTTCTACCGCGCCTACACAGCACTGGCGAAAATTTATGCTCATACAGGTGATAAAAAGAAGGAAGCCTATTATCTTGCGAAAGAGCGGGAGCTTCTCGGCAAGCCGCCATCCGCAGAATTTCCGGCAAGCAACTAAGGGATTATTCCTTTTTCTTTCTCCATTCGGCCAGTTTGGCAAAAGGGCCTGAAGATATGGCTGTACTTGCACTGGTTTCGGCAAACACAACGCCGGGCTTGCGCGGATAAGGGTCGATAGCAACACCCAGATTTTGCGTAACCAGCTCGCCCAAATCGATGATGCCATTGACCAGAGGCTCAGTTTCGGATTCATCCGGCTCCATATGCGCCAGTTCGCCGCCTGTTTCGGACTCCGCCGTTGCTTCATAGAGTACATCGATATCATGCTCGACATGGGTCGCAAGAGGTTCCAGCGTTACCACGCATTTCTGTACAATATCCGCCACGAGCCGCCCTGTGACAGCAACCGCTTGCCCCGCGCGCGCATGTTGAATATCCAGTTGGGCCTGGAGCTTCTTAACTTCCACCAGGCCAAAACGCCCTGCCACGCGGCGGCGCTCCTGCTCATCAGCTTCGAGTTTTTCGATCATGCCTGATGAGGGTATTTTTTCGACGGCCAGCGAACGCGAAAATTCAGGCGCATGTCCTGTTTTGGGCGGCATAAAATCTCCTGTATCTCAGGGAGCCAACGGCTCCGGCTGATCTTGTACGGTGACGGGCTTCATATCCGCCAGGATCTTGTAAGGAACCCTGAATATATAAGCCGCCGCGCCATAGGCAAGTAGCCCCACAGCCACTTTGCCGACCAAACCTGTCATGCCACCCGGAAACGGCAAAACCAGCACAACAAAGCTCATCACGACAACGGACGCCATAATCTGCAGCGCAGGTTTAACCGGAAAACGGACGGCAAAGGCCCGTCGCCCGACCACAATGCTCAACACCAGAAGCAAGGCATAGGAAATCACGGTGGAATAGGCCGCCCCCATATAGCCAATCCGGGGTATCAGGATAAAATTCAGGATAAGATTGCAAAGGGCCGCCGGGCCCTGCGTATAGAGCATCCATGTCGATTTCTTGGCCATATGGAAAGCATGGTCGAAATAATGCGTCGACAAGCCGTTAAAGAGCGAGGCGACCGCAATCCAAGGCATAACCTGCAAGGCGCCTTCCATGAACTCATCGCCAATCAGAACTGCGGCCAACTCGCGGTTCACCAAAATCAGCCCGGCGCAGGCCGGCAAGGTCAGCATGAGGATGGCAACCCCGTTTTTATAAGTTTGATCGCGGGCAGCCTTGATCCCTTCATGTTCAAGCTTATGCATGGTCAAGGGATAAGACGGCGTGGCAATCAGCAAGAACAAAATGGAACTGATGCGATCCATGAGAATATACCCCGCCGCATAGATACCGACATGCTCCGCGCCCTGGTAATGTTCGATGATATAACGGTCAGAAATGGCGATGATAAAAGCCAGCCCATAGCTGAAGACCAGCGGCGCGCCGAAATGAATGATGTTTTTCAGGACGCCGCGATCAAAATCCTTCCAGGACATGCTGCGCAGAACGCGTAAATCCGCCAGTGCCATAATCACCATGCCGATAATCAAACCCAGCACGGCCCCCAGACTTCCAAGATCAAGGAAGTAAACCAGCGCCAGCCCGATACCAAAACCCAGAATGGATTGGCCGCATTCAATGAAATTATACCGCTTGTAATCCATCAGGCTGCGATGCACAGCCTCGTTCAGGCTTAGCAGGGAACGCGCCAGGGCCAAGGGCACAGCAAGCCACGCGACAAGAAACAAATCGCCCAACGGAACAAACCCAAGGAAAAACCCTGTAGCCGTCAGCAGCACAAGCGCCGATACGCCAAACAGAACATAAGTGGTCGCCCGTAACTGTGCGTCCCGGCGCTTACGGATGGCTTCGGGCATCAGACGCGGCAGAGAAATATGCAGCCAGTAAAAAAACACCATGCCCAGCAGGGCCATGGTGTTAACGGCCAAGGTGTAATGGCCGTATTCTGTCGGCGTCAGCAGGCGCGTAAAAGAAAAAACCGTGCCGAACGCGACCAAAGCAGGAATAAGAAGCGAAGGCGCATAGCCGATGATCTGCCGCAGAAACATATTACGTCCTTGCCTTGCCGCGGGCGCTTAACAAGCCCCGCGCGGCGCACGTTACGGCGCAAGCCATGATCAGGTAAGTGGAATCCTTACGGCCAAATGAATTTGAAGTCGACGCCGTGATAAAATAGGCCAAAACGGCGATTTGCAGGGCCAATGGCCTGCCGCGCATCAGATACAGGGCAAAGGCTAAAGTTGCCATCAGCCAGAAGGGAAACAGGAAGGCCCCCAGATTCATGAACATCATCAGCCAGGGATTTTCAATATCCGAAAAAGGCATCGTCATCCGTAAATGATCGGTAATGGCGATAATCCTGCCTGCCGGAATGCCTGTTAAAATTTCTTCCGGCGACATATAGCGCAGAACCTGAAAAGCCAGAATACGGCTCTGCGCGCTTTGCTCCCAGCCCCATGTTGCCGCCAGCCGCTCACCCATCGGGCTGCTGACCAGAAGATACAATCCCACAACGAAACATATGGGAATGAAAACCACTCCTGCCGCCAGCAAGAATCCCTGCTGCATGCTCATGCGTTGCCGCGAAATAAAATCCCTGACCTGAACGCACCCGTAAACCGCCAAAGCACCCGCCGAGAAAACCAGCCCCACGCGGCTGCCAAAGGCCACAAGTGACGCCATCAGGACAAACACTGTCAGGATTTTCAGAAGCCGCGCATAGCGTAAGGCCAGCGCGACAAACAATGCCACGGAGGTAAACATCGCGTTGTTCAAAGGATGACCGCGCAAGGCCGAAGCGCGGAAATGCTCCTCATGCAGAACATTCCATGTTGGGTCGAAGGCAAAAAGGCGGAACCGCCCGAAAGACTCCGCCATGCCGATCAAACCGTTCATAACCGCTACGGCAACGAAAAAACCTGCCGCCTTCCTGCAATAGGACAAAGGCGTATGCGCCAGAACAATGACGCCCAGCGGAACGGTCATGTGCGTGTCGATAATAAAAGCCAATCCCGCAGGACCGCTGCGTAGCGCCATAAACAGAAACATCGCCACATAGAGCAGGAACAGAGCGGAGCAGATTGTGTAATCCCGGAATATTCGCCCTGCCCGGCGGATGGGATTGCCGCCATCACACAGCAGAACCAAAAAAGACAAAAAGATAAAAACCGTGCCGGGATGAATTTTTTCATAAAATCGTCCCTCTTCACCCGAATAATGAAAGCCAAGCGAGTTCAACAAAGGGTCGGATAAAGTAATGTGCAGGAAAAAACCGAACAGGCAGATCAGGCCCGCAACTGGATGCGCTGCGCCTGCCAAAGAAGAATCCTTATCCGCCATACGGGAAGGCATGAAAAACGAAGACAGGCTCATGGCAGTTGCGCAATTTCCCGGTAGAGAACCTCAATCTTCGCAGTCACAGCTCTGGCTTCAAAATTCTGCCAGGCATACACAGCGTTGCGCGCACCGGACTCTTCGCAGAAGCCAGGATTACGCAGCAAACGGCGCAGGCCATCCGCAACCGTGTCAATCGTCACCTCATCCAGAACAATGCCATTACTCGGTTCAGCAACGATATGCCGGATACCACCTGCCTTGGCCGTGAGCAAAGGCTTGCCCGCCGCCATGGCTTCCAGCAGCGCCACAGGCATGCCTTCAGGGTAAGAGGTCGGCAGGGCAAAGATACTGCAATCCTGCAAAGCCTTTTCTTTCGCCGCACCCTGCAAATATCCAGGAAAGATAATCCGTTTCTCCAACCCAAGCCGGGCAGTTATTTCACGCAGCGCCGCGTCTTCCTTGCCATCCCCGGCCATAACTAGGTCGAAGTCAGGAAAATCTTCAGCCAATCGCGCAAAAGCGCCGACAAGCTCATAAACACCTTTGGCCCGCTTAAAGCGCGACATGAACAAAATGGTCTTGCGGGGCGATGCCGATGGCGTAGCTCCTGTTCGGATGGTTGTGCCATCGAACATAGTTGAGGTCACGGCAATACGGTCGCCTTTGACGCCGATAGCCTGCAAGGAATTTCTGAAAGCAGGCGATAAAACAGTGATACGCCCCACCCCATTCAGTAGCCATGCAAAGACCGCACGCGCAAAAGGCGTGCGGCGGATAAAAGCCTCAGTCTCGGGTCGCCAACCATGAAAAGATACCAACACCCGGCGGAATCTTGCCAGCCGGAGCATCAGCAGGATTAGCCCATCGCGGATAAGCGACTTGGGATTCAGGCTGGGGTTGATATGCACCACATCAAAACGGCCCTTACGCGCCAGGCTGGCCGCGTTCAAAGGCAGAGTTATTAATCGTTTGGCTTGCGCAAAGATATTTTCTTTTTCGCCCGGCTTCTGCCCCACAGGCAAAGACGTCACACGGCAATAGCTGAAATTGGCCTTCATGGTTTCCGCAAAAGCGGCAACGCCACCGGGCGTATCCGGGCGGGGCGAAAGAACAAGGGCAGATAAGGGACGCGCCATAAGATCAGGCCAGAGGCGGAAAACTTTCTGTGAAAAAGCCTAGCACAAAGAAAAACAGGCCGCTAATCTGCGCTTTATGGCTGATTTGCTCTCAGGAAATTCCAAGAAAAAAGCCTCTTACAGCGCCCACGACATCGAGGTTCTGGAGGGGCTGGAGCCTGTGCGCCGCCGCCCGGGCATGTATATCGGCGGCACGGACGAAGCCGCCATGCATCACCTTGTCGCCGAAGTGCTCGACAACGCCATGGACGAAGCCGTGGCGGGCCATGCCACGCGCATCGAGGTTGAGCTGGCACCGGATAACCAGGTGACCATCCGCGATAACGGACGCGGCATTCCGATTGATAACCATCCCAAATATCCCGGCAAATCGGCTTTGGAAGTCATTCTTACGACGCTACATTCAGGCGGAAAATTCTCGAACAAGGTTTATGAGACATCCGGTGGTCTGCACGGCGTCGGCGTTTCCGTCGTCAATGCGCTGTCTGAAGAACTAATCGTAGAAGTTGCACGCGACAAGCAGCTTTATACGCAGAGCTACAGCCGCGGGCATCCGAAAGGAAAACTGAAAAAAGGCGGCGCCGTGAACCGCCGCGGCACAACCATCATCTTCCGTCCCGACATCGATATTTTCGGCAGCAAAGCCAAATTCAAACCCGCGACCATGTTCCGCATGGCACGGTCAAAAGCCTATCTGTTCCGCGGCGTTGAAATCCGCTGGTTCTGCGACAAATCGCTGATTAAAGGCGATGATGAAACGCCCGTTGAAGCCACGCTGCATTTTCCCGGTGGACTTTCGGACTACCTGACCTCATCCATCGAAGAGCGGGACACGCTGACTAAACAGATGTTCAACGGCAACGCCGAATTACCGGACAATCAGGGCCGCGTTGAATGGGCCGTGGCCTGGCCGACGGATGGCGGCGATGGTTTCTGCCATTCCTATTGCAATACCATCTCCACACCGCAAGGTGGCACGCATGAAAGCGGCATGCGCTCGGCCATGCTGCGCGGCTTGCGCGCCTATGGCGAGTTGATCGGCAACCGCCGCGCAACAGCTATCACAGGCGATGAAGCGTTCGGTGACGCTACTATTCTGCTGTCGCTGTTTATCCGTAACCCGCAATTTCAAGGCCAAACCAAGGAAAAACTGGCGACGGTCGAAGCGACGCGTCTGGTCGATCAGGTCGTCAAAGACCATTTCGATCATTGGCTTGTCGAGGATTCCCTCAGCAGCAAGGCGTTGCTTGACCAGCTGATTTTCCGCGCCGAAGAACGCGCACGGTTGAATCAAGCAAAAGACCTCGCCCGCAAAACGGCGACACGAAAACTGCGCCTGCCCGGAAAGCTCGCGGATTGCTCTCAAAGCCAGGCCGAAGGCACCGAGATATTTCTCGTTGAAGGCGATTCCGCCGGAGG
>JANRKK010000033.1:0-19684 GCA_033763555.1 Alphaproteobacteria bacterium | reverse complement strand
TGGCGCTGCGGCGGCCCAGCCTGGACCATAATTCGCGTGCGAATTGTGTGGTTGAGGTTTTGCCGCTGGTTCCCGTAACGGCGGCGATCGTTTCCGGCTGGCGCGGATAAAATTGCGCCGCGATCAGGGATATAGCTTTGCGCACATCGGGAGCGGTCACGGCGGTTACACTTGAAGGATCTGTCCCCTGAGGCTCTAGCACCGCCACCGCGCCCCGCTTGATCGCTTCGGGGATAAAAGCGCGGCCGTCATTCTTGGTTCCAGGGATGGCGGCGAACAGGAAGCCGGGTTTTACGTTCCGGGAGTCTGCCGTTATGCCTGTGATGTCGACATCAGGGCCATTCAGCGCCAGCCCGTCACTGGATGCTGCTGGTGGTGCTATCAGTTTCGATAGACGCATAGTTTGAACCTTCCTCAACGGGCTTTCCGTCCAGCATCTGCACGCCCAGAGGTTTCAGCACCTGGCGTTCCGCCGCAGCTTCCATATTGGCGGTCATGGGCGGTAGGTCAAGCAGGGAACCGATCTGCGCCACCACGCGTCCCACGGCGGGCGCGGCAACCCAGCCGCCCGTGGCGTAGCCTGCCGTTTTGGTATTGCCTTTGGGGTTATCCAGCATGGCGAAAACAAGGTATTTCGGTGCATTTAGCGGAAACACACCGACAAAGGACGAAAGCCGTGCATTGGCGGTATAGCGACGGTTGGCACCCAGCTTGTCCGCCGTTCCAGTTTTTCCGCCCAGCATATAGCCCGGCACATCGGCTTCCCTGGCGGTGCCATGCGTGACGACCAGCCGCATCAGCCCCCGCATCAGCGATGATGTACGCGAAGAAACTACCCTTTCCTGTTTTTCCTCCGGCAGGCTGCCGGGAAGTTTTTTCAGTAGGGTAGGACGCACACGGATGCCGTCATTGGCAATGGAGGCCGCTGCGCTGGCCAACTGTACGGCATTCACGGCAATGCCGTGGCCATAGGCAGCCGTCATGGTGGTCGTTTCACCCCAATCGCGAGTGGCAGGAACGAGTGGTGCGCCGACTTCCGGCAGTTCCAGCGGCAATTTTTCCGTCAGGCCCAGCCGTGCCAGGAAAGCGCGCTGCCGCGCGCCACCCAACCGCGCCGCCATGCGCGCCGAACCGATATTTGAGGAATGCGTAAAAATCTCGGCCACATTTAACCAGCGGTTTTCAGGATGAAAATCGCGGATGGTCTGGCCGCCGATTTGAATGGGGTTGATGGCGTCGAAGGAATCGCCCGTATGGATAAGGCCGGAATCCAATGCCAGTGCCGTGTTGAAGATTTTGAAAGTCGAGCCCATTTCATAAACGCCTAGCGTGCTGCGGTTGAAGAGCGCTTCATCGCTGGATTTGCCGGGACGTTGGGGCTCGAAATCGGGCAGGGACACCATCGCCAGAATTTCGCCCGTCGCGATATCCATGATCAGGCCGGAGGCGGCATCGGCGCGGAACTCATTCACGCTGTTGTTCAATTCGCGCTGCAGGATAGTTTGCAGCCGCAGATCGAGCGACAGCGCTACGCTTTCCCGTTCCTGCTGGAGTCTTTTGTCCAGCTGCTTCTCCACGCCTGCCAGACCCTTGTTGTCGATGTCGGTGTAGCCGACCACATGTGCGGCAACCCGACCTGTTGGATAGATGCGCCTTTCATCCGGGCGGAATTCCAACCCGGCAATACCGAGCTTGTTGACCTCATAGGATTGTTTGGGCGTCAGGTGGCGCTTGATGATGGCGCAGCGCTTGGCGCTGTGCAGATCTTCGCGCAATTTCTGGGCGTCCAGATCGGGCAGGGCAGCCAGCAGTTCCCTGGCGGCCTCTTCGGCATCGAGGATTCTTTTAGCATCCACGCAAAGCGATGTTGTGGGCAGCGATGTCGCCAGCGTGATGCCGTTCCGGTCGGTGATATCGGCGCGGCTGGCGACGCTGTCGCCCAGAGTGGGGCGTGCCACCGGAATTTCTGGCGTGTCATTCATCAGGGTCAGGTAGGCCAGCCGTCCGGCAATCAGTGTATAAGCCAGCGCGAAAACAAAAATACCTGCAACCAGACGGATGCGGGCAGTGTCCAAAGCCTGTTCGTGCGGCGTGGCGAGGCGGCGGGATTTAGGCGAAGTAAAAAGTCCCGGCAGGCTGGGTTGCCGGGATGCAGCGGAATGTTTGGAGCGCCGCCACTTCCTCATGGCGGGGCATCAAGCTTGTCGATCAGCGTGCCAATCGGGTCGTGTTCCGTGGGGGCTGCTGCGGCCGCAGGTTGAATGACCATGCGTTCATTGATGTGATTGGTATCGGCAGCGGCCACGGCCATCGCAGCCGCAGGTTTGGCGGGTTTGGCCGCCACGGCGCGGCGCGGTGCGGTGCGCGCGGTCAGAGATGTGCGCACCGTCGCAATCGGCGTGGCATTCACGGCCACGGAAGACATGGCCTCGCCGCGCGTCGGCAGGATTTCCGTAAGATCATCAAGCCGGGCGATCTGCTGCGGCGCGGTCGGGCGGAGGGCCAGATGACGGCGGGTTTCTTTTTCCACGCGGGCGGGATTGGCCAGATAAACCCATTCAGCTTTCAGCACATGCAGGCTTTGCTGTTCGGCTTCGATAGAAGCATTCAGGTTCCGCAATTGCTCTTCCAAAGATTGAACACCGCCATTCGTGCGGTAGAACGCCAGGCTTGCGGCGATTGTTAACCCAAACCAGAACAAGATCGATGAAGCGCGTATCATGCGGCATTCTCCCTTGGTGCAGGCGCGTCGGTCCGTTCCGCCACGCGTAACTTGGCGGACCTTGCGCGAGGGTTCAGGCGTATTTCCTCAGCGGATGGTGTTTGCGCTTTGCGCATGATCAGGCGGAAAGATGGCGGCGCATGGTCGTTGGCTGGCATGTAACGCGATATGCCCAGCCCGCCCGTGCGGCGGCGGAAAAATTCTTTGACCGTCCGGTCTTCCAGCGAATGAAACGAGACAACGGCAAGGCGGCCCTTGGGGCTCAGCAGTTTCTCGGCGGCGGCGAGGCCGCGCTGCAATTCGCCCATTTCATCGTTCACATGAATGCGCAGCGCCTGGAAGGTACGCGTGGCGGGGTCGATGCCGTCGGCAGAACGTGGTACCGCGCGGCGGATAATTTCAGCCAGCTGCCGCGTGCGCATGATGCGCGCTTCGGCGCGCGCTTCGACAATGCGCTTGGCCACGCGGCGCGAATGCCGTTCCTCGCCGTAGGTATAAATAATATCCGCCAACTCGCGCTCATTCATGCTGTTGACGATATCGGCAGCGGTCGGGCCGCTTTGCCCCATACGCATGTCGAGAGGGCCATCGGCCTGAAAGGAAAAGCCGCGCTCGGCATTGTCGATTTGCGGCGAGGAAACACCGAGGTCGAGCGCCACGCCGTCGACGTGCCGGATTTGTTCGCCTGCTAGCAGCACATCCATCGCCCCGAAAGGCCCCTGCAGCAGCTTCAGGCGTGGCTTGAATTCATCCGCCAGGGCCTGGCCGGATTTGATGGCTTCGGGGTCGCGGTCGATACCGAAAACGTGGGTCTTTGCTGCTGTCAGAATGGCGCGAGCATAGCCACCGCGGCCGAAGGTGCCATCCACATAAATTCCGGTATCGCGCGGTACCAGCCCGTCGATCACTTCATGCAAAAGAACGGGGATATGTGCGGAGGAGGCCATGTTCAGACTCCCCCATTCTCAAAACGGCTGGCGGCGGCGATGATCTTGCTGAGTGAAATATCCTTGGCGCGCGCGGCGGAACGTGCGGCGGCTTCATGTGCCGCGAGTTTCTTTGGATTCCATATCTGAAAAGTTTTACGCCGCCCGACGAAAGCAACATCGTCGGCAATGCCGACGCTGGCGGCAAGGGCGGCGGGCAGGGTGATGCGGCCTTCGCTATCGAATGGCAATTGCATCGAACCGCCGAAGATCGTCGTTTCGATCAGCTCATAAACATCCGATGGCAGATCCTGTTTTTCCAGGCTTTGGCTGAGCAGTTCCAGATGGCCGATGGAGCAGCCATCCAGCGCCTCATGCTGCAGGGATTTGAATACGACGATACCTGAGGCATCCGACCCCAGCGCCGCTCGGAAAGATGCTGGCACCGACACCCGTCCCTTTTTGTCCAGTCGATTGACAAAATGGGACAGGAACACAGGCATCAAAGACCTCGAAAAATCAAAGAGTTGACTGCTTTCCGGAAACGGAAGTTTCGGCCTGGAACGGCCTGTGAATGCCGCTGTGTTTTGGGTTCTTATGGGATAACATGGGTAAACATGGGTGGTCAAGGGAATATGGGATAAAAATTGATGAATCTTGTGGAAAATCAATTAACTATTGTTGCGTTCTCAAAACGAGCCACAAGGGATAGATAGGGGACAGAAAGACATCGACTTACCGGCGCTTTGGCTAGACTGTTTCCTATGACCTCCTCCCCAAAAATTTTCAATCTGGCGCTGCAGGGCGGCGGGTCGCATGGCGCCTTCACCTGGGGCGTGCTTGACCGGATTCTGGAAGAGGAAGGTCGCCTGCAGATTGAAGGCATTAGCGGCACCAGCGCCGGCGCCCTGAACGCTGCGGCTCTGGTTCAAGGCCATGCCAAGGGCGGTGCCGCCGGGGCAAAGCAGGCGCTGGAAAAATTCTGGCAGGGCGTAGGTAAACTGGCGACGTTTGAGCTGCCACAGCGGAGCCTGCTCGACCAGATGCTGGGCAACTGGAATATTGACGCATCACCGGGTGCCGCTTTAGTTGATGCCTGGCAGCGTATGATTTCGCCCTATCAAAGTAACCCGTTCAACATCAATCCGTTACGCCAGTTGGTTGAAAGTCTGATTGATATTGAAGCGGTACGTGCCTGCGAGACGGTCAAACTGTTTGTTTCGGCCACGAATGTGGAAACCGGGCGCGTGCGGATTTTTGAGCGCGAGACAATGAGTATCGATGCGCTCATGGCCTCGGCTTGTCTGCCTTTCACCTTTCAAGCCGTGATGATTGACGGCGTACCCTATTGGGACGGCGGCTATGTCGGCAACCCGTCGATTTTCCCGCTGATTTACCATTGCGACAGCCCGGACGTGGCCGTGGTGCAGGTCAATCCCATTACGCGCCCCGGCGTGCCGGATACGCCGCCGGAAATCATCAACCGGCTGAATGAAATTACCTTCAACGCCTCGCTGATCGGCGAAATGCGCGCGATTGCCTTCGTACAAAAACTGATCGGCCAGGGCCATTTGAAAGGCCCCGAGGCTACGCGCCTGAAAAACATGAATATGCATGTGATCGGCGATGAGGAAGAAATGCGGAAGCTCGGCGCCGCCAGCAAGCTAAACGCGCGGATGGATTTTCTTTTGTACCTGAAAGAGGTTGGCCGGGCGGCGGCCGAACGCTGGCTCAAGGAAAACTGGAACGCCTTAGGCGAACGCTCCAGTATCGATATCAAAACGATGTTTTTGTAATTATCCTTCGATAAAATCGAGGTCGCGGGCGAAGGTTTCCGGCAAGCGCCATAGCGCCAGCCCCGCCGCGATGAAGCACATCGCGGCGGTGATCTGAACACTGGCGAGGAAGCCCATATCCGCCTGCAGGGCGGTGATCAGCGATGTGAAGATAATGACTGAAGCCCGAACGAAGTTCGAAGCGCTGGTCGTCGCCGTGGCCCGCAAATTGGTGCCAAACAGTTCGGCGGTGGTTGTCAGGAACAATGTCCAATAGCCGATAAAGACACCGTCCAGAAGGATCAGGGCGTAGAAACCGGGCGCTGAGATGCCCCTGGCCGTGAGGATGCAGCCGCTAGTCAGGGCGACACCGAGCAGGAAGAACGCCATGACTTTTTTGCGATTGCAGAAGAACTGGCTCAGCAAACCGCTCAGCAACCCGCCCATGCCGATGCCGATCGTGTAGCTGATGACCGAAGTTGGAGCTTTCAGGGGTTCGCTGACGTTCAGAGCTGCGCCAATTTCCGGCGTGAAAATCACAAGGATACCGACCACGAACCAGATCGGCGTTGCGGATATGATGGAAAAGATATAGCGCATAAGGCGTTGCCGATCCGTGAACAGCATGTAGAACTTGCCAAGTCCGACATGTTGTTTCTTCTTGATTTGGTGAAACAGGCCGGATTCATTGACTGAAACCCGCAGCAGCAAAAGCAGAAGGCCAAGAACGCCACCAGCGACATAAAGCCAGCGCCAATTGACCGCTCCGCCGACAAGCGCGGCAACGGCTGGAGCAATGACGCCGCAGGTGGCGACGATCGTGGCGGCATAACTCCGCTTTTCCTTTGGCAATAATTCCATGACGAGCGTTATGCCCGCACCGATTTCACCCGCCAATCCGAATCCGGTGACAAAGCGCGCGGCGGCATAGGTAGGAACGTCGAAGACGAAAGCATTGGCGATGCTGCCGAGGGAGTAGAGCAGGATGGTGCCAAACAAAACTTGCACCCGACCGCGCTTGTCGCCGAGCATGCCCCAGGCAATACCGCCGAGCAGCATACCCGCCATCTGCCAGTTGAGAATGGTCGCGCCTGCGCTGGTGATCTGCTCTGGACTGAGGCCAAGCGCCTGCAAGCTTTCGACCCGTACGACAGGGAACAGTATTATATCGAATACGTCGACGAAGTAACCGAGCGCCGCGACCATGATAGTCAGGTTAATTCTTTGATTTGCCGACAGACGCGCCATGAATTAATTCCTTGTTTTAGGATTTTTTAAATTTTTGCCCATTGTCGCCTTTAGGTACGCTGTTGTGATGGTGGCAACGGAAAGTATGATAAAGAATACACGCAACGTATAAAAAAGCGCCGCCATAGCGTAAAGTGAATCTAGGCGAAGATAGGGTTCGGGAACGACTTCAGTTAATACGTACTGCGTAAGAAATCGAAGACCACTTGTTGCGATAAAATATATCATCCAGATAATCACTAAAGCAGCTACAAGAGAGAGGCGCATGCCAGACATGCGGAGTAGACCGTTTCGGAACGGGTTGGGATCGCCTTCAAAAACTAAAAACGGATAAAATCCTGTAACACCTATGATTAAAGAAATTATAAAGCATTTAAGAAGCGGAAATGCATAGGGCATTGCCGAGGTGGCGGCATCCCTGTAGATTGATGTGAAATATATGAATGTTACATAATGAATATAGTGGATGATTATATTGCTTATTATGAGAATAGCGAGTGACCACATAAGACAGCGGAAAATTGTACCTCGGCTGATTTTGACCCGGCGATATTTTTGCAAGAAAGTTTGAACGAAATATACACCTGTGCAGCACACTATGATGGCCTTCATGAGGGTGGCGTAGTCGAAAACAACATATTTAAAAGTAAGACGTCGTAGTCCGGCATCGGTATGCGTATCGACATAGTAAACCAAGCTTGCTACAGCAAAGACGCCCAATAGGTATAAAAGAATAATGTTTTTCGATTTTTTAAATTCACGCGCACCACCCTGCAGATAGTCAAATACATTTTTGCTAAGTTGCCGCAACATCACCTTGTTCCTCAAATGTGGTAAGGTAGGAATTACGATGAATCGGATGATGGAAAGCACGATACTGGATATACTCCGGGCCGTAAAGGCGCCCGGCGGGCAGGGTATTGCCGAGATCGTCACGGGATTAACGATCAAAGAATCGCCCGGCGGCGCGCATGTCAGTTTTACGCTGGAGGTTGATCCGCAGCAGGCCGCGGCGTTTGAGTCTGTCCGTGCGGCGGCTGAGAAAGCCGTGGGCGCAATGCCTGGGGTTCTGTCGGTTTCCGGCGTGTTGACAGCGCACAAGGCATCGCCAGCGGATGAGCGCGAAGCGCGTGCCGCGAAGTTGCGTGAAAAAATGGTTTTGCCGGGCATCAAGCATATTATTGCCGTGGCGTCGGGCAAAGGCGGCGTCGGCAAATCGACGACCGCTGTCAATCTCGCCGCTGCACTCGCGCAGAACGGATTGAAAGTTGGTTTGATCGACGCGGATATTTACGGCCCCTCCATTCCGCGCATGCTGAATATCTCCGGCAAACCCCAGGCGCGTGACGACAAGAAACTCATTCCGCATGAGCGCCATGGGCTCAAACTGATGTCGATGGGTTTTCTAATCCCTGAAGACACGCCGATGATCTGGCGTGGGCCGATGGTGCACAGTGCAATCACCCAGCTGTTCGGCGATGTGGCGTGGGGTGAGCTGGATGTTCTGGTTGCCGATCTGCCGCCCGGCACAGGCGATGCGCAGCTGACCATGGCGCAGAAAGTACCGCTGTCGGGCGCGATTATTGTCTCCACGCCGCAAGACATCGCATTGATCGATGCGCGTAAGGGACTTTTGATGTTCCAGCGCGTCGAAGTGCCCGTCCTCGGTATCATCGAAAATATGAGCTATTTTTCATGTCCGCATTGCGGCGAGCGCAGTGATATTTTCAGCCATGGCGGCGCGCGACATGAGGCGGAGAAGTTGAGCCTTCCATTCCTTGGCGAAATCCCGCTGGATATCGCCGTGCGCGAAACATCGGATGCAGGCAATCCGATTGTCATTTCACAACCGGACAGCAAAGCAGCGAAGCTTTACCGTGAAATGGCGCAGAAAATCTGGAAGGAATTGGGCTAGCTTTTAACTTCCAGCATCACCGGGGTGTGATCGGACGCCTTATCCTTGCCGCGCGGTGTGCGGTCGATGAAGCAGTTGGTCATGCGGTCGGCGGCTTCGGGGGAAAGCAGGAAATGATCGATGCGTAGCCCAGCATCGCGCTGCCATGACCCGGCCTGATAATCCCAGAATGTATAGGCATGCGTTTTCTGCGGGTGCAGTGCGCGGAAAGCTTCGGTGTAGCCAAGCTGCGTCAATTCGCGCCATGCCGCGCGCGATTGCGGATGAAACAGCGCATCATTTTCCCAGCCTTTGGGGTCATAAACATCGATCGCTTCGGGAATAATATTAAAATCACCACCCAGAATAACAGGCTGCTCGTTTTTCAGAAGCGCGATGGCGTGTTGTTTCAGCCGCTTCATCCAGGCCAGCTTGTAATCGAACTTCTCCCCAGGAAGGGGATTGCCGTTCGGCAGATAAATACTGGCGATACGGAAGCCTTGAATAGTTGCCTCGATATAGCGCGCTTGTGTATCAGTTCCCGCTTCCGGCAGATGTTCCAATACATTTTCAATTTTATGACAGCTCAGAATGGCGACGCCGTTATAGGTTTTCTGTCCAAGTGCGCGGGCCTGATAACCCAGCGCTTCAAACTCCATCGCCGGAAAAGCTTCCGTTTCGCATTTCAATTCCTGCAGCAGCAGGATATCCGGTTTGGAATCTTTAAGCCATGCCAGAACATTCGGCAGGCGCGCCTTAATCGAATTGACGTTTCATGTGGCGATGCGCATGGGGGCTAGGCGCAATTCTCCGCGATGGCCCAGAAGCCGTCGGCGCTGATGCTTGCGCTGCCAACCAGGAAGCCATCGATTTCAGATTCCTGAGCGAGGACAGCGGAATTTACAGGCGTAACGGAGCCGCCATAAATCACCGGAACCGTTTCGCCGATTGTGCCGAGCGTTTTGCGGATGAGCCTGTGAACATCGGCAATGTCGCCCGGCGCGGGCTGCTGGCCGCTGCCGATGGCCCAGACAGGTTCATAGGCGACAACCAAATGCGCCATTTTGCAGTCGTGCGGCAGGGAGGCTTTCAATTGCCTTTCGATAATCTCGGCGGCCGAGCCGGATTCCAGCTGTGCGGCGGTTTCGCCGATGCAAACAATGGTGTTCAGCCCCGCCAACTGCGCGGCCTTCACTTTGCGGGAAATCAATTCATCTGTTTCGCCGTGCGCCGTGCGCCGCTCTGAATGGCCGAGGATCATGTAACGTGCGCCCAGATCGGCGAACATCGCCGCGCTGACATCGCCCGTATAGGCGCCGTGCGTTGCCGTATGGCAATCCTGCGCGCCAACCATCACAGGTGAACCAAGCAGGGCTTCGGCAACTGACCAGACCAGGGTTGCAGGCGGGCAAATGACCATATCAAAGGGAAGGGGCTTGTTTTTTGTGCCCCGTTCGGCGAGATCGCGCGCCAGTTCAAGGCCCGAGGTCAGCCGCCCATACATCTTCCAGTTTCCAACAACCAGTCGGCGACGCTTTTTCATAAAGGCCTCCTGAGGGCGTTTCTGTCTGTTGTCTGCCCGGGATCATCTGTTTATCATGCCGCACCCGTTCATAAAAGGTTAAGAGAAGAAAGGCGTTTTCATGCTGCAATCCATGCGTCACCTGGCCCAGTCCTGGTTGTTCAAGGGGCTGATGCTGATTCTCGTTGTCAGCTTTGCCATCTGGGGGGTCGGCGATATTTTCCGCGGCAATCCGCAGAACCGCACGGTCGTCAAGGTCGGCAAAATGGCCATTACCGCGCAGGCCGTAGAACAGGCTTTCCGGGAAGCGCTGGCGCAGGCACGGCAGATGGTGGGCTTTGAGCTGAGCGAGCAGCAGGCCATGCAAACTGGACTGCTCGACAAAGTGGTGGATGGCATGATCGACCGTTCGGTCATCGATCAGGATATTGAACGGCTCGGCATCGATGTGAATGAAAAGCTTGTGGCCAATCACATAGCGGCACTCCCGCAATTTCAGAAAGACGGGAAATTCGACAAGGAGCTTTTCCGGCAGAGGCTGACGCAAATCCGGATGACGGAACGCGATCTGTTGGCGCAGGGGCGACAGGAGATGGCGCGGCAGCAACTGCTGAACAGCATCACCAATATCGGCAAAGTTCCGCAAAGCATCATCGATGCCGTCTATGAGGCTCGCGGGCAGAAACGCGTTTTCGATGTCGTTATCCTTAAAAACGCCAGCGTCAAAACGCCCGAGCCGGAAGACAAGGTTCTGCAGGACTATTATCAGCAGAATTTGCAGCGCTTTACCTCGCCGGAGTATCGTGGATTGACCATCGTGCGTCTTGCAACGGATGATGTGCAGAAAGACATCACGCTCAGCGAAGAGGATGTGAAGAAGGCGTACGAAGCCCGCATCGCTCAATTCACCCGTCCTGAGCGCCGCGATATTTTGCAGGTGATCCTGCAGGATGAAGCAAGAGCGCGGCAATTGGCCGCCGCCGTGCAAAGCGGCAAGGACCTTATCCACGCCGCCAAAATGACGGGCCACACTGTCGTTCCTTTGAACGGTACGGAAGAGAAAACCCTTCTACCTGAACTCGCCAAGCCCGTTTTTGAGATAAAGGCCGGACAGGTTTCCGATGCAATCAAGAGCCCGCTCGGCTGGCATATTTTTCAGGTGACCAAAATCATTCCCGGAAGCAAACGCGACTATAATGAAGTGAAGACGCAGTTGCGGGATACGTTGCGGCGTGATCAGGCGGTTGATACCGCGATGCGCATGGTCAATCAGCTGGATGATGAGCTCGCCGCTGGGCATGCGCTGGAGGATATTGCTGACAGTCTGAAATTGCGTTTGGTCAAAATTCCTCCGGTCGATGCCAAGGGCCGCACGGCAGATGGCAAGGAGCCTTCGGAAATGCCTGAAAAGGATAATGTGCTGAAAGCAGGCTTCGATCAGAATGCAGGTGAAACCAGCCCGGTCATGGATGATAAGAAAGGCAATTACTTCGTTGTGCGCACCGATGAAGTGACGCCAAGCGCCCAGCGGCCTTTCGAGAAAGTGCGTGACTCCATCGTTGCATCCTGGAAGGTGCGGGAGCAGGCGAAGCTCGCCGCGACCGAAGCTGAAAAAATCGCTCAGGGTTTGCGTGAAGGCAAGAAACCATCATCCTTTGCCGCAGGCAGTGGCGTAGAGGTCCGGGTTTCCAAACCTGTCTCGCTTCTGAATGATGCCGATCCTGATGTCTCGCCTGCCGCCGCGCCGCAAATGTTCAAGATGAAAAAGGGCGAAGTCAGCGTTTCCTCGCTGATGGATCGGCAGATGATTGTGCGCCTGGCTGAAATCATCGAGGTGGATGAAAACGCCAATGCAGGCATCAAGGGGCAGGTGACGGACGCTTTGGGTCGCCATGTGCCACAGGAGCTGGCGGAGCAGTATGTCAAACATCTGCGTGACATCTTCCCGGTTAAGGTCAACCGTGAAGCTCTGAACGATATGCGCCAGCGCGGCGGGTAACGCCGAAGCCTTGCTTTTCTTGCCGCAGAAAAACTGGTAAGACAGAGCGATGAACCGAGAGGCTGTTATGTCCTGGCTGCGTTTTTTCCTGATTTGCGCCGTTTTTCTGAGTCTGAATGGTCAGGCCCTGGCGGCGGATTCTTCGGCGGGGAAGCTGCCGCCTGCGGTGGTCATCATCGTCGATGTTCAACGCATTCTGCAGGAATCCTTGGCGGCCAAAAGCGTGCAGAAGCAATTGGAGATGCAGCGCTCCAAATTCCAGAAACAGATTGAAAGCGAAGAGAATGAATTGCGACAGGCCGAGCAGGAACTGGGCAAATCCCGCAAACAGGTCGCGGCGGATGTTTATGCCGACCGTGAACAGCAGTTACGCCAGCGCTTTCTGGCGGTCGAGCGCCATGTGCAGGCGCGCCGCAAGGTTCTGGATCAGGCTTTCACGGATTCCATGAACAATGTGCGCGCTACCCTGCTGGACATCGTTAACGAAATCGCTCAGCAGCGCGGAGCCAATCTGGCCCTTATCAAGCAGCAGGCTTTATGGTCGGGCAAGGATTTCGATGTCACGGATGAAATTTTAGGCCGTTTGAACAAAAAATTGCCACAAGTGACGGTCAAATTGCCTGCCGAGGAAGCCAAGTAATGCCTGTTAAGCCAAGTTGTGGATTTGTTGTATGATCCCCGTTCGCTTTATTGTTTCGTGCCTTTGGGTTTTGTCGTTTTTGTTTCTGATGGCCTTTCCGGTGTCGGCGCAGCCGCCCGTTACGCTCTCTGGAAAATATGCGCGGCCTCATCAGGTGCTGCCCGTGGCGGCCCAGCCTCTGGCGGGGCCGTTGCAGGCTTTGACCAACAGCATTACAGGAGCCGCACAGCCTGGCGCGCCTGCTGAGGAAACGAACACTGAGCCGCAGGAAACTTTCGGCACAAAGGCTCTTGGTTTTCTGATCGACAGCGCCGCCACGCTGCGCAGCGAGACGGGCGAGTTCATCGATAATTTCGCGGTTCTGTCCCAGCTGTCCTCGTGGCTCACGCTGCAATCTGACGATCCGCGCCTGCAAGGACGCTGGCGCGATGTCGGCATCAATCTTTTTTCGGTTGTCGGCATGGCCTTTGTGGTGGCGCTGCTGCTCGAATTGCTTTTCTTCCCTGCGCGGCGGGCGCTGGGCACACGTAAGCCTGCGCAATTTACCGGGCGTCTGGTTACAGCGTTGGGGCTTCTGGGCTTGCGCGTTCTTCCGGTTCTGCTGTTCATCAGCCTTGCGCTTTCGTTGTTGAATTGGGGCAATGAAACCCGGATTGTCCGCTTTATTATTCTGAACGTTGTCTACGCGCTGGCGCTCAACCGCCTTGTGGTGGTTGGCTGGCGGTTTTTGTTTGCGCCGCGTGCGGAATCCCTGCGGCTTATTTCGGCAACGGCCTCGCAGGCGCTTTATGCCTATCACTGGCTGTGTGCTTTTACGCTTGTGATCATCTATGGATATTTTTGCATCGACCTCGCGCGCGGTATCCGTGTTCCCGAAGCGGCGATCACGGCTTTTGGCAATCTTCTTGGTCTGGCCTTCGTCATCATGGCGATCTGGGTCGTTATTCAGAAGCGCGCTTTTGTTTCCGTCTTCCTGCGCAAAGGTCTTTCAGCGGCGCGTTCGGATCTGACACTGCGGCAAAGCTCGCGCCTGTGGTTTGCGCGCCGCTGGCATGTTCTGGCCATTTCCTATCTGGTGATTGGCTATCTGGTGACGGCGCTGGGCGTCGAAAACGGCGTCATGGTGATGTTGCGCGGCACGATCCTCAGCTTGCTGATCCTCGTGGTTGTGCGGCTGCTTCTGCACCTGCTGGACCGTTGGAGCGCGCGCGTCACGACAGGCCCCGGCTTTCACCGCGCTATTTTACGCTTTCCGTTTCAGCTAACGATCTCAACGGGCGCGTTAACGGCCGTTGCGGCATCATGGGGCGTCGATATTCTGGGACTGGTCGCAACACCCGTCGGCCAACGCATTACGGGCGCGGCTTTGTCCATCGGCACGACCGTCATGATCGTGGTGCTTTTGTATGAAGCCTTTAACGCCGCCGTCGAACGTCATCTGAGCCGCCGCGACAAGGAAAGCAACGAATTCCGCGCCAGCGCCCGCGCCCGCACGCTGTTACCGATGATGCGCAACACGGCGGTAATTTTCTTCTCGATCATCGTCGTTTTCGTCGTGCTGTCGGAAATGGGGGTCAATATCGGGCCGCTGCTGGCGGGTGCCGGGGTGATCGGTGTGGCAATCGGTTTCGGTTCGCAGGCTTTGGTGAAGGATTTGCTGACGGGCCTGTTCATTGTGCTGGATAATACGGTTACCGTCGGCGATGTCGTGAAAATCGGCGATGCTTCGGGTGTTGTGGAGCGCATGAGTGTACGCAACATCCATCTGCGCGGGATGGACGGCGCGGTGCATATTTTGCCCTTCAGTGATGTTACGCGCGTCATCAACATGACCCGCGATTTTTCCTATGCCGTGGTGGATATCGGCGTCGCTTATGAAAGCGACCTTGAGCATGTCATGGATGTCATGCGCGCGGTGGGTGAGGAATTGCGGCAGGACCCGCTGTTCAAATATGTCATTCTCGAACCGATCGAAATCCTCGGCATCGAGAAGATGGGTGATTTCTCCATCACCCTGCGCTCACGCATCCGCACGCGCCCGGCCAAGCAATGGGATGTCAAACGGATGTTCCTCCTTCGCCTTAAACAGCGCTTCGACAAGGAAGGAATCGAAATCCCCTATCCGACGACCATATCACTTAAAAAAGGATCGGTGGAGGATTAGTGTCTTTACGAGACCGTCGTTTCGTTTTGATCACTGCAGCCAAATTTTAATTATAAGCTGCTGCTTGCGCTTCTGCAGGAGAAGCAGGGGTAAAAATTGGGTAGGCTGGGGTAGGGACATCTACAACAGGAAGGGGATTTGGCTCTGTGGCAACGTGAACAAGGGCAGGTGACTCTTCCCGCTTTGTTACAGAGATTGCCGCAACCGCCATTCGGGCTCTTGTAAGGGCGGTGTCTACTTCACTTTGTTGAAAAATATTCTGACTAATCAGATTACGAAGCGTAGGTTCGGCCTGCTCGTAGCCCAAGGCAACAGCCTTTGTGAGGCAAGCTAGGCCCTTTGTCTTGTCAGTCCATTGAGGGACGGTATCATTGATATGGCATACGCCAAGATTATAGAGGCCGCGGAGGCTGCCGCCTGCCGTCGATAATGAAAAACACTGGAGAGCGTCAAAATATATGCCCTCATCATAATATTGACGGCCGAGGGCCGCCAAGATTTCAGGATCTTTTTCTTGCATGGCTTCCAGCGGCAAGCCGATGAAATCATCGGGGCCAAAACACGGAATACAATCATCTTCCGGGGGCGGCACAAGTTCCTGGAGTGGCACGGGCGCTACCTCTTTACTGTAAGAGCTGCTTTTAGCCTCCTATGCGACTCGGATTCATGTCAAATTCTTTCACGGCCGCATGTGCACAATCGGCAGGTTAATTCCTGCCGATAGTTTCGATTTGTGATGGATGATCGACCATGATCATCGGCCCACCTTCGCGCTTGACCCAGCCGCGTACGCGGATTTTTTTGCCTTTATAACCCAGCGGGTCGCTTTTAACTTTGCGAAACAGACGCAGGTCACGGGCCAGAATGGTCACGGTGAAATCCTTGCGCCAGTCTTCGCCGAAATTCAGATAGACTTTGTTCTTGACCCGTGCGGCGTCCTGCACTGTACCGCTGATGAAAGCGAAGCGGCCATAGGCGCTCTCCGCTTCGGCGGCAGGAATATCGGCATAGGCGGGGTCGGCCCAGATACCACGCCGTGCGCGGCGGGCTTCGGCCTCGGCTCTCAACATGGCCTCAAGCTTTTGTTCCTCTCCGGTTGGCGGATAGACAAAGGCCAATCCGGCGCTCAGCAATTCGCCTTGCAGCCATTTCTTACTTTTGCCGTCCCGAACATACATCTGCGCCGTGATGCGGCCATAGCGGTCGGTTGAGATTTCTTCAAGTATCGCTTCGTGTCCGGCAGCAAGCTTTTCCAGCACAGCCGTATCTTTCAAGGGCGCCTTAGTGCCTTCCAGCCGTGCTGTTCGCCCGTCGCTCAGCGCAACCTCATCGCCGGAAATAATTTTTGTAATGGTTAGCGGTGCATCCGCAGCCTGCGATGAAAACGTCGACAGCAAGGCAATTATAAAAAGGATAGGGCGGATATGCCGGGGCATGTTTGATTCCTGTTTCCTGACCTCTGCCTTTCCGCTATTCCTAACGCATGATGATCGATTTGGAAAATCCGCAGGCGGCCTATGTCCTCGCCGCCTATGGCATTGCGGCGGCCGGGTTGCTGGGGCTGCTGTTTTTCTCATGGCGCGCATCGCGGCGCAGCCGGGCCATGGAAAAGCGCATCAAGGGCAGGTCATGACACGCCGCCGCGCCCGGCTTTACATTCTTTTGCTGTTTGCGCTGGGGCTGGGGGTGGCAGCGACCCTGGTGCTTCTGGCTCTGCGCGACAATCTTTCCTATTTCCGTACGCCGACCGAGATCGTCATAGGCCAGTATCCCGAGCGGCAGACGGGCCGGGGCCTGCGGCTCGGGGGCCTGGTGGAGCGCGGCAGCCTGAAAAGGGAGGGGAACAGCCTGTTTTTCCGGGTCACCGACCTGAAAAACAGCCTGCCCGCCCATTATCAGGGGGTTCCCCCTGATCTGTTTCGGGAGGGGCAGGGGGTAGTGGCTGAGGGAAAGGTTAGCTCCGACGGGGTCTTTGAGGCAGAAAGGCTGCTGGCCAAGCATGACGAGAAATACATGCCGCCGGAAGTTGCCAAGGCCCTGAGGGAATAATCAGGGTCTTTGACGAAATATTTTCATGCTATTCAAAATAGTTTCTTGATACCTCATGGGCTATTTTTTGCCACTCGAGGTGGGCTTTTGATTTTGAAGCCCTTATTTTAATCAAAAAATCGGGTGCTTTAACCATTAAATTGGTATTTGTTCCCTTGAAACCATAAAATTTACCTGTCTCAGCCATATTTTTTGTGAAATTAACTTTTTGATGCAGCTGTATTCCTCATCCTGCTTGGTCAGACAAATTGCTAACACACTGAAAATATGTGTGAAAATGTGATTTTCGTGCTAATCATTCCTCCCTCGGTATGAACCTGTATCGCTTTCGAGACAGAAAGATGGGGTAATGGAATGGCTGCCGTCGCAAAGAAGAAAAAAGTTTCTCTGAAAAAGCCTCCGGCCAAGAAGACCACGGTCATCAAAAGCCGCAGCAGCAATATTTCAATCCTCAAACTGCCGCGCCCCAGCCTTGTTTCCCAATTGGCCGCCCGTCCTGGCGACAGCCAGAAATTGCCGCCGCGCCTGCAGGCCGCCCTGGATAAAAGCGAGCTTGAAAGCCTTCTGGCGACCTTTGCCCGCGGGCTCGACCGGACGGATGAAAATCTTCTGCGTTCGGTCTTGCATCCTGACGCGACGCTTGATCTCGGCCCCGGCATTTTCCAGGGCACGGGCGGCGATTATGTCCATTGGGTGCTTGGCGTGCTGCAAGGCGTGCGATCCTCCCATCACCTGATCGGCAATATCTGCGCCGAGCTGGAAGGTGATACGGCGCTGGTCGAATCCTATTTCCATATTCATTTCCGCCTCGATAAGCCCGTGGGCCGCGAGGATGTTTTCATGGGCGGCCGTTATCTCGACCGTATCGAGCGTCGCCCGGCTGGCCCCGGCGGCGTGTGGAAGATTATGCACCGCAAGCAGATGATGGATTGGGTGCGCACCGAAGCGGTATCGGACATTTTCTATCACCAGAATCCCGATGCGCTGTGGAGCTACCGCACCAAGATCGATCCATCCTACCAGATGGCGCAATTCCCTGGCAGCCAGACGCGCGGCAAACTACCCGCTTTCCTCGGCCGTCGTTATGAAAGCAAGAGCGTGAAGTTTTAATTCAATAAATGAAATCTAAATACACATAGGAGGTTTTATGACAAATAAAGCGCAAAAATCTACGACGCCAGTAATTGTGCTACCGCAAGAGCCTGAACACGTTGTCAGGTTTCTATTGGAAACGGCAATATCCGGTCCGGCCTCTGGTGGTGTTTCAGTTTGTGCCAGTGTGTGGACGTTTACGTTTGCTACAGCTAATTACGCTACGGCTGTGCGTAGAGTGATTAAGGATGCTGGCTATGAAATGGGGCGTTCTAGGGGATGTGAAGTTGTTTTGCCCTCGATACTGGACTCAGACTCACAATCTTTCCGGCCCAAAGTACGAGGTGATGCTGTTCTATCTGCACCATCTCAATAGATAGAAATCGCAATTTTTTGATCTGGGATTTGTCTTTTCTGCAGGTTCCTGCATAATACCCGCATGCCACAAACCCGCCGCGGTTGTTTTTCCAAAATTCTTCTGATGCCCTGGGCCGCGCTGCTGATTTTTGCGGCGGCAGCATGCGCGATTATTTTCGGCTTCACGATGCAATATGGCTTCGGGTTGAAGCCCTGCGTGCTGTGCCTGTGGCAGCGCGTGCCTTTCGGTCTTGCCGCGGCATTGGCTGTTACAGCGCTGGTCTGGCGGCCCAGCGGCGCCCGCGTGCGAATTTTGCTTGGCCTCTGCGCGGCGGTGTTCTTCGTGAATATGGGATTGGCGCTTTTTCATACAGGCGTTGAGAAACATTGGTGGCTTGGCACATCGGGTTGTTCCATTCAGCCGCTGACGGGCGCGACGCCGGAAGATCTGCGGACGCAGCTTCTGAACACGGCCGTGGTTTCGTGCGATCAAGTCACCTGGACATTTCTGGGTTTGTCGATGGCGAACTGGAACATCCTGTATTCCCTTTTTCTGGCGATGTTCGCGCTGGCCGCCATGTTTTATGAATCCGAAAACGACCAATGAAGAAAAAACCACCTGCTAAAAAGAAAACGCCGCGCCGCCGCGCACGTTTACCGGGCGACCGCCCTGCCAATGCGAGGATTGAGCGCATGTTGCGCGTCGATCATGCGGGGGAGTTTGGTGCGCAGCGGATTTATGCCGGGCAGTTAGCCGTACTGGGGCAAGGAAAGGCCGGGCCTGTTCTGCGCCATATGGCCGAACAGGAAGAACGGCATCTTGCCGCTTTTGAAAAACTGATAATTGAGCGCCGCGCGCGACCGACAGCGTTGCATCCCCTTTGGCATGTTGCAGGTTACGCCTTGGGCGCGGCGACGGCGGCCTTAGGCGAAAAGGCGGCCATGGCCTGCACGGTCGCGGTCGAAGAAGTCATCGACGAGCATTACCAGAAGCAGCTGGATGCGCTGGGCAAAGATGAACCTGTCTTGCGCAAGCTGATCAAGAAATTTCGTGATGAGGAGATTGAGCATAAGCATATCGGGCTCGATCACGGTGCGGAGGATTTGCCTTATTATCCGCTATTGCGCGCACTGGTGCGGGCAGGGTCAAAGACGGCGATTTGGCTGTCGGAGAGAATTTAACCGATCAACCCGCTAAGCTTCTTCTGCGGCCGGGGGCCGTAATGGCTGATGACTTCGGCGGCGGCGATGGCACCGATACGTCCGGCTTCGCCTAAGTCCTTACCTTGTGTCAGG
>JANRKK010000032.1:0-17840 GCA_033763555.1 Alphaproteobacteria bacterium | reverse complement strand
CCGCCAGATCCGCGCCAAGACGGCGACAGGCGGCTGCTTTTTCATCGCTTCCTGCTGTTACAAAAGTCTTTGCACCGTATTTTTTGGCAAGCGCAATGGCCAGAGTGCCTATGCCGCTGCTCCCGCCATGCACAAGGATGGTTTCACCAGGCTGAAGAACAGCAATCTTGAAAAGATTCGCCCAGATGGTAACGGCGGCTTCCGGCAAAGCCGCCGCCTCGACCAGCGAGATGCTTGCAGGTATCGGCAAGCACTGCGCGGCAGGAGCCACGACATATTCCGCATAACCTCCACCCGCCAACAGCGCGCAAACCTTGTCGCCTGTTTTCCAACGAGGGGCATCCCTGCCAACGGACACGATTTCGCCCGCGACTTCCAGCCCGATAATATCGCTGGCGCCTTCCGGGGGCGGGTATTTGCCCTGACATTGGAGAATATCGGCACGATTGAGTCCCGCGGCTGCAACCTTGATCAACACTTCATCGGCGGCGGGAACGGGCATCGGACATTCAACCCACCGCAAGACCTCCGGCCCTCCGGGCACGGCACACTCAACGGCATGGATTTTGGACGGCAGCATGCACTGATCGTAGCGTCGCCAGCCCTTTAACTGCAAGCCATATGGCAGGATTATGAATTGCCAGAGGCTTCAGAAATGAGATAAAAAAGACATATGGGAACAGCACCAACCGCAAACGGCGCTCAACGCGTCATTATCTTCGACACAACCCTTCGCGACGGCGAGCAATCGCCCGGCGCGGCAATGAATCTCGAGGAAAAACTGCGTATCGCCCGTATTTTGGAAGAGCTGGGCGTCGATGTCATGGAAGCCGGGTTTCCGGTTGCGTCCAAAGGCGATTTCGAGGCCGTACATGAAATTGCCAAGACCATTAAAAACTCAACGGTCTGCGGACTTGCCCGCGCACAGGTTGGTGATATTGAACGCGCCGCCGAAGCCATCAAGCCAGCCTCGCTGGGCCGCATCCACACTTTTATCTCCACCTCACCGCTGCATATGAAGTTCAAATTGCAGATGGAACCGGAAAAAGTCCTGCAAGCCGTAACCGACAGCGTAACTTTGGCACGCAAGCTTTGTGGTGATGTCGAATGGAGCGCCGAGGATGGCAGTCGGACGGAACATGATTTTCTCTGCCGCACGGTCGAAGCCGCCATCAAGGCTGGTGCGCAGACAATCAATATCCCCGACACGGTCGGCTATACCACGCCGCAAGAATATGCCGCGCTGATCGCCATGCTGGTCAACCGCGTGCCGAATATCGACAAAGCCATCCTGTCCACCCATTGCCATAATGATCTTGGTCTTGCCGTGGCTAATTCACTGGCAGGTGTCATCAGCGGCGCACGGCAAGTAGAATGCACGATCAACGGCCTCGGCGAACGCGCTGGTAACGCCGCGCTGGAAGAAATCGTCATGGCACTGCGCGTGCGGCAAGATTTGATGCCGTTCACGACCAATATCAAGACCGAGATGATCACCAAGGCATCCCATCTTGTTTCCAGCATCACGGGTTTTGCCGTCCAGCCGAACAAAGCCATCGTCGGCGCCAATGCCTTTGCGCATGAAAGCGGCATTCATCAGGACGGCATGATCAAAAACCGTCAGACTTATGAGATCATGACGCCGCAATCAGTTGGATTAGCCAAAACCTCACTGAAGCTTGGCAAACTGTCAGGTCGCAATGCTTTCCGCACCAAATTACAGGAGCTCGGCTACGAGCTCGGCGATAACGCGCTGAACGATGCTTTTGAACGCTTCAAGGCTCTGGCTGATCGCAAAAAGGAAATTTTCGACGAAGACATCATGGCGCTGGTGGATGACGAAGTCGCGCATGCACATGATCGTATTCGTTTCGTTTCACTTGAAGTTCATGCGGGCTCAAAAGGCCCACAAACGGCCAAGCTGGAAATTGAAACTGACGGCAAAACACAATCGGCCACGGCGACAGGCAATGGCCCCGTGGATGCGATATTCAATGCCATCAAACACCTCATCCCCCACCAGGCACATCTACAACTGTATCAGGTTACCGCCGTTACTCACGGCACGGACGCGCAAGCCGATGTGACCGTACGCCTTGAAGAAGAAGGACGCACGGTGAATGGCCAAAGTGCCGATCCGGATACGCTGGTGGCCTCAGCCCGAGCCTATATTCACGCCCTGAACAAGCTGGCCGTGAAACGCTTGCAAAACGCGCCTCTTGATCCTGTGCGCGACGGGAGTGTCAGCCTGAAAGCAGTATGAATTACCCTTTTTTGTTGCTACTGTCGGCGAATCAAAAGACGAGGATTCCGTGGTTAAAGGCGCCGAACAACACCATGCCGACAAATGGGCTCGGCAGGCGATGGAGCATTTAAAGCGTGACGGTTTGCCGCCGACGCCGCCGAACTATGCCGTCTATTACTATTATTATTCCGACAGTAACCCGAACCTGAAAATGGCCATGGATATGCTCCTTGGCCAGTACAATGAGTTAAACCAACAGCAATGCAGTGATCTGTATCAGACCCATCTGGGCCTTGAGGCCGAACAGAAAATCCTTAAGGAAACCAACGCCGCCATCGAGGCCGAGATTAACCGGGTATTGGGCGTTATCGATGCCGCCGCGTCCGGCACCAACCAGTTCAGTAAGACCCTCGATACCTTCTCCGGAAAACTGACAACTTCATCGTCGCTCGACCAAATCCGTGAAGCCGTGACCAAAGTGGTCGCGGAAACCCGCGCCATTACCAAACAGAATGAGCGACTGGCCTCGCAGCTGGCGCAGACCACGCAGCAACTGACGGAAATGCGCTACAATCTCGATCAGGTTCACAAGGAGTCGCAGATCGACCCGCTGACAGGCGTCGGCAACCGGAAATTCTTCGACAAGGAACTGGCGCACACGACCACGGAAGCTGCGGAAAGCCAAACACCCCTTACCCTGCTGATGGTCGATATCGACTATTTCAAGAAATTCAACGACGCCCACGGCCATGTGATCGGGGATCAGGTTTTACGGCTTGTTGCCCATACGCTGGTTGAAAACCTCAAGGGCCGCGACGTCATTGCGCGCTATGGCGGGGAAGAATTTGTTATTCTTCTGCCGCAAACGCGCATCACGGACGCCGAGAAGGTTGCCAACCAGCTGCGCGCAGGCCTCAGCACCAAACAAATCAAACGGCGTAGCACAAACGAAACCCTGGGCGTCGTTACCATTTCGGTGGGCGCCGCGGAATATTGCCCCGGAGAAGATCTGGAAGGTTTCATCGCCCGCGCCGATTCCGCCCTCTACAAGGCCAAGCAGACAGGCCGCAACCGGGTGATGATGGAAACGCTGACGCCGGAACAGATTCAAGAAATCGAAGCCTCCCGGCCCAAGCCGATAAAGGACGCTTCGTAACCCTCCCCTTGGCTTTGCCGCCCAGACCTGATAGCTGCTTTCTGTTGCCAATCTGCGGGCATGACGGAATTGGTAGACGTATCGGACTTAAAATCCGAAGCCGGAAACGGCGTGCCGGTTCAACTCCGGCTGCCCGCACCAGGCTCCGCTCGCTTCGCGAGCTACGCCTGGCGCAGCTTTTTAATTGTCTCTATGATTACATTTACTAGAGTATTCAATTCCTCTTCACCAATCGTAAAAGCAGGCGTCAGATAGATGATATTGCCAAAAGGCCGTATCCATACACCATGCTGGACAAATTCTTCCCGCAGTGCGTCGGGATTTTCTATTTTTTCCATTTCCACGACACCGATAGCACCCTTCACCCGCACATCAACAACACCGGGCAATTTCCGGCAAGGCTCCAGCCCTTCGCGCAGTGCAGTCTCAATTTTTCTGACCTGATCCAAGCGCGGCTCTTCCTGAAACAAATCCAGCGAAGCGTTGGCCGCCGCGCAGGCCAGCGGGTTTGCCATGAAGGTCGGCCCATGCATGAGCGCGGCAGCGGGATTATCAGATAAAAAAGCCTCAAAGATACGCGGCCGTGCAACAGTCGCCGCCAAAGTCATCACGCCGCCCGTCAGCGCTTTACCGAGACACATGATATCGGGAACGATGCCTGCCTGTTCGCAGGCAAACATCGTGCCTGTACGGCCAAACCCCGTAAAAATTTCATCGGCAATCAAAAGAGTATTATGCTTTGTGCACAGCGCAGCCAGACGTCCCAGCGTGGCTGCATCATGAAACTTCATGCCGCCCGCACCCTGCACCAAAGGCTCAACAATCACTGCGGCGATATGCCTGCCTTCCTTGCGCAGGAGTTCGTCAAAAACCGCTGTTGTCCGGTCGTCGTATGGCAATTCAGCAATAAACTGTTCCGGTAACCAACCTTTGAAATGCGCATGCATACCGTCATCCGGATCGCACAGCGCCATGCAGGCCATGGTATCGCCATGATAGGCATGCCGGAAGGCAACGAATTTCGTACGACCCTGCTCACCACGGTTCAGCCAATATTGCACGGCCATCTTCAACGCCACTTCGACCGCGACCGAACCGGAGTCTGAAAAAAACACATGCCGTAAATCACCCGGCGTCAGCGCCGCCAGCCTTTCGGCAAGTGTCAACGCAGGCTCATGAACAATACCGCCGAACATAATATGCGGCATGGCATCCAATTGCTTCCGCACTGCCGCGCGGATCAAAGGATGGTTATAGCCGTGACAAGCCGTCCACCAGGACGCGATGCCATCGATGAGTTCGCGACCATCCGACAGGCGAATGCGGCTGCCCGTTGTGCCCACTGCCGTCAGAGGCGCGAACGCTGTTTTCATCTGGGTATAGGGGAGCCAGACCGAAAGGTCGGGCGCGGTATTATCCTTCATAACCATGCTATAGCCCGGAAAATGGCTTTGAAGTAGCCAATGATAACAACATCACAACCTATTGAGTTAACGCCCGTTTTTCTGCTAGATTTAGGGCCATAACTGAGCATTGGAATTGCGATGCGTTGCCCCTTTTGCGGACATGACGATACCCAGGTTAAGGACAGCCGCCCCACCGAGGATAATGCGGCTATCCGCCGTCGGCGTTTCTGCGGCAATTGCGGGGCACGCTTTACCACTTTTGAGCGGGTCCAGCTGCGCGACCTGAACGTTCTTAAAAGCAACGGCGAAAAAGAAACTTTCGACCGCGACAAGCTGGTGCGCTCCATGAAGATCGCTCTGCGCAAGCGCCCGGTCGAGGATGAAAAGATCGAGCAGATCGTTAACAGCCTGGTACGCCAATTGGAATCCCTCGGTGAAATGGAAGTAACAACACCCAAGATCGGCGAGTTGGTGATGGAAGCCTTGCGCACGCTCGATCATGTCGCCTATGTGCGCTACGCCTCGGTCTATCGCGATTTCCGCTCGCCGGGTGATTTTGAAGAATTCGTTGATACATTAAAACGCGAAACGGCATAGCCCGGGAGGCTTGCCCATGAATGATTTGGAAGAACAAATTTCGGGCCTAACCCCCGATCAATTGACAGCGCTTCTGTTCGATGGCGTTAAAAACGCTTTGGATACAAGAATTCTTGCGCTCTATCTCGATAAAGGTGCGGATATCCATGCCGTGACAGGTGTCGGCGAACATATGGGTTTTTTACATTACGCCACATCGCCAGGAAGATTGACCGTTGCAAAATTTCTTATTGCAAAAGGTATTGATATTCATGCCAAGGATGGTGGCGGCAGAACAGCTATGCATTGGGCGGCTGCCTGGGGCAATGCAGAACTATGTGAAATTCTGGCTGAAGCTGGAGTCAATGTTGCTGAAACTGACAACCAAGGAAAAACACCCTTGGTTCATGCAAAGGAGCAGCTTCAAGATCCTGATCCTATTATTGATATGGGCGGTAACCCACAAAAATGCGTAGATACCCTCATTCGTCTTGCAGAAGAGCATCCCATACAAATGGTTGCCAGATCACCTCTGCACCACAAAGAAGTTAATGACTATCCCGAGACATGTATAGGTAGAGATCAAATTGCAGGTATTCGCGCAGCATTAGCCAGTTATGCTGTCATAGTAGCGCCCTAACCATGTTCACGGGACTCATCCAGGATATTGGTGAAGTTACAGCGATCGACAAGCAAGGCGACTGGACGCTGACGATCAAACCACAAAAACTGCCGCTGGAAAGAATGGTCATTGGTGCTTCGGTTGCCTGCAACGGTATCTGCCTGACCCTCACGGAAAAAAACGCGAAACAATTCAAGGTTCAGGTTTCCAGGGAAACGCTGAGCAAGACGACAGCTGTGCACTGGCGCGAAGGCCAAAAAATCAATCTTGAGCCCGCGCTGCGTATCGGTGACGAGCTTGGCGGGCATATCCTGTCCGGCCATGTCGATGGCGTCGCCCGTATTGCAAACCGCAGTGAGAATAGTGATAGCGTGATCTACAAAATCGACATTCCTGAAAGCTTCGCCAAATTCATCGCAGCCAAAGGGTCGATTTCTATTGATGGCGTGTCCCTGACCGTTAATGAGGCCGAGAACAGTCGTTTCAGCGTTAACATCATCCCCCATACCCGGCAAATGACCACCCTGGATGCCTTGAAACAGGGCGATGAAGTTAATTTTGAAGTCGATATGATTGCGCGCTATGTTGAGCGCATGATGACCCAACGGACAGGCTCATGAAGCTCCGCCTTGCCCATAGCGACGACCAGTGCGCCATTTCCTCGCCTGAGGAAATTATCGCCGAGGCGCAGCGCGGCCGCATGTTCATTTTGTCGGATGATGAAGATCGCGAGAATGAAGGCGACCTGATCATTCCGGCACAATTCGCCACGCCCGAAGCCATCAATTTCATGGCCAAGCATGGCCGCGGGCTGATCTGCCTCGCGTTGGAGCAGGAGCGCATCCAGCAGCTTGGCCTACCCTTGATGGCGCAGCAAAATTCCAATCCGCAACGCACAGCCTTCACCGTCTCCATCGAAGCACGCGAAGGCGTGACGACGGGTATCTCTGCCGCTGACCGCGCTCACACGATTCAGACCGCTATTGCTCCGCAGAGCGGGCCACAGAATATCGTCACGCCCGGTCATGTCTTCCCCCTGCTCGCCAAGGAAGGTGGCGTGCTGGTGCGCGCCGGGCATACCGAGGCCGCCGTGGATATCGCACGGATGGCAGGCCTGACCCCCGCAAGCGTGATCTGCGAAATTATGAATGAAGACGGCAGCATGGCGCGGATGTCCGACCTTATCCGCTTTGCCCAATTCCATAATCTGAAAGTCGGCACGGTCGCCGATCTGATCGCCTATCGCCGCCGCACGGAAACAATTGTCGAACGCCGTCTGACAACCCAGTTTACCAGCATGCACGGCGGTGATTTCGCCATGCATATCTATGTCAACAAAGTGGCCTATGCCGAACATGTTGCGCTGGTCAAAGGCGATCTAACACGCGGTGATGAACCCATCCTTGTCCGTATGCATGCGCTGAATGTCCTGGAAGACGTTCTCGGCGACCGCTCACACGGCCATGGCGGCGAATTGCAGGCTTCGATGCGTATGATCGCCGATGCCGGACGCGGCGTGATTGTCCTGCTGCGCGATGCACAAGCCGCTAGCCTGTCACAAAAGTTAGAACGCCGCATGAAGGGCGAGGAACCCAGCAAAGAATTGCGTGATTATGGTATCGGCGCACAAATTCTGCTCGATCTCGGCGTACGCGATATGATTTTGCTATCCAACTCACAAAAGACGATTGTCGGTTTAGATGGATATGGATTACGGGTCGTCGAACAAAAAACTATTAAGGTTTAAAATGTCGATAGATGATAAAACATTTTTCGATCCAGAAATTTTCCTCAGCGGACCATCTGAACATGCAGCCCGGATTTTCGACGTCTACGAACTGCAGCACGCAAAGGGCAAATTGGCCTTTGAATCTATATCGACGGAAAGACTTCCCGAAGAAAAACTGGCGGCCATCCAGTGTTTATCGGGATTTCTGGATGAGGCAGGACGTAAATCCCAAAGAACAAAAGACGATCTGCTTTGGCAATTCTTTCTGGCTACACAGATTCGCTTTTACCCTTTCGCTATCGAAGACACAGCTCCTGTATCTATGGCTATGAGCGATTTGATTTTTAAACTTTTTTCCTTGGCAAAGGACAGCGGAGACACAGGAGTTCAGGAAAAAAGAACTACAGTCATTGATCGCATTGCTGAACTGGCAAAGAAGGATTATGAAGAAATTCACCCTGGCTCAAAGGGCGTTCCTAATCAACGAGCGCTCAATCTTCTGGAGAGAATACGCACGATAAGCCCGGAACTTGTGTGCTTACCAATTCCACCACAGCATGGTACAGAGTCCGCAACCCCCACGTTAGAAATGTAGCACAACCATGGAAACCAAACGCCCGCCCATGACGTTCCAGTTTGAAACCAAGCCCAACATATTGATTGTTGAGGCGCGGCATTATGATGATATTGCCGACCTACAGCTAAAGGGTGCACGGACGGTACTGGACCGCGCAGGCGTTGATCACGACACAGTCACCGTGCCGGGTGCGCTCGAGATTCCGGCTGCCATTCTCTACGCTATCAAATCGCTGGATTTTGACGCCGTCCGCCGCCGTTGTGATGGGTATGTGGCGCTGGGTTGTATCATTAAGGGCGGCACAAACCATAATGAACTGGTCGCCGCCGAATGCTTCCGTGGCCTGCAGGATAATATGCTGCGCTATTCCTTGGCGGTCGGTAATGGCGTGATTACCTGCAACAACCGCGAGCAGGCCCTCGAACGTGCCGACCCAGCCAGACATGATCGCGGCGGGGCAGCGGCCGAAGCCTGCCTCCGCATGATCGAGCTTAAACATCAATTCCGCCTGTCTCCCAAGCGGCGCTGGGTTGCCCGCTAGGCATGAGCCACCCCCCTGAACATAGCGCCAAAAGGCTGGCGCGCCTCGCCGCTGTGCAAGGGCTGTATCAAATCGCCCTAACACACCGCTTGCCCAATGAAGTGATCAAAGACTTCCTCGCGCATCCGGCGACCTTTTTACAGGATGCAGGCGACAACCCTGCCGTAGACGCTGAATTGTTTGATGAGATTGTTTCAGGCGTAACGCGTAACAATGAAGCGCTGGATGAAATGCTGGCCGGAGCATTGGATGCCAAAGTCTCGGCCAACCGCATCGAAATTCTCCTACGCGCTACTCTCCGGGCCGGAGCTTATGAGCTGCATCATCATGGCTCGGTTCCGGCAGGCGTCATCATTAACGATTATGTCGATGTCGCCCATGCGTTTTTCAATGCGAAGGAGCCGGGCCTTGTGAATGCCGTATTGGATAAACTGGCCAAAAACCTGCGTTCGTAGATGTAAAAGTTGTCATTCCGGACGTCCCGTAGGGACGATCCGGAATCCATGGCGCTAACTTCAAAACCATTCCATGGATTCCGGGTTCGCGCGATGCGCGCCCCGGAATGACGCCTGTTGTAGTAATTACCCCCGTTATCCACAGCTTGTGATAGAGTCTTCATCCATTGCTTTATGGTGATTCACCCGAGTCGGTATGCTAGCATGAAATCATGAAATCATTTTTTCATGAAAGCATGAGATATGGCTGAAACCGTTACCCATTTCCCTGTCGTTCGCGCCGTGAGCAGCGAGCTTGCCGTGCAAACACGCACCCCGCCGCACAATCTGGAAGCTGAACAGGCTTTGCTTGGCGCCATTCTCGTCAACAATGTCGCGCATGAACGCGTCAACGAAGTCCTGGAGCCCGACCATTTCTACGATCCCGTTCATGGACGCATTTATGGCGCGATCACAACGCTGATCAACCGGGGGCAGATTGCCGACCCGAAAACCCTGCGCGGCCTGTTTGAAAGCGACCCGGCGCTCGCCTCGCTCGGCGGTGCGCAATATCTGGCTGATCTGGCCGCCAGCGTTATCACCATCATCAATGCCGAGGATTATGGACGCCTCATTCATGATCTCTATCTCCGCCGCCAGTTGATCACGCTGGGCGAAGACGTCGTCAACGAGGCCTACCGCCACGATCTTGAGCGGCCTGCCAGCAATCAGATTGAAGTGACCGAACAACGCCTGTTTGAACTGGCCCGCACGGGCGAACTGGATCGCGGCTTTGTTCGCCTTGAAAAGGCTCTCGTCACCTCGCTCAAGATGGCCGAGGAAGCTCACCGCCGCGACAGCCATGTGACGGGTGTGACCACAGGTTTACGCGACCTCGACCGCAAATTGGGCGGCTTGCAGAGATCAGATCTTGTTATTCTTGCCGGACGCCCATCGATGGGTAAAACCGCACTGGCGACAAATATTGCTTTCAACGCCGCACGTGCCTGGCATGATACCGAAGGCAAGGAAGGCTCGGCCGTTGCTTTCTTCTCGCTCGAAATGTCGAGCGAACAGCTCGCCACCCGTCTGCTGGGTGAACATTCCAGCGTACCGTCGGACAAAATCCGCCGCGGTGAAGTGAAGTCAGAAGATTTCACGCGCTTCCTTGAGGCCACTAAAACCCTGTCCCGCGCGCCGCTTTATATCGACGATACCCCTGCCCTCACCGTTGCCGGATTACGCACGCGTGCGCGCCGCCTGAAACGGCTGGTGCCGAATTTGGGCATGATCGTGATCGACTACTTGCAGTTGCTGCAGGGCCTGTCCCAACGCACCGATAACCGCGTTCAGGAAGTCTCGGAAATCACGCGCGGATTAAAGGCTTTGGCGAAAGAATTGGATATTCCCGTTCTGGCACTGTCGCAGCTTTCCCGTGCTGTCGAGGCCCGCGAAGATAAGCGCCCGCAGCTGGCCGATTTGCGCGAATCTGGCTCCATCGAACAGGACGCCGACGTCGTCATGTTTGTGTACCGCGAAGAATATTACCATATGCGCAGCGAGCCTTCGCGGCGGCAGGATGAAAGCGATGAAAAATTCAATTCGCGCCATCAGCGCTGGATGGAACGCGGCGAAGAAGTCCGCAATATAGCCGAAGTGATGATCGCCAAACAGCGCCACGGCCCCATTGGCACCGTCGGGCTGCATTTCGACGGCGCCTTTACGCGCTTCTCGAACCTGGAAAAAAGGTTTAATGAAGAACGGTAGATCCATAGAGATGGATTAGCTTTAACGTATTTTTGGGAGGAGGCACAATTATGTCCGTTATATCTGTACGAAGGCATTGGGCTGCGTCTAAACCAATATGCCTTAAGCCTCAACAAAGAGATATCGAATTAAAAGAACCAAAAGCGATTGTCCGGGAACTCGGCAAATTGTCAAACAAGGCCACCAACAAACCCAAAAACGGTTAATCGCGCTTTTTTCCGTCGTAATTCAAATAACGCCCGTAATTCATTATTTGTCTTTTTTCTTGGTGAAGGCGGCAGCAATGCGGCGCATGGTCGTGGCTTGCCGTTCGGTCGATTTGGGCGGCGGAACGCTCCGTTCAGGCCGTTTACCTGCCGGGCGGCGGCGCGAGGCCGAGGCCACCATGTCGTCGATAGCACTTTTGGAGAAATGGTCGGGGCCGGAATCCGTGTCTTCGCCCTGCTTCCTTTCCCGGGATATATGTTCAATCAACGCCGTGGCAATGGCTTTAAGATGCGGCTTGGTCATGCCCAGGAGCAAGGAAGGGTCACGCACAGCCCAAGTGATGAGCAGTTTCTGGGCGTCATGCCGATTACCATCGGTTGCCGCCAGAGCATCACGGATTTTGGCGCGTACATAATCGTCGGTCATGAATGATTCCTTCTGGAAATAAGCCTAAGAGAAGACAGATGACTTGGCAATGAGACATCATATTTACTGAAAATTTACTGACTAAATTTACCCTTACGGACCCCTATGAGACCCATTCCCTTCCGGAAACCATGGAGGAAACCATGCCAAACAAGAAAATTCTTCTTCTGGCCGTGTTGGGACTTGGATTGGTCCCAAGCACAACTCTTCAGGCACAACATGGCGCAGTCCCCAAAGCGCCAGAAACTACCCCCGCTCTCAAGGCTACACCACTTGTGGCGGATACCTCTATCCGCCCAACAATTGGGGATGTTACGGATAGCCGCACCACAGGAAAATTTTTTGAATATCTCCGTATCGAAATTAAACTGAGCGGAACGTCTCTAGAGAATGTCTTTGGCGTATCCAAACCCATTGTCACTGCCGCTGTGGACGACACAGGAAAATCTTTGATCAAGGACGATGCGAAAGAAAAACCTCTTTTCTGGGAACTGCAGAAAAGCGAAGACAACAAGAAAAATTTTGACGATACAGTGGACTTACTCAACCCTCTTCGCCAGGCCACAACGATTTCATTGGCAGGATATATAAACGTGCTTGATCCTAAACAGGATCCCGCCTCGATCTATATAGTAAAAAATTTCCTTGGCTCAGCTGGTCAGCCGCTCTTGCCAAAAAATATGCAAAAATACGGCCTGGACATGACTGTTTTGACCAAAGCCCTGGCCGATAAAATGAAACAGGACAAAGCCAAGTCTAAGGCAGAGGCCGATCAGAAAAAAGCGGCGGGTGCATCGGACACCCAAAATCTGCAACAATCCATGGAGCAGGCTTTTGGTAAGATATTCGAGTCGCTTTTCTCTGGATTCATATCCATGGGGGATAATGATCTTTTGTTCATTATCAAAGACCCAAGTGGCCAAGTTGCATATCTTGAAGTCATTGATGAGACTGGCGCAGTGATCAAGAGCGGCAATGGTCGTTCCATGTCGCAAGACAAGGAAAAAGGCACAACCAACTATACCGCTAGCTATAACGCACCGATACCGCCAACGGCTCAGCTAAAAATCTACTTGGCGACGCCCAAATCCCTTACTCGCGTTCCATTCAGATTCGAGAATGTTCCGCTGCCGTAGGACTTAGGCTACGTCCTTTTGCGCTTCGGCCAGAGCACGCTGAGCAGCCTTTTGGGCGTCCAGCTTGTCGGCTTCGGTATCGCGCGCGGCCGCGATGCGGCGCAGGCGATTGACGACCGAACCCGTACCCGCCGGGATGAGGCGGCCAACGATGACGTTTTCCTTCAAGCCTTCCAGCGTATCGACCTTGCCCGAAACAGCGGCTTCGGTCAGAACGCGGGTCGTTTCCTGGAACGACGCGGCGGAGATGAAGGAGCGCGTCTGCAAGCTGGCCTTGGTGATGCCTTGCAGCACCGCACGGCCTTGCGCCGGAGTCAGGCTTTCCAGAGCGGCCTTCTCGTTCACTTCGAGGAACTCGCTACGGTCGACCAGCTCACCAGCCAGGAAGGTGGTGTCACCGGCATCGGTGATTTCAACCTTCTGCAGCATCTGGCGCACGATCACTTCGATGTGCTTGTCGTTAATCTTCACGCCCTGCAGACGATAGACTTCCTGAATCTCATTGATCAGGTATTCCGCCAGCGCCTCGACACCCATAACGGTCAAAATATCATGCGGCACAGGGTTACCGTCGATCAGCAGGTCGCCCTTCTGCACCACATCGCCTTCCTGAACGGCAATATGCTTGCCCTTCGGGATCAAGTATTCGCGCGGTTCCAGAGCTTCGTCAGCCGGACGCACGATGATACGACGCTTGTTCTTGTAGTCCTTGCCGAATTCCACGCGGCCTTCGACATCCGCGATAATCGCGAAGTCTTTCGGACGGCGGGCTTCAAACAGTTCGGCAACGCGCGGCAGACCGCCGGTGATGTCGCGGGTCTTGGTGCCTTCGCGCGGCACGCGGGCGACAACGTCGCCGCCCTTCACATGGCCGCCATTTTCGACATTGAGAATGGCATCCACAGGCAGAAAGTAACGCGCTTCGAGACCGCTCGACAGCTTGATGGGCTCACCCTTCGCATCATGCAACACAATGCGCGGACGGAGTTCCGCGCCGCGCGGCTGTTGACGGAAGTCAATGACCTTCTTCGAGGAAATACCCGTCGCTTCGTCCATAACTTCACGGACCGATAACCCTTCGACGAGGTCGACATAATGGACGATACCTTCACGCTCCGTGATAATCGGCAGTGTGTACGGATCCCATTCAGCCAGTTTCTGGCCCTTCTTGACAGCCGAACCTTCTGCAGCCAGCAGCTTCGCGCCGTACGGAATACGGTGACGTGCCTTTTCACGGCCAACTTCGTCGACCAAGACGAGTTCGGCGTTACGGTTCATCACCACCTGGCGGCCTTCGCTGTTAGCGACAAGGTTCTTGTTCTTGATCTGCATCTTGGCGTCAAACGCCGCTTCGATGGAGCTTTGTTCCGCACCACGCTGCGCTGCACCACCGATATGGAAGGTACGCATCGTTAACTGCGTACCCGGTTCACCGATGGACTGCGCGGCGATAACGCCGACAGCTTCGCCGACATTGACCGGAGTACCACGCGCCAGATCGCGGCCATAGCACTGCGCGCAAACGCCGTTTTCTGTCTTACAGGTCAGCGCCGAACGCACGATAACGGTATCGACGCCCGCTTTATCGATGGCTTCGATCTGAACTTCTTCAATCAGGCCGCCTGCGGGAACGATGGTCTTTCCGTTTTGCGGATCGGTTATGTTGTTCAATGCCGTACGGCCAAGGATACGCTCGGACAGAGGCGCAATCACTTCACCACCCTCGATCACGGCCTTCACGGTCAAGCCGCGTTCTGTGCCGCAATCGATTTGCGTGATGATGGCGTCCTGCGCAACGTCCACAAGGCGGCGCGTCAGATAACCGGAGTTCGCCGTCTTCAACGCCGTATCGGCAAGACCTTTACGAGCGCCGTGGGTTGAATTGAAATATTCAAGAACGGTCAGACCTTCCTTGAAGTTGGAGATAATCGGCGTTTCGATGATTTCGCCCGACGGCTTAGCCATCAGACCGCGCATACCCGCCAGCTGCTTGATCTGCGCAGCGGAACCGCGGGCGCCCGAATGCGCCATCATATAGACGGCGTTCAGATAGCCATGTCCAGGATCCGAGATGCCCTTCATCATTTCATCGGCAACGTGATCGGTGCAGTTTGACCAGACGTCGACGACCTTGTTGTATTTTTCGCCGCGGGTGATCAGACCGTCCTGATATTGCTGCTCATACTCTTTGACCTGGTCGCGCGCCTTGTTGATGAGCTTCTGCTTGGTCTGTGGAATGACGAGATCATCCTTGCCGAAGGAAATACCCGCACGGCAGGCATGGCGGAAGCCAAGGCCCATCATACGGTCGGCAAAAATGACGGTCTCTTTCTGACCGCAATGGCGATAGACGATATCGATGACGTTGGTGACGTCCTTCTTCGTCAACACGCGGTTGATGAGGCTGAAAGGCAGACTTTGGTGCCGCGGCAGAATTTCCGACAGCAGCATGCGGCCCGGCGTGGTTTCCACGCGGGTTGTCAGCGGTTTGCCTTCACCATCAACGCCGCGATAACGCGCCTTGATCTTGCTGTGTAGCGTGACAACGCCGTTGGCCAGCGCCTGTTCAATTTCACCCATATCGCCGAAGACCATGCCTTCACCGGGCTCACCATCACGCGCGAGCGTGATGTAATAGAGGCCGAGAACGATATCCTGCGACGGCACGATAATCGGCTTACCGTTCGCGGGGCTGAGAATGTTGTTGGTCGACATCATCAGGACGCGTGCTTCCAGCTGCGCTTCGAGCGACAACGGAACGTGCACGGCCATCTGGTCTCCGTCGAAGTCGGCGTTGAATGCTGTACAGACGAGCGGATGCAGCTGGATCGCCTTGCCCTCGATCAGCACAGGCTCAAACGCCTGAATGCCAAGACGATGGAGCGTCGGCGCACGGTTCAGAAGAACCGGATGCTCACGGATGACTTCTTCGAGAATATCCCAGACTTCGGGACGTTCCTTTTCAACCATGCGCTTGGCGGCCTTGATCGTCGAGGCCATGCCGTACAATTCCAGCTTGGCGTAAATGAAGGGCTTGAACAGTTCGAGTGCCATCTTCTTCGGCAAGCCGCACTGATGCAGCTTGAGTTCCGGACCGACGACGATAACCGAACGGCCGGAGTAATCGACGCGCTTACCGAGCAAGTTCTGACGGAAGCGGCCTTGCTTACCCTTCAGCATGTCGGACAGCGACTTCAACGGACGCTTGTTGGCGCCCGTGATCACGCGGCCACGCCGGCCATTGTCGAACAGCGCATCGACAGATTCCTGCAGCATGCGCTTTTCGTTGCGGACGATGATGTCCGGCGCGCGCAATTCCATCAGGCGCTTCAGGCGGTTGTTACGATTGATCACACGGCGGTACAGATCATTCAGATCCGACGTCGCAAAACGGCCGCCATCAAGCGGGACCAGCGGACGCAATTCGGGCGGGATGACCGGAACGACATCCAGCACCATCCACTCAGGACGCGCGCCGGATTCGATGAAAGCTTCAATGACTTTCAAGCGCTTGACGTACTTCTTGCGCTTCATTTCCGAAGTCGTTTCACGCAATTCTTCACGCAGCCTGACCTTTTCTTCGTGCAGGTCGATGCCGGAGAGCATCAGCTTGATAGCTTCCGCGCCAATCATAGCCGTGAAGCTGTCATCGCCGTATTCTTCCTGCGCCTTGGCGTATTCATCTTCGGTCAACAACTGCTTCATCTTGAGCGGCGTCAGGCCCGGCTCGGTAACGAGGTAATTTTCAAAATAAAGGACGCGCTCCAATTCTTTCAGCGTCATGTCCAGCAACAGGCCAACGCGCGATGGCAGCGACTTCATGAACCAGATATGCGCGACAGGCGAGGCCAGCTCGATATGGCCCATGCGCTCACGGCGGACCTTTTGCAGCGTGACTTCAACGCCGCACTTTTCGCAGACGATGCCGCGATACTTCATGCGCTTATACTTGCCGCACAGACATTCGTAATCGCGGATTGGCCCGAAGATGCGGGCGCAGAACAGACCATCCCGCTCCGGCTTAAACGTGCGGTAGTTGATCGTCTCCGGCTTCTTGATCTCGCCGAAAGACCAGGAACGGATACGCTCCGGCGACGCGATCGAGATGCGGATCTGGTCAAACGCCTGCGGGGCGCTTTGCTGATTGAAGATGCTCATAAGGTCGTTCATTCTTTACTCCCGCACATTCTTGCGTGTTCAGTCGGTTCGTTACTCAGCCGATTCTGGCAAAGCCTGGTTCGGATTATTGTCCTGCTCCGGCGCCGCCAGCTTTTTCTGGTCGAGCTCCAGGTTCAGGCCAAGCGAACGCAGTTCCTTGACGAGAACATTGAAGGATTCAGGGATGCCAGCCTCGAAATTGTCCTCGCCACGAACGATGGCCTCATAGACCTTGGTACGGCCTGAAACGTCGTCCGATTTAACGGTAAGGATTTCCTGCAGCGTGTAGGCCGAGCCATAGGCTTCAAGCGCCCAGACTTCCATTTCCCCGAAGCGCTGCCCGCCGAACTGGGCTTTACCGCCCAGAGGCTGCTGCGTAACGAGGCTGTAAGGCCCGATGGAACGTGCGTGGATCTTGTCGTCCACCAAATGATGCAGCTTGAGCATGTAAATGTAGCCCACAGTCACCTTGCGATCGAAAGATTCGCCTGTACGACCATCCACCAAGGTGGATTGGCCCGAGGTCTGCAAACCCGCGAGCGTCAACATCTGCTCGATATCGGCTTCGCGAGCACCATCGAACACAGGAGTCGCCATCGGTACACCAACGCGCAGATTGGTCGCAAGTTCCAGCGTTTCTTCATCCGACAGATCGGCGACATCGCGCTTGTAGGCTTCGTCGCCATAAACTGTCTTCAACTGAGCACGCAATTCGTTCAGGCTTGCCTTACGGCCTTGATTCATATGCACCTGATAGGTGTCCAGCACCTGGCCGATTTGGCGGCCCAGATTGGCCGAAGCCCAGCCCAGATGCGTTTCCAGAATCTGGCCAACGTTCATACGGCTGGGCACGCCCAGCG
>JANRKK010000031.1:0-27464 GCA_033763555.1 Alphaproteobacteria bacterium | reverse complement strand
GCGCCTGTCGTGCGGATCGGCCTTCGCTTCAGGCATCAGCACCACGCCCATGGTCAAAATGACCGCGAGACTCAACACCGCCTGCTGCACGCGACTTAAAGTTCTGCCCGTCATGAGTTATCCCCCGATGGATGGTTGGCTGTGTTGCGTGAGAGACCTGAACTTAACCACTCTTCTTCTGACCTTTCATGTGCTTCATGTGCAAGCCATGCCCTTCGGCAAAGACCTTGTCAGCGTTTTTCTTCTGCGCATCACTCATATCCTTATAGAGTTCCTCAAAGGACGCCGAGACTTTCTTCAGGCCATCAGCATGGGCTTGCGCGATTTTCTGATAGGAGTTCAGATCATCAACCGCCGTCCGGGCTTTGGTTTTGTCGTGACGCTCACGGATCAGACTGCTGATGGTAACTTCATTGTCCCGCATCGCCTGAGCAACATCGTTCCAGGCGGGTTCCTGCTCTTTCGTGATGCCGAGCTTGGTGTGCAGGGTCTTGATGCGCTCTTCCACCCGTTCCTTCATCTTTTCGGGTGAAAACTTCATATGACGGGCTTCGCCCTTTTTCGTGTTTCCGGCTTTTACCTGTTCCTGCATGGCGCCACCGGGAGCATTGATGTCTGGCTGAACTGTTGCGCGACCCGAGGAATCAATATTCACCGAGGTTGAAGGCGGCCCCGCGGATAGCGGCGCATCGTTAAGAACGGCATAGGCGGGTGTCGCCAGAATGGTGCTGCCGAGAAGGGCGGCGAGGGCTGTGACGCGGAAAACAGGATGATTCAAGGTGAACATGGGGAACCCCTCATGAGCGTTAGGTTGACCCGCTTGGCACGCGCCAACCGGAATGGCCTTAAGCTAGGGGTGTATCTTGGCAATATTGTGAAGAAAGAAAGGTATTTTGCCGACAGGCAAAGATTAATAGCCGCTGACCAGCAGGCTTTTCAGCGTTTTCATCTCTTCCAGCGCCCGGCCTGTGCCGAGGGCCACGCAGGATAGCGGGTCTTCGGCCACCGAGACGGGCAGGCCCGTGGCATGGCGCAGAACGAGGTCCAGATTGCGCAGCAAGGCGCCACCGCCCGTCAGGACAATACCCTTATCCACGATATCGGCAGCCAGTTCCGGCGCCGTGTTTTCCAGGGCCACTTTCACGGCTTCCAGAATGGCGCTGACAGGTTCGGCCAGGCTTTCGGCTACCTGACGCTCGGTAATAACGATTTCCTTCGGCACGCCATTCATCAGATCGCGGCCCTTGATTTCGGTCATGCGGCCTTCGCCGTCTTCCGGAGGACAGGCGGAACCGATTTCCTTCTTGATGCGCTCAGCCGTGCTCTCACCGATCAGAAGATTGTGATAGCGGCGAATGTAATTGATGATGGCTTCGTCTAGCTTGTCGCCACCGACACGCACCGAACGCGAATAAACGATGCCGCCCTGCGCCAGCACCGCACCTTCTGTGGTACCACCACCGATATCGACGACCATAGAACCCGTGGGTTCCGTGACGGGGAGACCTGCGCCGATCGCGGCAGCCATCGGTTCTTCGATCAGGAACACGCTGCGCGCACCCGCAGACTCCGCTGACTCCTGAATCGCGCGGCGTTCGACGGCCGTCGAGCCTGACGGCACGCAGATGATGATTTGCGGATTGGCAAAGCTTCGGCGATTATGAACTTTACGGATAAAATGCTTGATCATTTCCTCGGCGACATCGAAGTCGGCGATCACGCCGTCGCGCAAAGGACGAATAGCTTGAATGTTGCCGGGCGTACGGCCGAGCATCAGCTTGGCTTCATCGCCGACAGCCAGCACATGACGCTTGCCTTTGCTGTGCGCAATGGCAACAACCGACGGCTCGTTCAAAACGATGCCGCGGCCTTTGACGTAAACAAGCGTGTTGGCGGTTCCAAGGTCGATGCCCATATCCGCCGAAAGTAAGCCTAACAAATTGGAAAACATGTCTTTATTCTATCCGTCTTCGAGAAGCCAAGAAAATCAGAGGTCTTTTTGACACCGTAACGCTTCCAGTGCAAGGCCAAGTTAGGCTCGGGTAATTCGCGTAATTTCCTGTCAAAACCCTATTTCTTTATGGTGCCCCGGCGACGAATCGTCAATAATTAACACATGGAAACACTCCATAGCCTTCTTGAGCTGGCTCAGAATCTTCTGGTTGGTCTCAATCTTTTTGACCTGTTTCAGATCCTGCTGATCGACATCACGCTGGCTGGGGACAATGCCATTGCCGTGGGGCTGGCGGCGGCTGGCCTGCCAGCGGCCCAACGCCGCCAGGCGATCATCTCCGGCATCGTTGCGGCGACTGTGATGCGAATTATTTTCGCATTTTTTGCCGTTCAGCTGCTTGAAATTACGGGGCTTCTGGCGGCAGGCGGCCTGCTATTACTGTGGGTAGCCTGGAAAATGTACCACGAGGTCCGACTGGCAGCCAAAGGTCATGCCAAGGCAACCAAAACCAAACCTCCCGTGAAAAAACTGTCCAGTGCCATTTTGCAAATTCTGGCCGCCGACGTTTCCATGTCCCTGGATAATGTCTTAGCTGTCGCAGGCGTGGCGCGCGATCATCTCTTTACGCTTGTGATCGGACTTGTGCTGTCGGTTGTCCTGATGGGTGCCGCTTCAACTGTAGTCGCCAAGCTCACGAACCGTTATCCGTGGCTGGTCTATCTGGGAATCGCTATCGTGCTCTATGCGGCCCTGCAGATGATCTGGGACGGCGGGCATGATCTTCTTAAGAATGTGCAGCCTGCCTTAGCTTAGGCCCTTCTTCCCCATATTGAGGAATTTTTCATGCCGCTGTTTGAGTAGCGCTTTGCTGTCGAGGCGCGACAGCTCGATCAAGGCTTGGCCGATGGCTTCACCGACATTCTGAATAACTTCTTCGCGGTTGCGGTGCGCACCACCCAACGGTTCGTTGATAATCTGGTCGATAACGCCCAACTGCAACAAATCCTTAGCCGTCAACCGCAGCGCCGCAGCGGCTTCGGCGGCATGGGTCGCGCTGCGCCACAGGATGGACGCGCAACCTTCCGGTGAAATCACCGAATAAATGGCATGTTCCAACATCAAAACACGGTCACCCGCAGCGATGGCAATGGCACCGCCCGAGCCGCCTTCACCAATGATGCAGGAAACCAAAGGCACGCCGATGGCAAGGCAGGTTTCGATCGAACGGGCAATGGCCTCGGCCTGGCCGCGCGCTTCGGCATCGACGCCGGGGAAAGCGCCTGCGGTGTCCACAAAGGTCACGACCGGAAGGCGGAAACGATCGGCCAGATTCATCAGACGCTGGGCCTTGCGGTAACCTTCCGGCTTCGCCATGCCGAAATTATGGCGGATGCGGCTTTCGGTATCATGGCCCCGCTCATGCCCGATCAGGACACAAGCCTGCCCGGCAATGCGCCCCAGCCCGCCGATGATTGCCTGATCTTCGGCAAAGGCGCGGTCACCCGCCAAAGGCGTAAAATCCTCAACCAGCGCGTTGATGTAATCGAGGCAATGCGGGCGGTCAGGATGGCGCGCCACCTGCACCTTTTGTGCCGGGGTCAGCTTGCCGTAAATGCCGCGCAGCTGGCGGTCGACCTTCTCCTGCAGATTGCCGATCTCATCGGCGATATTGACCCGGCCGCCATCGGAGATATGGCGCAACTCGTCGATCTTGGCTTCGAGGTCGGCGACGGGTTTTTCAAAATCCAGCGTGTGCATGGTGTCCGGTAAAGTGTTAATGAAGTTGCGGATAATAGGGGAAACCGGGAAAAGAAAGCAAATCGGCGGTTTTTGGACAGGCGGCTTTCAATCCGCTACAGATTTTGCCTGCGAAAACAGGGCCCAAACCATGTGGCACCGCCTGGCTTCCTTGTTCCATTTTTCCCGCCGCGGCATGGCCGCGCCGATGAACACCCGCCTGACAGGACGGCGCGTTTTCCTGCGCATGGGCGACCCTGCGGATTGGGCGGAATGGCGCAGCCTGCGTGAAACCAGCCGTGAGTTTCTTGTCCCATGGGAACCAAGCTGGCCGCCGAACGCGCTGACCTATAATTTTTTCTGCGGGCTTCTGCGGCGGCAATGGCGCGACTGGCGTAAGGGCCATGGCTACGCTTTTTTCATTTTCCTGCAGGCACCAGAGGGGCAAGCGCCAAAATTAATCGGCGGCATCACCCTTTCCGATATCCGCAAAGGCATCGCGCAGAAAGGAACTCTTGGTTATTGGATTGGCCAAACTTATGCGGGACAGGGCTATATGACCGAAGCTGCGGGCTTATTGTGCGAGTTTGCTTTCAAGAATTTACGGATGCATCGGCTGGAAGCCAGCTGCCTGCCGCATAACGAGGCGAGCATTAATCTTCTGCGCCGCCTTGGCTTTGAGGAAGAGGGTTATGCCAAGGCCTATCTGCAAATCAACGGGCGCTGGGAAGATCATATTTTGTGGGGGAAGATGAATCCCAACTCAGTCCTGAACAGAATTCTACCTACTTAAAATAGATGTGTCATTCCCGACAAAGCATAAAAAATTATTTAATGATACGACACCTTACCCCTTCAATTACAGCTTGCTCAATGGCTCCCCCTTTATCCGAAATCACGCTATTTAATCCAATTTGATTGGCAATACTTAAAACAATTAAGCGGTAGCGTCCGAATTCAAATGGCTGGTCCAGCTGAAGGTTCTGAGTATTTATGATTTTTTCAAAAATTATCTCGGATCCTTCAGACACTTGCCCTCGAATATCGCCTACTTTTTCACCATTTTGATAAACACTTTTAGCTTCTCGAGTAGCAATCACTGTTGGAAGCTTGGGAACTCCAACATGCAATACATTAATTATAGATTTTTTTGCATCGATCTGACTGCCCCATAATAAACAGGTAAGCCAGAGCGCAGGAATCCAAATAATGACAGTTCCAATAATTTTAATGATTGTTTCCATGCTCTGATTCATTCAAAATTTAACTTACCTTTGCTCACTCCAAGTCAGAAACTCGACCTGAAAGCATATCCCTCATCTTCCAAACGGTAGCGAATACGCTCCAGTGTGGACCGTAACTGCCGTTCATTCTGCGCCTGTCTCAGGGGAATGCGGGAAATCTCGATAATCCCGTTATGGTCAAACACCTGAAAACGAAGCTTGGAGGTGTAGTCCCCGATCTGCACGGCACAACGGAAAGGCAGGAAGGCACCTTTGACTTTTTTGAGGATATCACGACGAGCCAACATGTTTAGTCCTCCTCATCTTCAGCGTTTTCAGGCGCAGCCATCATGGCATCGGCCACCAGTCCGGCATTGGCACGAACCTTGTTTTCAATAACGGCTGCTATTTGCGGATTGTCGCGGAGATGCTGCTTGGCATTTTCGCGGCCTTGCCCGATGCGCTGACCATCGAAGGAGAACCAGGCACCGGATTTTTCGACCACCCCGGCCTGCGAGCCGAGGTCGATCAGTTCACCGAGCTTGGAGATGCCTTCGCCATACATGATGTCGAACTCGACGACGCGGAAAGGCGGCGCCAGCTTGTTCTTCACCACTTTCACGCGGGTCTGGTTGCCGACCACAGTTTCACGGTCCTTGATGGCACCGATGCGGCGAATATCAAGACGTACCGAAGAATAAAATTTCAACGCGTTGCCACCCGTGGTGGTTTCAGGGTTACCGAACATCACGCCGATTTTCATGCGGATCTGGTTGATGAAAATGACCATGCAGCGAGATTTGGAGATGGAACCCGTCAGCTTGCGCAGCGCCTGACTCATCAGGCGGGCCTGCAGCCCCATATGGCTGTCACCCATTTCACCTTCCAGTTCCGCACGCGGCACAAGGGCGGCGACGGAATCGACCACCAGAACGTCAATCGCGCCCGAACGCACCAGCGTATCAGCGATTTCCAACGCCTGTTCCCCGGCATCAGGCTGAGAGATCAGCAGATCATCGATATTGACGCCCAACTTGCGGGCATAGACGGCATCCAGCGCATGCTCGGCATCCACAAAGGCGCAGGTGCCACCCTGCTTTTGCGCCTGCGCGATAACATGCAGCGCCAGGGTGGTTTTGCCGGAGCTTTCCGGCTCGTAAATTTCAACAATACGGCCACGTGGCAGGCCGCCGATGCCCAGTGCGATATCGAGGCCCAGCGAACCTGTAGAGATAGTTTCAATCTCGGCTTTCTCCCCATGCGTGCCAAGCTTCATGATCGAGCCCTTGCCGAAGGCGCGTTCGATCTGACCCAGTGCGGCGTCCAGCGCCTTTTGGCGGTCGCCATTGTCCTTGCTGTCTTTCACATCTTTCTCGACGATTTGAAGATTGGGTGTGCGGCTCATGATAGGCTCCTTGGGAAGGAAGTGAAGGAAGGGTGCCGGAGAGAATGTTGCTTGTTTGTTCTCATAACCCAAAACCGGGCGCGCTGGCAAGTTCTATTTTTGTTCTTTTTGTCGATTCTTAAAAAGAACAAGCAAAAACAGATGGTTAAATATGTTTTTGCTTGTCTTAGCCGATTTTCTTCGAGGCCTGGACAGCGTCAACCGCATCGCCCAGCACATCACCTGTCGTGCCCAGCTGCTGCAGGATTTGCTGGAGCGAACCCATCAACTCTTCGCCCTGCATCTTCAGCGAAACGCGCATGCGGTCGGTACGCTGCTGCATTTCGTCGATCGACTTGTTCATGGCCTGGACCTGAGTGTGCGCTTCGCCCACGCCGCGGTTCAGCGCCTGCTGCTGATCGCCGTAGATCTGGCCGACGCCGCGCATGATGCCCACCGCCGCTTGCGAACCGTTGGTGAGGTTTTCCATCTGCTTCTGAATGGCGTTGACAACTTCGTCGAGGCGGCCCACAGCCTGCTGGCTGACATTGGTAGCCAGCGCACGACCCGTTTCCAGACGCTCAGCAACGCTGCTGAGATGCGAGAGCGCGGTTTGCAGACGGTCGACAAGGTCGCCCTCATGCCGCTTGATGCCGTCGCCTGCCATGGAGAGGCGGTCGAGCAGCACATCGAGCTGATCGCCAAAGCCGCCCAGCAATCTGGCGACTTCCTCGGTCGCGCCGCGCATGCGCGCGGTTTTTTCGACGAGCTGATCGGCCGCTTCCTTGCTGGTCTGGTCGAAGCGCTGGGAGATACGTTCCACATCAGCCACGGTGCCGACGGTGGTGGAACGCAGGGTGGTGCCCGTACGCTCCAGCTGCGCCGTGATCTGCATCAGGCCGCGGTTGATGTCGTCGATCTGCGTTTGGACGCCTGCACGGATACGCTCCAGCTGTTCGCGGAAGTTGTTGGATGCGCCCAGCATCTGACCTTCGGCGCGCTGCGTGGTTTGCGACAAGGCTTCGACGTTGCGGGAGATAGTTTCGCTGATCTGCGCAACATGCTGATTGGTGGAAGTCGCACGCTGGTCAAGAGTCTCGAACTCCTTCGCCAGTTTTTCGGCGGTCTGTGTTGCATCGCGTCGCAATTGCGCCAAACGGTCGCTGGCCGAGGTAAGTTGCGCCACGCTTTGCGCCGCCTGCTCAATGATGCCCTTCTGTTCGGTGGACATCTGGCCCGTGCTTTGCTGGAACGAGGTGACCTGATCGGACAGCGCCTTGTTGAATTGGCGCAGGATCTGGTCGGCTTCCTCAGCCACCATGCTGACGCGGCGCATTTCATCGATCATGCTCGTCCGCGCCGTGGTTGTAACAGCCACGAAGCGGTCCGCGGTGCTGACGAGGTTCTTTTCGGTCTCATCGGCCTGCGTCTTGAGTGCCTTCGCAGCACCCTCGATCTGCGCCGTGCTGCGGTCAAGCGTCGCGGGCAGCTGGATGGTTTCTTCGCGCACCAACGTCGCCGCCTGCACAAGCGCGGATTCGGACGTCGCCAGATTGGCGCGCATCACATCGCTTTGCGTCGTGAGTTGCTGGGATGCAGCCGTAACCTGCTGCACGGCTTGCTGCGACATGTCGGCGAGGCGCGTCAATTCGTTGTGCAGAATGGCGCGGATTTCGTCGATGCGTGAGGTCGCCTGGCTCAGCGCGTTGCGGCCATCGCGTTCGGTTTCGGTCAGGCTGTCACGGAAGACGCCGATGCGCGCCGTCGCGTGCTCGGCTGTGTCGGCGATCTGGCGCGCCTGCTGCTCGGTCTTCTCACCGATATCCTCGACGATCTTCAGATGACCACGGACTTTTTCCGCCGCGTTGACCATGCGGGTTTCCGCCTTGTCCGCAACATCGGTGAAAGTATCCGCATGCTTCTGCATGGTTTCCGAGCTGGCACGAACCAGTGTTGCGAATTGCAGGGCCGACTGATCCATGGCGTGAATAGCCGTGCTGCTTTGCTGCTTCAGCTGGCTGTTGGTGTTGTCGAGCTGGGCGATGACGGTGCTCAACTGCTCGATGACGCGGGCGGATTCGCCCTGCATCGCTTCGCGCAACTGACGCGCCTGTTCCTGCATTCCGGCCGTGACCGAAAGAACAGCGCGCATTTGCTGCTCCGCCTGCTGGGCATGGAGGCCAAGTGAGCCCGCTTCGTCGGCAAAACGGCCGCTGGCAGCGTTGACGCTGGCCAGCGTGCTCTGCGCCTGCGTATCGATCACCTCGATCTGACGCGTCAGCTGTTGCGTGCCATCGACCAGACGCGCAGCCGTGCGTTCGGCGGTGGACGCGGTTTCGTCCTGCGCCAAGGTCAGGCGGCTGAGCAGACCGTTAATGACATCACGCTGCGCATCCAGCGCCACTGTCAGCGTGCGCTGGCGGTCGGAGATTTGCTGCATTGTGCTGTTCAGCCCCGTCGCCTGCTGCGTGATATTGTTGTGCAGGCTGGTCAGCGCCATTTCCGTGCCCGAACCGAGATCGCGCAATTCGACCCCGCCCGCCGACAGGCGGCCCAATAGATTGCCGAGAATGTCGTTGGTGCGCTCGCTTTCGCCATGCAGGGTTTCACGCAATTGACGCGCCTGATCCTGCAGCGCCGCGGTGACGGAAAGAACCGTGCGGGCCTGTTGTTCGGCCTGCTGTGCGTTCTGCAGAAGGATTCCGGCCTGATCGCCAAAACCTGTGCTGGCTTCGCGAATATTGCCGACCGCCGCCTGCGACTGGTCGCTGAGCGAACCAAGCTGGCGCTGGATTTGCTGCAAGGATTCGGTGAGGCGTGAAATGGTGCGTTCGGCAACTTCTGAAGCCTGACCATGAGCGCTGCCGAGCTTTTCAAACAGATCGACCAGCTGAACGCGTTGTGTTTCGCTGGCGCTGCCGAGCATGCGGTATTGTTCGCCCAACTGCTCGCTGATAACCGCGAGCGACGCGGCCTGCTGCGTGATGTTGGTGCCGAGTGCCGCAAGGGTGGTTTCAGCCTTGCCCGCAACGGCCTGCATTTCCTGCTGGCTGCTGTTGAGGCGGCTGGAAGCGGAATTTGCCACTTCGGTGACGCGCGCGGAAACCAGATCGGCTCCCGTCGTCGCCGAGGCGACGGCCTGCTCCATCTTGCCGCCTGTAGCTTCCAGTTGCGTGACAGCTTCGGTCAGCTGCGCAATCAGGCGCTGGTTCTGCTGCTCCATAGCTGCGCGGATTTGTGCCGACTGGTCGGCCAGAGCCGAGGTCGTGGCGGTCAACTGACGCAGATTCTGTTCCATTTGATGGCTGGTATCGAGCATCTTGCCCGCTTGCTCGCCAAAGGTAATGCCTGCCTTCTGGATAAGGGCACTGGAGGTCTGTGCCGCTTCGCTCAACGTATTGCTCTGGCGCATAAGGGCCGTGTTGCATTCATCCAGGCGCGCGATGGTCTGCTGCGCATTGCCGTTGGCGGCTTCATGCGTCAAGGCCAGCTTTTCATTGACGGCAGAAAGCTGCTGCAACGCCTTGTTGCTGCTGGCTGTAATTTGTCCGGCATGCGCCTCGAAACGGGTCGAGCTGTCGCCGATCAGGCCCAATTGCTGACCCAGCGCAGTCGTGAGCGCCTCAACCTTGCTGTGCGCCTGGCCTGTGGCCTGCTCAAACCGCTGGGTGCGGGATTCAAGCTCCTGCGCCGTGGCGCGGGTGACTTCATTATAATGTGCAGCCATGCGGTCGAGCATCGCGTAGGCGGAATCCGTGCGTTGCTTGAGCGCCTCACCGAGCGTGTTGAACTGCTTTTCGGCGCGGTTGAGATCGGCACTGAGATCGTCCGCCTGCTTCTGCAGGATAGCGCGGATCTGGCTGGCTTCGTTCTGCAAGGCGCTGGTGATGAGCTGCATCTTGGCGCTGGAGCCTTCGGCATCCTGCAGCAACTGGCCGGATTGCTCACCCACGCGTGCAGCGGCTTGCTGCAAGGTCGTCACGGCCTGACCTGCCTGGCTGTCCAGACCGCCGATTTCACGCTGCAAGCGGTCGGCCATCTCGCCGAACTGCGTCAAAGTCTGGCGCGCGGTTTCTTCCTGCATCTGGCGCGCTGAAGCAAAACGGGAATTCAGCTGTTCGATAGAGGTGAGGGTTTCAAGCGTTACGCGGCCCAGCTCGTCGCCCATTCCGGCAACGCGGCTGTTGAATTGCTGCAGGCGGTTGAGCTGGTCGTTCAGCCCTTCGCTGTAGCGGTTCATGGATTGCAGGCCTTGTTCGGTTCCGGCATCCAGCTGGCGGAAAACATCCTGCACGGGCGGCATGGCGCGTTGCGCGAAGGCTTGCAGCCTTTCGTCGGTCGCGTTCATCTGCGCCTGCGTTTCGCTGAGCAACGTCATGAGGCCTGCGGCCTGATCGCGCAGACCCTGTTCGGCGGAGAGCGCCTTCTGCTGCAATTGCGATGCAGCTTCCAACAGCATGGCTTCGGCCGAGCGCGTCTGCGTCGCCAGAGAACTTTCCTGCTTGCCGAGAGATTCCGCGGCGATACCGAGAGCGCGGACGCTCATCTGCGCGGCTTCGTTCAGGCGGCCAATAAGATGTTCGTTCTGATCGACAGCGCCGTGCAGATCCTGCACCAGCGTGCCACCAACGGACTGCATCGCGTCGCGGGCTGACAGCAGGCGCTCCAGAACATGCTGGAAATTCTGCAACGCTGTTGCCGCGCGGTTCTGCACTTCTTCCCCGGCCTGGTGCGACGCGGCGCGCAGCGCCTCGAACTGCGCCAGATGTCCGGCGATTTCGTTAGTGACAGATTTGATGTTGAAGCTGCTTTCTTCCGACACGGTGCGCATGCGCTCGGCGGTGCTTTCATACTGTTCGGTGGTAACCGTCAGATGCGAAGCGATGGCTTCGGCGCCGCGGCGGGCCTCATCATTAAGAACGGTAAAGCGCAACAGCATATTGTTGGTGCGGTCGCCCAGATCGGTGATGGAATCTTCCCATGTCTTGGCAAAAGCTTCCGTCGTATTACCCAGACGGCCGCCAAGGGCGTTGAGGTCATCGCGACGCTGCTGCAGCCCGCCATCGATATCCATCAACCGTGCCGTGAAACGGCCCATGAACTGTTCAAGACCGTCCACCTGTTCCGACAATTTTTCACTCAGCACCACAGCCTGTTCGCGCGCCATTTGTTCACTGGCGTACAGGCGATCGGCGACGCCGCGCAGAACCGCTTCGGCTTCACTGACGCGACCGGGGAGCGTGTTGCTGAATTCATCGAGCGAGCGCGTCTGCGCATCAAGGGCTCCGGCGAGGCGTTCGGCTTCTTCGCGCGCCGCGCCTGTGCGCTCCAGAAAGCGTGCGACGCTGAGGTCGATCTTGCCCGAAACGTTTGTCAGCGCTTCAGCGGCATTTTCAGCGGCACCGATCAGGCTGCTTTCCTGCACGCGTGCGGTGTCGGATAATTTCCGGCCATCCTGCACAGCCTGCTCCAAGGCTTCAGCCACACGCATGGCATTGCCTTCCATATCACCGAGCAGCGAAGCCATCTGGTCATGAACCGATTCCAGTTGGCGCGCGACCGTGTCGCCGTTCTGCACCAGCTTGTCATCCAGAACACGCAGCATGGTGAATTTGTCGTCCATCATCTGGTCGACCTGCTGCATGTTGCGGCGGATGATGTCCTGAATTTCCTTAACCTGGTCGATGCCCGCCTGCTCAAAACGTTCCAACTCGCTGCGCTGCTGACGGATGCGATCCATGATCGCCGTCAGGTCGCCCTGCGTCATGCCCTGCGCGTTGCGCAGAAGGTCGATCTGTTCGCGGACAGCCTGGTTAAAACGACGAATGCGCGCTTCGGCAGCGCCGGATTCGCCCGTGATCATCATCAGCTGACGGCGCAGCGGTTCGGCAACGGATTGGATATCGGCGGCACGCTGCACATAGGCGGCGACCATCCAGACCAAAGCGACCGGAGAAACAATGGCGGAAATACCAATTGCCCAATCGGCCAGCGGCAAACCGCCGAAGCTGCGAGCGGGACCTGCCTTGGCGACAATCATCGCCACGAGCCCGATCCAGGCGATGGAGGCGAACAGCCCCACCCAGAAAGGAAGCGAGCTGATATTCATCATGCTGGAAGCAAAGTTAGGCGCGCGTGAGGCCGGAACAGGCGAGGGAAGTTTGCGGGGGGCGGAAGACGCGGGGGGTTTTTGTACGACCATAAGTTGCCTCAAGAATCCTGTTGCCCTATGTGATGCGCGAAACATCCGTTTCCGGAACGGGTTGGCGACTCTAGCAATATCTTCGGGGAAAATGGAAGCCTTAACCGCTAAGGTTAAAGTGATTTACGATATACGAATCCATGCCGGGGCTAATTCCCTTGAATGGCTGGTTTCTTGCCCGGAAAAAGGAACTCCTCCCCCGGAAAGAGCCACACTGAATACCCGGATGAGAGCCGGGTTATCCACATGGGCGTCCGAATCGCAGCGGGTTGATTCGATTTTTTGCCTGCCTGCGCTCATGACAAACTCCGGTTTTCCTGCCTTTCGCTTGTGCTATAAACGCGAACCCTTTGGGAACAACCGGGAACAGGCTTGTGAAAAGATTTTCACGCTTTGATTTTGTGGCTTTGGCTTTCTTGACCTTCACGCTCGCCGCCTGCGCAGGCGACGGCGACAAGGACAAGCTGCCGCCGGAAGAGCCTGTCGAGAAACTCTACAACAAAGCCGCCGACCTTATGGAAAAAGCGGATTACGCTGCGGCGGCCAAGCAGTTCGCCGAAGTGGAACGGCAACATCCCTATTCCCAATGGGCGACGCGCGCGCAATTGATGGAAGCCTACGCACAATATCAGGATATGAGCTATGACGAAGCGATGAGCACGCTCGATCAGTTCATCCAGCTTCATCCAGGGAACAGCGAGGTTGGCTATGCCTATTACCTGCGCGCCCTGTGCATGTATGAACGCATCGCCGATGTACGCCGTGACCAGGCCTACGCCCGCGAAGCGCTGAAAAGCATGCAGGATGTCATCAACCGTTATCCCGACACGGTCTATGCCAAGGATGCCGTTTTGAAAATCGCGCTGATCAACGACCATATGGCGGGCGCCGAGATGGAAATCGGACGGTGGTATGCCGGGCAAAAATTGTTCATTGCTGCGGTTGGGCGCTTCCGCAACGTGGTCGAAAAATACCAGACGACCAGCCATGTGCCTGAAGCGCTGGAGCGGCTGGTTGAATGTTATCTCGCGCTCGGCATCACAAGCGAAGCGAAGGCGACCGCCGCCGTGCTTGGTTATAATTTCCCGGGCAGCGATTGGTACCAGGATGCCTATGGACTGCTGGTGAAAAACAATTTGACGCCGGAACCCGATAATGAATCCTGGATCAGCCGCATATTCTGACCCATGCTGACGCGCCTCGTCATCCATGATGTGGTGCTGATCGATAAGCTGGCGCTGCAGCTGGCGCCGGGCCTCAATGTTTTTACGGGCGAGACGGGCGCAGGCAAATCCATTCTTCTCGATGCGCTGGGCCTGGCTCTGGGCGAACGCAGCGACGCAAGCCTGATACGCGCGGGCGCGGCGCAAGCCTCAGTCACAGCCGAGTTTGAATTGCCAAAAGATCATGGCGCGTTCGACCTTGCCGAGGAGCAAGGATTAAGCGCCGATAATCCTCTTATCCTCCGGCGCGTGATCGGCAAAGACGGCAAGAGCCGCGCCTTTATTAATGACCAGCCCGTCAGCATCGGTTTGCTTAAGCAATTCGGCGCATGTCTGCTGGAAATTCACGGGCAGTTTGAAACGCATGGGCTGCTCAACCCCTCCTCACATCGCGGCTTGCTGGATGCTTTCGCGTCACTGAGCCCACCCAAGCAGAAAACAGCCGCGGCCCATACCGCCTGGAAAGTCGCCGAAGACAAACAACGCACAGCACAAACCGACCGCAGCCGCGCCCAAGCTGAAGAGGATTTTCTGCGCTCCGCCGTTGCCGAACTGGATGAGCTTGCTCCGGAAGCGGGGGAAGATGCAAAGCTGGCTGAGCGCCGCACCAACCTTCAGCACCGCGAAAAAATCGCCGAAGCCTTGCAATTGGCCGAACAATCGCTTAACAGCGAGCGTGGCGCATCCACGGCACTGGCGCAGGCCGGGAAAGCCGTCGCGCGGGTGGCGGACAAGGCGGCGGGATTGCAGGATTTGCTCGCCGCCATCGACCGCGCGGCGCAGGAAAGCGCTGAAGCCGCACAACAGCTCAACCGTATTCTTTCGTCCCTCGACGCCGAGCCGGATGCCTTGCAACGCATCGAGGAACGCCTGTTCGCCCTGCGCGCCGTGGCGAGGAAGCATAATGTCCCGGTCGATGGGCTGGCGGATTTGCGGCGCGATCTGGCGGCACGGCTGGCTCTGCTTGGCGATCAAAGCGATCAGCTGGCCGCCTTGGCCAAACAGGCTGCTGAAGCGCGACACACTTATATAAGGTGCGCCGAAGATCTGGGCGCCAAACGCCGCAGCGCCGCCACACAGCTGGAAAAAGCCATTATGAAGGAGCTGCCACCGCTCAAACTCGAACGCGCGCAGTTCAAGATCGATGTCACCCCCCTGCCCGAAGAGCAATGGTCGGCGGAAGGCATGGAACGCGTTTCGTTTCTGGCCGCGACCAACCCCGGCGCGGCGGCAGGGCCCCTGCAGAGGATTGCCTCGGGCGGCGAGCTGGCGCGGTTTATGCTGGCGCTCAAGGTCGTGGTGGCGGCCAGCGATCCGGTTCCCGTTCTGGTGTTCGATGAAGTGGATTCCGGCATCGGCGGCGCAACGGCATCGGCGGTTGGCGACCGTCTCGCGCGGCTGGCGGAGCATGTGCAAATCCTTGTCGTCACGCACAGCCCGCAGGTTGCCGCACGCGGTGCCAATCATCTGCGCGTTTCCAAGCAAAGCAAGGCCAAGCAGACCGTGACATCTGTGGAAACGCTGGACGCCGAAGCGCGGCGTGAGGAAATCGCCCGCATGCTGGCCGGAACGCAAGTGACCGACGCCGCACGGCAGGCAGCATTAAGCCTGATGGAAGATGCCGAAGATATCGCAATCAAAAAACCAGCGAAGCGGGCGACGCGATAAATAGCGCCTTGGGCAGCTTTATCTTAACTGCACAGTAATTCCGGAAATTTTACCCTGGTGTCTCCCGGACAGGCTCCGCGTACGGGAATCTCTGGCTCGGAGGATACTTCTTCGACAATCACGGGGTTGGCGGCACGCGGGAAGCTCTCATTCACGGAAGCCGTATAGATGTCAGCCATAAAACCCAGCACGATTCCGGCGGTTACATTGCCAAGAAGAAAGCGGGATGCCGTTTTCTTCATGGCGTCCTGATCAGTATCATAAACCGCTGGCTGGACCACACTTATGAGGGCACCCAACCCGGCACCCCAGGCCGTAAAATATCCGGTGACAACCAAAGCAGCAGCCGTTACACTCCATACAAGTTTTGTCTGAGCCGCGTATTCTGCATTCGCAATGTGAATTTCATTTTTCATGAAACGCCTTTAAAAAAAACTTGATCCTTAAACAGTTACTTCAAGATGCACTTCAAAACGGTAATTTCATCTGCAACAGAAGCCTATCCTGATGTTAAGCGGTTTTCGTAAGAAAGCCCAATAATATCGGGTCTTTTTGAAGAGTCCGACTCAGGATCAGATGCTCTCATAACGGATATAGGTGTTGAAGCCTTACGGTTCCAAAGGAGATCCCCCGTTAAAGTATCGGCCACAAGCCCAAAGGCGAGTCCTACTCCTACACCAACCACACCACTTTTACAAAAAGATGGCAGTGAAAATTCATTGATGTGCCGATAAAGATAACCCGACACACCCACCAACCCTCCTAGTAGTAGCTCCTAAAGCGGCGTCTGGCCCCAACAACATAGCCGCAAACATGTTATACCCCATTGTAGTAGCAAGAACCGTACTCTCCAGAGCATATCTTACTGTGGACATATTGCTTTGTGATTGCTGACTCATAACGACCTCCTTTGACTGGCAGTTAATCAGATTTTCAAAATGGCAATTTCATTCCTGGCGGCAGGGGCAGAGAAGCTATTTACAGTCGAACCGTATAATCTGCCCGCTTGGAACGCGGAAAGTTTCCAGGCGACATGGAATGGGGGCTGCTTCTCTCACAGCAACAGGCTCTACAATAGGCTTTGTAAATGAGAAAGCTGGAGCGGCAAATCCCAGAGCGACAACTGCAGCCGTAGTGGCAATAGAATATCTCACCATGCCGGAAACCAAGGCATCTTCACTCTTTGCCAACTGTTCCTCGGTTCTTATATCTTGAGAAATATGGCGCATAGCAGCAGCACTGATGCCAACAAAAGGAGCCATCATAACCCCCACAGCGGCAATACCGCCCGAAGCCTCCCCAAGTTTTACAGCTGTATAAATCCACCCGCCAAAAATGCCTAAGCCCGTGGTGAGCGCCCCAACGGTGAAAATCTCTCCTTGATATTTTTCAATGCGCGCAACAAGTGCTTGGCTAACGGATCGAAATGATAATTTCATTTTGGCCCCCTATGCTAAAACTATTATCATCCAGCCTATCGGAAATGTTTCGGGTGTCAAAGACTCAAAACGGCAATTTCATTCCTGGCGGGAGCGGTAGGCCACCCATGGCTTTTTCGGTCTCAGTCGCCACGGCGCTTTCAGCCTTGGCTTTGGCGTCACGGCAGGCGGCGATGATCAAATCTTCCAGCATTTCGGCCTCCCCCGGGTTGATCAGTTTCGGGTCGATCTTGATGCCGCGCAATTCGCCCTTGCCGTTCATCATGGCCGTGACCATGCCGCCGCCCGACTGGCCTGTGACCTCGGTCTCGGCGAGGCGGCTTTGCATGTCCGCCATCTTGGCCTGCATTTCCTGCACCTGCTTCATCATCTGGCCGATATTCATTTAATCCTCATCGTTCAAAAGGGTGGGTTCGTCATTGTCAGTGGCATTGTCCGCCGCAACAACCGGGGTTGCTTTCTGCCGCAGCGCCGTGACCTTCGCATCTGGAAAAGCCTGCAACGCCGCCAGCACCAAGGGATGATTCATCGCGCGTTCACGGCGTTTCTGCTCCGCCGCGCGATCCTGTTCCGCAAGAGTCGGTTCGCCTTCCTGCGCCGAGATGGAAACTATCCAGCGCTGTCCCGTCCAGCTGGTGAGGCATTGCGTCAGACGGCTGGCGAGATTGGCGGGCGCACTGGCACCAACGCGGATTTCGAGGATGCCCGGTGCAAAGCGCACCAGATTGACGTTACTGTAAAGCTGCGCCTGCAAGGTGCCTTCGCGGTTTTTGACAAAGAGCGCCACAAGTTCCTTGAAACTTGTCGGCATGATTTGCGGCGCGGCTTCGGCCTGCGGAAGGGATTGTGTGGCGATCGCCTGCGTCAGAACCGTGCCGCCATTCGCGACGCGGGCGCGCGTGCCGGAACCGCCGGAAGGCGGCGTTACGCTTGCCGAAGGTGCGATATTCCCTGCCGTTTCACGCAACTGCTTGATCAGATCAGCAGGTGGCGGTAGTTCCGAAGCATAAGCGAGGCGGATCAAAACCATTTCTGCTGCCTGCGCGGGGTGTGATGCGCCCTGCACTTCGGTGATGCCTTTCAACAAAATCTGCCAGGCGCGTGCCAGCGCCGGAATTTTGATGTCAGACAGGTCGGTCAGCAATTGGCGGTCATATTCCGGCAGCGAGGGGTCTTGCGCAAAATTCGGTATCACCTGCCCGCGCGTCAGAAGATGCACAAGTTCCGACATATCCTGCAGCACCTGCATGGGGTCGGAGCCCGCCTGCTGCATCGCGCCAAAAACTTCCAAAGCCTGCTTCATCTCGCCGCGCAGCAGATGGCGGCAGAGCGCGAGACTTTGCCCCCGATCGGCGAGGCCGAGCATATCCTTCACATCCGCTTCGGAAACCTTGCCATTGCCGCGCGCAATGGCTTGGTCGAGCAGGCTCAACCCATCACGCACCGAGCCATCCGCCGCATGAGCGATGAGCTTGACCGCTTCGGGCTCAATCTTGGCTTTTTCCTTGGCGGCAACATCGGTGAAATGCTTGGCCAAAGTTTCACTGTCGATGCGTCGCAAATCAAAACGCTGACAGCGCGACAGAACCGTGACGGGAACCTTGCGGATTTCGGTGGTGGCAAAAATGAACTTGGTATGCGGCGGCGGTTCTTCCAGCGTTTTCAAAAGCGCATTGAACGCATTCTTCGACAACATATGAACTTCGTCGAGGATGTAGATTTTGTAGCGCGCCGAAACCGGGCCATAGCGCACACCGTCGATAATATCGCGGATGTCATCGACGCCTGTGCGCGAGGCGGCGTCCATCTCCAGCACATCCACATGCCGATCTTCTGTAATTGTGCGGCAGGAATCGCATTGCCCGCAGGGCTGCACCGTCGGACCGCCCTGACCGTCCTTACCTGTGCAGTTGAGCGCACGGGCGATGATGCGCGCGGTCGTGGTTTTGCCGATGCCGCGCACACCCGTCAGCATCCAGGCATGCGGCAGGCGGTTATGTTCAATGGCATTGGCGATGGTACGCACCATCGCATCCTGCCCGATCAACTGATCAAAAGTTGCTGGACGGTATTTGCGCGCCAGCACGCGATAGGATGGCGGCATGTCTTTTTTGGGTGCGGCAGGCTCAGCCCACAGCGCCGACTGATCGTTGTTGTCAGCTGCAGCCTCTGGTTCCGGCGGAGCGGATTTTTTGGAAGCGGTACGGGCAAAAAGTTCACTCAAGTTTCGATCCTGTTCATCACTTAGAGAAATACCAGTGGGAGATTGGAACAACGACCCGGATGGAAAGTGTTACGGTTGCTTCCTTCCGGACCTGGCCGGGTTGGCACAACATCCGTCCGCCGCCAACCTCCCAAAGCTGTTTATAGCAAGAATCGGGCGGGAACAGAGTCGAAAAAACCGCCTATACAGGGCCTGTTGCGGCGGCCATTTTTGCCACCCGCGCCATGAACTGCACATCATGGACGCGGATAACATCGGCACCTTTCAAGGTGCTGGCGGCCACCAGAGCCGCCGTGCCTTCCAGCCGCCCTTCGACCGGGGCATCCAGCACCCGCCCGATGAAAGATTTGCGCGACGGCCCGACCAGAACGGAATAACCAAGCTCCTTCAGGCGACCTATATCGCGGATGAGCCCGAGATTCTGTTCAACCGTCTTGCCGAAGCCAAGGCCGGGGTCGAGAATGATTTTATCTTTGGCGATGCCTGCCTTTTGCGCTGCCGCTGCACGCTCGGATAAATTTCTGATGACGTCTTTAGTGACGTCGGCGGAATCTGTGGCGCGATATTCGCCGCCGATTTTGGCATCCTGTGTCACAGCATCCGGGTTGCTGCGATTATCCATGAGAACAACCCAACATTTCCGTACCGCCGCCAGCGGCGCCATGTCCGGATCACCGAGCGCGGAAATATCATTGATGATTGTCGCCCCCGCATCCAGCGCGGCCTGCGCCACTGCAGCCTTCACGGTGTCAATGGCAATGGGAAGATTGGGAAATTTCTGCCGAATGGCAGCAATAACCGGGATGACGCGCCGCATTTCCTCTTCCACCGAAACGGGTATTGAGCTGGGGCGCGAACTTTCGCCGCCAATATCAAGAATATCAGCTCCCTCTCCGACCATCTGCGCCGCCTGCGCTCCGGCAGCTGCAGCCGGATCCTGATGCGCGAGCAACCCATCACCGGAAAAAGAATCCGGCGTGATGTTGAGGATGCCCATGATCAGGGGGCGCTTGCTGTTACCGAAGGGCATTTAAAGTAACGGCCCCAGATTTTTTGGCGCAGTGCTGGCCACACGTTCCAGCATTTCCGAGACAGTCATGCCCGTCTGCGGATGCACCCAGTCCGGCGCGATGTCGGCCAAAGGGCACAACACAAATTCCCGTTCCGCCATGCGCGGATGCGGAACCGTCAATTCCGGCGTTGCGACCACCTGATCACCGTAAAAAAGGATATCGATGTCGATCAGGCGCGGGCCGTAATGAAAGGTCGGCAAGCGCCCCAGTTCCGTTTCCAGTTTCTTTAGATTCCACAGCAGGGCCAGTGGTGCAAGTCGAGTTTCACCGACCAGCGCAGCGTTGAGAAAGGAAGGCTGGTTGGCGATATAGGCCGCCGCCGTTTCATAAACAGGCGATACCGCCGTCACCTGCATATAGGCTGCAAGCCTTTCCACTGCGGCGCGCAGCGCCGCAAGGCAGTCACCCTGATTGGAGCCAAGGGCTAAAGCGATTTTTTCCATAAAACACCCGTGCGAGCGCCAACCATGGCATCGCCGGGCCTACAGAGCAAGATGAGCGGAGGGCTTTTGCTAAAACTGGTAGCGCATGCCCATATTGACGGTGTGCATGCCGATCTGCTGCTGATCGCGACCGGAAAGGAACTGGTCGCCGAGCGTACTGGAAAAGCCCGCCTTGTAATCGAGCGAGAGATTCCATTTTTCGCTGACAGTGTAGGCAACGCCGCCGCCAAAACGGAACAAAGGAACCATAGCACCTTGTTGCATGGGAAGCCCGCCAACACCCGCATTGCCTGTACCATACATTGCCATACCAAGGCCGCCGGAAAGATAGGGACGGAAACCGCTGCCGAGCGTGCGGCCGAAGTCATAGCTGCCGTCGAGAAGCAGGGCATACATCTTCTGGTCGCCTTCCAGCTCCGCCGCGCCGCGGAATTGCGTGCCGACGCTGGATGTAAAACCATCCATGCCGGAAGCGCGTCCGGAAAAGAAACCGCCGGACAGATTGAAGCCGTTGCGGTGCGCGCCGTTATAGAAGCTCATGCCGTCGTCGGTCGCCAGCGCGCGCTGCAACCCGCGCGATGACGCCGTCAGGCCCGTAACCGTATCCGCCGTCACCGGAGAGAAGACGGAGAATGTCAGCAAGGCCACGCCCAGACCGCAGGCGGCTTTAGCAAAAGAAGAGCGAAGAGAAATCATGTCCCGCAGAATGACGGGATAAATCTTAGATTCGATTAAAATGCTGGCGAGCGCAGTGGTACTTCAAATTCTTTCTGCAAGAAAAATTCTTTGTGAATCAAAGCGGTAATTTTTTGTTTACCAAAAACATGGTTAGCAAAGGGAAAACGTGATGATTCCGCCACTACTACAGCTTGTGGCTTACTAAAAAGTAAACGCAAATTGCCCGTTCCGGGCGGGTGGGCGGAATAAATCGGTTCGTAAATCGTAATCGCGCTTGTTAAAGCCCAGGCGCTTGCAGGCCAGCGCAAAACGGTCAGCAATCAAATCCGCAAGCGGTCCTGTACCGCTGCGGCGCTGACCAAAGGCGGAGTCGTAAAGTTTTCCGCCGCGCATCTGGCGGATGAGCGACAGCACATGGTCTTTTCGTTCCGGGCGGTGGGTTGTCAGCCATTCCTGAAAAAGCTCCTTCAAATCATAGGCCAGTCGCACCACCGTGTAATGCGCTTCGCGTGCGCCCGCATCATAGGCAGCGGCAAGAATTTTTTCGATTTCCATATCGGTCAACCCAGGAATAAGGGGCGCGACCATCACGGTCACAGGCACGCCCGCTTCAGCCAACGCGCGAATGGTTGCGAGGCGGCGATGCGGTGCAGCGGCACGCGGTTCCATCACCCGCGCCAGCTTGCCATCCAGTGTTGTCACGGACACCAGAACGCGTGCGAGGCCCTTCGCCGCCATTGGCGCCAGAAGATCAAGATCGCGCGCCACCAGCGCGGATTTTGTGATGATGGTTAGCGGATGATCATGCGCATGCAGAATCTCAACGATACGGCGCGTCAGGTTCAACTCGCGCTCCACAGGCTGATAGCAATCCGTGTTGCTGCCAAGCGTAAGGGGATAAGGCTCGTAATTTTTCACGGCTAGCTCGCGCAGCAGAATTTCCGGCGCGTCCGGCTTGTAGAAAATCTCGGTTTCAAAATCGAGGCCCGAGGAGAAACCGAGATAGCTGTGCGACGGCCGCGCGTAGCAATAAATGCAGCCATGCTCGCAACCACGATAGGGATTGATCGACCGCATATAAGGCAGGTCGGGTGAATCGATAGGGTTGATAACGGTCCGGCTGGTATCGATATGCAGATTGGTTTTCAGCTTCGGCGCATCATCCTCTTCCTGCATCAACTCATGCAGCCAACCATCATCAATGGCGGCACGGGCCGTACGCTCGAACCGCCCCGCCGGATTGCCCACCGCGCCGCGGCCATTTTTGGCTTGGTTGGGAAGCTGATCGACCATACTTCACCCTAGGGTGCAGGGACTTCCATGTAAAGAACAAAACAAGAACATTTATGTCGTTTTTGCAGCCTTCCCTTTAACATCATTCCGGAAAATTTTCTGAACAGAGTGAAGAAAATTTATCCGGAATCCATGGTTGTACCGATGGGCCATAGATTCCGGGTTCGCGCTACGCGCGCCCCGGAATGACGAAAGGTTGCAAATCCTCTATGGATAGAACCGCTCTCTTCTGATTTACTGGCGCGAACATCTGGTTTCCACTTATGACTCAACATTATACCTTCACAGAAATTCAACGGCGCGGCGTGATGATGGTGCTGTCGTCGCCTTCCGGCGCAGGAAAAACCACAATCTCCCACCGCCTGCTGGAGACCGATCACGAAATCGCCCTGTCGGTTTCCGTCACGACCCGCCCGCCGCGCGCAAATGAGGTGAATGGCCGGGACTATCATTTTGTTACCACCGAGGAATTCAACCTGATGGTCAATCGTGGCCAGTTGCTGGAACATGCCAAGGTGTTCGGCAATTATTACGGTACGCCGCGCGCGCCTGTGGAACAGGCGCTGGCCGAAGGGCGTGATGTCCTGTTTGATATCGACTGGCAGGGCACACAGCAGCTGGCGGAAAAAGCCCGCGACGATCTGGTCAGTGTTTTCATCTTGCCCCCCTCCTGGCGCGAGCTGGAACAAAGGCTCCACAGCCGCGCGCAAGACGATCTGGCGGAAATCGACCACCGCATGGCCAAAGCCGCCGATGAAATGAGCCATTGGGCCGAATATGATTATGTCATCATCAATCTGGATCTCGATCAGTCGGTCTATGCCGTACGCTCCATCCTGCAATGCGAGCGGTTGAAACGCCGCCGCCAGGTGGGCCTTGCCGAATTCGTCAACGGCCTGAAAGAAGGCTTCTAGGCGATGCGTTTAACACTTCCGCGCCCTGATGACTGGCATGTACATCTGCGCGACGGCGAGATGCTACGGACAGTTTTGCCTTATACCGCGCAAGTGTTTGCCCGCGCGATTGTCATGCCCAATCTGAAACCCCCGGTGACCACGACGGCACGCGCCAAGGCATACCGCGATGAAATCCTTGCCGCTTTGCCAAAAGGCATCGATTTCACACCATTGATGACGCTTTACCTGACCGATACGACCGATGCCGATGATGTCGCACACGGCCACAGTGAAGGCATTGTCACGGCGGTGAAGCTGTATCCGGCGCATGCGACGACGAATTCCGAACACGGCGTCACGGATATGAAAAAAATCCGTCCTGTCCTGGAACGCATGCAAAAGATCGGCATGCCGTTTCTGGTGCATGGCGAGGTTACTGATCCGGACGTTGATACGTTTGACCGCGAAGCGGTTTTCATCGACAAAATCCTGAAACCGTTGTGCAAGGATTTTCCGGAACTGAAAATCGTCTTCGAGCATATTACAACGCAGGAAGCTACCGATTACGTCACCGCCGAAGGCAAGACAGGCCGCGTGGCCGCGACCATCACCGCGCATCATCTTCTCATCAACCGCAACGCCATGTTCACGGGTGGCCTGCGGCCGCATTATTACTGCCTGCCCGTTGCCAAGCGCGAAAAACATCGGCAGGCACTGGTGAAGGCCGCAACGTCGGGCATGCCGATGTTCTTTTTGGGCACCGACACCGCACCCCATAAACAGACGGACAAGGAAAGCGCCTGCGGCTGCGCGGGTGTTTTCTCCGCACCGAATGCCCTGGAATGGTATGCCCAAGTGTTCGATGAAGCCGGAAAGCTTGCGAATCTTGAAGGATTTGCCAGCCGTTTTGGCCCCGCCTTTTACGACCTTCCCGTCAATAAGGATTTGATTTCCTTGGAAAAACAGAAACAGCCCGAAGGGGAAATTAAGCCGATTTTAACTGGAAATGGAGGACAAATAGTACCGTTCGCCTCCTTCTCACCGCTTTTCTGGCGCAGGGTGACGGGGGCCTAATCCTGCCGGAGTCTTTTATGACTTTGTCCCTCAATGACCTTCCCTTCATCGATCTCTATGTCCGTTTGGACAAGCCCGACCAAGCCTATTTCCGTTCCAAGGAAAAAGGCAAAGGCCACGCCAACCAGCTGGTGCCTGCCGAGTTTCAACTTCTGACCGACCGCTTTGCTTCCGCCGTGCGCGAGAAGATGGGCGAAGGCAGCGATGGCGCGATTGATTTTGACAGCATCCGTTGCCGCCTGTCACGGCAGAAAATGTCGGACGAAACCGTCTGGGCCTGCGCGCGGCGCATCAACACTGTCATTCCCGATCTGGACAATCTTGGCATCGCACCGCATATCGCCAAACATATGAAGACCCTGGGTCGCCGCGACGGTCTGATCCTGATCTCGGGCGCGACCGGGCATGGTAAAACCACAACCGCTGTCGGCCTTGTGGCACATTTCCTGAAAAATTTCGGCGGTACCGCCGTGACCATCGAAGACCCGGTCGAATATATGCTCAAAGGCCGTCACGGCCCCGAGGGCCAGTGCTTCCAGGTCGAGGTGAATGCCGAAGAGGAATGGGCGATCTGCCTGAAGCGTGCCCTGCGTTGGGCGCCACGCTACATCTATGTCGGTGAAATTCGTACACCCAAGGCGGCTGAGCAGTTGCTGCGCGCGGCGACCACAGGCCACTTGGTTATCACCACGGTACACGCCGGATCGCTGGAAGAAGCGCTGATGGGTATTACCTTTCTCGCTGAACAGGCGATGGGTCCCGGTGTGCAGAACATCTTGGCCGCTGGCTTGACGGGCTTGGTTCACCAGACGATGGTCGAAACTGGCCCCTTCATGAAATATCTGTTCACAGAACCGGACTCGCCGGGTGACCCGATACGCTCCCTCATCCGTGAAAATAAAATCGGCATGATTTCGACTTATGTCGATCGTATCAATGCGCGCCTGCATGACCCGGCCGCCGTGCCACAAAGCTTCGCGCCGAGCACGAAAGCTTTCATACCAACAGCTCCTGGCGCGACGACGACGGGTAAACCGCCTGTGGCCGCTACAACGACAAAGAAAACATAATATGGATCAGACCATGTCCATTTTGGACGAGAAAGCCGCCGTAGCAACACGGTTGCGCGATCTCCCCTTTATGGATCTGTATGTGCGGATCGACGGCAAAGGCAAAGGCCAGGCACGCTACCGCACACCCGGCCGCGACTACACCAACAATTGGAGCCGCGTCCTGCCGGAGCAATATAGCGGCGAAAGCCGGATGATCGCCGAAGAACTGCTGGGCAATATCGACAATCCGGATTCATCCTATGAATATGACGATATGCGCTTCCGTCTGTCCTACCAGCGGCTGGCGAACGGACAGGAATGGGTTATTCTGCGCCGCATCAGCTCGCGCGTACCGACTTTGGAAGAGCTTTCCTTCGCCCCACATATCATCAGCTATCTGCGGCGCCTGGGTCAGCGTGACGGGCTTATCTTGATTTCCGGCCCCACAGGCCACGGCAAAACAACAACTTCTTTCGCGCTGATCGCCGATTATCTGAAACGCTATGGCGGCGTCGGCATTTCGGTAGAAGATCCGGTCGAATATATGCTGGACGGCCCGGTCGGTGATTACGGTTATTGCTACCAGGTGCAGGTCGGCAAGGATGAAGACTGGGCGACGCCCTTGAAACGTGCCCTGCGCTGGACACCACGTTTCCTGCTGGTCGGCGAAGTGCGTTCGCCGCGCGCGGCTGAACAGATTTTACGCGCCGCAACCACGGGCCATCTGGTTATTACGACTATCCATGCGGGTTCGATTGAAGAAAGCTTCATGGGACTAATGCATCTGGCCGAACAAAGCATCGGCCATTCGGCCAATTACATGCTGGCACAGGGCCTGACGGCCGCATGGCACCAGACGCTGGGCGCTTCAGGGCCTTTCCTCCGCTATATCTTCACCGAAGAAAACAACAATGGCGATCCCGTGCGTTCGCTTATCCGCGAGAACAAGATCGGCATGATCAACAGCTATATCGACAAGCAAATCGCCCGCATGGATGTGCTGCGCGGCGTCGACCCGGTTCTGGGCAAACGACTGTAATTTCCGAAAATCAAAATCTTAAGCAGCGTTTTTCTGCCGCTCAGCAATAGCCGCCTGCATGGCGGCAAAGAAATCCTCATGGCCGTCACGCAACGACCATGGGTCTTTGGTAAAAAAAGATTGCAAGCGCTCAAAAGATTTGGGGTCGATGGCCTTCACATCGAACAAGGACATATCGCGCAGCAAATAGCGCGCCGCCCAATCGCGCGGCGAAGCGAAATAGGTTTGAATTTCTTCCAAAGTTCCCGCATCGATTAGCCTGCTGGCCAAGGAACGCTCAAAAAAGCCGAGATCAATGTCATTCAGAGCAACAGCCTTCAGACCAATAGCCTCTAGTTTCTGAACGCCCGTGCCGCGGCTGTTGACGCAAAGGGTTCCCGCACAGGGCAACCCTGCTTTTTTCAACGCCGGGAGCCAGACATCGAGATAGCTTGCACCATTATTGATCAGATCAGAAATATGCAGGACAGGCGTGCCGGGCTTCAAATTTTGCCCGCTATAGACTGCGCCATTTTTGAACAGATACACATGTGGCAACCCACAAGTCTCCGCGACGGGAATGGAAAAAATCCAGTCGCGCCGTTCGCCGCCGGAAATATGGGTGTAGGAGTCGGAAGGAAATTCTTCTTTAGCTTTCACAATCAGCGCCTTGATCACCTGCTGAAAAGCCGCGCTGCTGTCATGGGCTTTCATAATTGCGGCATGCAACTGGCCAGCCCGCGTCGCAAGATCAGGGGTCGATGCAACAATATCGGTGATTTTGTTGAGAAGAGCCCCGGCAATTTCCGAGCCGATGACCAGTTCGGTATTCACATAAAAAGGCCCCGGCACATTGGCCGCATACCAGAAGACCGGGCCCTTG
>JANRKK010000030.1:0-67018 GCA_033763555.1 Alphaproteobacteria bacterium | reverse complement strand
GCATGAAACAATTACGCTTACCGGACGTATCACGCTCAACCAGAATACCACCGCCCAGGTTAAGGCGCGTTTTCCCGGCATTGTGCGTGAAGTCAAGAAAGGACTTGGCGAGGCCGTAAACACCGGCGATGTGCTGGCAATGGTTGAAAGCAATGACAGCCTTCAGGTCTATCCGGTCAAATCACCTATCAACGGCGTGATTTTGGCCCGCAACACAAACGTCGGTGACGTTGCCGGAGATCAACCGCTCTTTACCGTAGCCAATGTATCTGACGTTTGGGCTGAATTTCATGTTTTCCCGCGCGATATTGACCGCATCCAAAGCGGACAAAAAGTGCGTGTTATCAGTTTTGAAGGTGAACATACCGGTGAGGCTGCAATCACCGTCGTCTCGCCGGTCGCTGAAGCGTCAAGCCAGACCATTGTTGCCCGCGTTACGTTGCCGAATACGGAAGGGTTATGGCATTCCGGTATGACGGTGCGCGGCGACGTGATGGTCAATGAAAAGCAAGTGCCGCTCGGCGTTAAAACGTCTGCCATTCAACGCATGGAAGGTAAGACAGTTATTTTTATCCAGGACGGCGACCGATATTCCATGCGTCCGATCAAGACGGGCATGAGCGACCCCGATTGGGCGGAGGTGATCGACGGACTTAAAGAAGGCGAAGCCTATGTCAGCCAGAACAGTTTTCTGATCAAAGCCGATATCGGTAAAGCCGGTGCGAAAGACGAGGACTAAAGATCATGATCGAACGTATTCTCGGATTTTCGCTGCATCATCGTTATCTGGTCGCACTATTGACTGTGGCAATTGCCGCCTTCGGCCTTTATTCCCTTCAAAACCTGCCGATCGATGCGGTGCCGGATATCACGAATGTGCAGGTACAGATCAACACGACCGCCCCGGCCTTATCGCCCACCGAAATTGAAAAACAGGTCACATTCCCTGTTGAGACAGCCTTGGCCGGTATTCCGGGGCTTTCAAATACGCGCTCGATATCGCGTAATGGCTTCAGCCAGGTAACGGCGATTTTCGAAGATAATGTCGATATTTATTTCGCTCGCCAGCAAGTGAATGAACGGCTGGCCGAAGCTAAGGAAAGCCTGCCGGTTGGCGCGGAACCTCGCATGGGTGCGATATCGACCGGCCTTGGCGAAATCTATATGTGGACGGTGCGTTTCGTGCATTCCAGCGGAAAAGGTGCAGCCTCGACCGAAGGCGAAGCCGGTTGGCAAAAAGACGGTTCATACCTTACGCCCGAAGGTCAAAAACTAAAGACTCCCGTCGAACTCGCTTCTTATCTACGCACCGTTGAGGATTGGATCATCCGCCCGCAATTGAAAGGCGTACCCGGCGTCGCCGGTGTCGATGGTATCGGCGGTTATGTACGACAATATCATGTGCAACCTTATCCTGAAAAACTTGTCGCCCTCGGCCTTAGCTTCAAAGATATTATCGAAGCGGTTGAAAAGAATAACGCCAGTACAGGCGCGGGATATATTGAAAAGAACGGTGAAGCCTATGTCGTGCGTGCCGATGGCCGTATCAATACGGCAGAGGAAATCGGTGATATCGTCGTTACCACCCGGCAAGGCGTTCCGGTTTATCTGCGCGACATCGCGGAAGTCGGCATCGGCAAGGAATTGCGCACCGGATCGGCATCGGAAAACGGTCAGGAAGTGGTGGTCGGCACGGCTCTAATGTTGATTGGCGCAAACAGCCGAACCGTATCCGAGGCTGTCGATGCCAAACTAAAGGCCATCGTTAAATCCCTACCGCCCGATATAGAGGCGAAAACGGTTCTTAACCGAACGGTTCTTGTCGACCGAACCATCTCTACCGTCGAACGCAATCTGACCGAAGGCGCGCTTCTGGTTATTGCCGTTCTGTTTCTCGTACTCGGTAATATTCGCGCCGCTATGATAACGGCACTCGTCATACCGATCTCGATGCTGATGACGTTCATCGGCATGATTAAAATTGGCCTGAGCGGCAATCTTATGAGTTTGGGGGCGCTTGACTTCGGTCTTATCGTCGATGGCGCGATCATCATCACCGAGAACTGTCTGCATAGGCTTTCGCACACTCAGCAGGAATTAGGACGCACCTTGAACCTGAAGGAACGCCTTCACGAGGTAATGTTGGCGGGCAAGGAAATCATCAAGCCCATCGTTTTCGGTCAGGCGATCATCATCGTCGTCTATCTGCCGATGCTCACTTTCACCGGCGTCGAAGGCAAAATGTTCGAGCCGATGGCAATTACTGTCATTCTGGCTCTTGCGGCAGCTTTCGTGCTTTCGATTACTTTTGTTCCGGCGATGATCGCTATTTTCGTAAAGAACAGGGTCAAAGAAGGTGAGGGCAAACTGATGGACAAGGCCAAGGCTTTTTATCTGCCTTGGCTCGAAGGCGCTTTGGCGAAGCCGATAAAAACCAGCTTGGTAGCGGCAAGCTTGTTCTTTCTGGCCATTATCGCTTTCGGCTTTTTAGGACGTGAGTTTATTCCGACGCTCGACGAAGGCGACATTGCCATGCAATCTGTACGCATTCCAAGCACATCGCTTACTCAGTCACAAGACATACAATTCCGTATTGAAAATGTGATCAGCCAGTTCAAGGAAGTGGCTTTTGTTTATGGCAAGACAGGTACGGCGGAAATGGCGGCTGATCCCATGCCTGCGAACGCGTCCGATACGTTCATCATTCTAAAACCGCAGAAGGAGTGGCCGGATAAGAATCTATCTAAAGCCGAACTGATCCGCCGTATCGAAGAAGCCGTGCAAAAGGTGCCGGGCAACAGTTACGAATTTACCCAGCCTATTCAGATGCGCTTCAACGAGTTGATTGCCGGTGTGCGCGGCGACGTTGCCGTAAAGGTTTACGGCGATGATTTTGCCGTTATGGGCAAAACGGCGTCCGAGATCATGAAGGTGCTACAAGGCACAAGCGGATCGGCTGACGTTAAAATGGAGCAAACCGAAGGTTTGCCGTTCCTTGAAATAAAACTCGACCGGCCTGCCATCGCAAGATACGGCCTCAATGTCAGCGATGTCCTTGATGTTATTTCCATAGCGGTCGGAGGCCGCGAGGCCGGATTGGTTTTCCAGGGCGACCGCCGTTTCGATATTCTGGTTCGTTTGCCGGATAATCTGCGTGCCGATCTGGCGACCATTGAAAATCTACCGATCTTGCTGCCGGAGGAAAACGAAACCTCGGACGAAAAGCAAGGCATCCCTCATAGCCGCCCGCGCTACCTACCGCTTAAAGAGGTTGCAACTCTGAAACTTACCGAAGGGCCGAACCAGATCAGCCGTGAGAACGGTAAACGGCGTATCGTCGTGCAAGCCAATATTCGCGGACGCGATATCGGTTCTTTTGTCACCGAGGCGCAAGCCAAGACTGACGCGCAGGTAAAAATCCCGGCGGGTTATTGGCTGGAATGGGGCGGGCAATTCAAGAACCTGAAAGAAGCCAGCGAACGGCTGATGGTTGTCGTGCCCGCCTGTTTCTTCATCATCTTCCTGTTGCTCTTTACCGCGCTTAACTCGGTCAAACAGGCCTTATTGGTGTTCAGCGGTATTCCACTGGCCGTTGTTGGCGGGATATTCACGCTTCTGATCATCGGTATGCCGTTTTCAATCTCGGCGGGCGTCGGTTTTATCGCGCTCTCCGGCATTTCGGTGCTTAACGGCCTTGTGATGATCAACAGCATCAATCAGCTGGTGCAATCCGGCATGGGTGAAGAAGAGGCCATCCGCGAAGGCACACTTAGCCGTTTGCGCGCCATGATCATGGCGACCGTGGTTCCGTCGCTTGGCTATGTGCCAATGGCGATTTCACATGGTGCCGGTGCTGAAGTACAAAAACCTCTAGCCATCGTCGTGATCGGCGGCCTTATGACGGCGACCGTTTTGACTCTTCTGGTGCTGCCGGCACTTTATAAGCGTTTTCATCTGGCAAGTGAAGTAACCCAAAAGGAGGAGTTATGAGAAAAAAAGTTTGTCTCGTCTTGTTACCGCTACTGTTGGCCGCATGTGCCACGGAGCCGCCTAAGCCTTTAGCCGAACAACTGGCAGGTAAGACGCCGGAAGAGAAACAGGAAATATTGCGGCTCGCCTGTCTTAACGAGGCGGAATACAGCACAAAGGAACATAAGAAAAAATTACGCCCCTACAGCGTTAAGCACCGTCACATCAGCGACACAAGCGAAACTTCGCGTCTCAAAACGCTTTGCCGCGAAATGACGGATGAATATCCGGTGGAGGACTGACATGAAACCGTATGTCTTAATCGGTTTATTAGCCATCGGCCTGACAAGTTGTAAGGCAGCGACGTTTGACGAGCGGTTGGCCGGAAAAACCGGAAAGGATCGGGAACAGGAAGCCTATTACGCCTGCATCGAACGGGCGAATTACCCGATACCGGGTGGCCACGACGCCGACTATGTCGGCCACGAAGCCCGGATGTGGGCGATTTGCGACGCCATGCATGCAACCAACAAACAACAGGAGCAGTAACATGAAAAACAGGATCATTATCGCCTTAATGGTAACCGGAACATTGATGGGTTGCTCGACTTACAGCGATAGCCTCGATCAAAAACTAACTGGTAAATCTACGGAAGAAAAGCGTACCGTCCTTGCAAAAGAATGCGGAGACGAGATCGCCAAAGGACTCAAGAAAGACGATCCTGCGAATGTCCGGCATTCGGAAAAAATGAAGCAGATTTGCGAAGAAATGACCGGAAAGAAAATCAAGATTGACTAAGAGCCAAGGATTGACATGAATTCCACACAGCGTATGGAAAACACTTATCTCATTCAGAAAATGGATTGTCCGACTGAGGAACGGCTGATCCGTAACCGCTTGGAACGTCTCAACGGCTTGGAGGATATACGTTTCAATCTTATGCAGCGCAAGCTGACCGTCACACACAGTCTTGAAAACGATGATCAAATTTTTTTAGCATTGCAAGAATTGGATATGGAGCCACAGCGCGAGGGCGTTACGGAGTCAGGGGTTTCCATACAAAATGCCGGCGTCCCTCTTAAAACCAAGCTGCTGGTGGGGTTGTCAGGTTTTGCCGCCTTCGGCGCGGAAATCACCGGATGGGTGGCGGGTAATGAACAATCGGTAGTAGTGATAGGACTCTCCATTGCCGCGATCCTTCTTGGCGGTATTGAGACTGTAAAAAAAGGCATCGTTGCCCTCAAGACCTTCACGCTTAACATCAATTTTCTGATGATGATCGCCATTATCGGTGCGGCGCTGATAGGCGAATGGCCTGAAGCGGCAATGGTCACTTTCCTTTTTGCTCTCGCCGAGCTTATCGAAGCATATTCGCTTGACCGCGCCCGTAACGCTATTCGCAATTTAATGGAAATGACGCCGGAAGTGGCCGTCGTCAAAACAGACGATGGATGGCAGGAAATGCCCGCCGCCGAAATAAAGGTTGATGCGATTGTTCGAGTTAAGCCGGGCGAACGTATTCCTCTCGATGGCATAATCACTGGTGGCCAGTCGAGTATCAATCAGGCACCAATTACCGGCGAAAGTATGCCGGTAGAAAAGAAATCCGGCGATGCCATATTTGCCGGCACTATCAACGAACGCGGTGCATTCGAATTCCGAGTTACAGCGAATAAGGGTAACACGACTCTTGCGCGTATCATCCGCTCGGTGCAAGCCGCGCAGAGCGAACGTGCGCCGACGCAGCGCTTCGTTGATCAATTTGCTCGTTATTACACACCGGCAATCGTCATTCTTGCCATGTTAATCGCCGGAGTGCCTCCGCTGTTTTTCAGCGAAGCGTGGACGCCTTGGTTTTATAAAGCCCTCGTAACGCTTGTTATTGCCTGCCCTTGTGCATTGGTGATCTCTACGCCGGTGACGGTTGTGAGCGGCCTGGCTGCCGCCGCACGTCGCGGCATTCTCATCAAAGGCGGCGTCTATCTGGAAGAAGGCCGGAAATTGAAGGCGCTTGCGCTCGACAAAACCGGCACACTGACGCATGGCAAGCCTAAAGTAACGGATATTTCTCCTTTACAGAACCAACCCGAAGCAAACTACCTGCAGCTTGCAGCTAGTCTCGATGCACATTCCGAGCATCCTGTGGCCTCGGCCATTGTCGCACAATGGAGTCAGAAACAAGGTGAACAACGATTACTCGACGTTTCAGATTTTGAATCGATCACCGGACGTGGTGCGAAAGGCATTATCGATAACAACCTCTATTACATTGGCAATCATCGGCTGATCGAAGAACTAGGCATTTGCGGCCCCGATGTGGAAATGGTGCTGGAGAAGTTGGAAAAAGAAGGCAAGACGGTTGTCATTCTTTCAAACGAACAACAGCCGCTTTGTATTTTTGCCGTCGCCGACACCATTCGGGATTCCAGCATACAGGCAATTAAGGATATGCAGTCACATGGCCTACACTGCGTTATATTGACCGGCGACAACCAAACCACCGCCAACGCCATAGCTAAAAGTGTCGGTATCCAGGATGTGCGCGGCAACCTTCTGCCGGAAGATAAGCTGAAAACGATTGAGGAGCTGCGGCAGCGTTATGGCGTCGTTGGCATGGTCGGAGACGGTATTAACGACGCACCGGCGCTTGCAAAAGCCTCTATAGGATTCGCAATGGGGGCAGCCGGTACCGATACTGCGCTCGAAACAGCCGATGTCGCGCTGATGGAAGATGATCTGCGCCGCATTCCTCTCTTCATTGCCCTCAGCCAAAAAACCGGCAGTGTTCTGAAACAGAATATCACCTTGGCGATAGGGATTAAGGTCATATTCCTTGCGTTAAATTTTGCAAACCTCGCCACGCTTTGGATGGCGGTTTTTGCCGATATGGGCGCAAGCCTTATTGTAATGTTCAATGGCCTAAGATTGTTAAAATTTAAGCGATAAATTCTAATGTAGGATGACCGAAGTTCCACTCACAAATTTTACAGCGTCGTGTTCCTTTGTGGTGATAGTCTTTAGTGTGCTAATGAAATCGGTTATGGTTCACTATTGATCCAGTATAAATCCCCGCAGGACGCAAGCCCTGCGGGTATATTCCAAGTGATTTACGGTATTAGGCTTGGGCTGCTGGAGCGCCGACCTTGAGCCTGCGTCTGGTGTTGCGGCTGCACGTTGACGTTAACGGTAGCTTCGGCCCTTAAGTCTTTTGCATTGTCTTGCCGGTTCCAGACAAGATTGAACGCACCACTTTCCTTATCCAGAAACAGCGCCGCATTGATCGGGGCCGGAAGAACCGGCGATTCAATGCTGACGGAATGATAGGTCATGCCGTCCTTGGTTTTCGGGAACGCTGCACCGATTTCATAGGATTCATCTGCATGATTAGCAACGAGCCGGAAATAGCTCTTTCCGTCCTTGCTGGTCTGCGGCTCGAACATGACCGGCGTTACACCGAGGCCAAGACCGTAAATCCTGCCATGCATGACGCCTTTCTTGTCTGCCACGAAAGTGCCGATCTTGACGGTGTTCTTTTTTCCATTTTTCATAATGCTTCTCCTTGTTGTGTTTAAAAATCCATGCCGCACTGCGCGGACATGGGCATTACCAGCCTGTATTGTCCTGTAATGGAGTTGCGTAGGTTCGTTCGATATAGCGCATGAAGTCTATTTCCGAAGGCCATAGCAAGGTCGCAGAGCGGTCCTGCGTGATCCGGAAGATTTCTTTGTTGCGCGATTTCAGGACGAAGCAATCCGCCGAGACATGATCGTCAGTCATGGCAGCCCTCACTTCCATCTGCGGAAAAAGAATTTGAAACATGCTCCGAAGGAACATGTCTTTCTCCGGCGCTTGGTGGATGATGCGCGGTTGGGCTTCTTTGGTGGCTGATAACGGCAAAAACTGCTGACGGGACGGGTCTGTTTTTTCATGGGCATTCTCCTCTGGACATAAAAAAACCCGTCCACATCATGCGGACGGGCTATTACGGCTGTTGGGCCGGTAATTTCAGTGATTAGGGTTCAAGCATGCGAAGCAGTTCGGGATAGTACTGGACTAAAATGTCCCAACGCTTGTTGTCCCAAGCCCATTCGAGTAGCAACGCTTTCTCGATCTCGGCCAGGTTGGGTTTGAGTTTGACGGGTTCGTTCTCGTCCTTCTTCTTGCGCTTCCTGCGCCTGAAGATGGGCCATGCGGCGTATTGCAGGCTCTTTTTCCTGTCTTCATAACTTGGCCGATAAGTAACCCGTGCCAGAGGCCGCATGAACGGCAAGCTGCTGCGCAAGATTGGCCAATAATGCTGCGGTGAAACAAATGTTTTGGCTGGTCTTCTGCATATGTATGCCGCATTGCGTATATATCGCCCTGCTTTCTTGCCGAGAGGGACGGGCCGCAGTTTTTTCAACACACTGTTGAGTGATGGCAGAGCAGCCTGTTTAAGATCCGGAAACTTCTGCCTTAAATCCTTGAGCCTGACGCCCTCAATGCGCCGCATGAGGCCATGAATATCTCCGGCCCTGTCAACAAGGACATAGTTGTTATTACGGCCCTTGGTCAGGACATAACCGGCTTTGTTGAGGTTGCTGATAAATTCCTTGCCGGTCTTGCTGGCATGATAGATGGAGGTCACGTCCTTACGGACTGTCATGGCCTTAATGCCGGAACGCTTGCCGCGCTCGTATTCCCAGCGACGGGCGGCCCTACCTTTGCGCATAACGGGTTTTAAGCCCAGTTCCTGTTCAAGCTGGCGCGAGGTGTTCCATTCAACCTTGCGCGTCCATTGCAACCGTGCCTGTTTGCCGGTTGTGGGGTTCAGGATATTGAACACCACATGAAAATGCTGCCGTCCGTCCTTGCGGTGTTCAACGATGACTCGCGGGTGGCCCTCCATGCCGAGATTCTTCGCCAGCGTGTCAACGGCATGCTTAAGCTGCCGCTTGTTCAGGGTTTCGCCCTGCTGTGGGGCAATAATCGAATGATAGAGCGTCCGCAGCTTGCCTTTGGTTTGGCCTTGAACGGCCATAAGCCGAAGGGTGCTTTTTAGGCCGTCGTCATTCAATGCCTTAACGGGATAACTGTCTATCTCATGGATAATTACGTCTTCATTGGTATCGCGGCGCAGAAGGTGGGCTGCCAGTTGCCTGGCTCCCCCTCTGCGTCCGCCTTTGATAATCATCGAATAAAGCTGGTTCTGCTCGGTTCACCGAGGACTTCTTCCAATTGTCCTTGGCAATCCCTGAGCTGAAGCATGGCCTGTTCAAAACCGGCAAAATCAATCTCGCCGCTATCGAAGCCACGGCTGATTGCGTCAAGCTGGCTGTTAATTTCTTCCAGTTCTTCGACGAGATTAATCAATGTCCAAAGGGCTAAGTGCTGCGAGTTATCTTGGCTGTTCATGTTATTCCTCCTTGTTATCGTCGCTGGGGGTAATGGTCTTGAGACGTCCGGTAATGGCCGCCTCGATATGGGTGAGCACTTTCAGGATTTTCTGCCCCAATTGCTCAAAGAGGCGCAGACACGAATCCAACCCAAACAAATCGCGCTGGCCTTGGTTCAGGCGTTTGGCGATCTGGTTGATATTGGAGCCGATTTTGTTGAGTTCACCGGTAAGGGCGGTCAGTTTGCCGATAATGTCGCCCAGCAGCATGATGTCAGTGCTGGGGCGGCGGGTAATCCTCATACCCTTGATCTTGCCGAAGATACGCAAGCGTAAGAGGGTCGAAAGGTCATAGCCGTAACTGTCGGCCTCACGTTTCAGGTCTTTATGCTCGGCTTCAGAAACCCTTAGACGCAGTCCTTTGGATGCAGTGGGGCGCTCATGGTTTTGATCCATGCGGAACCTCTCTGAATGTAAGAAAGCGGGGTCAACGGGGGCGGCAGCCCCTTCATCAGTCGAAGCTCGAAGAGCGCAGGTGGATGGCCAGTGCCGTTCCCACATGGGGAACGTGTTCCACCATGTGGAACGGCGCACTCCTTGCGAAGTTTACGCTGCTAAATTATGAGATAAATCTGATGTAAAGTTGACGCTTAAAGAGCATCTTAACTTGGATTGAATGACTAATGGCTGAATTAAAAATTCCTACTTGGGATGACTACCTTGCTTATGATGGTGCTCATTGCAGCTATAAATGGAAACAGCTCAATGATAATTGGCGTTGCCCCGGTTGTAACCGAACAAAGTTTGAGTTGCTACGATGGAACAAAGAAAGGAACAATTGGCTGGCGATCTTGCATGAGCATCACGACCATTTTGACGACCATTCTCTCGATGCCAGATTTCAGCCAATCATTATTTGCGATCATTGCAACAGTGTTGACGCACAAGTTAAAATACGTTTCAAGGGAAGTATGTTTCATGATTTCTCATTTTCTCCCTATGAAATCCGTCACATCATAACAGCTAGGCCACATCGGGGCATATAGTGAATTACGATGTGGCGAAAGAAATATATGATAACTGGTTTAGTTCATGGGTCGAGCGAGTATCATAAATAACTTCTAATTATTGCTGATGGGTTTTTATTCACCTGATTTTCCCTACAGGTCTAGCAACCTTAACATAAGTATACCCCATTTACATGACCTTTGTCAAGATAAAAAGCAAATTATTTTTATAATAACAGAAATATTTTTATATCTATAGATATTATCAAGCTAACTCTCTGATTTTCCATACATCGCAGAGTCTTTCCAATCCCCTGTGAAGCGTCTTGAGTTTTGCCGTTTCTCCGACAACCTCATCATGGCCGCATACGCTTATGACGATTTCTTTTTGCTTGAATGACAGGGCTTCATAGGCGTCATTCAAGAGTCTTTCGCTGTAGATGGGGGTCAGCATAGCCATTTCTCTGTCTCCCCCACTACCAGAGCCTATATTATCGACTTTAATGCCCAAAACAGCCCGAAAGTAAGCATGTCGGAATTTAAGCCCTGCACGGTACTCTTGTTCGCTAATGACCCTCCGGCATAGGTAAGTGTCCAAAGGGCATTCCCAGACCGCCCTATAGCGTTTAACGAGTATTTTATCGCCAGCCCCACGGTCAACGATCTCGGATATAACCCCTCCGTTCTGATTACGTCTTTCAGGGGTGGGCTTTTCTCCTATGCGAACAGTCGCAATACGGGGTTTATGACGTTTCTTCTGCATAATATGACTCCTTTTGAATAAATTGAATGTTAATATATTTGTCTTATAACTATAAAATACTTTGCTTTCAGGCAGTATCCATGTAAGATGGGTCTCTGTAAACACCAAATTTACTTTCAGAAGCTAAGAATCTTTCGTTTAGGGTGAGGAATGCTAAAATTCGGCGGGTTTGAAAGTAATGTTGGAATGGAATTAACCGTCTTTTTCAAGGAGAATGGGTGACATGGTCATTACTGCACGACAGATACGCGCCGCTCGCGGTTTGATTGAATGGTCCGGTGACCAACTGGCCGAAAGGGTTGGTGTCACAAGGGCTACCCTTAGCAAGATTGAAGCCGATCTTGTCCAGCCACAGGAAAGAACTTTAGTCCGTATTGCCGAGGTACTGGACAAGCAAGGCGTAGAATTTACTGATGGTGACGGTGTTAAATTGCGCCAGCAGGAAGTACGGGTATTTACCGGCAAGACCGGCTACCGGCAATTCCTCGATCATATCTATCTCACGCTCAGGAATGGGGGACGTATCCGCCAGTTCAATTTGAGCGACAGTGGCAATCTGGCCTTTGCGGACGAGTACGGACAGGCGCATCTTTCGCGTATGACCATGATTGACGATCTGGACGCCAAGGTTTTGACCACAGAGGGCGATACGGAGTTTCCCGCCAACTATTGCACCTATCGTTGGTTGCGCAAGGAAGATGCCGATTTAGCTCCGTTCTACCTCTATGGCGATAACATCGTCCTGCCGATGTATGAATCCTCACATAAGCGCGAATGGGTTTCGATTACCTCGAAACTTCTGGCTGAACGCTATGTAAGGCAGTTTGACAAGTTTTGGGCTAAAGCCTCAGCGCCAAAGAAGGCGAAGGGGAAATAGGCCATGAGCAACGCTAGCCCCAAGCCAAAGATGGATGTGACTGAGGAGCAAGCAAGGACGCTTATTGGAAAATATATGCTTGTCGGTATAGCCCATTGTGATTCTTCTGGTGCTGTTGTGTCACGGGAGCAAATTCACGGTATTGTTGATCGGGCGAATTTAAAAGAGGGTGTTGTTATTAAACTTAAGGGCTCGAACGAAGAACGTGCCGTTCCGTTAAAGTTGGCTGATTTGCAGATTGCGCGATTGGGCGAGTATCGCCTGAATGAAACCGGTGAAGTTGTCGAAGATCCCGATTACACGTTGAAAGTGACAATTGCAGGCTAAAGCTTTTTAAGACGTTTAAAAAACTGATTTAAAGAGAAAATATATGCCGAATTTTGAATTGCCAGGTCATGAACTTTTTCCTGTAGCCAATCAGGTAAGGGCTGGCATCGTTTCTTACGATGGCGCGAATCCGCATGTCCGCGCTAAATTTCGCCAAGCCATTCCACGCTTCCTTGGCTCACTTGGCGCTGTTCACGGTGCCAAATTTTCGGAACATAACCTTGACGCAGTCATGGAGGTATTGGACCACAAGGTAATGAATGCCGAATTGTTGCAGGTCAGGCTGGGCACGGATGGGCCGGTGCTGGATGCAGCTTTGGCAACTGGTGCGCCAGATTTCGGTGTTGAATGGGACAAGAGCGACAAGCTTAGAATTTATCCTGTCTATCATGGCGAAGACTTGTGCGTTGACAAAGATATAGCGGCGCTATTCCGCGAATATACAAAATGTCTTCTGTATCCGAACGGGATGGGCTTGGGCACATGGTTTATGCGCGAACAGATACGGCGCTCCATCAGTGACCCTGATTGGGTTTTTGCCGGACGCGACAATGAGCATTTTCCTGACAACGGCGCAATTCGTGGAGTGATGGACAAATTTGGCGCTGTTCATGGCACAGAAGGGGACAGCTGGGTTCTGCAACTGCATGGGCTGACGCCGAGCATGGAAAGCCGTTTTGGCGTCAATAATGTGACTAAAGAAGATTTGCCATCGGACGCATTAGGCATATCAAAATGCCCGAACAATTTTCTGGTGCGCTGGGGAGTCGATGGCGACCCCCAACAAATTGCAGTTACTTTTCGTCGTTTGGCTTCAACCTTCGACGCTGAACCGGTGGTGTGGGCCAAAATCAAGAGTCACGGTAATGCGCCAGATGGCATAATGCTGAAAGAGGTTTTATCTTCAATTTTCTCTGTTGGTATTGCCGAGATTAAAAGCCCTGAGCGGCGCTGGGGTGTTCCTATGTCGAAGTTTATGGATGAGACTGATATTAGTCGCGCTTTTGGTGGCCCAATGCCGGTCAAGCACATCCACGCCCATAAGGAAGAAGAGATTATACAGGCACTTCTTGAAATGAACGCCGAGCATCGGGTATTCGGACATGAGAAGATGGTTGCGGGTTCAATAAATTTAAGGAGAATGAAAAATCCTATTGAAATCATAGGTCAACCATTGCCGGAGCCGACAACGATCAGCACCATAAATCCGGAGCGGGATGCTAACAGGCCTTACTTCCATGTCGTGCCATTGCCGGAAGAAATGCCACATCCAAAGGTAATTCCAATTAGGCCAAATTCATTAAGTGTTTACGAAGATAAGCCATTCACGATTGCTGCATGACTTTAAGTAGGTCATTTAGCAATGGTTGCTATAATCGCGATGTCATAGTCCTTAACAATCCTGATTTTTAAACAAGAAACGTCTACTCTTCTCAAATAAGAAATAAGAGGGTAAGCAAATACCTCGGCCTAAAATTCTAGCAACCGAGGTGGCAAAGTGAGCATACTATCATTTTTGCTTGGGACTGAGAGCCGTCCGAAGAATCACCGAATTACCGAAACTTCTTCAGATGTTACTTTTGATGATAGCTTTTTATATGCAAGCTCTATGGATTATTTCGGGTTCTACAAAATTTCCAATTCGAAAGAATGGGTGATCAGTTGGGCCGATTTCGACAAAAAGAAACATGTGGGTGGTTATCGTGAAAGTGGGTACGGCAGGTTTATTTTATACAATAAAATAAAAGATAAAATAGTAATGAATGGTGAGCTACAGCGTCCCAACCATGGCCATGTCGCTGATACGGGAGTTTTTTCGATTGAAGATTGGGGCTTCGGCCCCAGTCTAAAAGGCACATTTTATGTTTATTCGCCAGACGGTGAAATCGTAATTGAGAAGAACTTTGCAGCAAACATATATAACAGTGCAGTGTCGTTAAATGGCAGATTCGCCGTATGTCAGACCTGTAATGCAAAGAGCGATGACGGAAACAAATTCACAGCATTCGATATATCGGCGGGCCAAGAACTATTTTCTGTGACTCCTCTAACTGGCTGGGCAGATCAGTATCAATTTGATGAAGAGTGTGGGCAAATTGTGGTGGTACATAATCGCATTGGTAAATTTAGATATACATTAGATGGAACTTTCCTAGATGAGAAGAAATTTGAAAATGATAAACTGGTATCAGGTGACTTCGTGGCGATCCTTATGACGGTTGAAAAAATACTAAAAGAAAAAGCCCCTTCACATGAGGAGCTCAACAACCTTCTTTCCGCAATATCTCATGCGAAGTCTTTGCAAACCGGTAACTCGAACGGATGGGACGCGATTGCATTTAAGTTGGAGGGAATTACTTTAGAGAAACTAGGCCAATACGAGGATGCAGGAAGAGCCTTTAAAAAGGCCCTAACCTTAAATCCAAAAATCAGGGTAGCAAAACGTCTCGAAGTCATACAGAAGAAGTTAACCAGCTAAATAGCTGGAGTGACCGAAATGGATATCGATATATGGGAAACCCATAAACTTCTAACTTTTATAGCATTTGTAATTCCTGGGTTCGTAAGCTTGAAGACCTATGAACTGTTGTTTCCGCATGCGCCAAAGGATTCCGCAAAACAATTGATTGATGCGGTGGCCTATAGCTCGGTGAATTATGCCCTTTTGTTTTGGCCATTATATGAAGTTGAAACGGGAAACTATAGAGTGATACATCCAGTTTTGTATGTCATCTTCTATATTATTGCTTTTTTCATCGCGCCAATTTTGTGGGTCTTAATATGGAAGAGACTGCGCACAACAGAGTTTTTGCAAAATGTTTTACCTCATCCGATAGCAAAACCTTGGGACTACGTATTTGGTCAACGTAAGAGTTATTGGATAATTGTTACGTTAAAAGATGGCAAGCAAGTTGCTGGTAAATATAGTGAAGATTCTTTTGTGTCTAGTTCGCCAGTAGCTGAACAGCTATACCTTGAAGAATCATGGATTTTAAATAATGATGGCGGCTTCGAAAGATCAAAGGTCGATACTGCCGGAGTTATGATCGTTACTTCAGAGATAGCAGTAATCGAGTTTTTTAAAATCACTTATGGGGAGAACCATGGAGAACAAACGGGAAAACGCTAAACCCTTGCATAAAGGTTATAAGCCCGGCAGCACCCAGAGTGGTTACGCCCAAGATGGCTTTAAGCCTCTTGGAAGCGAGCAAAAACCCAACCCACCACCGAAGAAACCATAAGCTTTGAAGGCGGAATCGATAACGATAGAGGGAGAGACTAGATGATAAAAGTTACGAAGGGACACCAACCGGCCAGAACAAAGCAAACGGCTGGGCATAAGCCAAAACCTCCGCCTACAAAGAGTAAGGGAGATGCGAACCCACCACCCAAAAAGCCTTAATGGCTTAAAGAAATATCTAGCCGAGTGTTGGGGGCAGAATTTTGTGGAGATTCAACACGTCATCCCTAAAATGTGTTCGAATTACACCTATTAGGGGGCCAGCAGGGTGCCTGTGTCGTCGAAGTGACTGAAAAAGGCTATGGCGCGGCCTTATCCGGCGGCATCGCGGGGGCGCAGGGCCGCTATGTCATCATGGCTGATGCCGATGATAGCTATGACTTCACGAACTTAATGCCACTTCTTGAAAAGTTACGCGAAGGATATGAGCTTGTTCTCGGTAACCGTTTCAAGGGTGGCATCAAAAAAGGCGCGATGCCCTTTCTGAACCGTTATCTCGGTAATCCGGTTCTGACCTTTATCGGCAAGCTGTTCTTCAGGATTCCCCTGAATGATTTTCATTGCGGGCTGCGCGGCTTTTCACGCGAGGCGATGCTTTCTCTCGATTTGCGTACGACAGGCATGGAATTTGCGAGTGAGATGATCGTCCGTGCCGCCTTGCGTGGCCTGAAGATGGCTGAAGTTCCCGTAACGCTTTCGCCGGATGGCCGTGGGCGTCCGCCGCATCTGCATCCCTGGCGCGATGGCTGGCGGCATCTGCGGTTTCTGCTGCTTTACAGTCCACGCTGGCTCTATCTCTACCCCGGCATGGCGCTGATAATTTTGGGGGTTGCCGTTTCGGCGCTGCTGCTGCCGGGCCCGGTGACGATTGCCGATGGTGTTGTGCTTGATGTTCACACGTTGCTGGTTGCCGGGATGGCCATTCTGGTCGGCGTGCAAAGCATCAGTTTTGGTTTGTTGGCGCGTTATTACGCTTTGACCAACGGCATTCTTCCTTCCGGCCGTTTTGGGAAGATCATCACCCATGTTACGGTTGATCGGCTGCTGATTTTTGCCGCGATTTTGATTGCGGCGGGATTGGCGGGTATCGGTTGGGCGGCGGAGCTTTGGTCATCCAAGAATTTCGGTCCGCTGAATTACCAGAATATGATGCGTATTCTGATCGTCGCTGTGACAGGCATCGCCGCTGGGCTGCAGCTGGGCTTCTCGGCCTTCATGCTGGGCGTCATGCAGATCAAGCATAAATCCTCCTAGGTTCCGCCATGACCTCTGTGATTGATCTGGGATGTGGAAACAGCGGCTTGCTCACAGCCTTTCCGGCAGCGTTGTTGACTATCGTGCTGTTTGTCCTGCTGGCGTCCCTTGGCTCGCTTGTCGGCGGCGGCAAGCGCTGGGTTTCGGCCGATCTCATCAGCGGTTGGGGCTTGCTGGCAGGTGGGTTTACGCTTGGCGTCGTCCTATGGCCGGGTTCGCTTCCTGCCTGCGCGGTTCTTACTGGTCTTGCATCTCTTGGGGCGGCGGCATGGAATTTTTACCGCCACAAAAACACGCCATGGCCTGTCTGGTTCCTGATCGCACTGGCGCTGCAGGTAGTCATTCTTGCGCTCATCAATGCCGCAGGCATTACAGGATGGGACGATATTGCCCAATGGTCGCCGAACGCGCTTTTCCTGTGGCGGCATGACGGGGTGCCTCATTCCAGTCTGCTGGATTCCTATTCCAATCGGCCCGCTTACCCTTATGGCATTGCTTATCTGGGCTATTTGGTGTCGCTACTGCACCAGGCTTTTGTTGTGCAGGCTGGAGCGATGATCAACTGGCTTCTGCTGGCCAGTTTTGCCTGGGCGTTGACCGAATTTGAAACACCCATACAGAAATCGCGGACACAAACATCGGCATGGGTTCGCAAACTGACGCGCTTTGGCGTCGCGCTTGTTCTGACAACTTTGTTCAATCCAGGTTTTAACGCCAGCTTCTCGATCACCGGGCAAACCGATACGACCACCAGCGTCCTGATCGGCTTTCTGGGGTTGATGCTCCTGCGGCTGCATATGGCTCTCGGTAAAAAAGATCGCCCGGCAGCGATGGCGCTGGGGTGGCAGATCGCGGCCGCAGGAGTCGTTCTTGTCTTGCTCCGGGACATGAACGTCATTCTTTTTGCATTGCTGATGATGGCGTCGTTGGTGATTGCGTTGCGGGCAAAAAATTTCAAGCCTGCCTTGCGCGCGCTGCTTCCAGCCCTTGTTCTGAGTATGGCGTTTTTCATGGTGTGGCGTTCTTATGCTCAGCATATGATTTTGCAGGACAAGATATCGCCCATTCTGCCTTTCGCCCAATGGCGCTGGGATCTGGCGCCGCAGCTTCTACAGTCGGCGGGCAAGGAAATTCTTAAGAAGAATGGTTTCTACGCCCTGATGTTCGGAGTCAGCGGTTTCGGCCTCTGGGCCTTTTTGCGCGGAAAAATGAGCAAGCCGGGCATTTTTGCCGCACTGACGGGCGCGGTGTTTATCGGCTATATCCTTTTTATTCTGACCGCCTTCGTCGGCAGCATATTTTTCAGCGAGTATAATATCAAAGGCGCGATGTCGTTCTATCGCTATTCCACGCATGTGGGGCTGCTGGGTGTTGCCATGCTGTGGTTCCTGTTCGAGCGCTATGCCGAACCGCGCCTGACGGCCAAAACCATGCCTGCGGTGGCGGTCTTTTGCCTTAGCTTGTTTCCGTTGGTTTATACCGTGAAGCCGATGTGGCTTGTGCCCAAGTCGCGCGATTTTCTCTGCGCCGATCGCGCCTTGGGTAAAAACATAGCGCGGACCCTGCCGCCAAAAAGCCGCGTGGCGGTGTTCGACACCAAGGGCAACGGCTTCGGCGTCTTCATCATGAATCTGGAACTGGCGATGGATGACCTGAAGACACACAATTACAGTCAGATCATCACCTCAACCGACTCCATTCAAACCAGTACCCTGCCGCGCATGCTGGCGGAGCTGCGCGCGCACTCAGAGATCAAAGCGGTTCTGCTGCGGGAACCTAACGACGAATTGATGAGATTTTTCAATCTGAAACAGAAAAAACCGGAAATCCTGCTGCTCCGCAAAGGCAAATCATGGAGCCCGGTCGATTTAAAGGTGGCGACAGAATGAAGGGCAGAGGCAAAAACAGAGGTATCGGTGGCATCGCCTCACGGCGGCGCGAGGCCGTGCGGGTTCGTTCGACGCGACAGCGTTCAAATTCTTCCCGTCAATGGCTGCAACGCCAGCTGAACGATCCTTATGTCGCCGCGGCACGGGAAGAAGGCTACCGCTCCCGCGCGGCCTTCAAATTGCTGCAGCTGGATGAGAAATTTGGCCTGCTCAAACCCGGCATGCGTGTGGTCGATCTTGGCGCGGCCCCCGGCGGCTGGAGTCAGGTGGTTGCGGCGACGATTGGCAACAAAGGCAAGCTGGTCGCTCTGGATATCCTGCCAATCAATCCCGTGCCTGGCGCGGAGATTGTGCAGATGGATTTTCTTGGCGATGAAGCGCCGGAGAAACTCAAGGCTTTGTTAAAAGGCCATGCCGATCTGGTGCTCAGCGATCTGGCGCCCTCGACCAGTGGGCATTCCGGCACCGATCATATCCGCGTCATGGCTCTGGCCGAGGCAGCGGCGCATTTCGCCATGGATGTTCTTGCCCCCGGTGGGGCTTTCGTCTGTAAGTTTTTCCAGGGCGGGGCCGAGAAGCAGTTGCTTGACCAGTTGAAGAAGCATTTTGCCAAAGTGAAGCATGCCAAACCCGCGGCAAGCCGTTCCGAATCCTCGGAAACCTATCTGGTGGCGCAGGGGTTCCGGAAAGCCTGATTTGACAGCGCAGCCTGAAAAGGAAAAGATGGCCGCAGGCAGGAGTTCTCCTGATGTCGACACCCCCTAAACCTCCCATTTTTGGTAAGCCTGAAAAGCGCGACTGGCGCGTCATTATTATGTTTGTCCTGTGCGTAGCCGTCGGGGTTGCCGTAATTGTTTGGCTGATTCAAATCTCACCCAAACAAAAAGCGCTCGAATGCGATGGTGGCGCGCAATCCCTTATCGGCTTTGGCGGTTGCCACACGGTGGATTGAAAATTACCTGTTTATATCCGTCCGCAGATCGCGGAAAAATCCCCAGGCTGGGCGGTGGGTGTCGAGAAAATCCAGATCGAATGTCGCCTTGATAAAGCCTTCGTCCGTGCGGTTCATGCTGGCGGCCAGCTCGCCGCGATGGTCGGCGATAAAGGATGAGCCGTAAAAATTCTGTGGTGTACCGAGGCCCTTTTCCTCGCCGATGCGGTTGGCGGCAATGACAGGCATGACGTTTGAAACAGCATGGCCCTGCATTGCCCTTTGCCACGGTAGTTGTGTGTCGAGTTCCGGGCTGTGCGGTTCGGAACCGATCGCTGTCGGGTAAAACAGCATCTCTGCGCCCTGCAGCGCCATGGCACGGGCGCATTCAGGAAACCATTGATCCCAGCAGATGCCGACGCCGATACGTGCATATTTTGTATTCCAGACGCGATAGCCCGTATTGCCAGGGCGGAAATAGTATTTTTCCTGGTAGCCGGGCCCGTCGGGAATATGGCTTTTACGATAGACGCCAAGAATCGCGCCGCCCGCATCGATCACCGCCACGCTGTTATAATATTGCTGCCCGTCGCGCTCGAAGAACGAGGTCGGCAGGACGACATTCAATTCTTTCGCCAAAGCCTGCATGCGCTGGACGCAGGGATGTTCGGCAGCGGGATAAGCATGGGCGAACCAACGGTCATCCTGCGTCGTGCAGAAATAGATATTCTGGAACAGCTCGGACGGCAGAATGATCTGCGCACCTGCGGCAGCAGCCTTGCGAACCAGCCCTTCGGTCTTTTTGATATTCGCTTCCATATCCTGGCCATAGCTGGCCTGTAGGGCGGCGACAGTCACGTTACGGGGCATCAGGCGGGCTCCTGCTGGGTAATGCAGTGGAACGACCCGCCTCCGGTCAATACGGCACGGGACAACACACCGATTACTTGGCGTGTGGGAAAGAGTTTGGCAAGAGCCGCCACGGCAGCTTCGCCATATTCATTGTAAACCGGGACGACGACCGTTTTATTGCCGATGATGAAGTTCATATGGCTGGCGGCTGTGGGTTCGTCATCGTCATTCAACACGGCGCCGGGGCCGGGAATGGCGATAACATCGAGCTTTCTGCCATCGGCATCCGTGGCGGCCTGCAAGGCTGCATGAATATCGCCCAGAATTTTGGCATTTGGGTCGTTCTTGCCTGAAGGAAGCTGGCATACCACGCGGCCTTGCGCGACGAAACGGGCCAGATTGTCGATATGCCCATCGGTATGATCGTTGAGCAGCCCTTCATCCAGCCAGATGACTTTTCGCGCGCCATAGGCGGTGGCCAGCGCAGATTCGGCCTTGGCTTCGGTCCAACCTTTATTGCGGTTGGGGTTCAGAAGGCATTGGCGCGTGGTCAGGACGGTGCCATGGCCATCCGCCTCCACCGCACCACCTTCAAGGATGAAATCATGCTTACGCGGCGGTACGGCGGCCAGTATCGCAATAGCCGCGCCCACCTCATCATCATGCTCCAAGACATATTTTTCGCCCCAGCCATTGAACTGGAAAATTTCGGCCTGCAGAGAGCCATCCGTGCGGCGGCTGAAAACCGGGCCTGTGTCGCGCAGCCAAATATCGCCGAAATCGACGGCAAAAATCTCGGCAGCATTGCCAAGGGTCTGCCGGGCAGAGGCTTCCGCCTCATCGCCGCAGACCAGAACCTTCATGGCGTCACCTTCGGCCAGCAATTTGACCATCGCGGCGATTTCCTCGCGGGCAGGTTCAAGGTCAGCGCCCCATAGATCGGCAGCCGACGGCCAAGCCGTCCAGATCGCCTTATGCGGCGCCCATTCGGGTGGAGTGGTGGTTTTATTTATCATTAGAAGGAGGCAAAGCCGTTTCTATTGTTTGAAATTCAATGACAACCTATACTTATTACCGTTGTATCGCCTTTTGAAAAGGATTTTATAATGCGAAATAAAAAAGAATGTGCGTGCGCAATTATTGACGCATTACAGCCTGACTTGGTTAAATTCTTTTCGTTGCCTGCTGCGGCATTTTTTAGTTCATTGCCCACTATGACGTTTTATAAAGGAGAATATTCAATTGAAGCTCAAAATGAATACAGAGGCTTGCTGTATAAATATGTGGGAGATGCCTTGATAGAAGTAACCTTTTTAACGGAGCGTTTAATTGAGGCAGGCATGACAACGGCACTTGTATTCCATCAGGAGAAATTAGAAAAAGCTGGTGTAACGGTAGATGAACTGCGCACACATGGTTTTATTCAAGGAGGCAGCGCTGTGGAGCTGCTTGATCTCTCGGCAGTTTTGGAGGCAAAAGTTCTTGATGAGCCTATCAGCCCTGAGCAAGACTTTCTTAAAATTTTTATGGGAAATGATCCAGCCCTTAATTAAAACCGTGAAGTGGGCTTGGCCTCAATTAAAAAGCTTAGCTTTTATTGTTCGCGTACGACCGAAATAGGCGCCGAGGTCATGGTAGGCTTGCGGCTGCGGCGCTTGACGGGCGGGGCTTCGCTGGTGATTTCCACTTGTTGGTCAGAATAAAAACCGTTGAAACGGGTCTGAATCGACGCGCCATAGGCTCCGTGCTGGCTGATGGCGATCCAGTCACCTTCGCAGATATCGTCGGGCAGCATGAAGGGGCCGGGCATGGCATCGACCGAGTCACAAGTCGGGCCGTAGAAGGAGAAAGCCTGCAGGGATTTTTCCTTGCGGGTACGGCGGCTTGGGCGCACCAGTTGAACCGGGTAAACCCACTTCATCCAACGGGCATCGAACAGGCTGCCGTAGGAGCCGTCATTGATATAGAGGGCATCGCCCTTCCGCATCTCCACGCGCACGACGACGGTGCCCGCCGCGGCGACGATGGCGCGGCCCGGCTCGCCCCAGATCTGGCAGTTCTTGGGCAGTTTGAGGGTGGCAATGGTCTGGCGGATGGCATCGAAGAACTCGGTTAGGGGCGGATGCTCCATGCCCGGGTAAGAGGCCGGGAAACCGCCGCCGACATCCAGAACTTCCAGCTTCACGCCAGCCTTGCGGATAACCTCGCCCGCCAGGGTGATGGCATCCACATAGGATTGGGGCGACATGGTCTGAGAGCCGACATGGAAGCAGAGGCCAACCTTCTTCGTCACCTTATAGGCATTTTGCAGGAGCGAAGCGGCAGCCTCCGGTGTAGCACCGAACTTGGCCGATAATTCATGCAGGGCGCTACCCTTGGGCAGGCCGAGGCGGACATGGATACGCAGATCGACCGCCGTCTTGGTTTCTTCGAGAATTTTATGCAGTTCTTCAAAGGTATCCACGGCAAAATCGCGGATGCCATACTCAAAATAGGCGGCCCGGATAGCTTCGCGGCTCTTGACCGGGTGCATGAAGGCCATGCGGGCCGTCGGGAAGAGGTTGCGAACAGTATCAATTTCCGCCAGGGAGGCGACGTCGAAGCTGCGGACTCCAGCCGCATAAAGGTGCTGGAGAATATAGGGGTCGGGATTGACCTTGACGGCATAGAAGGTCGTGCCGGGGAAATGATCGAGGAAAAGCCGGGCATTCTGAGCCAGTGCTTCCGGGTGCAGGCAATGCATGGGCTGGGCCGGGCGCAGCGCCTTAACCATGTCTTCAACACTCGCAAACCGGGGAAGGCCAAGATCAAGCGCTTCGGCGCTTGATGGCTGGGATACGGGTACAAGGTTGCCTGTTAACGGCAGAACTTCTTTGTAGTCCATCGGCCCTTAAGCTCCTCTTGCCTGGCGGGTTAACGCCAAATTGTTAACAGCAAGGAGCCACACAGGGCCCGACCCGAGGTTGTGAAGGAACGTCATCGCCCTGACGGGCAACTTGTTCGAGATAGGGGGAGGGGGCTGATATGTCCGTTTGGACAAGTTCTGCGCCGACCCGGCCCTTCCTTCTTTGCCTCACAACGAAGGCCGACTTCTTCCACCGACTGAGCCAAAAGATCAATAAAACTAGGATCTTGGCGCACGCACTGAAAGAAAGACTCTTTGCTGCATACCACGTTCCCGCGTTCGGCTTTTCCTTGGTTGGCCTAGGCGGGCGGCAAAGCGTCGTTACATAAACCAGTGGGGAACGTAAAAGGTGGTATGCCTTCGCGTCCTTGGGCCAGTGGCACGTGCGCTTCCGTAAGAAGGAATTTAAGTCGAATCGTTTAACATTCAATAAAAATTTTTACTTGCGCGCAGTTTTTTTAGGCTGTGATGAAAATAACTCACTCGGGTTTTGCCGGGCTGCTCGTGTCCGGATTCGGCGGCAACACTTCATAGATGACAAAATTCTTCAGAGCGGGAATTTGTGCACGTTTCAGCCAGCCGGGCGTCGTGCCCATCAGCAGGCGCTCGATGAAGTGCGGTGCAAAATCGGGCGTTGGTTTCTGGTTGGGCGCGTGGCCGGGCGGACGGATGTAAACCTGAGGAATCTTGGTGCAGGCGATGACAAGATCGACATGGCGGCGGCGGGCGATGGCCTCGGCTTCGGCCGGGTAGGGCGTGGAGAAGAAGCGCGTGGCGTCCATGTTGCCTGTGACGTTCAGGTAAGGTGCCGATATAACCGCATGTGGCGTGCGGAAAAGAAGCTCGGGGCCGATGCCCAGCGTGTTCATGATCAGGCGCGGTCGATCGCCGTAGAAACGGGGGTCTCTCAGCACCTGCTCCAGCACATAGGTATCGCAGAGCTCCCGGTTTCCGTAGGCCGGGAATAGAAGCACGCCGCTGTTAAGACTTCTTCCGTCCACAAGGGCTGGGATCAGAACTCCGGGCAGGGGCCCGACGAGCAGCAGCAGGCCGATTTCGGCAAAAACCTTCCGGCGTCCCCGCCAGTGCACCCCTGTCCATGCCCAGCTTTTTTGCAGCGTGGCGGCCAGAGGCAGAACGGTCAGCATGCCCAGAAGGCGGGAAAAGCGGAACTGGTAAAACCAGGCCAGGCCGCCGATTGCCAGAAGCAGGGCAGCTATCAGCCCCCAGCGCCAGCGTTCTTTCGGTGTTCCAGCTTTCAAGAGGTAAAGTGCGGCTCCAAGCCCCAGAAAAAGGCTGGAGATACCAGCGATAAGTTCGAAAGCTGTATCTACCCTCTTAAAGGCAGGTTGGGCTTCGACAATCTCGCCAAGAAGAAGCTGCGCAAGGGAAGGATCGAGGCCGCCATAGGGTCCGGCCATCAGGCCGGGGAAATGGTGAAGAAACAGAATGCCCGTCAAAAGTGCGAGGCCGCCGCCGACCAATCCCCGCAGCCAAAGCCTTGCGGAGGCGGTTATTGCAACGCCACCAAGGCTGATGGCGATGCCGCCCGCCATTAAGATATAAACAATGGAGTAAGACAGGATATCGACGGTAAAGAAATCCGATAAAGGCCGGGCCGAAAGAAGCCCACACAGACTGCCCAGTAGGAACCCCATCCCAAAGACAAAGCCTTGCCGCGTTGCCTTGCCACCTTTGACGATGGCCCATAGCCCCACCCAGGTTGCGATGATGAGAACACAGGGCAAAATCTCAAGCGCCACCGCCATGCCCAGCGCCAGCAACAGGCCAGCCCCTGCCGCCCAGCGTTTCTCGGCCGGATTTTCAGCCATGCGTCCGATGCAGCCGAGTGCAAGCGTCGTTAGGATAATAATCAGGCCATGATGATCAACATGCCCCGGCTGGAACGTCGACATCGTCGCCGTTGCGAACAGGGCAATATAGGCAGTGATGCCCGCCCATTTTTTCGGCATGAAGCTTTGCGCCGCCCAGTACAAAGCGCCGAAGAACCCCGCCAGAAGCATAAGCGGGTAAATCAGAGCCATGATCGATGCCGCGCCTCTCGTCGGTATCCCCAAAAATTTGAACAGGGCAATCAGCGCCGCCATCGGCAGCTGCGTCAGGCGGGAGAAATGAATGGGGATGCCTTCCGGCGGGTTGATGCGGTGCTGGATATGGTCGTACCAGCCTTGGCCCTTGAGCCAGTCCAGCGCCTGCGTCAGATGCATGTAATCGTCGGGGTCGGGGAAATTCCCGCGCAACACCTGGCTGTTGGGATAAACCAGAAAGCACCACGCGTAATATAGCGCGATCACCAGCCACAGGCCATTAAACGGCGGCTGGAATATCGGCGCAAAAGAACGGAAGAAGCGGGAGACTGATTTCATCGAGCCCTAAAAAATCTTTTTCTTCAGTTTGTAGACATAAGAGATAACCTCGGCGACGGCGCGGTAATATTGCGTCGGTATGGCCTGGTCGAGTTCCACATTGTCATACAGGCCGCGGGCAAGGGGCGGGTTGCTGACAAGCGGGACTTTATGTTCCTCCGCCACATTGCGGATACGCTCGGCGATTTTGTTCATGCCTTTGGCGACGACGATCGGCGCGGCCATCTTTTTATTATCGTATTGCAGGGCGATGGCGTAATGCGTCGGGTTGGTGACGACGACATCGGCTTTGGGTACCTGCGCCATCATGCGCTTGCGGGCTTTTTCCAGACGGATCTGCCGCAGGCGCGCCTTGATCATCGGGTCGCCTTCCTGCTGCTTATATTCATCTTTCACTTCGGCCTTTGTCATGCGCAAATTCTTGAAATACCGAAAGCGCTGATAGAACAAATCAGCCAAAGCAATCGCCGTGAACACCAGCAGCAGGACGATGATCAGATGAACCGCCTCGTCATGCAGGAAATTCATCACATCTATAAGCGAGTGCCCGGCGAAGGAAGGGATTTTGTAGACGATGGGCAGCAACGTAAAAAAGACAACGATGCCGAGGATGACCATCTTGCCGAAGCTTTTGCCGAGTTCGACCAGAGCTGTCACGGAAAACAGCCGCCGGAAGCCATTCAATGGTGACAGACGCCCGATATCCGGTTTCAGAATTTCCAGCGAAGCGAAGAAGCCCGTCTGTGCCATGGTGCCCAGCAGTGCTGCGCCTGTCAGGATGGCAAAAGCCAGTCCGGTGGCAAGGCCGATCCGCCCGATGGTTTGAAAAGCAATAACCTGAAAGCCATGGTCTTCCACTCGGAAGGCATGCGGCATTTCAAGAAAGACTTGTAAAGTTTCAGCCATGCGCCGCGCCATGCCGGGGCCAATCCATGCGACGGTAATCAGAATGCCAACAAACACCACCCATGCGGCGGTTTCGCGGCTGATGGGCAGCTGGCCTTTTTCACGCGCTTCGTCGAGGCGTTTCCCCGTCGGTTGTTCGGTTTTCTGGTCTTGATCTTCTTCGGCCATGGCACCTTACCCTAGCGGACCAAAAGGGAACCAACCGATGAATCGAAATAACGCAGCCACATGGTGAGAATGCCAGCGATGGTCAGGCCGATCAGCGCCATGCCGCCCCAGATTTGTATCGGCAACACGACAAGGAAAAGCTGAACCTGCGGCATCAGCTTCTGCATCATGCCGATGGCCACATACATCAGAAGCCCGATAACCAGAAACGGCATGCCGAGCTCGATGCCAACCACAAAGCTGCGGCTGACGGTCTGGATAATGCTCTGCGCCATATCGCCCGTCATAAAGGCGCCGCCGGGAGGAAAAAGATCATAGAGAGAGACCAGGCCGCGAAGCAGGAAATGGTCGAGCCCTGTCACAAAAATCAGCGTCAGGCCGACCACGCTGAAAAAAGCGCTGGCGAGCGGGCTTTGCGCCGCCTGGGCCGGGTTCAGGATGGTGGCGTTCGACAGGCCCGTCTGAAAGGCGATCACCGAACCCACGGTTTCCAGCGTGCTGACGATCAGGCGTAACAGCGTGCCGAAAAACAGGCCGATCATGATTTCATAGCCGACGATGCGCGTTAGTTCCGAAATATCGGCGGGCGGCGCGGGCAGGCGCGGCAGCATCGGTGTCATCAGCAGGAAACTGATTGTCAGCGCCAGCATCAGGCGCATGCGGGGGGGCACATAATTTTCACCGATGCCGGGGAACAGCATCAGCACACTGCCGAGGCGGGAAAACAGGAGAAGGAAAGCGAAAACGTGGCCGGAGAAGAATTTATCGATCGGGTAGCTGGTCATGGCGTCAATTCGTCATGCCGATCTGCACAATGCGATCCATGAGCGAATGTGCAAACCCTCCCAGTGATGACATCATGAAAGGTAGCAGCCAGAGCGTCAGGCCAAAAATCACCAGCATTTTGGGAATGAAGGTGAGTGTCATTTCCTGAATTTGTGTCACGGCCTGCATCAGCGACACGATCACGCCGATGACCAGCCCGGCCAGCAGGATGGGGCCGACAACTTTCAGCATCACGACGATGGCCTCGCGGCAGATTTCGATGACTTCGGCTTCGTTCATGGCGGGGAAAGACCGGGAATCGGGACGGACAGCCCCATCCTAGCCAAACGCCCTGCCTATTGAAACGCCGTTTCGGAAAAGCTGCGTAACTTGCGGCTATGGAGGGTTTCGAGCCCGGTTTCGCGCAGCAACTCCATCGCCCGGACGCCGATTTGCAGATGCTGGTCGATCTGCTGGCGGTAAAAGCGGTTGGCCATACCGGGCAGCTTGATCTCGCCGTGCAGGGGGCGGTCGGAGACACAGAGCAGCGTGCCGTAGGGCACGCGGAAGCGGAAGCCGTTGGCAGCGATGACGGCGGATTCCATATCGAGGGCAATCGCACGGCTCTGGTTGAAATGCTCGACCAGCTTATCATAGCCGCTGATTTCCCAGTTGCGGTTGTCGGTGGTTACGACGGTGCCTGTTCGCATGACGGATTTCAGATCATAGCCTTCGAGCCCGGTAATGTGTGCGACGGCGGATTCCAGTGCGCGCTGCACCTCGGCGAGAGCAGGGACGGGTACCCAGAGTGGCATGGCGTCATCCAGAACATGATCATCACGCACATAGCCATGCGCCAGCACATAATCGCCGAGTTTCTGCGCGTCGCGCAGCCCGGCGCAGTGGCCCAGCATGATCCATGCATGTGGCCGGATGACGGCGATGTGATCGGAAATGGTGCGCGCATTGCTGGGTCCGACGCCGATATTGATGATGGTGATGCCGTTCCGGTCAGGGCGCGTCAGGTGGTAGGCGGGCATCTGTGGCAGGCGCGGCAGCCTTTGCCCTGATGCTTCGCGTTCGCCCAAATTGGCGTTGTAGGTGGTGTGCCCGCCCGGTTCGATAAGCGATGTGTATTGCTTGCGATAGGTGGCCATTTGCGGGTCGTCAGTCTTGCGCATGACATCCGTTGCCAGTCGCACGAACTCATCGACATAGAACTGGTAGTTCGTGAAAATGATAAAATTCTGAAAACCTGCGGGATCGCTGCCCGTGTAATGGCGCAGGCGGTGCAGCGAATAATCTACCCGCGATGCAGGAAACAGGGCCAGGGGCGCATCTTCATCCGGTGCGACGGCATAGGTGCCGTTGGCGATGCTGTCATCCATGGTGGCCAGATCAGGCAGGTCGAAAACCCGGCGCATCAACACCACGCGCGCGGGGTCGAGGCCACCTTCAACATGCATGGCGTCGGGAAACGCGAAATGGATGGGAATGGGTGAGGGGCTGACGCCGATTTCCAGCGGCACCTGATGGTTTTTCAGCAGCAGATCGAACTGCTCGGCGTAATAACGCTCAAACAGGTCAGGCCGGGTCAAGGTCGTGCTGTAACGGCGAGGGGAGGAGACGAAGCCGAACGCGAGACGCGTATCGATTTGTGTCGGGCGTGTGGTGGTGATGGCGACATAGGGATAACCCGCCGAAACGCGCTCCTGCATATCCTCGCCCTGTGCCAAACGGCGGAAGCAATCGCGCAAAAATCCGGTATTGGCCTCGTAGATTTCTTTGGCGTAGGCGACGGCCTGCCTGGCATCGTGGAATGTTTTGACCGGGTGCGCTGCCACGGTGGGCTGTGCGGGCTGTTTGCCGTTTTGCGCCTTGATGAAGGCGTAGATTTTCTCGACGGTGCGGATGCTGGGCGAACGCTTGCCGCTGCGTAGATCGAAAACAAAATTGGGGTCTTTCAGAACCTTGCGGCCGAAGACCGTCGGCGACATTTCTGAGGTTTCAAGGAATTGCTCGATCTTTTCTTTGAGTTCGACCAATGTATCGGACATATGAGGTTAGTATAATAGTTTTTATCCTATATGTCGATAGGAAAATAACTATATCATATAAATCAATAACTTATAATATGTTATATGAAAAAACCTATTATAATCCAACAAGGGACTTGGAAAATTCCCCGGCATCAAAGGCCTGTAGATCGTCCGCGCCTTCGCCGACGCCGATAGCATGGATAGGAAGCTTGAAGCGGTCAGCCAGCGCGACAATGACGCCGCCTTTGGCCGAGCCGTCGAGCTTGGTGACGATGAGCCCTGTTACCTGCGTCAGATCACGGAAAGTTTCGACCTGCGCATGGGCGTTCTGGCCCGTGGTCGCGTCCAGCACCAGTAGCGTCGCATGTGGTGCTTCGGGGTCGAGCTTTTTCAGCACGCGCACCAGCTTCGCCAGCTCCTGCATCAGATCATTTTTGTTATGCAGCCGCCCGGCGGTGTCGATAAGCAGCAGATCGGCTTGTGCATGCCGCGCTTTTTCCAGCGCCTGAAAAGCCAGCGCAGCGGAATCGCCACCTTGTTCGCCTGCAATCACTGCTGCACCAATGCGTTCACCCCAGATTTTCAACTGGCTGATGGCCGCGGCGCGAAACGTATCGCCTGCTGCCAGCATGATTTTCAGGCCTTGCGCCTGGTAATGCTGCGCCAGCTTGCCGATAGTTGTGGTTTTGCCGACGCCGTTGACGCCGACGACAAGAACGACGAAAGGTTTTTTCGTGGTATTGACGGCTAGCGGTACGGCGTAAGGTTTCAAAATCGCAGCAATCTGTTCCGCCAGCGCGGTTTTGACCTCTTGCGCCGAAACATCCTTGCCGAAGCGGTTTTTGCCGAATTCCTGCGCCAGCCGTGCCGCCGTGGCGGGGCCAAGATCGGCGATAATCAGCAATTCTTCCAGTCCCGCGAGTGTTTCTTCATCCAGACGCTGTTTGGTGAAGACATCCGTGATGCCGTCCGACAATTTCGACGAACTGCGCTGCAACCCCGATCGCAGGCGGGAGAGCCAGCCAGATTTTTTCTCCTCGCTGCTCATATGATTCTCGCTATCGCCTGTCCGTCCTCAAGCGCGAAGCATTCGGCCATGATGAGGCTGCCGACCGGGGCGTCGCCCTGCAGTTTGATCTTGGCGAAATGCGGTGTGCAGCCAAGGCCCTGTTGTTCGACCAGGACTTCGATTTTTTGTCCGACCAATGAGGCGTGATGCCTGTGCGAGGCCGCAGCACCCAGCGTGCGCAGACGTTCGGCGCGTTCCTTGCGGATCGAGCCGTGCAGTTGCGGCATTTTTGCGGCGGGTGTTCCCTTGCGCGCGGAGTAGGGGAACACATGCAGCCAGGTCAGGCCGCATTGTTCGACCAGATCATAGGTGTTCTGGAACATCGCATCATTTTCGGTTGGAAATCCAGCAATGATGTCGGCACCGAAGGCAATATCCGGCCGCAGCTGACGCGCACGTTTGCACAGTGCAAGGACATCATCGCGCAGATGGCGGCGCTTCATGCGTTTGAGGATCATATCATCGCCAGCCTGCAGGCTGAGATGCAAATGTGGCATCAGGCGTGGTTCTTCGTCGATCAGCCGCCATAAATCCTCATCCATTGCAGCTGGATCGAGCGAGGAGAGCCGCAAGCGGCGTAGTCCGGGCACAAGCGCCAGTACGCGCCGTATCATCTGACCAAGCACGGGCTGGCCCGGCAAATCCTTGCCATAGGAGGCGATATCGACGCCCGTGAAAACCACTTCGTTGTAGCCTTGTATGGCCAGTGCGCGCACCTGATCGGCGATTTGGCCGATGGGCACCGAGCGTGACGGACCACGGCCATAGGGAATGATGCAGAACGTGCAGCGATGATCACAGCCATTCTGAATTTGAACAAAGGCGCGTTCACTGCCTTCAAAGCCTTGCACCAGATGAGCGGCAGTTTCACGCACCATCTGGATATCATTGACGATCAGCCGTTGCCCGTTCAAATGGCGAAAAGTATCAGCCTCCAGTTTCTTGTCGTTGCCGATGACGTAATTAACTTCCGGCATGGCAGCGAAGATGTCAGGATTAATCTGTGCTGCGCAGCCCGTGACAAGAATTTGCGCGCTTGGCCGTTCGCGCCGAAGGCGGCGGATGGATTGCCGTGCCTGTCGCTCGGCCTCGGCGGTCACGGCGCAAGTGTTGATGATGACAGTATCCGTCAGCCCGGCTGCCAGCGCATGCTGACGCACCACTTCGGATTCATAGCTGTTGAGGCGGCAGCCGAATGTCAGAACTTCAGGCTGGGAATTCATGACGCGCGGCGCATTCCGGCGAACAGCCCGTCATCCAGTGTGCCACGGAAGGCCAGCGCCGTGGGGCCGATGAGAAGAACGTGATTATCTTCGCGCCATTCGACGATGGAATCCCCGCCATCCATGACAATAGCCGCGCGGCGTGCGCTGAACTTGCGACGCGCGGCGGCAACGAGCGTTGCGCAGGCCCCGGAACCGCAAGCTTCGGTGACACCTGCGCCGCGTTCCCAGACGCGCATGCGGATGCGGTCGGGCGCCAGAATTTGCGCGACTTCGATATTGGCACGTTCGGGGAACAGTGGATCGGTTTCCAGCTTCGGCCCGATCTCGGGCAGGAGAATTTTATCGGCATCCTCGACGAAAAACACGGCATGTGGATTGCCCATGCTGACACAGCAGGCATCGGATAGCGGGCCAAGGCTCAGCGGCACATGCAACGTATCCATTTTTTTTGCCAGCGGAATGTCGCTCCATTCCAGTTTCGGCGGGCCGTAATCCACGGCGATCATGCCGGGTCCGTCTTCAAAAACAGTCAGAAGCCCGGAAACCGTTTCAATGACAACCTTGTTACGGCCTGTTTCATCGAACAGTAATCGTCCGACGCAGCGCGTGGCGTTGCCGCAGGCTCCGGCTTCGGACGCATCGCGGTTATAGATGCGCATGAATAGGGTGGCGGCCGGATTTTTGGGCTTTTCGAGAATGATCAGCTGATCGCAGCCGATGCCCCGGCGGCGGTCGGCCACGGCGAGGCAGAAATTCCGGTCCGGCACAAAGCCGTCGGCACGTCCGTCGATAATGACGAAGTCGTTGCCAAGACCGTGCATTTTGAGGAATAGCCTGTTCATGGAACCCTTATAGAACAGGCGCTAAGCCTATGAAAGGGCAGCCTAACGGCTTGCGATCAAAGGCTCGGCAGCGCCGCTTTGTTCTTCGGCTTCTTCAGGGGTGAAGAACGGGCTGGGGTTGCGCTTTTGCACTTCGGCCTGTGCGGCTGCCGGAGCGGCCTGACTGTCCGCAGCGGCATTCGGGTTGCCGGGTTGCTGCTGGGCTGTGCCTGCCGCAGGCGGATAGTAATTCGCGGGAACATCCGGCTGCTGATTGAAGGGCGCGTACGGGGTTCCACCACGCTGGCGTTGTTCGGTCGCCGTTGCTTCGTTGATCGCTTCGATGATGCGGTAGTAATGCTCGGCGTGCTGCAGATAATTTTCGGCAGCGACGCGGTCGCCAGAGGATGTGGCGTCACGCGCCAGCGCCTGATATTTTTCGTGAACCTGCCAGGCGTTGCCGCGCACGCGCAGGTCGATACAATTGCTGTCGAAAGTCTGATGACGAAGTGAGGCTGCGGAACGTGGACGGTTATCATTCGGGTTGTGATTGCCACCACCATGGTTTCCGCCGCCATGCCTGTTGCCGCCGCCGTTATTGCCGCCGTGACCACCATGATGACGTCCGCGAGGACGACGACCGCCTGGACCACCCTGTCTCATCGATAATTCCTGTTCGTTTTTGCGTTCATTTTATATCCTGTGCCACCCGGCTTGCCTTGGCTTTAAGTCTTCTTCGCAAAGTCCTGTGGTGATCTAAGCTTGCCTTTATCAACCGAAGTTCATTCTTCGTGTCACGCCGTATTCAGCTGTTAACGCAAAAGCCGCATATGGTCGTGCAAGCGGGGACATCCTAACCGTCCTGTTTTTGACAAACAAGGGGTTTCTTTTAACGCCTTTTAACCATCATTTGTTTCGTTTCAGAAATGGCCTTGGCGGGATTTAGCCCTTTGGGGCATGTGTTGGTGCAGTTCATGATCGTGTGGCAGCGATAGAGGCGAAAGGGGTCTTCGAGATTATCGAGCCTTTCGCCCGTCGCTTCATCGCGGCTGTCGGCCAGCCAGCGATAGGCTTGAAGCAGGGTTGCGGGACCGAGATAGCGGTCGCCATTCCACCAATAGCTGGGGCAGCTTGTCGTGCAGCAGTAACAGAGAATGCATTCATAGAGGCCATCGAGCTTCGCGCGTTCTTCCGGCGATTGCAGCCTTTCGCTATCAGGCGGCGGGGGCGACTGCGTTTGAATCCAGGGTTTGATGGAGGCGTATTGCGCATAGGCATGCGTCAGGTTCGGCACCAGATCCTTCACCACTTCCATATGCGGCAGCGGATAGATTTTGATATCACCCTTGATGTCGTCCATGTGCTTGACGCAGGCAAGCGTATTGGTGCCGTCGATATTCATCGCGCAGGAACCGCAGATGCCCTCGCGGCAGGAACGACGGAAGGTCAGCGTACTGTCGATGTCGTTCTTGATATGGATGAGGGCGTCGAGAACCATCGGCCCGCATTTGTCGGTGTCGATCGTATATTCGTCGATATGCGGATTGGCTTCATCATCCGGTGACCAGCGATAGACGCGCAGGGTACGCGTGCGGCGCGCATCGTCGGGCGCGGGATGTTTTGTGCCCTTTGTGACCTTGGAGTTTCGTGGAAGGGTGAAGGTGGCCATGATTTTTCCTATCTGGCGTCATGCCCGCGAAGGTTTGGTTCTAATTGGTTTGACTTGGGACTCGAACATACCCTTGCTCTTTGTAGTCTTGAATGCATTGTGCTTCTCTAGCAGCGATGCCCGTAAGCTTAAAGTCACTGGCAAGTCCAGTCCAATAAGGACCGCATTGAATGGTTTGCCCACTCTTCTGGTTTTTCATGTAGATGGGGTCAGTGCAGCCAGCCAACATTAATGACAATATGACCAAGGTATAGCGCGTAGTCATGAAATTCTCCGGGCTGCTGGTTGTGTTTTTTGTCTTCGACGAGCTTCTATAAGTTTGAGTGCTTCTTCATTCGGTTTGAGGAATGGGTTGAGAGAGAAATTATTTTCAAACCTAGAAAATATTTTTAATACTTCATCAACGCGCCAATATCTTTCCTTTGCGGTCTTGCTTGTGGCTGCATCCCGGCGGGCAGTTCTATCAGCTAATTTTCGTGGAATTAGAAAGAATCGGCGTTCAGTTTCTGAGCCGCCGGGTAAGGTAACTATTGCAAGCCAATCAAAATCCTCGGTTTCAAGATACCCAACGTATGCTGCACCCGGCTTGTACGTTCTTGCTCTTACAGAGATGCGGAGCGGCTGCCCATTCTGTGGTTGTGCAATAACATCATAATGTGGCCAATTATCAGGCACTTTAAGAGCGGGGATGCCAGCAAGGGTTAACTTTGCTGCGATCAGCATTTCGCAAGCATCGCCCTTTTGTTTGGTTGTAATTTGATGATTGCTCATCAATACACCCTCGCTTTGGGTGGAACCACCTTCACATCATCCGTGAGTGTGAACAAATGGACGGGGCGGCTGCCTGCGCGGGTTGTTCCGTCTTCATTCACCCAGACGGTGGAATGTTTCATCCAGTTGACGTCATCGCGCTGGGTGAAATCCTCGCGGGCATGGGCGCCGCGGGATTCCTTGCGGTTGACGGCGGAATCAATCGTCGCCACGGCCTGATACATCAGATTGTCGAGCTCCAGCGTTTCGACCAGATCGGAATTCCAGATCAAGGAACGGTCGCTGACGCTCAGCCCGTCGCGTTTGCTCCATAGGCTGTGAATGGCTTTCTGTCCCTCGGCGAGACTCGCACCAGTGCGGAACACAGCGCAATCTTTCTGCATAGCCTTTTGCATCTCCAGCCGAAGCGACGCGGTGCGGACATTGCCTTTGGCGTTGCGGAATTTATCGAGCCGCGCGATGGCAAAATCCCCGGCATCCTTGGGTAAGTCCTTTTGGCGGCTTTCGGGTTTAATAATTTCGCGCGCACGGATAGCGGCGGCGCGGCCGAAAACAACCAGATCGAGCAGCGAGTTGGAGCCGAGACGGTTCGCGCCATGCACCGAAACACAGGCGGCTTCGCCAATCGCCATCAGGCCCGGCGCGACGGCATCGGGATTTCCGTCCGTCGGGCGGATGACCTCGGCGCGGTAATTCGTGGGAATGCCGCCCATATTGTAATGCACGGTCGGCAGGACAGGGATGGGTTCCTTCGTTACATCGACGCCCGCGAAGATGCGCGCGCTTTCGGCGATGCCGGGCAGGCGCTCATGAATGACTTTCGGGTCGAGATGCTCGACATGCAGATGGATATGGTCTTTCTGTGGGCCGCAGCCACGACCTTCGCGGATTTCCATGGTCATGGAGCGGCTGACCACATCGCGGCTGGCAAGGTCTTTGGCGTGCGGCGCGTAGCGTTCCATGAAACGTTCGCCATTGCCGTTGGTGAGATAGCCGCCTTCGCCGCGCACGCCTTCGGTGATCAGGCAGCCCGCGCCATAACTGCCTGTCGGATGAAACTGAACAAATTCCATATCCTGCAGCGGCAACCCAGCGCGCAGGGCCATGGCATTGCCGTCGCCTGTACAGGTATGCGCCGAGGTGCAGGAGAAATAGGCGCGGCCGTAGCCTCCGGTCGCCAGTACGGTAATGTTGGCGCGGAAGCGGTGAATAGTGCCGTCATCAAGATTCCAGGCTACAACGCCACGGCAGACGCCGTCAGCGTCCATGATCAGGTCGATGGCGAAATACTCGATAAAAAATTCGGCCTGATGCTTGAGTGATTGCTGATAAAGCGTGTGCAGAATGGCGTGACCCGTACGGTCGGCGGCGGCACAAGTGCGTTGGGCGATGCCTTCGCCGTATTTCGTCGTCATGCCGCCGAAGGGGCGCTGATAAATTTTTCCGGCTTCGGTGCGGCTGAACGGCACGCCGTAATGTTCTAACTCGACGACGGCGGGAATGGCCTCGCGGCACATATATTCGATGGCATCCTGATCACCGAGCCAGTCCGAGCCTTTGATCGTATCATACATGTGCCAGCGCCAGTCATCCTCACCCATATTGCCGAGCGCGGCCGAGATACCACCTTGCGCGGCGACGGTGTGACTGCGCGTCGGGAAGACTTTGGTTATGCAGGCAGTGCGCAAGCCTTTTTCGGCCATGCCGAAAGTTGCGCGCAATCCCGCGCCGCCCGCGCCGACGACGATGACATCGTAAGTATGATCAACAAATTCATAAGCCTTAGGCATGGACGAGGAGACTCCAGAACAGAATTTTGACCGTTGAAAGCACGCCCAGAACGGCAAGGGTGAAACAGAGAAGCTTGGTGGTAACAATCCAGAAAAGCTTTGTCGCTTCGCAATGAACATAATCCTCAATAACCACCTGCAGGCCGAGCGCGGCGTGATAGAAGGCGGCAAGGAGCGTAACGATCACCAGCGTGACGGAGAAGGGAGAGCGCAGCCAGTCAATGGCTTCGGCATAGCCTGTGCCGAACACAACATGCATGAAGAAATTGATGACGCCATAAATCAGCAGCGGAATAAGTACGATGGCCGTCAGACGTTGAGCCCAGAAATGCTCGGTGCCATGACGAGCGGAACCAAGGCCTTGAGCGCGACCGATGGGCGTGCGGAGCGAGGGGGTTTTCTTCTTCATGGCATCACACTAAAAATTCTAAGGCCGATATAGAGTGTCAACGCAAAGGAAACGAGCAGTGTGAGATAACCCGTGACATACATGGAGCGAATGGACAGAAACCATCCAGCATCCCAGCAGAGATGCCGTATGCCACAGCAAAAATGATAGAAAAAAGCCCAGCCAAATCCGAGAAGCAGGATTTTACCAATCAAAGTTTGGCAGAGACTGATGAAATAAGCATAGGACTGCGGCCCACCTGCCAGAAACACAAGCCACCCGACAAAGATAATCAGGCCGAAAGCCAGCGCGACACCCGTCATACGGTGAAAAATCGACAACACCGAGCTGATCTGCGGTTTGTAGATTTGCAGATGCGGCGATAGGGGGCGCGGCTTGGCGGGCGAGGTCATAGCGTGCGTTGATTCTAAAGGAAGGAACCTGCGCAGAATAGGCGGCTTACGGACTCCGCGCAACAATCCTAAAAGGACTGCGTCAGGCTGGCATAAAAACCGCGCCGTGGCCCCCATTGCGGCGCGCCAACGCCGATGCCGCTGCCATCGCGCAACTCATAGGCCGTATCGAACAGATTGACGATGCTGAAGCGCAGCGTGGTTTTATTGTGTGGCAGGAGGTTGATCTCCTGCGCGATGCTGGCATCGAACTGCGTATACCATGGCAGGTGTTCGGAGTTGGCGAAGCCCTTGCGTAACCCGCTGCCGAAAATTCCATCGAGGCTGACAGCCGTGCGTGGCTGGATTTGATAGCTGATGCCGCCTGATGCTGTGTAAGTCTGATCATGATCGAGATGAACGAAGTTGTTATTGATGTAGTCCAGCTCATCCGGTTCAAAATTAAACTGCGCTGAAGTGATTTTCCGGCCCATCGCGCGCGAGATGGCAAGATTGGCATAGGCTTTGAGGCTGTCGGTTGTGTAGGAAGCCGTAAATTCAATGCCATAAATTTTCCCTTCGTCATAATTAAAGGGCGTGAAAACAAGAGCCTGCCCGAACTGCCCTTCATCCAGCAGGTTGCTGACCATTTTATAATAAGCATCCGCGCCGATCTGGATTTCATCCGTCAATTGATGTGTCACGCCGAGACCAAAATTATGGGAACGTTCGGATTTGACGGGGTCGTTCTGAGTATTGAGCGCTTCGTTGGTCGTGCCATCAAATTTGCTGATGGATGAACCGGAAATCAGCTCCAGCGGTGGCGGCGTGAAATAACGCGCATAGCCAGCATGCAGGGCGGTGTTTTTATCGAGTTTGTAAACCATGCCCAGGCGCGGGCTGATCTGGCTTTCCTGCACATAGGCAGTCACGGTGTCAAAGCGCGCGCCGTAATTAATAGTCAGCGCGGGCATCGCCCTCCATTCATCCTGAAGATAAATGCCGTAGAGCTGTCCTTCCTTGCGCGTGTTATCAATAATGGTTTCCGGTGTTGTCAAGGGTATGCCGCCCATCACGGGAAAAACCTGCGAGGTGTTGTCGGTCGCCGCATATTCCTGCTGCAACATCAGGCCGGAGCGCAGCGTGTGGAACTCGTTGAGCCTGTAACTACCGTCCGTCTGAACGCCCAGCGCGATGTTTGAGCGCGTGACATCCGAAGCGACGCCGTTGAAAATCAAATCGCCAACCGGGTCAGGCATGAAATGCACTTCTGAATGGCGGATGTAGGGTGCGATCTGGAAATCCAGTCCCCGGTCGGTGGATTTCTGCCAGGCCAGCGCCGCGTACTGGTTGCTTTCAAATTGGCGTTCATTCAGTTGCGAGGAGTCAAAATTGCTGATGGAGCCAAGCGTGTAAACGGGCGTCTGCCCGGGATTATTGGGAATTTCAAAATGGCCGATGGAGTTTCCCGCGACCAGATCAACCCGTTGTGACGGATCAATCATGTAGGACATATAGGCGAATTGCTTGTCCTGTTCGGTATGGTCGTGGATGGGGTCGGGCGATGAAGTCGGTGGCTCAATGCCCATATCGGATGTTAGATGGCTGGCGGCGAAAAAATAATTCAGCCTGTTCCATGTGCCGCCATAGGTGATGGAAGGTTGCAGCGTACCGTAACTGCCAACCTGCATTCCGGCCTCGCCGCCCTTTTCAAAACCATGTTTGGTCTGAATATCAACAACGCCTACGGTACGGTAACCATACTGCGCGGGCAGAATTCCGGTCAGAAGGGTCGAATTTTCAACAACACGGCTGTCCAGCACCTGGCCGAAACCGTTAATCGATTCCGGCAGCAAAATGCCATTCAAGCGGTATTGCAGATTGGCATGCTCACCACGCACGCGCAGCTGGCCAAAGGAATCCCGCGCTACGCCCGGCGCTTGCTCCAGAACCTGATTGAAAGATGTATCCGCACCGCGCGGCATGGCGGAGATGGCATCACTATTGATTTTGTAGGCGCTGGTGCCTGTGCGGGGAGAGAGATTGTTACGCGCTTCCTGCAAACGCCGGGCAATCAGAATATTCATCGGCTGCTTGGGCCGGAGCGTCAGGTCTTTGCGTATAGATGTTTCATCCATCACGGACACGGACATGGAGCCGAGCATGCCCTCGCCCTGCGTTGCGATGACGAGATAACTACCGGGCGCAATCGATGGAAAATGAAAATGGCCTTCGGTATCGGTAGTCAGGGTTGCGGCGGTTTTGCCATAGGCGTCCTGCAGCATCAGCGGCGCGTTAGGTAGAGGCGCGCCGGATTCCTCGCGCAGCGTTCCAGAAATATCGCCTGCCCATGTGGAGTGCGTAAAGAGCAGGGGCATAAGGGCGAGAAGGGAAAGTTTTGAGCGCATCGGCAGACTCTAAATGTTATAACATAACATTTAGAGCCACAAAAAACCGCGGGCGTCAAGCGGTATGCGATGCGGCTTTGATTTAGCGGGTTTTGCCCTTGCGCGCGCAGGCCTTGCAGAGGCCGACGACTTCCAGGATTTGCTTGTTGATGCCGAAGCCGAGCGCTTTAGCTTCCTTGCGCAGCAGACTGCGGATGCCTTCGTCGGGTGCTTCGGTGGTTTTGCCGCAGCTGCGGCAGATAAAGAACAGACAGTCGTGATCTTCGCGTGGATGGCGGCAAAGGATATAGGCGTTGCGGCTTTCAATGCGTGTGACGAGCCCGTGCTTCGCCAGGTTTTCCAGCGCGCGATAAACGGTTACAGGCGCCACGGCATGGCCGCGCTTCTTCGGCATGCGGGGAATAATGTCGTAGGCGCTGAGCGGCTTGGCGGCTTTGGCCAAAATCTTCTGCACATCCGCTTCATTGGGGGTGAGTTTGTGATGCGTATGTTCGCATGTTTTTGCGACACATTCTCGATGTTTTATATTTGTTTTCATGAAGTTAGCATAAACTGGACTAGATCAGTACCGATTGCTAGGTTGCCGCCATGATACGCTTGAGCCGACTGACGGATTACGCTGTAACCCTTCTAACTCAGATGGTTAGTGAGGGCAAGGGCGTCTGGGCTGCCTCCGATCTGGCGGCGCGTTCCGGCGTGCCTTTGCCAACGGTTTCCAAGGTTCTCAAGCAACTGGCGAAGGCAGGCATCCTTACGGCGCAGCGCGGTGCATCGGGCGGTTATTCGCTGACGCGTCCTGTTGCTGCCATTTCCGTTGCAGCAATAGTCGAAGCGCTGGAAGGCCCGATTGCGATCACCGATTGCGCTGACGGCAGCGACCATGATTGCCGCATTCAATCTGTCTGCCCAATGAGCGGCGGCTGGAACAAGGTCAATCACGCCGTGCGGCAGGCGCTGGAAACCATATCGCTCGCGGATATGGGTAAGGCAAGCCTATGAACATCGTCACCAAAAATCTTGCGCGCGACCTGGCCGACCAGAAATATAAATACGGCTTCGTCACGGATATTGAATCCGAAACCGCGCCCAAGGGGCTGAACGAAGATACAGTGCGCTTCATCTCGGCGAAGAAGAATGAGCCGGAATGGCTGTTGGAATGGCGGCTGAAGGCGTTTCGCCACTGGCTGACGCTGACCGAGCCGACCTGGGCGATGGTGCATCATCCGCCGATTAATTATCAGGATGCCTATTACTACGCTGCGCCAAAGCAAAAGAAGGAACTCAAGAGCCTCGATGAGGTCGATCCCGAGCTGCTGAAAACCTACGAAAAGCTCGGCATTCCGTTGCGCGAGCAGGAAATGTTGGCGGGCGTGACACCGCGCGTGGCCGTTGATGCTGTGTTCGACAGTGTGTCCGTCGCCACGACCTATAAAAAGGCGCTGGAAGAAAAGGGCATTATCTTCTGCTCGATCTCCGAGGCCGTGCAGAAATATCCGGATTTGGTGAAGAAATATCTCGGCTCGGTCGTGCCGATGACGGATAATTTCTTCGCGACATTGAATTGCGCAGTCTTCACGGACGGTTCCTTCGTCTATATCCCGAAGAGTGTGCGCTGCCCGATGGAACTGTCTACTTATTTCCGCATCAACGCCGAGAATACCGGGCAGTTTGAGCGTACGCTGATCATCGCCGACGAGGGCAGCTATGTGAGCTATCTCGAAGGCTGCACGGCGCCGAAGCGCGATGAGAACCAGCTGCACGCCGCGGTGGTCGAGCTTGTGGCGCTTGATGATGCGCAGATCAAATATTCGACGGTGCAGAACTGGTATCCCGGCGACGAAAACGGCAAGGGCGGGATTTATAACTTCGTCACCAAGCGTGGCGCTTGCCGCGGCAAGCGATCCAAGATTTCGTGGACGCAGGTGGAAACGGGCTCAGCGATTACATGGAAATACCCGAGCTGCATTTTGCAGGGTGACGACAGCGTCGGTGAATTTTACTCGGTGGCGATCACCAATCATCGTCAGCAGGCCGATACCGGTACCAAGATGATCCATATCGGCAAGAACACGCGCTCGACGATTGTGTCCAAGGGCATCAGCGCAGGTAAGGCGCAGAACACTTATCGCGGCCTCGTCAAAATCCTCCGCACCGCCAAGGGCGCGCGCAACCACACGCAGTGCGACAGTCTGTTGATCGGTGATCAGTGCGGCGCGCATACTGTGCCCTATATCGAATCCCGCCAGCCGACGGCGCGTATCGAGCATGAAGCGACGACATCAAAGGTCAGCGAAGACCAGCTGTTCTACTGTATGCAGCGCGGGTTGAGCGAGGAAGAAGCGATGGCGCTCATCGTCAACGGCTTCTGCAAGGAAGTGCTACAGGAACTGCCGATGGACTTCGCCGTCGAGGCGCAGAAACTTGTGGGGATTAGCCTTGAAGGGAGCGTGGGATGAGTTTTGATGAAGATACTCTGCGCGCCGCACATAAACATTGTGCAAGGCATCGTGCGGAAATCGAAAAGAGCAAAATCTGCGGCTGTTTCTACTGCCGTTCAACGTTTGAGCCGTCTTTAATTGAGGAATGGCTGGATGAAGGTGATGGCACCGCATTCTGTCCAAAATGCGCTATTGATTCCGTGCTTGGGGAAGCTTCCGGTTTTCCAGTTTCTGACGCTGGTTTTTTGCAGGCTATGTACGACTACTATTTTGTGAGGACAGTTCATGTTGGAAATCAAAAATCTTCATGCCGCCGAAAGAAATTCCCTCCCCCTCGTGGGGAGGGTTAGGGAGGGGGAGATACGCTGGAGATCATGTTGAAGGTTGGAGAACAAGATGCGGTTAAATGAACACAGAAACACAGCCGACGATTATCGGCAGGCGCGTGATTTGCGCAACAACGCTTCGCCTGTCGAGAAGAAGCTGTGGGTTGCCTTGCGGGAAGCGGCGGCTTTGCGCGGATTGAAATTCCGCCGCCAGCAGTCCGTGCATCCATTCATTGCCGATTTTGCGTGCATGGAAGCGCGATTACTTGTTGAACTGGATGGTTCTTCGCACGATGCGCGGCTTGGTTATGACAAGGCGCGCGATGCGGATTTAAGGCAAAGAGGTTTTCACATTCTGCGTTTCAGTAATGCAGAGGTTATGGAGAATGTGGAGGGCATTGTGGAGGCAATACTGGCACGAGCTGAACAGCTGATCAAAAGCGGTGGGTTTGCTCGCCAGCTGAGCTCTCCCCTCCCTAACCCTCCCCACGAGGGGGAGGGAACACCGGCGTTTCCTGCGGAGAAAGAAGGACAAAATGTTGGAGATTAAAAATTTGCACGCTGCCGTGGATGGCAAGGACATCCTGAAAGGCATTGATCTCACCATCAAGGCGGGTGAGGTGCATGCCATCATGGGGCCGAATGGTTCCGGAAAAAGCACGCTGTCCTATGTGCTGGCTGGCCGTGAGGGCTATACGGTCACCAAGGGTTCGGTGAGCCTCAAGGGGCAGGATTTGTTGGCCATGGAGCCGGAGCAGCGGGCTGCCGCCGGGGTATTCCTGGCGTTTCAGTATCCCGTCGAAATTCCCGGCGTGATCAACATGAATTTTCTGAAAACCATTCTGAATGCCGTTCGTAAATCACGCGGCCAGTCCGAACTTGATGCAATGCAGGTGCTCAAGCTGCTGCGCGAAAAATCCAAAGCGCTCGGCATGACAGAAGAGATGCTCAAGCGAGCCGTGAATGTCGGCTTTTCGGGCGGCGAGAAGAAGCGCAACGAAGTGCTACAGATGGCAGTACTGGAGCCTTCCTTCTGCGTGTTGGATGAAACCGACAGCGGTCTGGACATCGACGCTCTAAAAGTCGTCGCGGATGGCGTCAACGCGCTGCGTGGGCCGGAACGCGCGATGCTGGTCATCACGCATTATCAGCGCCTTTTGGATTACATCAAGCCGGACCGCGTGCATGTACTGGCGCAGGGCCGCATTCAGAAATCCGGCGGGCCGGAACTGGCGCATGAGCTGGAAGCCAAAGGCTATGCCGGATTTGTGCCGAACGAGGCAGCCTGACCATGAGCCTCGCTTCCGTCATTGAGCGCAGCCATAGGGAAAAGGAAAGCTGGCGCTACACGAATGTAGCCGCCTTGCTGGCTGACCTGAAAGCTACAACGCCAGTGAATGCGCCCTCTCGCCGGGAGGAAATTTCTCCACATGCCCCGCGATTTGTTTTCGTGAATGGCATCTGGCAGGCAGAACAATCGCAACTAGGTGATCTGCCGCCCGGCATCATGCAGGGCGACGCGAAGCAGGGCTATCGCCTGACATTGGCGGGGCAGACATGTCTTGTGACGTCGCCAGTAGAGCTGCTGTTCATCACGGACAAGCCGCAGGCGGAAACAGGCACGAAGCTGCATATCGAACTGGGCCAAAGTGGACGCTTGACGTTGATTGAACGGCATGAGGCTCCGGCAGGCGAAACCGTGCATGTCATGGAAACCGAAATCACGCTGCAGCCTCAGGCGAAATTGGTGCATGGCAAAATCATCAAGGGCGGCGCGGCGGCGCATCTGGCCATGACGAAGGTACATGTGGCTGAAGGTGCCTTTTACGACAATTTCGCGCTGATCAAGGGCGGTCGTCTGACGCGCAACGAGATCGAAGCGGTGCTGGCAGGCAAACTGGCGCAATGCACGCTGAACGGCGCGATGCTGCTGCGCGGGCGGGAACATGCTGATACGACAACACGCATCACCCACGCCGCACCGCACGGCACGAGCCGCGAGGTTTATAAAACTGTTCTGGCCGGGCAGGCACGCGGGGTGTTTCAGGGCAAGATCATCGTCGCCGAAGGCGCACAGAAGACCGACGGCCATCAGCTCAGCCGCGCCTTGCTGCTGTCCGATCAGGCGGAAATGGACGCCAAGCCGGAACTGGAGATCTATGCTGACGATGTAAAATGCAGCCACGGCAGCACGGTCGGTGATCTCGACCCAAGCGCGCTGTTTTACTTGCGCGCACGCGGGCTGAATGAACATGAAGCGCGCGGACTGTTGATCCACGCCTTTGTTGATGAAATTCTCGATGAAATCCATGTGCCGGAATGGCGCGATCTCTGCCGCGCCGAGGTGGAAGGATGGCTCGATGAGCAAAGTTAAGGCCAACCCTGCTGTAAAATCCGGCACAGAACCGGAAATCCGCATGTTTGAAGGTGGCGATCCGGCAGGTTTTGAAAAAATTCGTGAATACTTGACGGCCTATAATGAAAAAAAGTTGAGCGTAAAAAGAAATGCGGCATTAATGACAGCCTGCATCGACGGCGAGGTCGTGGGTGGCATTTCTTTTCGCTGGTATGGGGACAGCGCTTTTCTTGATTATGTTGCTGTCGGTGAGAAATGGCACGGCCAGGGAATTGGTCGTCGGCTTCTGGAGGCTGTCGAGGAAGAATTGCGTAATCGCGGGTGTCGTCAAATTACTCTCGATACAGAGGGGTTTCAGTCGCCTGATTTTTATCGTCGGCTTGGCTATGAGGTTATCACCACAGTTCCGGATTATATATGCGGTTACGATCAGTTGATTATGCGTAAGGTGATTAGCGGAAAGGCAAGGGGTAATGAGCAACAATAACAACGTCATTCCAGAAAATTTTCTCTTCGCGCAGCGAAAGAAAATTTATCTGGAACCCAGTCAGCCTATCCCTGCGAGCTTTCTATCCAGACCGACCACTGGATCCCGGACAAATTTGCCTTCGCAAAAGCTGCGGCAAATTTTCCGGGATGACGTTGGGGGAGGCCGGAATGGCTAAACTTTCCTGTCAAACAGGCGAAGATGAGCTTTTCGGCTGCGCCGCGCCGCGTGCCTATCAGGCGGAACAATACCGCAAGGATTTCCCCGTTCTGGCGCAGCAGATTCATGCGCATCCGTTGGTTTATCTCGACAGTGCTGCAAGCGCGCAGAAACCGCGCATGGTTCTGGAGGCCATGCAGCGGTTTCAGGAAACCGACTACGCTAACATTCATCGCGGCGTGCATGAGCTGAGCGTCCGCGCGACAGACAAATACGAAGCCGTACGCGAAACCGTGCGGCGCTTTATTCATGCGGCGCATGAAGATGAAATTATTTTTACGCGCAACGGCACCGAGGCCATCAATCTGGTCGCTGCGACCTGGGGCCGCAAATTCCTGAAAAAAGGCGATGAAATCGTCATCACCACGCTGGAGCATCACGCCAATATTGTGCCGTGGCAGATGCTGCGCGAGGAAATCGGCATTGTCCTGCGCATTGTGCCGATCACACCGGAAGGCGATGTGCGGATTGAAGATGTGAAGGCCGCGCTGTCGCCGCGCACAAAACTGGTTGCCGTTGCCCATGTGTCGAATGCCCTGGGCACGATTTTGCCGGTTGAAGAGATCATCAAGCTCGCGCATGCGCAGGGCGCGCTGGTGCTTCTCGATGGCTGTCAGGCGATTATGCATATGCCCGTCGATGTGCAGGCGCTGGATGCTGACTTTTATGTGTTCTCCGGCCACAAGCTCTATGGCCCGACGGGTATCGGCGTTCTGTATGGCAAACACGACATTTTGAAACAGATGCCGCCTTATCAGGGCGGCGGCGACATGATCGCCAGCGTCAGTTTCGCTGAGACCACCTACAAAGACCCGCCGCATCGCTTTGAGGCGGGTACGCCCGCGATCACCGAAGTGATCGGTCTCGGCGCGGCGATTGATTATGTCTCGGCCATCGGCATGGCGCGCATCGCGCGGCACGAAAATGAATTACTGAATTATGCGACCGAAAAATTGCGCGCCATCAACAGTCTGAAAATCATCGGTACCGCGCCGCGCAAGGCGGGAGTTATCTCCTTTGTCATGGAAGGCGCACACCCGCATGACATCGGTACCATCCTCGATCGCCAGGGCGTCGCCATTCGCGCCGGACATCATTGCGCTCAGCCTTTGATGGAGCATCTGGGTATTGCGGCTACGGCCCGCGCTTCATTTGGACTTTATACAACAAAGGCTGACATCGATGCGCTGTTGAAGGCGCTGCAGAAGGTGCAGGAGATTTTTGCATGAGCAATGCGGCATTAGACAGTGATCTACGCGATTTGTATCAAGATCTGATCCTCGATCACGGTAAGCATCCGCGTAATTTCCGCGTGCTGTCCGGCGCGAACCATGAGGCGCTGGGGCACAACCCGCTTTGCGGCGATAAGCTGGTTCTCTATGTAACCGTCGACAGCAACGGTATCGTTCAGGATTCCGCGTTTCAGGGCAGCGGCTGTGCCATTTCGGTGGCATCGGCCTCGATGATGACCGAGATGCTGAAAGGCAAAACGCTCAAACAGGCCGAAACTCTTTTCAATTATATGCATGCCGCCTGCACTGGCGCGGATGCGGTAACGCCTGAAGGTATCGATGAGGATGACCTTGCACGGCTGCAGGCGCTGGCGGGCGTGCGGCATTATCCCATGCGCGTGAAATGCGCGACCCTGGCCTGGCATACGATGCAGGCGGCAATGAAGAATGAAAAGAAAGTGACGACGGAATGAGTGAAGAAACATTGCAGGATAAAATCGTCAACCGCATCCGCACGGTTTACGATCCGGAAATTCCTGTGAATCTATACGACCTCGGCCTTATCTACAGCGTCGATCTGCAGCCCGCCGCCGAAGGGAAGAATGATCTGCATATCACCATGACGCTGACGACACCGAACTGCCCCGTGGCCGGACAGATGCCGGAGATGGTCAAGCGCGCGGTGGAAGAGTTGGATGAGCTTGGCGCTATCAAGGTTGATCTGGTCTGGGACCCGCCTTGGGATAAGTCCCGCATGTCGGATGAAGCCAAGCTGCAACTGAATATGTTTTGAGATCGCTGCCGAATCCTGCTTTTATAAGGCATGGCTCACAGCAAAGACATATTCCTTGTCGATTACACCCCACCGGATTTTCTGGTCGATCATACCATGCTGGATGTGGATATCCGGCCTGATCACGCGCGGGTATCGTCAAAGCTGAAAATCCGTTGCAATCCGAAAAGCAAAAAGAAAAAAGCGCCACTAGTTTTGCAGGGCGAGACGCAGAAACTGCTCAGCGTCACGCTCAATGGCCGCAAACTGTCGATGAAAGATTATCGACTGACACCGCATGATCTGACCATCCCCAACATGCCGGACAAAGGTATTCTGGAAATCGTCAGTACGCATAATCCTTATAAGAACACGGCCCTGTCGGGGCTTTATGCTTCGGGGCCGATGCTTTGCACGCAATGCGAAGCCGAAGGCTTTCGCCGTATCACCTATTATCCGGACCGACCGGATGTGATGGCCAAATTCTGCGTCACCATCCATGCGGACAAAAAGAAGTATCCCGTGCTGCTGTCGAACGGAAATTTGGTGAAATCGGGCAGCGAAAGGCAGGGGCGTCATTGGGCAACATGGGAAGATCCGCATCCGAAGCCCTGTTACCTTTTCGCGATGGTGGCCGGGAAGCTCGATAAGGTCACCGACCGCTTCACGACCAAATCGGGCCGCAAGGTTCGGATCGAAATATATGTCGAGCCCGGCCGCACGAAGGAAACGGGCTTTGCCCTTACGGCGTTGAAAAAATCCATGAAGTGGGATGAAAAGATTTTTGGCCTCGAGTATGATCTCGACCGTTTCATGATCGTCGCAACACCCTTCTTCAATATGGGCGCGATGGAGAATAAGGGTCTCAACATCTTCAATGACTCTTGCGTGCTGGGGCTGCCGGAAACCGCTACGGACGGTACAATTTCCTTTATCGAGCGCGTTGTTGGGCACGAATATTTCCATAATTGGACGGGCGACCGCATCACCTGCCGCGACTGGTTCCAGCTGAGCTTGAAAGAAGGTCTAACGGTCTTCCGTGAGCAGGAATTTTGCGGCGATATGAATTCCATTGCCGTTGAACGGCTGGATAATGTCCGCGATCTGCGCCGCCGTCAGTATGCCGAAGACGCAGGGGCAATGGCGCATCCCGTGCGGCCCGACCATTATCAGGCCATCGATAATTTCTATACGGCTACTGTCTATGACAAGGGCTCGGAAGTCGTGCGCATGATCCAGACTTTGGCGGGGCGCGCTGGTTTCGTCAAAGGCATGAAGCTGTATGTCAAACGCCATGACGGGCAGGCCGTAACCTGCGATGATTTCGTTAAGGCAATGGCCGATGCCAACAGAATTGACCTGCGCCAATTCATGCTGTGGTACCAGCAGGCGGGAACACCTGTTTTGAAGGTCGCCAGCCAGTATGACGTCAGAGCCAAAACGCTGCGCCTGAAGGTTGAGCAGTCCTGCCCGCCGACACCGGGCCAGAAAACGAAAAAACCGATGCATATTCCTCTGGCTATCGGCCTGCTGGACGCGAAGGGTAGGGATCTGATCGGCACAAAAATCTTGTCGGTGAAGAAGCCGCGTGAGGAATTTACTTTTAAAAATATCAAGGCAAGACCAATTTTGTCGCTGCTACGCAATTTTTCAGCACCCGTGCGGCTGGTCTATCCCTATACGGATGGTGAATTGCTGTTCCTGCTGGCGCATGACAGCGACTCCTTCTGCCGTTGGGAAGCGGGGAACAAGCTGCTGATAAAATATTTGCTGGCGATGGCGAACAAAAAACCTGTTTCTGCGCGCAGTATGGACAGGCTGGTGGCTGCACTCGGCGATGTTCTGCGCGATAAGAAACTGGATGCCGCGTTTAAGGCGATGGCGCTGTCCCTGCCAAGTGAAGGTGAATTAGGCTTGGCACTCAGCGCTGATGGGAAACCTATAAATCCAGATGCGCTATATACGGCTCGGAAGCAGGCCATTCTCCTGATTGCCCGTAAGTTACAGAAAGACTTTAAGAAAACACATGAGCAGTTGAAAGGGTTGAATGCTTTTGCCACAGATGGTGTCAGCATGGGCAAACGCAGTTTGAAAAACCTTTGCCTTGCCTATCTCGCAGCGGACGAAAACAAAACTGTCCTGCAACAAGTCTTCAAGCAGGCGACAACGGCAAAGAATATGACCGACCAGACCGCTGCGCTTGGTATTCTTGTGGACACCAATTCGCCCTTGCGTACGAAAGCTTTGGCCGTATTTGAAAAGCGCTGGAAGACATCACCAACCATCATGGATAAATGGTTGTCGGTGCAGGCCTCAGCCAAGCGTACGGATGTTCTAAAAAATGTACAAAAACTGATGAGCCATCGGGCTTTCAGCATGAAGAACCCAAACCGCATTTCGGCGCTGATCGGCGTGTTTTCAGGTAATATTGTCGGCTTTCATGCCGGGGACGGTTCCGGCTATCGCTTCATCGCCGATATGATTATGAAAATTGACCCGATCAATCCGCACAGCGCCGCGGCGCTGACCAAGCAGTTCGCGCGCTGGAAGGATTATGAACCGAAACGGCAGAAACTGATGCTGGCACAGCTCAAGCGACTTGCGGGGCAGAAGAAGCTCTCAGCGAATGTCCGCGAGATCGTGGAAAAAAGCCTGAAAGCTTAATGAAAGGCAATCACATACCAGCCCAGCGCGATGGCCGCGAGAACCGCGAGGCTAATCCATGTCAGGTAGCGTTCAATAAATTCGCGGATGGATTCGCCGAAGCGGTAAACCAGCCAGGCTTCCAGAAAAAATCGCCCGCTGCGGATGATGATGACTGACATCAGGAACATCGCCAGGTTTAAATGCGCTACGCCGCTGGCGATGGTGACAAGGATATAGGGAATAGGTGTCAGCCCCTTGGCCAGAATGATCCAGACGCCCCATTTCTGGAAATTCTCCTGAAAAAGTTGAAATGCGCTTTGCAGATTGTAGGTGTTGACGATCCATTCGCCGAGGGTTGCCATGGCCAATGCACCGATGCCATAGCCGACCAACCCGCCAAGCACTGAGCCGACCGTGCAGATGAATGCCAAGTGAAAGGCCCGCTTGCGCTGCGCGATCATCATTGGCAGCAGGAGAATGTCCGGCGGCAAAGGCACAAGGCACGCTTCGAGCAGTGCCATGAAAAACAACATCCACCGGGCGTAAGGTTTTTCTGCCTGGGCTACGGCCCAGTTATAAAGGGGGCGCATAACGGACATGGCTAGTTAATGGCCCTCGACAGGGAGATAAGTGCCATCTGCCCAGCGATACATAATATAATCCGGGTCCATCACATCATTCTTTTTGTCAAAAGTAATCTGGCCGATAACGGTTGGGTAACTGCCCTCATGCAAAGCGGCAATGACTTTTTTTGCATCCGTGCTTCCAGCGCGTTTCATGGCTTCCGTCAAAACCTGCACGGCGGCGTAGGTGTAAAGGGTGATACCTTCCGGGTCAAAGCCCCTGGCGCGGATGCGTTTAACGGCTTCGGTTGCTTCCGGTTTGGTACGCGGGTCGGTGTTGAAGCTCATGAAGGCGCCTTCGCCCGCATCGCCTGTAATCGACCAGAATTCCTTGGTTGTCAGGTCATCGCCGCCGATGAAAACCGTTTTCATGCCCTGATTGCGCATCTGACGGGTGATCAACCCCGCTTCGGTGTGATAGCCGCCGTAGAACAGAACATCGATATGGTTTTGTTTCAGTTTCGACAGCAGCGCTGAATAATCACGTTCGCCGCGCGAAATGGATTCATAAATTTTTTCATGAACACCCATCTTGTTCAGTGTTTTTTTGACCTGATTGGCCAGCCCCGTTCCATAGGCGGTTTTGTCCTGAACAATGGCGATATTTTTGCCAGGATACTGCTTGGCGATAAAGGCGGCCACAACATCACCCTGCTGGTCGTCGCGGCCGCAGACGCGGAAGATATTTTCAAACCCCTGTTCCGTCAGCACCGGGCTGGTGGAGGAGGGGCTGATCATCAGGATGTTTTCCTCGTTGTAGACTTTCGAGGCAGGAATGGCCGAACCCGAACACATATGGCCGATTACGCCGGAAATATTCGCACCACTCAGCTCGTTGGCAATGGCGACAGCCTGCTTGGGGTCGCAGACATCATCCTTGATAATCAAGCGCAGCTTTTGGCCTAGAACACCACCTTGAGCATTGATGGCCTCGACCGCGGCTTCCGCCCCGCGCTGCATCTGTTCGCCCGTCATGGCATCCTGCCCGGTCACAGGGCCGACGGCGGCGATATTGATGTCGGCAAATGCAGGAAAAGACAGAAAGAGAAGTGCCGTCGCAACGGCCCAGAATTTATTCATGGCTGGTCCTTGATTTCTGCATATTTTCCGTTATGCCAGCGATAGACGACATAGTTGGAGCCCGTCACATCACCTTTGGCATTGAAGCCGATGGAACCGATCACGGTTTTAATCGGCTCTTTCCTCAGGACGGCTTCGACTTTAGCCGGGTTAGCAGCGCCTGCGCGCTTGATGCCCTCAACGGCAGCCTGCACGGCGGCATAGGTATAAAGCGTATAACCTTCCGGCTCAAATTTGGTTTTGCGGATGGCATCCATAACGGGTTTGGCTTCCGGGCGGTTGCGTGGATCGGGCTCGAACGTCATCAGCACGCCTTCGCCCGCCGGGCCTGTGATCGACCAGAATTCATCCGTCACCAGCGCATCGCCGCCAATAACCTGGACATCCATTTTTTGTTCTTTCATCTGGCGTGCGATCAGCCCTGCTTCGGTGTGGTAGCCGCCGATATCCAAAGCTTGTGCGCCCAGCTGTTTCAGCTTGGCGATCAGCGCCGAATAATCACGCTGTCCCGTCATATAGGATTCAAACATCACTTCCTTGACGCCTGCTTCATTCAGGGTTTTCTTCACCTGATCGGCCTGACCTTTGCCGCCCGTTGAATTGTCATGGATGATGGCGATTTTCTTGTCGCGGAAATGCTTGAGCAGGTAATGGGCCTGCACGGCGCCTTGCTGATCGTCACGGCCGCATACCCGGAAAATATTCTTCAGCCCGGCATCCGTCAGGGCTGGATTGGTCGAGGAGGGCGAGATCATCAGGATGTTTTCTTCATTGTAAACTTTGGAGGCCGGAATGGATGAGCCAGAGCAGAAATGGCCAATGACAAATTTAATACCTCTGCTGGCCAGTTGATTGGCTACAGTAACGGCTTGTTTGGGGTCGCAGGCATCATCAAATGCTTGCATCTGAAGCATCTCGCCGTTAATGCCGCCTTTGGCATTGATATCGGCGACTGCCTGGAGAGCGCCACGCGCCATCTGCTCGCCAAAGCTGGCATACTGGCCGGTCAGGGGGCCAGCGAGGCCAATTTCGATATAAGCATGCGCAGGCGAAACTGTTAAAACGGCAAACGCGCAAGTCAGGATATATTTTTTCATGACGCCTCCGGGAAAAGATTACTTGCCGACCTCGACATATTCGCCGTTGTGCCAGCGGAATATGACCTGATGGATATTTTCGACATCGCCTTTCTTGTCGAAACTCCAGGGACCGAGAACGGTTTTGAACTTTTCTTTGTGAATGATATTGGCCACTTTGCCAGGATCAGTGCTATCGGTTTTTTGCATGGCTTGGGCCAGCACCTGTGCGGCGGCATAGCCATAAAGCGTATAGCCGTCGATCACGACACCAGATTTCTCCAGTTTCTTCAGGACTTCTTTGGCATCCGGCGCTTTGCGCGGATCGCGCGGAAAAGCATACATCGTGCCTTCGCCCGCCTTGCCTGTGATTTTCCAGAACTCCAGTACGGACAAATCACCGCCAAACACTTGCGCCTTTAGTCCAGCCTCGCGCATTTGCCGGATGATCATGGCTGTTTCAACTGGATAACCCCATAAAAAGAACCTCGATACCCTTTTCGCGCAGGCGGGTTACAAGCGAGGAATAATCATGATTGCCGGGGTCATAAGCCTCGAACAGGGTTTCCTTGAATTCGGCTTTGTTCAGATTGCTGCGGACATATTCGGCGATGCCCTGACCATAGGCGGATTTGTCGTGAAGGATTGCCAGCTTTTTTCCGGCATAATTTTTATTGATTTCATTTGCCAGAACGACGGCGGCATTATCATCGCGGTACATCGCACGAAATAAATGGGAGCCGCCTTCATCGGTGATTTTGGGATTGGAAGAAGTCGGGTTGATCACCAGTGTGCCTTCATCCATGTAGGTTTTCTGTGCGGCTAGGCTGGCGGCTGAGCAGGAGCCATGCAGAACCAAGTGAATATTGTCAGTTACAATCTTGTTCGCCACGGCGACAGCCTGTTTCGGGTCGCAGGCGTCATCGTAAATTTTCAGAGTGATTTTCTGGCCATTGACGCCGCCAGCGGCATTGATGTCTTCAACCGCTTGTTTGACGCCAGACTGTTGTGACAGGCCAAGTGCTGCGACCGAACCCGTATAAGGTCCCGCAACCGCCCAGATAATATCCGCATACGCCGGATGCATGGCGAACAGCATGAAGGCAAAAGTAGCAAGAAACTTTTTCATTTTGTCCTTTTCGGCAGGGTCAGGCGGCAACGCCACCTTCGAGGTAGGCGGCGCGGATTTCCGGGTTGGCAAGAAGTTCGGCACCGCTGCCGGAAAGGATAATACGCCCTGTCACCAAAACATAGCCCCGGTTTGCCAGGCGCAGCGCCATATGGGCGTTTTGCTCGACCAGGAAAATGGTTGTGCCGTCGCGCTCATTAATTTCCTTAAGGGCCGTGAAAATCTGCTTTACCACCAGCGGCGCGAGGCCCAGCGAAGGTTCATCCAGCAGCAGGAGCTTCGGACGGCTCATCAGCGCGCGACCGATGGCCAGCATTTGTTGCTCTCCACCCGACAGGGTGCCACCACGCTGGCTCATCCGTTCTTTCAGGCGCGGAAAAAGGGTGCAGACGCGTTCCATATCTCCGGAAAAATGATTTTTGTCGGCAACCAGTGCGCCAAGTTGCAGATTTTCATAAACCGTCAGATTGGCAAAAATCCGTCTTCCCTCGGGCACCAGCGCTACACCGCGCCGGACAATCTGGTCTGTTGGCAGATGTGTGATGTCATTGCCATTGAAGGCGATACTGCCGCTTGAGGCGCGCGGATGGCCGCAGATGGTCATAAGCAGAGTGGTCTTGCCCGCGCCATTTGCGCCGATCAGCGTCACGATCTCGCCTTTACGCACATCAAGGTCAACGCCGCGCAGCGCTTCAACTGCGCCGTAATGGGTTGCCACCTGTTCGAGTTTCAGCATTATGCCACATCTCCTTCCGGCTCGCCCAGATAGGCGCGGATAACGGCGGGATCATGACGGATTTCCTTCGGTGTTCCGGCGGCGATGCGCTTGCCGTAATCCAGCACCACAACATGGTCAGAAATTTCCATCACGACACTCATATTATGTTCAATCAGCAGTACACCGATTTTATATTCGTCGCGAATTCTGGCGATGGATTTGCGCAACGCGATGGATTCCGAAGGATTCAGCCCCGCGGCGGGTTCATCCAGGCACAGCAGGCCGGGGTCAGTGCACATGGCGCGCGCAATTTCCAGACGCCGCTGCATCCCGTAGGGCAATTCGCCCGCCAATCGGTCGGCAACGGACAGCAATCCCATCCGGTCGAGCCACATCCGCGCTTTTTCAACGGCAGTTTTTTCGGCGTGGGCGTAGGCTGGCAGATTAAACAGCCCGGCAAAACTGTAATGCGATGCGGGCATTAGCGTGCGATGTTCTGCGACCATCAGATTTTCCAGCGCTGTCATTTTGGCGAAGAGCCGGATATTCTGAAAAGTGCGTGCAATGCCAAGGCAGGCAATGCTGTGCGCGGGCAGCCCGGCCAGCTCGCGGTTCGTGCCGTTCTGGTGTAAAACCATGCTGCCGGATGTCGGTTTGTAAAAACCCGTCAGGCAGTTGAACAGAGTGGTCTTGCCCGCACCGTTGGGGCCGATAATGGCGGTAATTTCCCGGTCGAGTGCCTGGAATGAAACGCTATCGACGGCCGTCAGCCCGCCAAAGCGCATGGTTAACCCGATTACATCAAGCAGAGCAGGCGGGGCAGGAGAATCCGTCATTTCTGCAGCATACTGGAACCCGCGTCGCAGGCAAAAAGCTGTTTTTTAGGGCTATTTAGCCTATCTGACACTTGATTCCGGAGCCAACCTCGTCTAACTCTCTCGCCTCGCTGCAACAGAGGCTTCACACAGCGAAAGCCTGATAACCTATTGAAGCTTTAAGTACGGCCTGTCCCCTTCGTCTAGAGGCCTAGGACATTACCCTTTCACGGTAGTAACACGGGTTCGAATCCCGTAGGGGACGCCAACGCCGCTTCCGAGCGGTTCCGAAAAATTCCGTAGGGCGCCATATCGTTAAAATCAATGACTTACAGGACTTTTCACGTAGGTGGGTCTCACAAGTGGGACAGACCGCATGCAAAATCTTGTATGGCTCGATCTTAGAAATCACACCCCATAAAACCCACACAACTCCTCGCCGCTCTTGATTAATCCATCAATAAACGCGGTATCTTTCAAAAATTGCAAAAGATGGTCTTTGATGTGCGGCGGCGGGACTTGGGCGCGCAGGCGGCGGTAGCCTTTATGAAAGATACGGAATTTACACACATTGTGATGGTGAAACAAAATCTCGGCATAGGCGCGTGAGGTGACGTACAGATCATCCAGAAGATCGATCATGTCTTCCATTTCCGCGTCATCGGCATGGCGCCAGAAATTGAACATGCCGTGGAACCCGAATGTTGGGTGATCGGGTTTATGCCTTTCATAGGCAAAGCGGTCGGCAATATCTTCCGGGGCTATTCTGATGTCGTAGTTTTTCTCAAGATAATCGCGCATGGTATGGCAGATATAGGTGTCGTCGACATAGGTGCCCAGCGGGGGCAGAGTCATGGTGGCAAGAATATCCAGAAGTTTTTTTGATCTCAGGCAAAAGCCACTGTTCCCCACGCGCCGCCCTTCAACATGCCAGGGCCATTTGGCGCCGATATAGTCGTAATCGAGAAAGTGATTATCCCAGGCGGCTGGTTCGATAATGTAGCTGTCATATTGAACCAGAAGATTATAGGCCGATGGCGTATACTGCGCCAGTTTCTGGCAGACAAAAGGCGCATATTCCGCACCGGAGAAAGGCGGAACTACCTCCACCCGGAAGGGCGCGTCTACGGGTTGGCTGGAAACCAGAACCACATCGGCGAAGGAGCAATGCTCAAGGCATTTCTTCATGGCGCGCACCGTCAATTCGTGATTGATGGCGGTCACGGCGCATAAAGTCACATCCGGCAGCGCGAGAGTCATTCTGGATTCTGTGGGGTTCAGGAAGGCGTGTCTTGGCAAGAGTGATTAGCGCATAAGCGTCCGGTCGCCAACCCGGTTTTTGCATTTTGCAGCCTGCGGGCAGGGGTGTAGGCTGTTTGCGGGAGCTTGCATCTTCATGAAAAAGTCAAACCCATCCTTCGCCATGATGCAAAAGGCGGTGAAGTTCCACCAGACGGGACAGATTCCCGAGGCGGAGCGGTCCTATCAGGAAGTTCTGGCTGCTGATCCTTTGCATATCGATGCGCTGCGGCTTCTGGGCGGCCTGTATGTTCAGTGGAACAAACCGGAAAGTGCAATCAGCTATCTGGAAAAAGCGCTTGGAATTCAGCCCGATCAGCCGGAGATCCTTAACAGCCTTGGCGTCGCTCTTTCTGGCCAGGGCAAATTTAATGATGCCTTAATGCGGTATCAGCGGGCGGTTGAAATCGCCCCGGATTATTGGGACTCCATCAATAATATGGGCAATATGTTTTACGCCAGCGGCAAGCTGGATGATGCCATCATCTGGCTGGAGCGTTCTCTACAGATACGGCCGGATAATGCGCAAACACATGGATTTCTCGGCCACGCTTTTCGTGCGCAGAAAAAGGACGATCAGGCAATCGCCCATTATCGCCATGCGCTTCGCCTTGCGCCGGATAATGTGGAGATCCTGACCAGCCTTGGCAATCTGCTGCGCAATACAGGACAATCCGAAGAAGCTTGTGTGCTTTATCAGCGGCTCGCACAACTCACGCCGAATGATATGAATGTGCATCTGAATCTCGGTACTATTTTCCATGACAGGGGCCAGCTGCCGGAAGCCACGGAGCAATATGAAAAAGTTTTAAGGCTTCAGCCTGACAATACAGATGCGATGATCAATCGCGCCAGCCTGTTGATGGAGCTCAATCGCCCCGAAGAGGCGCGAATGGGTTATGAGCAAAGCTTGAGCGTTAATCCGCAATCGCCGGAAGCCCGAATGGGGAAGTCCTTGGCACTCCTGATGCTGGGAGAATATCGCGAGGGGTGGGAGCTTTATGAATCGCGCTTCGAGTGTAACCCGATGTGTCAGGCCATGCCTTTCAAAACCGCGCGGTGGGACGGAAGCCCTCTCGCAGGCAAACGCCTTCTAATCTGGGGCGAGCAGGGGCTGGGGGATGTTCTGCAATTCGTCCGCTATGCCGCTTTGTGCAAGGAGAGGGGTGGCACGGTTATCGTGATGTGTCGCGAGCCTTTGGTCAGGTTGCTGAAAAACTGCCCTTTCATTGATGAGGTTGTGACGGCGGCAACACCAAGCGATTTTGATTATCAAATTCCCATGATGAGCCTGCCGCGTATTTTCGGTACGACATTGGATACGGTTCCGCAAGCTATTCCGTATTTATATGTAAGCGAGGAAGCGCGAGCCAAATGGGCGCCGCGTTTTGCGGATGCCCAAGGCTTTAAGGTAGGGCTGGTCTGGGCTGGAAACCCTCGGAAGAACCAGATTGACGCTCATGTCACCGATCGTCAAAGAAGCCTGAGCCTTGCCCTGATGAAACCTCTTCTCGATGTTGCCGATTGCCAGTTTTATAATTTGCAGAAAGGGGAAGCTTCCAGCGAGATAGACGCCAATGGGCTGCGCGCTCGCCTGATTGATTATATGCCTGAGGTCGGGGATTTCATGGACACGGCGGTGATCGTTGAAAATCTCGACCTTGTCATTTCCGTCGATACGTCGGTTGTCCATCTGGCGGGCGGGCTTGGTAAGCCTGTTTGGGTCTTGTCGCGGTATGGCGGTTGCTGGCGCTGGCTACAAAATCGGAAAAAAAATCCCTGGTATCCGACCGCCCGTATTTTTGGCCAACCCGGCCCAGGCGATTGGGAGAGTTGTGTTCGCGAAATAGGCTATGCTCTTGATAAAAGCTTGTCTAAGGGTAAATAGCTTATACTCTGGGCTGATGATTGGGGAGCTTCTTGGCCGCTTCAGCGCTCCGGCGCGGATTTTGTTGCAAAAGATCCTGAGCTCTTTCTTCTCCTGCTTCTGTTAACTGATAAGCTGGGGTCGAAAACATTCCTTGAGGAATACTTGTGCGCTGAAGGTACCCTTCATCCACAAGATTTTGAACCAGGAATTCCATGCGGGTGCGTCCTACATCTTCAACAAATGGTGTGGAGCCCATAGCCAGGGCATTACCATTGGTCTGGGCGTGTAAAGCCTCCAGCATTATTCTCCGGAGAGCATGTTGTTCCAGTTCCTTGCTATTCCGACTTTCGAGCTTATCCAGGGCTCTCTCACCTTCGATTGTTGTGGCATATCCTGCTATTGAAAAAAGACCTTTCTTTATGCCTACTGTTTGCAACAAGCCTCTAGATTCTAGATTCTTAAAAAATTCTTCGCGCCGTGCAGGCCCGACATTTGGTAAAACGACATCCGTAGTTACTACACCTTTATGTCTTCCTCGAAGAAGTGCTGCTTGAAGAATAGCTCTGCGCGCGGTGGTTGCAACCTCATTGCTGTTCAAGCCCATAAGGCGGTCTGTTTCCAATTCGCCTCTTATCGTTAGGCGGAATGTTCCCGTGATCTCACTCTTGGCAAATGTAAAGTTATCGCCGCGGCCTTCGCGTTGTTCCACTTGGGCGTTTGCTATCTCAATCAGCCGTTCCTCACGGAGATATTCAAGAGCTTTGGCAAAAGCCGAGCGTTTTGTTTCACTAACTTCCAGTTTGGAGCCACTGCGCAGCGCAAGCAGGATTTCATCGGCATGAGGGGGCTTATTCGCCAGAATTTCCATAAGAATTCTCCGGGTTTCAAATTTTAAAACTAGTATATTCTACGTCTGCCAACCTTATATATATGATGTAACAGTATAATTTTAGTAAGGAGCCGCATTATATCAGAATTTTTCCTCTATAGATTACTTTCCTGGAGAATGGCCATGTGCACAACCTGCCTTAACTTATGAGCTTTCAGGTTTTTATGGTTAAAACCCATATAAATCACCCTACTTCTTATCCACCCAGCAATTTCCTCTTCAAATCCGGGTCGGCGCCGTCGCCCAGCCAGATATTGAAGAAAGCCTGGCTGAGGGCCAGATCATCAATGCGGGCGATTTCCTTGCCGTTAAAGAACAGGTAGGATTTTTTTCCTGGCAGTGCCACACCGACCATGACATCGCCATCTTCCACTGCGGGTAGAACATCGCGCAGAGTTTTTTCCCAGCGCTTGAAGGTTTCTTCATCCGTTACATTCTGGCCACGAATATCATCGACAACGGTATCTGCCAAGGTTTCCTGCGAGACGCTACGGGTATATTGCAGGCGCAGCGCATAGGGCTTGCGGGGGCTCCAGGTTTCATTCGCCGTCCACAGGCTGGCGCGATAGACGCTGAATCCAAGCTTCCGGTAGGTGCCGCTGCCAATCTGGTTCAAAGACAGGCGCAAATTGGCGCGGACAAAGTCTGGCAACATCGCTTCTTCGGCATGCAGAGCGGGTATGCTCAGGCATGCCAAAAAAACGCCAAGAACAAGAGCCAGTCGGCGGCTGTTGAAACCAAACATCTTTTATCCCCACAGATACGAAGCGATAATCAAGCATACTTCTTAGCACCGAAGGGTGATGCGGGCCAGCCGTCAAACCGCTCTGGCTAGAGGTTTAGTTTGGTGTGATGATCGTCGTTGCCGGGCACTTCGGGCATTCGCAGCTGGATGAGCAGGCTGCAAGCATGGGCGCGATGGCAATAAGGATGAGAAGAAGATACAGATTTTTCATGATTCCCCCAAAGATTGAACAGACATGCAGTAGGGCAAAGCTTTCATAAAGAAGCGGTAAGAAACGCGCTGCCATGAGCTAGGGAATTCGTAAAAGAGTCTGTTTAAAATTGTGGGTGTTGTGTGGTAGCAACGGAAGTCTACCGAATACCCCAAATCTTGTGCATCTGGTGGCTGACTTTCCATAAGGGTCGCTCGCTGGCAAAAACTTCCGCGATCACCGTATTTTCTTTAACACTTGGCCCGTCCATCGGCTGCACAAAGAAATGGTCGAACTTCAAATGCTCGAATTGAGTCGGGTCGAGGCCGACTTGCGGAACAACGATTTTGAGCTCATTACCGTGATTGAGGACAAGACGGGTTCCAGCCTTCGGGCTGACACATATCCAGTCAATCCCTTCCGGTGGCCTTCGTGTTCCATTGGTTTCGATGGCAATGGTAAATTTCTGCGCATGCAGCGCTTCGACCAGATCGGTGTCCATTTGCAGAAGCGGCTCACCGCCTGTGCAGACAACGAAACGGTTAGGATTATTCGCGGGCCAAAAAGAAGCGATTTTTTCGGCAAGTGCGGCGGGTGTATAATAACCGCCATCTGTGCCATCTACACCAACAAAGTCCGTGTCACAAAACCCGCACATGGTTTTGGATGAAAAGCGGTCTTGTTCGAGGCCGTTCCATAGATTGCAGCCGGAAAAACGGCAGAAAACAGCTTCGCGCCCGGTATGATGGCCTTCGCCCTGGCGCGTGAAGAAGATTTCCTTAACCGCGTAGGACATGGGAAGTAAAACGTTTGGTCGTTGTTACTTCTTCGCTGCAGCCTTTTTGGCCTTTGGCTTGCTGGCCTTGGGTTCGGCAGGCTCTTCAGCGGCAGCTTCATCCGCATCGGCTTTTTTGGTCTTTGCTTTCTTCGCTGGTTTCTTGGTTTCAGCCGCTTCGTCGCCTTCAGCGCCAGGAACGCCAAATGCTGCTTCAACCTCGGCACGCTCGGCCATGGCTTTGGTCACGGCAGCACCCTTTTCAAGCTGCACGGCGGCTTCTTCCGGTGAACGTGCAACATTGATCGTGACTTTGATCGTCACCTCAGGATGCAGTTTTACCTTCACAGGGAAGAGGCCCAGTGTCTTGATGGGGATATCGATCTGCACCTGCGTGCGGTTGATGGTGTGCCCGGCTTCCTTGGCGACATCTGCGACGTCGCGGGCGCTGACGGAACCGTAAAGCTGGCCTGTTTCGCTCGCCTGACGGATGATGGAGAGCGTGAGGTTGCCCATCTTCTTGCTTACACCTTCGGCCTTGGAGCGTTCATTGGCGTTGCTGGCCTCCAGCTGGGCGCGTTGCTTCTCGAACACTTCCATGTTGCTCTTGGTCGCGCGCAGAGCCTTTTTCTGCGGCAGCAGAAAATTACGGGCAAAACCCGGGCGGACTTTGACCACCTGACCCATCTGGCCAAGCCGTTCGATCCGTTCCAGCAAAATGACTTCAATCATGGCACTCTCCTCTCAATTCACGTTGATGCGTTGCGGCGGCTGAAGCGCTGCCGGAAATTGGCCCATTGGTCGATCACGCCGACAAACACCGGAATAACAGCGAACAGCGGCAGGATCGTCATGAACAAATAAAAGAAAGTCAGAATGAGATTTCCCGATTTCTGCAGCGCCGCCCACACATGGACAATGGCCAGGCCCGCAAAGAAGAAAGGAAGGCCAAGAATGATGCTGAGATTGCTGCCGATATAGTCATAGGGTGCGGGAGCAAAGGCTCCAGCCATGCCTGTGGCGGCAACGGCGAAAATCAACCAACCCGGCACATGCAGCCCGTGAAAGGCGAAAGCCGGACGGAGATTCCATTTTTGTTTTTGGACGATGATCTGTGCGGCAACCAGGCTGATCACAAGAATAAGAACCCACGACAGGCCCGTCATCGCAGGTGTAAACTTCACCAGACGCATTACCATCTCGGTGAATTGCTGGGCTACGGCGGCATCCATCTGGGCGGTCGCCGGGGCCGCGGCTTCCTTGATCAAGCGGGTTGTCAGCCCCAACAGGCCGCCTTCTTCGTTCCATGTGGCTCCGATGAGAACGAGAAAGACCACGCATGTATACACGCAGGCGGACGTCAGCACATCACCTTCAGAATAGCGCAGCGATTTCTTGTCTGCGCCGCTTTGTGGACGTAGAGCTAGCGTCGTCAGAAGAATGCAGGGCAGGGCATTGATAAAGGCGTAAGCAACGGCGTAATTCACGGGTTGCGAGGAGGCCAGATAGGCTATGCCTGTCGCCGAGGCGATCAGCGCCGCAAAAACTCCTGCGCCCAATCCGGCAATAAAGACAGGCACCGCCGCGAGATAGGCGAGGAAGATCAGGGCCGTTCCCGCATGCATCAGCGCGACAGCGAACAGGCCCGCGCTGGCGCCGCCCGCGAGGACGGCACCTGCGAGACCCGGAAGGCCGCGTGGTGCAAGGGAAGGGGACATGTTCAGCCTAGCCGCTTGCCTTTTTATCGACATAGGGCACGAGCGCCAGAAAACGCGCGCGCTTGATGGCGACCGTTAATTCACGTTGTTTCTTGGCGGAAACAGCTGTGATGCGGCTTGGCATGATCTTGCCGCGCTCGGAAATATAGCGGCGCAGCATGTTCACATCCTTGTAATCGATCTTCGGCGCGTTCTTGCCGCTGAAGGGGCAATGTTTGGGACGTCCACGGAAGCCGCCGAAACTGCGGCGCGGACGATCACCACTGGGGGCTGAGGATTGTTCTCTCATGCTACGGTTCCTTCGCTGTCGGTTGAATCATCACGGCGCGGTGCGCGACGCGGACGGTCGCTGCGGAATTCGCGATCGCCAAAACCAGACTCCGAACGTTCGTCCTTGCGGAGGATGGCCGACGGGCCTTCTTCCAGAGTTTCGACGCGTACGGTCAGGAAACGAAGAATATCTTCGTTCAGGCGCAGATTGCGCTCCAATTCGGTGACGGCCGCAGGCGGCGCATCGAGATTGAAAAGGACGTAATGACCTTTTTTGTTTTTGTTGATGCGGTAGGCGAGGCTGCGAAGGCCCCACTGTTCGGTCTTGGTGACCTTGCCGCCCTGGGCTTGCACGATATCGGCGAAGCTGGTGGACAGTGTTTCAACTTGGGCGGCAGGAATATCCTGCCGGACAATAAAGACAGACTCGTAGAGTGGCATAACCACACTCCCTCTGGGTTCAAACGACCGGACGCTGGGCCGGGACTATCCCGACGCATCAGCCGCTCCGGTCTAAGCCCGTCCTCAAGGAACGGGCAAGGAGCTGTAAAGCGGGGGCACTATAGAGGGAAAACCGCTGGAATCAAGGAGGAAATCACTGTCTTAATGCTTGTTTTTCAAGGAAATCTAGCTTTTTGCAGGCCGGACAAACCTCGGCTTGGATCTGCGCCGTGGTTGGGGGCGGCGAGGAGCTGTTGGATAAGGTGGAAGATTTGTGATCGCAAAAGCTTCTGCGTTAGTGGATCGAATAAGATCTTCCACAGAAACTCCGGCTTCAGCTGCAAGCGCACTATACAATTCTCGTACTTCTTTATCGTTCATCGAATTATTCCGATCATGATTTTTGTGAATATCCTACCAAGGTCAGCCTTGTACTGTGAATAACTTTCCCTTCCAAGATACCATATTTTGTGGCACATAAAGGTTAGACCACATCATTTTGTGGATAACTTTATCCCACATGCCCACTTCGATGCCTAATCATCTGAAAAAACACGGCTTTCTGGCTCCTATCGAGCGCATCTTCACGCGCGGCAATCAGGATGCCTATGCGCTGATTCATTTCCGTGAGCCGGAACAGGAAGGTGATGAAAGCTGGCCCGCTTTGGAGAGTCCTGATGGCTGGAGTGCCGGAGCCGCATCGCTTCTGGCTGATGAGGCTGTTTGCAAAACCATTCCCACGCGGTTGAAGGCGGTTGAAGAAAATACGGTGCCTTCCTGGCTGTGGCGGCGCACAGGCAACAGCGCATCGAGGGTCGAGGAATTCAGCGCGCGGCAGGTTTTTGATCGCGTTGTCGGTTCCGCGGCTTACGCAGGTTGGAAACAGGGGCTGTTTGCCAGCGAAAATGAAGCCCGCGCTTTCTTCGATGAAACCCGTTCCCTGCTTGTACAACGCATGGCGGCGCTGGAACCGTGTGATCTTGCCGATTTGGGGCTTGCCTGGGCCTATGGGATTGAAAATTCTGCATCCGGCCCGGATGAAAATCCAAAAACAGCGCCGCGTGTTCTGGATATTCCCAATGTCATGATCGATGCGGCTGTGCGCGGCTCGGCTGATCAGGCAATGCGTGCACAATGGCAGAAAATCTGGGCGGCGCGGGGCAAGGCCTCGGCGATCACGCTTCAGCTTTCGGATATTGCCGCGGATTGGGGCGCTGCACCATCAGGGCATCGCATGCGGGCGATGCTGGATATCATGGCGTTCCGCCATAATGACGGTTCGGTGAATATCGAAGCTTTGCGCCATGCCACGCGTTTGCTGGTCTTGCTGCTGGATTTGCACGGCGACCGCGCCGGGCCACAGCTGGATATCGGTTTCTGCAACCTCTCACCCTTATTGATGGCGCTGGCACTGCCCTATGACAGCGAAGCGGGGCGTTCGATCGCCGCAGCGGTCAGTGCCGTTATTACGGCGGAAGCTTACGCAGCATCAGCCGAACTTGCCGGACTGCGCGGCCCCAGCGCCGCCTTTGCTGGTGGTCGCGAAATTGTACTGCGGGCACTGCGCAATCACCGTCGTGCTGCCTATGGCGACAAAAATGATTACGAAAAAATTTCGGTGCTTCCCGCGCCGCTGGTGCTGGAAAGCTGTCCCGATCTGGCACTGGTTGCCGCCGTGCGCCGCCGCTGGGACGAGGTTTTGGAATTGGTGCGGCAGCACGGGCTGCGGCATACACAAGTTACCGCTTTGTCGTCTTCTCCTGAATTGATGCTGTTTATGCAAAGTGCAGCGCAGGGCATTGAGCCTGTGACTTCTCTCGCCGTTATGCAGCCGGGTGATGCCGATCTTGTCCGCAAGGATATTCATCCTTCCGTGACGGAAGCGCTGGCGCGGCTGGGTTATGACGCGACCGCCAGCCGTTCGATTGTCCGGCATGTTATGGGAACGGGCACGCTGGAGCATGCGCCTTCCATCAATCACATGGCACTGCATGCGCGTGGCTTCGATGCCGGAACAATAGAGAAAATTGAAAATTACCTACCCTATGTCGGTGATATAAGGCTGGCCTGTACGCCATGGATTGTCGGCGAAGATTTTTGCCGCCGCGTTTTAAAAGTTCCAGCAGCCAAAATGAAGGATGCGCGTTTTGAATTGCTGCGGCATCTGGGTTTTTCCGGCAGCGATATCGCGGCAGCCAACGCTTATTGCTATGGCCACGGTTCCGTTCAGGGCGCGAAAGAGTTGCGCAGCCAGCATATTTTTGTTTTCGCCCGGGCGGCGGACATCTCTTCCGAAGCGCGCATTCGCATGGCTGCTGCCGTGCAGGGTTTTATCTCGGGCGATGTGGGGTTGGCTTTGGCGCTTCCCGCCAACAGCCCGGTGGAGAAAAACGAATTTCTTTTGCTCTCCGCCTGGCGGCAGGGGCTTAAATCTCTCAGCATTCTGCAGGATGTCGGCGCCACTCCGTTGAAGAAATCGGCTCGGAAATCGGTGCAAAAAAGCCGGGCAAGCTTCCTGCATACAAAGAAACCCGCCGGGGTGCTGGCTCGCAAGCCACGCCTGAAAGCGGGCAGCAGCCTTGTCACCCTCGGGCGGGGCAGGGCCAGGCCCTCTTCCGGCCGGGATAAACGGCGGTAAACAGGGCTGTTAATCAGCCCGATTTCACCAAAAGGCCCCTAAAAGCTTGTCAGTTCCCGTTAACATAGTATAAGCCT
>JANRKK010000029.1:0-90418 GCA_033763555.1 Alphaproteobacteria bacterium | reverse complement strand
ATCGGCCCGGCTACAATTTCTTTATGCAGCGTTGCATGGCGTGGGATCTGACATTTCTTGATCCTATGCATATCGTGCACCTGATGAAGATGCACAAAATGGATACGCGCGGCGAAATCGGCGCTTTCTTTACCTATGGCTATGAGTTTTTTGAATTCACATTCAAAAACTGGGAACGGCTGCTTCAGATCGGCGAAAAGCTGGATGATTTCTATTCGCGCTTTTCGTGGCTTTGCATGTTGATGTATCGCATCACCTTCAATCCCTTTTACATCGAAACCTGTTGTGTCGGAATGAATTGCGAACGTTTCCGGCTCGATTCCTATGAAATCAACCGCCAATTCTTTCAGTTCTCGGAGAAGGAAGTCTATGTCGATGGCGGCACCCATGTCGGCTATGGCGTCGAGGCTTTTCTGCGTGCCGTGAAAGGAAAATTTAAGCACATCTATACTTTTGAGCCTCTGGCCGAGCATAACCGCGAAATCCGCAAGCGGCTGCACTGGCTGCGCGGCGTCTATCTTGACCGCATCGAGGAGAAAATCACGATTATCGAAAAGGGCCTGTGGAACGGCGAAGGCAAATTGCATTTCTCAACAAGCCACACACATCAGAGCGATGTTGGCTTCGGTGCTGAATTGGGTGAGATGGTCGGCGGCGCGCATTTTATCGAAGGCGGTATCACCGACCGCATTCATGACAATGAGAAGATCAGCACGCAGGCAACCGAACTGCCCGTAACCTCGGTGGATATCGCTACCAATCAGGATGCAACCTTTATCAAGTTCGAGGTCGAAGGGTCGGAACTGAAAGCCATGGAAGGCGCAATTAAAACCATCACGCGCAACCGCCCGTTGATGTCGATCGGCATTTACCACAAGCCAGAGGATTATGTGACGCTGACCGAGTTTGTTCTGAATCTGGACCTCGATTACAAGCTCGGCTTCCGGCACCATTACCCCTTGGGCGCGGCATCCACAGTTTTATATGCCTATCGCTAGACCAGCCGAAAATTCTTGAAGACCCATAAGGAAACGCGCTTATAATCCCGCCTTATGTTCAGTCGGTTCGCGCTTACCCCCTCTTCCTTGCCGCCATCCTTTCAGAAGCTTGCCCTGCGCGCCACAGGCGCAGGGCGCGGGCGCAGCCTGGCTCTGATCAGCGACAGCACGGCGCAAAATAATCCTGCAGCTTTCGATATGGCCCGGCAGCTGGCGGAAGATGGCTGGAAAGTTACTTTCCTTGATCTCGCACCGCCTTCACAAAAAACTGCACCGCCCGCGCAGCAAGTTTTTGCGTATGAAAGACTGGCGGGCCTCTACCGCGAAACCAACTGGTATGTGCCGCTGCAGGCACTGGGCGTTTATCACTGGCTGCGTGAAAAGAAATTCGATTTCGTTCTTTGGCAGCATGGTTTCGGCACAGGTTATTATGCCGGAATGGCGCGGAAGCTCGGTCTCGCCTTCCAGGATACTGCCTTTGTCATCCATGCCTGCGAGCCCTTCGCCCTGAGGTTGGAACAGGCGATGAAATTCCCCTCCGGCTATACGGATATGGAGACAGATTTTCTCGAGCGCGAAACCATGGCGATGGCTGACGCCGTTCTGTGCACAACCATGGATACCGCCGACTGGCTGGTGGCAGCAGGCTGGGCATTTCCCCGTAATGTTGCCGCGCTGGATGATGGAAAAGACGCAAGCGCCTGGGGTGCGTGGCTGGACAAGATTACACCATCCCATCATGGCAAGACCGCGACAGAACCCGTTTCCATCTCGGTCTGCATGGCGATCTATAACCGTCCTGTTTTGTTGCGTGAGGCCCTCAATTCTTTGACCGGGCAAAGCCTCGCTGCGTTTGAGTTGATCGTTATTGATGATGGCAGTACAGATAAAAAAGTCGAAGAACTGCGACAAGAATTTGCCCCCCTCTTTAAATCCCGCGGATGGCGGTGGGAAACACGGCCCAACGCAGGCCCGTCGGCAGCGCGCAATTACGCTGCCTCGCTGGCGAAGAGCACGCATCTGCTGTTTATGGATGACGACAATATCGCTTACCCGGATGAGTTGGAGCGTTTTTCGGCCGCAGCGGCGCGAGGCTGCGATATTCTCAGCTGCGTTATCGGCCTGCATCCCGATAGTGATATGAGCTTCCCGCCGACTGCCCATATGCCGGAACGCAGCGGCGGCGCCACACGCCCCGTCGGCTGGCCGCCGCTCGGCAATGCGCTTGGGCTTGCTCCCTTTATCAATAAATTCGGCGAGACCAATTCCCTGTTCCGTCGCGAGGTATTCGAGGCGCTGGGCGGTTTTCAGGGCGATCGTGACATGATGTTTGAGGATTTTGACGTGTTCATTCGCGCTTCTATCGCGGGCTACCGCATCGATGTCGTGCCTGAGGTTTTGCTGCTCTATCGCCGCCATAAGGCTTCACGCAGCATGGGGCCGACCATTTTCCGGAGCCATATCGATACCTTGAAGCCCATCGCCGCCCTTCTGCCTCCGGCCTTGCGGCCCCTGCTGCTGACGTTGCGGCATGAATGGTATGAACGGCACTGCCAGCGGCGCGATGGCTCAAAGGATGAAGCGTCCAAACATTAGGGCATATGTTTCCTGAGCATATCAATTCTCGGCCGCATTTGTTTCTCATAGGAAAATTCGCGCAGCAAAACCGCGCGGCCATTCATGGCAAGCCGATGCAGAGCTTCACGATCTTCAGCATATTGAACCAAAAGTTCAGCGATTATCCTGTCGTTCCGATCGATGAGTTCAAAATCAATGCCCGGACGAAAAATGGGCTTTCCCAACAAATCCCGGTTGAGAGATTCAAAATCGGCAAGAAACATCGCCACGCCGTAAGTGCCCGCCTCCACAGCGCATGTGGTCGGAAAGCCGTCGAAAATCATCTGCCGGGTTTTTAAGAGGCGGCTCAGCGATATATTAGGCGACAGAATAATATCCATGCTGCGGTAGAAATCCGGGAAGAAATCCGGCTGCTGAATGCCGTAAAACCGGATATTCTGACCGCCTTCCAGATCAATCGATTCCGCCGTGAAGCCGCCAACAACATGGAAAGTGATGTCGGTGCGGTGACGCAAGCGTTGCGCCACTTTGACCAGAACATCATAGCCTTTTTCGATGCCTTGAGGCGTGTAGCTCCGGGCAACAAAACAAATATTTAGGTGGCCGCTTTCTTTCCGCACCAAAGATGCGGCGGGCACATTCTCATTGGCAAAGACCAGAGGCGAAATACCGCCAAAAATATGCAGCAGCCGGTCAGGCTCGCAAAAGCCCCGGTCGATCAGATAGCGATGGGTCAGATTTTGCGTTGTGATGATATAGGCAAGCCGCTTGTCGTCGCACAATCTTCGCAACCTGTGGTCGGACAAAGGATTATGCATATCGAAACCGCCGCCGGGATAAAGCGTAAAAGCGATTTTATCTGCACCCAGCGAAGGGGTTTCGAGAAAGAACTGGGAAGCGTTACTTAAGAAGACGCAATAGGCTATTCCGGCACGCGCCATTCCATGCTGGCCAAACGGCCGTATGCGCTCCAGCCCGATATGATGACCATCGGCAACATGGCGGGCATAATCCATAAAGCCCGGTGCATTATTCCTCTGAACAATACTGTCGCTCACCGAAGACAATGTATGGCTTTGAGGAATTTCTTTCAGATAGGCCGTATATTCGCCAAAACGGAAGCTCGAAAGCGGCGCGGGAAAGCAATGATCAAGTATAAGCGCCGCGGCTTTTACATCGGTGCGGGGTGTAATCGCATCAAAATGCGCCGGGTTGTTGAATTTTATGGCATCGAGACAAATTTGAAAATCAGGGGAAGGATTACCAAGCACCAGAGCCCGGCGCAGCGCCGCCTTGGCCTCGTCCACCTCGCCAATCGCGTTCAACATGCAGCCGAGATAGCCGTGGGCGTAGGAATGTTGCGGATTCAGCCGAAGACTGTAACGCATCAGCCGAATTGCGCGTCTAATTTCGCCATAGCGCCAGAGCCGCAACGCCCAAAGATCCAGATGAAACTGGACAACACCCACAAAGCCGTTATGGCGCCAGGATTTGAAAGTCCGGCGAAGATGATGGGCGAGTTGTTGAAACACCATCGGCCTTAAGCGCTTTTTCGCGCGCCCGCAGCCAGCGCCGCCTCGGCACGATCGAGGGCGTCTTTCACGGCTGACAGCGGAACCTGGTAATCACGGTGATAGGGATGCCCCGGATAATCACTGGCAACATTCTCGCCCCGGATAAACAGCATGTCGGCCCCGCCGCTGCAATTAAAGCTGGCATAGCCGTTAAAATTGAAGGACAGAGTTTCGTTGATAAAGCCGATAATCTGGCTTCCCGGCTGACAAAACAAGGTGTTGGTCATGGCTGAACTGCAGCTGCCTGCAATGATCTCCGCTGAATGAAAAAGCAGCACCTGCTCGGCAAAGGAAAGTGTTTCCGGCAGGATTTTCTCAAATCCCTGCGCTGCAAGAAATTCCCAGACCTCATTTTCATTAACCAGTTTGCGAAATCCATAATTTTTGCGCGAGATAAAGAGGCGGCGTTTTTGGGGAGCAATGGAAATGTTCCGCTGCTTGAGCACCTCAAGAATGCGGCGGCGCAATTCGATAAAAATATCCGCTGGCCAGACAGTGTCATAAACAGGCATCCGGAAAACGTCGCAGGGAAAGAAAGCGGGCATGGAGGCCACACCGAGGCGATCGAATTGAAGAACCTCATCCGATCCCAGGGCTATGACTTTACGCCTTTTGATGTTTAACAAATCAAGCGCTGCCAGCGAGGTCGGCGGCATATTATTATCGACGATGATCGGATAATCCGGTGGACATAGATCATCATCATAAGCCAGCATGCGTGGCAGATATTCCAGAAACCAGTGGCCGTAATTTTGCGTCTGCGCGCCGAACATTTGCAGGCCACTCTCTATCCGCCGAGGTTTCGTCCGCGGTAAATCTGCAATGGCGGTGGCCTTATCAACAACCCCAATGATGATCGGGATAGAACGGATATTATCCACGAAAACAGAATCCGGCGAACGGCGATGCACGAAACCGTCGCCAACCAGAACATCCCGGGCATACAGCGTGTTGCTGTTGCTGTAGGCCGTAACATCCGTCAAAACGCCGATCGACAGCGGATAGGATGTCAGATCACCGCACTCGGCTTCCAGCGGGGGCGGAGGAACGAGAAATTGCAATTGTGGCGGTGTGATAGGACGTTCGGGCCAGATGTCCCGGTAAAAACAGGCGTATTTTTCGCAGAAATCCTTTACCGAAAGGCATGGCTTCAGCGAAGCGTAGGATGCAAAAAAACTTTCAAGAATTTTTTTGTCGAACTGGTTTTCCTTCGCGATGCTGAGGACAAGCGCTTTCCGGCACAGCAACCCGCATAAACGCAGAACAGCGCCGCAAATATCGGCGACCGCTTTTTCATCCTGCAAGCGCATCAGATAAGGAAAAGCCTGTACCAGACTTGAAGCCAATGCATTCGACTCCCAGCCAAAATAACGGTGCAGCAGAGAAGGTTTCTGCCTGTTGAGAACCGGAAGCAGCGTATCAAGCTGCTGCCGCGCGTCATCAAGACGGTTTTGTTTGAGATGAAGACCGAAAAGCAAAGCCATCGCCATAGGATTGCCGGGGTCAAGCGCCAGCGCCTGCTGGATACGCTCTTCGGCATCTCTTGCATCCAATGATAAAGGAATGCGCCCTGCCCGGCCCCCAAACCAGATGAAATGCTCAAAGGGCGTTAGTCTGTGCGTGCTGACGCCAGGCGTGCATTTCACATACAACTGCGTATCGAACAAAGGGTGAGGATCAATTTTATGATCAATTCCATAAGTCAGAAAATGCCGTAATGCTTTCGATGATGGCGGCAGAGAGAATCCAAGTTTGTCTGTGTAAAAGCGCGCGTTAAAAAGACGGCGGGCCCTGACGGGATTGGCGAGCTTCCGGAAAAGCCCGTTCATTACCAGTTTGTAATAAATATGGTTGAGGCGGTAAAAAACAATCTCGGCCGTGCCGGGAGAAAGCCGGAAAAAATTCACGATGGGTAAACGCATCAGAGCCGGACTCCCGCAGTAACGCCTGAAAGGAAATAACCTCGTCTTTATCCAGCCGCAATCAGTTTTTCCAGGCGTGAAAGGCGCGGGCCCATCTGCGCCGCACGGCTGAAGTGCCGCAGGACTGTCGCGCGCCCCTTCCCGGCCAGGGCATAGAGCCGTTCGGGTGCCTGGAGGTAAGGCGCAAGAATTGCGGCATCCTGCGAAGGATCGCCTTTCAGGAGAATGATATCTTGCGCATCGCTGAAAACCTCATTGAGATTGAGCGGATCGCTTGATCCGAGGGCAACGCCCGCCGCGGCGCCCTCGATCGCCGCGCCCGTCGGAAACCCGTCAAAAGTGCCCTTGCCTAAAATGCCGGGCTTGCACGCGCTGTAGAACAGATCCATGCGTGAATAGAATGCGGCTAGCTCTTCAGTCGGCAAGAAACCGTGAAATTCTATGCTGTCGCCAAGACTGCGTACATCCCATATGGCGGGATTGTAATCACCTACTACATGGAAACGCAGATAGGGGAATTTCTGCCGCAACTTTTCGGCCGTAACGATAAAACTGTCATAACCCTTATCGATGCCGAAAGCGGAATAACGGTGCGCGGCAAAACAGATATCAAGAGTTAGCTTATCCGCCGGATAGTGTTTTTTCAACGAGAAGGATTTATCGGCACCCTCCACTGGCAAGGGGCCGCCGTAAAGATAAAAAATCTTTTCATCCGGCACGGAAAATTCATGCCGGATATAGTCCAGCGTGTTTTTCATGGTGACCGTAACGGAACGGAACATCGGGGAACAGAAAATACGCTCCAGACCCTTTTGCGAGCGCCCTTCAGACATCTGAAATCCGCCGCCGGGATAGAGCGTAAAACTGAAAGGAATATGCAGATATTCCCAGAGAGGCAGAAACAAAATCGCATTGGCCAGAAAGATGCTGTAGGCATGGCGCGGCTTCTGCCAGACCCCGCGCCTGACCGACAGCAGGCTGTGCGTCGCTTCAGACGGCTTGCTGTTATCCAGGCGGGCATGCAACTGCCTTACCCGCCCCTTCATGGCGGGATAGGTTTTTTCATAAAGAGGAAGATTGGCGACGAAATTTTTTTCGTCATAGGGCGCGTTTATTTTGCGGGCCAGAGTGTAAATCACCGCGTCCGGAAAATGCTCCAAAGTTGCGTTGAATTCTGCGGCATGAAAGCCGAATGAATTATTGAGAAAACGGTCGCAAAACAGGGCGAGGCCGGGACGTTCAGCCATGCTCTTCACACAATCCGGCAAAAGTTTCGGCGGCATAATCGCCCGGTTCGTATAAAAATCCCCACAGCATATTATATTCGTTCCATTTGCCGCCCGGGTCGCGGCGTGCGCATTCGCGAAAAACTTCAAGCGCGTCTTTTGTACGCCCGGCCATGCGGTAGATAATGCCCAGATGGTTCCGCAGGATGGTTTCCTCCGGCAGATACGCAATGGCTTCCTGCAGGCAGGCAGCCGCCTTGTCATATTCCGCGGTAAAACCGTAAGCCTGTGCCATCGCCAGCCAGATCTTCAGGGCCTTGGGCTGATGAGCGACAACCCGCCGCGCTTCATCAGTGCAATCTTCAAAACGGCCCATATGAAACAGGTAATCGACACAAATTTCCCCTGCCACCTCGTCGCCTGGATGTTGCGCGCGCCTTTCTTTCGCCAGACGGAAAGCTTCCGTTCGCTGCCCGCTTTCATAGATAAGGCGGAGATCGGGTGGCGTCATATCAGTTTCCGTTTTGGCTTCGGACATCTTCAGCCAGGCGGACAAGCTGCCCGACATCCTGCGCCGGAAAAAGGCGATGATAGGCCGCAACGCTGGCCGATGCTGCCTCTCCGGCTTTTTTCATGTCTTTCAGATGTGACTGCAGCTGATCGTCGAGAGGATCGCTCCAGTTATAAAGTGCCAGTGACGCTATATCGGAAGCGTTTTTCTCCCACCAACCGTTGGTATCACTGAAAACACACGCGCCGATGCCAAGCCCCGCCATCGTCCGTTCATGAATAATATCGCGCCCATAAGGGTTGGTGTTGCAGACGATTTGCGATTGCTGATACAGCATATGGGATGCGTAAGCGCTCATAGCGGGCTTGAAAACCGCTCGGGTGCCTGTTTTATCAACAGTATCCCAGCCATCGCCGATAATCACTGCGCCTTCCTGAAATTTCAGCCATTCGATGAAGGCCGCCGCCCGCGCATGACGGATGGAACGGTCCATCACCCGGGCAATATCCCAAAACTCATCCCAAAGCTGGTGGCGGCTGAAGCCGTGCGATGTGAAGACCTCATCCACCAGATCACATAATTCAAGATTGGGGTTTTTCAGAGCGCGTTCGGTCTGTTGCCGGACAGCATCGCGCAAAGGCGCGGGCAGCGCGTCACAATAAGCCTGTTCGGCGGAAAGATCGCAGCTGTTTTTCATGTACAAAAATTTGATCGGCCGTTCGGCGAAGGCGATGCGCGGCGAAGAATCAGCAACAGCGAAACCCATGGGCATATATTTTGAAATCTGCCCGCTTGGCAGGTATTTTTCCTTCGCTTCACGGAAAGAATCGAAATGATAGAGATTGGCGACGAAGGAGCTGTCGCCATAATGATTGTGAATATTATGGCACGGATGGTCGTTATGCAGGCTGATGAAAGGTTTCTTAATCGCCGTCCACAGGCAGGTTGTGTTGTCACCCGCTTTCAGTTGCGAACCGACGCCCTGCAAGCCAAAAGCAAAAGCAATGTCCCCTTTTTGAATATGTTGCTTAAAACTCTGTGCGAGTTCCGGCACGCGGAAATCGATAACCCGCGCGTCGTAGCCGAGGCGGTTTAAAGCGTAGGCATAACAGGAAGTTGCCGCCGTCAAGGCGTCATTCTCACTTGGGCCGACAATACCGAAAACAACCTGGGACATAGACAGCGGGACCTCGTGCGGGAACGACAACCTATCACATCCGCTAAATGCTCAGCCACTGTGCCGGAAGAAGGCTTTGTGCCGCAATGGCCGAAGGAGGTTGTACAGCCCGGCCAAAGCCGGGTACAAAGAAGCCCCTCCATGACCCAACCGCGCCCCATGCTGCAGAAATATCTGATATCGGACTTGCCGAAGGCTGATGAGCTTCTGCCTTTGCTGCGGCGTTTGGATGAAACACGCTGGTACTCGAATTTCGGCCAGTTGTCGCAGGAGTTCGAGCAGAAGATGCTTGGCCTGCTGACAGCCGCCGACCGACATCCTCAACACGGCCCTCTCTACATCAAAACCATGTCAACCGGATATCACGCGCTTGAGGTTGGCTTGCGCATGCTAAAAGTGCCGCAGGGCGGCAAGGTACTGATGCCTGCCGTGACCTTTCCGGCCTGTCCCCTTTCCGCCCTTCATATGGGCGGCGATGCTCTGCTGGCGGATGTCGACCCGGACAGCTGGGCGCTGACGCCTGAAACCGCACGGCGCGTTGCCGAAAAAACCAAACTGAGCGCCGTCATGCCCGTAGCCATCTATGGCGTGCCGCTGGATGCCGATGCCTGGGACAAATTTCAGCGTGATACAAATATTCCGGTCATCATCGACGCAGCGGCAGCCATCGAAACCCAACCGATCCCCGCACACGGCCTGGTTGCGCACAGCCTGCACGCCACCAAGCCTTTCGGCGTCGGCGAAGGTGGGCTTCTGGTCAGCCGCGACGAGAAGATGATCGCAGGCGCGCATGTCTACAGTAATTTCGGCACTTATGACCGCATTGCCACGGTCGATGGCTCCAACACCAAGATGAGCGAATATCATGCGGCCGTCGGAGTCCTGCAAACCCAGCGCTGGGAAAAAATCAAATCCAGACGCAAGCAAATCTTCGCCACCTATCAAAAACATCTGGCGCCACTTTCCAACAATTTCTCTCTACAACCAGGTATTGAGCAGGCTGTCGTTTCCAGTTTCATGCTGCGCCTGAACCGCCCCTGCGCCGCTGCGATCATCGCCGCTGGCCCAGCGGAAGGTATCGCCTTCCACAAGGCCTATCTACCGCCGCTTTACCGCCATCCGCATTTCGCAAATCTTTCTGTTGCCAACCGCGAAGGCAAAATCCTGCCGGGCGATACCACGCCGGAAAAGAAAGCCGCGCATATGCCGGAAAGCGAAATGATGTTCGCACATATCGTAGGCGTGCCATTTCATACGTTCATGGACGAAGAGGATATCAAGACTGTCGCCACAACGCTGCGACGGCTGATAGCAGCATGAAACCGGGGCTTTTGAGGCTTTGCAAAGGATGCGCGGCGTTATAATCTCGCCGGACGCACCTTCATCCCCTCAGGCCGCTTATGTCCAATCAAACCAAGCTTATGCATTGCTTCCGTGAAGCCTTTGCCCTGCCTGCGGATGCCAGCGTGGACGGCATGACCTATCAGAAAGACCCTGTCTGGGATTCGGTCGCACATATGCGGCTGGTGGCGGGCATTGAAACGGCCTTCGGCATCATGTTCACCACCGACCAGATTCTTGATATGAGCAGCTTTGTCAAAGCGCGCGAGATTGTAGGCCAGCATGGCGTCACCCTTGAAGCTTGATGGCAAAATCGCCCTTGTTACCGGGGCATCACGCGGCATTGGCGCCGCCATTGCGACTGCTCTAGCCGGAACGGGCGCCAAACTTGCCCTCACCGCACAAACGCTTGATGATGTCACGCGCCTTGCCGAAGCGCTGAAGAAAAAACATGGCGCCGATTGCCTGGTTCATGCAGGCGATGTAGCGGATGCCGCCTCGGTGCAGGCGTTGTACAAACAGATTTTCGACCGTTTCGGCCGACTGGATATCCTTGCCGCCAATGCCGGGATTCTTGGCGACGGGCTGCTCGGCATGCTGCCGGAAAAAGACATCCGCCGCACGCTCGACACCAATATTCTCGGCACGATCAATCATCTGCAGCAGGCGGCGCGACTGATGCGGCGGAACAAATCCGGCTCCATCATCATCACCAGCTCCATCATCGGCCGCGCGGGTAACAAGGGCCAGGTGGTCTACGCGGCTTCCAAGGCAGCCTTGATCGGCGCGGCTCTGTCGGCAGCGAAAGAGCTGGGGCCGGACGGAATCCGCGTCAACGCCATTGCACCCGGCATGATCGAAACGGATATGACGAAGCATCTGAGCGCGGAAATCTGCAAGGAACGACTGAGCAATATTGCACTTGGACGTTTTGGAACGCCAGACGAAGTGGCGGATGTCGCGCTTTTCCTTGCCTCCGATCTGGCTCGCTATGTCACCGGACAGGTGATCGGCATCGACGGCGGCATGGTCATCTGAACCATGCGCGGTTCTTCCCTGCCGTTCCTGCCTGCTGCCGCTCCGGCGGCGGATGACGCCCCCGCCCTGTGCGACGATGCCGGAATCTGGCTGACCTATGGCGAGCTGCGCGCAAAAACGCATGATCTCGGACGGATTTTTTCCAGCGATACGCGAAAGCTGATCTTCTGCTGCGTGCCGCGTTCGGTCGAGGGCGCGCTGGCTTATCTTGGCGCCGCTGCCAGCGGCCACGCCGTCGGCATGGTCGATTCCGCCATGCCGTATCTGGATTCAGTGATTGCAACCTACCAGCCTGACTGGCTTATCGCCGCGCATGATCGGGATTTTGACGGCTATGTGCCGATTACATGGAGCCTCAACAACCTCCGTCTTCTGCAACGCAAGAACCCCGGCGAAGGCACCCTGCACCCGGATTTCTATTTGCTTCTTCTGACCTCCGGCTCGACGGGCAGCAGCAAGGGCGTGCGCCTTTCCTACGCCAATCTTGCCAGCAACACGCAGGCGATCATCGCCAGCCTGAGCCTTACTGCGGATACGCGCGCGCTCGCGCATCTGCCCTTGTTTTATTCCTTCGGGCTTTCAGTTCTGCATACACAGCTTGCCGTCGGCGCATGCTGTGTCCTGACCGAGCACAGCATGATGAATCGCGATTTCTGGAAACTGGCGCGCGAACAGAAAGCCAGCCTGTTTCCTGGCGTGCCCTATCATTATGAGATGCTGGCGAAGCTTAGGCTGAACCGCATTGATGCGCCCGATCTCAAAATATTCCTTCAGGCGGGTGGCAAGATGCGCGAAGAATTGGTGCGCGATCTGTGGAAATATGCCGAACAACGTCAGGGGAAGTTTTTTGTCATGTATGGCCAGACGGAAGCCAGCCCGCGCATCAGCTGCCTGCCCATGCATGAGCATGCGGGTAAAATTGGTTCCTGCGGGCGCGCTTTGCCGGGCGGTATGCTTAGCATCGAAGATAGCGAGGTTATCTATACAGGCCCCAATGTCATGATGGGTTACGCTGAAAGCCGCGCCGATTTGGCACGCGGCGATGAGATGAAAAACCGCCTGGCTACCGGGGATATGGGGCAGTTGGACAGCCAAGGCTACCTGACCATTCTTGGCCGCAAGCAGCGTTTCGCCAAATTATTTGGCCAGCGTATCGCGCTCGATGATCTTGAAAAAATTGCAGGCACTGTGGCTCCTGCTGTTGCCATGGAGGCGGAGGATAGAATTATCCTTGTCACTTCAGCGCAAGAAGCAGCGCTGCATCAACGCATGCAGGAACTGGTGGCGAAAGAAACCGGATTGCCGCTGGCCTGGCTGTCCGTGCGTGCCGTGGAAACCATTCCCCACAGCGGCAGCGGCAAAATTGACTACCGCAAGCTGCGGGAGATGTTATGACCGCGCTTGATGATCTTCTGACCGCACCCCCTTTTTCCCTTCCGCAGAAGGAAAAGGAACACGCTCTTTTGCCGCTGCTGAAAGAACTGACTGAACATCACCGCAACACCTGCGCGCCCTATCGGCGGATGATTGATCTCGCTTTTCCGCAAGTGGCGGAGGCTTCAACATTGGCGCAACTGCCTTATCTGCCGATATCCCTGTTCAAATTCCGCCGTCTGCGCAGCATTGCCGAAAGCGATATCCGTGTGACCGTAACATCGAGCGGAACGACCGGAACCGAGAAAAGCCGCATCGAGCTGGATGCCGCGACGGCCAAGCTTTCCTCCCGCGCCCTGAACCTCATTATCAACAGCGTGACGGGCGCGCGGCGGCTTCCCATGCTGATTGTGGATTGCGAAGCCTCCATCAAGGGCGGGGACGGCATGGGCGCGCGCGCCGCAGCCATTCTCGGCCTCATGCCCTTTGGACGCGATCATTGTTTTGCCCTGCGCGACAATCTGGGCGTGGATGAGGATAAAATTGCCGCCTTCCTGAAAAGACATGAAGGGCAGGATATCCTTATTTACGGTTTCACTTTTCTGGTCTGGCAGCATTTTATTACGGCTTGCGAAAAAAATTCCTATGACTTCTCGCGCGGCACGTTATTGCATAGTGGTGGATGGAAAAAACTGGCGGAATCTGCCGTTGACAACAACGCCTTCAAGGCGCGGCTGAAAAAAGCAGCCGGAATTGGCTGCGTGATGAATTTTTACGGCATGGCGGAACTGCCGGGCACAATTTTTCTTGAAAATGAAAACGGCTTGCTTTACCCGCCGCATTTTGCCGATGTCATTATCCGCGACCCGATTACTTTCCAGCCCCTGCCGCATGGGCAACCCGGCCTTGTTCAGATTCTCACGTCACTGCCGCGCAGCTATCCCGGCCATTCGCTGCTGACCGAGGATATGGGCGTCATTGAAGCCACGGATAGCGATGGGCGTTACGGCCATGGGCTGCGCATCATCGGCCGCGCGCCGCGTGCTGAATTGCGGGGCTGCAGCGATGTCATTGCCCGGGAGGCCGCATGAGCGCCTTGCTTCGCCTTTTGCCGGAAAAGCAGGATATTTCCGCTGAAATAGCGGTCAGCGCCGCACGCGCAGCGGCGGCGCAGCCTCTCGCACCCGGCTCGGACGACGTAAAAAAATATTGCGGGGATCTCTCGGCGCTTCTGCTTGGCAGTGCAGAAGCCCGCTCATATCCGGAATTGCAGGCGTTGGGCTTCTGGCTGCGTCCGGCATCAGTCGACAGCATGGTGAAAAAATTCCTGTCTTCGCCGCGTACTGCCATCGGCATCGCATTTCATATGCCACCCTCCAACGTTGCCACCTTGTTCGGCTATACCTCAAGCATCGCTTTGCTCTGCGGCAATGCCGTCCTTGTCCGGCTGCCGAGCGCTGAAAATCCGGTGCAGACGCTTCTTGTGTCGCTCATGCAGGAAGCACTGGCGCAGAATTCCCGGGCCTTGCGCGAACGGCTTATTCTCCTGCGTTATGGGCATGATGATGCGGTGACGTCGGAATTGTCCCGCGCCTGCCAGCTGCGCATGGTTTGGGGCAGCGATGAAACGGTCGAGCATATTTCTGCCCTGCCGCTTCCTGCCGCTGCGCGGCATGTCAGTTTCGGCGACCGTTATTCGGCGATGGCCTTGAAAGCCGCAGCCTGGCTGAGACTGAATAGTGAAGAGCGGAACGATGTCATCAAACAGATTTTCAATGACATTTATGTCTTCGATCAGCTTGCCTGCGCTTCACCGCGCCTGCTTGTGTGGGTTGGCGATGAGAAAACCGCAGCGCAGGCCGCAGAAGATTTTTATCCACGCCTTGCTTCCTGCGCCAAGGCACGCGGCTATATGCCAGGCGCCGGGGAAAGCATTGCCAAGCAGAATACAAACTTCCTCGCGCTTCATGATCTCGCCGTGGCTGCCTACACAAATTATGGGCCCCAACTGACTGTTCTTGCGCTCACGGGATTTGAGGGATTGTCGACTTTCAAAAAGGTCAATTACGGCTATGGCACGCTTCTGGCGGTCAGGCTGGAGACACTGGCGGAATTTGCGCCGCATACCGAGGCGCGCGACCAGACCCTGTCCTGCTGGGGCTTTGCGGAAGATGAAATGCAGGCTTTCGCCGGAGCAGGAAAAAGACGCGGCTTTGACAGGATGGTTGCCGCGGGACAAGCTCTGACCTTCGACCCGGTATGGGACGGATGCAACCTGTTTGACGCCATGACGCGTCCGATCGGAAAAAGGCCATGAGCGATATCATTATTGTCGGCGCGGGCGGATTGGGGCTTGAGGTTGCTTCCTATGCAGAGGATATGCGGCGCGCAAGCAAATCCAATTCGGGCATCAAAGGCTTCCTTGACGATACAAAACCTGTCGGCACACAGCATGCTGGATATCCGGTTCTCGGCCCCACAGATAAAATCATTTCTGAATGTCTTTACGTTATCGCTGTCGGCGCCCCGGAATCCCGGCAGATGCTCGCAGAAAAACTCGCGGCCAAGGGCGCAAATTTTGCCAGCATCATTCATCCCTCCGCCCATATCGCCGCCAGTGCCGAAATCGGCGTGGGTACGGTGATCGCGCCTTTTGTTTTTGTTGGGCCCGAAGCGAGGTTGGGCGAACAATGTCTTTTGAACATTTATGCTTCCGCCGGGCATGAAAGCCGCATGGAGAATTATTGTGTGCTATCACCTTACGCGACCATTCATGGCGCATCGGTTCTAGGAAGCGGCGCCTTCATGGGAAGCCATGCTTGCGTCACGGCAAAAATACAAGTCGGCGCGGGCGCACGCATCGCAGCGGGTTCGGTGGTTTATCAGAATATTCCGGCCGGAGCGCGCGTCATGGGCAACCCGGCCGCATGGCGCAACAGCTAGAATTTTCCAAATGGCGGTTCGCCGTTAACCCTGATTACCCACAGGCCTCATTCGAGCCCTGACGAATGCCCATCAAGGCTTTTCTCTTTCCTTGCCAAACGGTTAGACCGTCACAGGAAAAATCCCAGACCCTGCGTTTTTATCCACACAAGCTTGAAACGAAATAATATTTTGTGCAGCGCAGCATTATGAAAATAATTGATAAGGTTAGGGGCCCTCCCTTAGAATCAAATGATTGTGCCGAGTCGAAAAGCTGGCACAGAGATAGGGCGGTTTTGAATGTCCAGAACTTCGGAGTTACCGAAGCATCTCTTTGACACAGCCATGGAATTTCCCCGGGCGGCCGCGGCGTTTTTTTCTCTTGCTGCAAACAATCTCACAACACGCGAAAAATCTATTGGCAAAGAACGCCCGGTTTTGGTTCTACCCGGTATTGGCACGGGTGACATAACAACCATTCCTCTGCGTCATTCTATTAAGGCACGAGGATTTTCGGCCTATGGATGGGGCGATGGCGGCATAAGCCGTGGACTTACCGATAAAGAAATAAAAACCCGCCTTTGTAACCGACTGGACGGTATCACCCAGAAACATGGCGAAAAAGTCAGTGTCGTCGGCTGGAGCCTGGGTGGCTTGCTGGGCAATGTGGCCAGTCAGCTTTATCCGTATATGGTAAGCCGGACAATCAGTCTGGGAAGCCCTCACATTGTTGGCATGAGGCCTGATGACGGCGTTATCCCGGGATTGCACCGGGTTTATAACTGGCTGAATGGTGAATCTCCCTCTCCTGAATATTTTGCCATGCTGGTACAGCAATCGCCCGTACCGACGACATCCGTCTTTAGCCTTTCAGATGGCGTGGTGAATGGACATGCCTGCATCCGGCCCGGCAACCATTTCACACAAAATATTGAAATTCTGGGAGCCAGTCATTGTGGCTTGGGACTACATCCTCTTGCATTTAAAATTGTTGCCAACCGCCTGAGCCATGCCGAAGAAGCCTGGAAGCCTTACAAGGCTGAACCCGGCTTGCGGTTGCATAAAGATGTTCCCGTTCCTTCGCGCGATGAAGTTGGACAGGCGCTTCGTTCTTATCTTGAACGGAATTTTTCACCCACACCCTTGGCTGCAGCCTAAAGCAAGGATGCACAATCATCAGCTATTGTTGCTTGAAATCCTGCGGGCTATTCAAAACTGGCCGCTTATGTTAGGAAAACGCCCCTGCCGCATGGGGGATCGTCTAACGGTAGGACCGCGGACTCTGACTCCGCTAGTCTAGGTTCGAATCCTAGTCCCCCAGCCAGCCTTAAATCACAATCTTCTTCAACCCATGCACAACATACCCCGCGATCAGCCGGGTGCGGCGGGTAAGCGGCAGGGCTTCGCGCTGGGTGTAGATATTCCATACTGCCCGCAGCATTTTGAGCTTGTTGGCCGAGAGCGAGCCGGGGCGCACGCGGTAAACAGTCAAAGCCTCGCGGTGCAGCCCTTGCGCCTGGTGGCCTTCGCGCAGAATGCTGAGCCACAGCGCATAATCATGTGCCAGTGGAATATCCGGCATTAGCCGCAGCCCCAGTTTTTCCCGGTCGAGCATAACGGTTGAGCAGCCGATCGAGCAGGTGCGCCGCATAATCAATCGCGGGCGGCGGGTAGAAAACCCGGCCCTCAAGCTGCCCTTCGGCATTTGCCTTTTCATAAGCCGTGTAGCTGAGTGGTGCCCCTGCGCGTTGGATGAAAGTTAACTGGGAAGAAAGTTTTTTCTCGCACCACCAATCATCGGCATCAAGAAAAGCCATAAAACGCCCGCGCGCCTGTTGCAGGGCATGGTTACGCGCCCCCGCGCTGCCAACCCGTTGTGAAAGTCGGAGCAATTGAATACGCGCGTCGTCACGCGCGTGCTGCCCGATAAGCTGCGCCGAATTGTCAGTGGAGGCATCATCCGCCACCAGCATTTCCCAGTCCTGAAAATCCTGCGCGCGCACCGAGCGGATGGAATGATCCAGCCACGGTGCAGCGTTGCGGCAAGGCATGATGACGGAAACAAGGGGCATCGGTGCGGCCATATGCAGTTACAAGCTCAGGCCCGCAAGGGCAAATTCATCCCCGGCACCTTGCATGTCATAATCGCGCGCATTGCGGAAACCCATGGCACGGTGCGCGGGATCGGGAATTTTCTTTAACAAATCAGGAATTTCTGAAATATCGTTGAAGAGATAGCCGCCGCCCTTTGTAATGAAATCGTCGAAATCCGGCCGCAGGGACGGTGCGATTGTCTGTACGCCCGCCGCCTGCCCTTCCAGAACCGACAGCGAAAGCCCACGCGAGAATTTACCCGTTCCCGCCAGCAGCATCGCCTTATAACGCTTATAAATTGGGGGCATCGCATCAGGCGGTACATAACGCTGCAAATGCAGGTTCGGCGGTCGGTTCGGCACGCTGGTCCACATATAGCCGGGCGTTGAAACCGGGTACCAGTCCACCGGGCATCCTGCTCCAGCAATAACGTCGCCAAACGCAAAACGGGTTGAGCGCCCCTGCAGCAGGGAGCCGACGATCAAAATCCGGTCACCATTCGGGCCTTCATCATGAAATTTATCGTAGAAAAACCGCGGCTGCATGTTGAAAAGTTTTTTCTCCGGAAAAAACGGCGCGAACACCTCCCGGAAACCCGGCAAACAAAAAACACCTTGCAAATATTTCGAGTTGGCCGTTTTGGCGATGGAGCGATGCGTCGCCCGGTAAGCCTTGCTGAGCTTTTCTTCGCTCATGCAGTTGGTGTGGAGACGACGCGCCAAAGAACTCCAGCCGCGCTTGGGCGCATTGTAATCCGACGTGTGCAGTTTGAGAATAAAAGGAACCCCCAGATTTTCAGCGACATGGCGGGCGAAAGCATGGTTTGGCAGCATCCAGCCAAGAACGATATCTGGCTTAAAAACCCGGGCCTGTTCCATCAGCTGCTTACGGTTATCGAAATAATCGAAGGGAACCGTAGAGTAAAAAGGCGAACGTGGCTGGTTCAGCGACAGCACCAGAATCTCGGCGCGCGACGCGAGATATTCGACATCGTTATTGATATAATTATGGCTGGCATGCGGAAAAGACTTGGCCAGCACCAGAACGCGCTTCATGAAACACTCCGGACGGAACGGCGAAACGCCACACTATAGGTAGTTTGGGAAATGGGGAAAAGGTGAAAAAACGCCGCGTCGAAAGTCGTTTAACGCACAGGTCGCTTTCCGCGCAGTAGCCGGAAAAGCTCGGAAAGCTCGACAAACCATAATCTGAACTGCACCCAGCAGACAAGGAGTCGCTGCCGGAAGGAAAGGCGCGGTGCGGCCATGGCATAAAGCCAGGCCACCGCAGGCGGCATCACGGTGCGCACCGCATAGATCACGCGCCGTTTCAAGGGCCCTGCGGCCAGCTGGCCGCCTTTGACGCGGCGAAGCTTGGATTCCAGCTCGCGCCAGCTGCGGCGCGCCGGATGCATGATGGAAGCATCTTCGCAATAGGACAGGGCAACGCCAAGGCTTGTCGCGCGGCGGCAAAATTCGGCATCGCCACCGGAGAAACGTTTCGATTCAAAGGGGCCGACTTTATCGATCACTGCGCGCGGCACGAACAGATTGGCTGTCACACCAAAACCGTAGCGGACAAATCTTTTCTGCGGCAGACCTAGCGCGACGTCATAAATTTCGTAAAGACTTATCCGATTCCAGTCCTCGGGCTCGACCGAAATGCCGCCCGCGACAATACCCGCCATGTGACCCGCGCGGCATTCAGCCAGACCTTTCTCCAGCCATTGTGGTCTGGGGCGGCAATCAGCATCCGTAAAAGCCAGCAATGGCCCGCGTGCCTGCCGGATGGCTTCGTTACGCGCGGCGTAGGAACCGGGCGTCGGGCACACCAGCAACCGCGCCCATTCCGGCAGCGCTAGTGTGGGAACAGAATCCGAGCCGTTATCGACCAGCAAAAGTTCAAATCGGCTTTTATCCAGCGTCTGTGATTCCAGACAGGCCAGAAGCTCCGGCACCAGATGCCAGTGATTGTAAACCGGGACGATGACGGTGAGGTTGAGGTGGGTTACAGATTGAGCAGGAAAGTCCCTCGGATGCGTTTGTTTTTCTGTGATAGCCATTATGTCCCTCTGAATTGTATCTTTTGACCTATTTTAAGGACCAATTTTTGTTGAAAAGGCCCACCTGTGAAGGCAAAATGCGTCACACTCTTCCCTAATAATACTCCATGAAAAAAAGCCCTCTCATATTCTCGTTTTTCTCCGGAGCCGGCTTTCTGGATCTTGGCTTTGAAAAAACGGGCTTTGAAATCGCTCTGGTGAATGAGTGCCATAAGCCTTTTTTAGATGCATATATGCATGCCCGCAAGGTCATGGGCCTCAAGAAGCCATCTTTGGGCTATTATCCATGTTCTATAGAAAAATTCCTTGCCGGAGCGCCAAGCCACGTTTTGCGCAAAAACATCGCTGAGGCAAGAAAAGCCGGACGGATTACAGGCTTTGTCGGCGGCCCTCCATGTCCGGATTTTTCCATTGGCGGGAAAAACAAGGGGCGCAAAGGACCAAACGGTAAACTTTCTGAAGTTTATGTTGATTTAATTGCCAAACATTGCCCGGATTTTTTCGTTTTTGAAAACGTCAAAGGCCTATGGCACACAAAGCGGCACCGCAAATTTTATGACTCGCTTAAAAACAAATTGGCGGCAGCTGGATATACGCTGGAAGACCGCCTTTCAAATGCTATAGAATTCGGAGTCCCCCAGGACAGGGAACGCATATTGCTGTTTGGCACTTTAAATCTGCAATGCAAGAAACTTCCAGCCCTTGATTTTGAAAAAGTGCTGTCCCACAGCAAAGAAACGGCTTTCAATTGCCCATGGCCTGCGAAAATGCCCTTCTCCCCTAAAAGCCGCAAAAAGCCGCCCAGCGCTATCCCTCTCAGACTCACCGTGGAGCATTGGTTTCAAAAAAACAATGTTGACTCCCACCCTAATGCCAAACACTGCTTTAAACCGCGTGCCGGGCTTAAAAAATTCAAATCTATTGCCGAAGGAGACAGCAGCCGCAAATCATTCAAGCGTCTGCACCGCTGGAAATATTCCCCGACAGCCTGCTACGGCAACAATGAGGTGCATTTGCACCCCTATCTTCCGAGGCGTATCAATGTTGCTGAGGCCTTGGCCATTCAGTCGCTTCCCCGGGAGTTTGAATTGCCGCAGGACATGACTTTATCTAATATGTTCAAGACGGTCGGCAACGGCGTTCCCTATCTTATGGCAAAGGGCTTAGCTGAGGCTGTTTACCGATTTTTGGAGCAAGCCGATGAAAAAACTGACAGCAAGCAATTTGGTGAGCGCCATAGCAGGGCTGCCGCGTAATAGATTTTACAATTATGTTAACGAGAAAACCCGTGGCCATATTACTATAGTTAGTCTAGAGCGGCCCGAGGGACCTATTGCTATAAAACGGTTCAACCCAAAAAAAGGGGGAACAGAAGACACGGCGGAAATCAGCCATATATCCTCAAACATGTTGTGGAGACTGGCAAATAATCTTGTTCCGGGAACCCCTGTCAATGTCGACCGCGTATTTGGCGGCAGTTACAATACGCGGTCTGTTCTTGAAGCCCTGCTAGCTCACACGCCCCAGATATACACATGCCTTCCCGGCAGGATTGAAGTGGTCAACTCTGGCAAAACAGAGGTTAAGAGAGGCCACAAGCACATTGTCTGGCTGCCTGATCGGCCTCATGAGAACGGGGTTATGAAGGCCGTTGACACGGATATGATTATATCGGAACTGCCTCCGGCCTTTGTTGTGTATGACGATGCCCTGGATATTCCCCCGGCACTGCAAGAGAGCGCCGTCGACATTGAAACTCAAAGGCGCCATACCCAAATCCAGATATGCCTTATAAAAATTGGCGCGCAGCTTGGCTTCCGGACCTGGGTGGCCAGCAATGACCGCGGCATTATTTATCAGGAGCAGCGGATTGGGGAAATGCCATCAGTCATAGGCTCTCTCTCACAAGAGAGCATGTTGCGGTCTTATAGTGAAGCCACCGAGGCTGCAAAGCTTATCGATGTTCTGTGGTTCAAAAACGGAACATGCATGCCTGCTGTTATGGAGATTGAGCACAGTACAGGCGTGACCAGCGGCTTGACGCGTATGAAAAAATTTTACGACAAAATCCCCAAATACCAGGATGTCCGGTGGGCCATTGTTGCCCCCGATGAAATAAGGGACAAAGTCCTGACAGAAGCAAATAATTCTATTTTCAAGCCTCTTGATGTGAGATTTTTCCCCTATTCAGCTGTGGAGGAACTTTATTACCTCTGCAGCAGAAGAAAAATAAGCGGCATTGATCCTGTATTTCTCGACAGTTTTATGGAAAAGTGCGTCAACTGAGTTTCTGAATATGCCGGGCAACCCGGCGGACGCCCTGCACAAGCTTGCATTCCCATATGTTGACGGCCTGCCAGCCAAGCCCTCTCAAGCGCCTGTAATTTCTCTTATCCCTTTTCTTATTGGCCTCTATTTTGTCCCGCCAGTATTGGGAATTGCTTTTGGGTGTGCGGCCATCAATGCATGTGTGGCTATGCCAGAAACAGCCATTTATAAAAACAGCCATTTTGTATTCGGGAAGGATAAAATCTGGCTTTCCAGGCAAGTTTTTTCCGTGACGGAAATGCTTGATTTTCATGTTCCGGAGCTCTTTGCGAAAGCGCTTCTCGGGTCCTGTATTTTTGGACCTGATGTTTCGCATAATTTCAGAACGTTTTTTCTTTGAAAAGATGTCAACCATGGGCTCCGTCTTCGCTTTGCAATGCCCCGGACAGCTTTAATTGCCTGCTTTTTCTTTAATTTCAAGCTATTTTAGCTTCTTGACTCAGCATCCGCATCCAGCGTTATATTATAACATTCAAACGCCGGGATATGCTATTCACATGAACGTCGCCGTCACCATCAACCACGCTGCCACGCATATGTCGCGCTTTGCCGCCCGGGCCCTTCCACATCTCAGCAAGCATGTTATCTGCTGCGGACTTCTGCCCCTGCTGGCGACACGGGCGGGCATGGCTTTCCTGCGGCTTGAGCGCTGGCAGGAATATGTGTTCGCCGCCATTGTTGCGCTGGCGATTTGCGGATTGGATGATGCCTGGCACCGCCGCCATCACCATGCGCATCACGAAGATTGCGCCGTGCACAAGCCGGAGCCCGGCAAAACCGCTGCCAAATATGTTTTCTGGACGCTGTTCGCACTGGCCGCCACTTTTGCCGTCCATGCCGCCGGACTGCATCCCCACAACCCGGCAGGCATGTAAGGCTTAAGCACATCACGGCCTCTGCCTAACCTCATAATTTCAGATCATACCCGGCAAACGCAGCTTTCATGATGGATTGCCGCACAGGCTCCGGCACAGCATTCCAGTTCGCGGCCTGAATCTTCCTGACAATCGCGCCGAAAAGATAATCGACGACCGGATGCATAAACCGCACACGCGGCCCTGCCTGCACAGCCGCCTGGCTTCCGGTGACTTCCGCACCGATAAAGGCCCACTGCACAAAAAGCCCTGCCGCAGCGACGGGGCTTCCATCCGCCGTCACAATCGGCTTGGAAGAATCCAGTGCGGTCATTTCGGCATTCAACCGCAAGCTTTCATGGCACCAGTTCGTCACCGAAAGCCCGAAAGAAGGCACCATGTCGCATCCTTTCAGCCGCACCGACGCTTCGGCCAGAAACGGATCCTTGATCATGGCATCCCGGAAGGCGCGCAAGATGCTCTGATCTTCCGGCGGCAAGGCATCGATCCGCTCATCCAGAGCTTTCCGGCTGAGCGCAAGCACAGGATAACCCAGCACATGCGCCGCGGCATGTTCGGTGATTTTGCCGGGCAAATCAGGATCTGTGGCAAAAGTCATCCAGCGGGCGCGCAGCATATCCTGAGCGGATGCGCCAGCTTCTTTCAGAATAGGCTCCAGTAAATTATGCGAGATGAGTTCCAACCGCCCCGGTACATAGGCGCCCGTTGCGCGGTTGTTGGTTCCATCATGCGCATAATCATGGTTGAGCGATGCCAGCGAAACAAACATTTCATCCAGCAGCCGTGAAACGCTCAACCCCCTGCCGCCTGGATAGCCATCCAGCTTCCGCTGTGCGCGACCGACAACCAGATTGACCGCCATGACAAGCAGCCCGTGATTGGTGTTGTGGTAAGGCGGTTCACCCCTTGCATAACGGGCGTTATCAAGCTCATCCATCGCGCCGCCAAGCTTCTGAAAAGCCTGTCCCAAAGCCGCCAGACGGGCTTGCTCGTCGACGGTTGGCGTCTGCCCGAAATTCCGTACCGCTTCATTGAAATGGCCAACGACAAGCTGAGCTACCGCTTCGGCTGTATGGCTTGTGGTGTAGTTCAGCCCGGTATGGCGGCTGCTTTGGATGGCGGCATAGAAGTTACGCAGGGTCTGGCAGACATCATGGGGATTGAGGGAGTCGCAGGCGAAAAGAGCGTCGACATCCGAAGGATCAACAAAATGTTCAAGAGCAGGTGCGTCAAACATGTCAGCCTCCATGAAATGAATGTTTCGAGGAGGTCAGACTAAATCGAGGAGGCCCTGCTGCGCTGTGAAGCAGGTCACATTTGTTCAGGCGGCCGGATGCGCAATCCTTAACAAGGCATCTTCATCTTTAATAATGCAGGCGTTGTGCGGCAACAGGGCGATATACCCGCGCTGCTGCCATAAATTGAAAATCTTGTTCACGCTCTCCCGCGACGATGCCAGATGATCGGCAATATCGCTCTGCCGGATTTCCAGCGAAACTTTTACGCCCGAGCCGGAAAGCTCGCCGTGATTGTCCTTAAGCTGCAACAGATATTGCGCCAGCCGTTCCGGCAGGCTCTGCAGCGCTATGGATTCCAGAAGAAAAGTTGTCGCACGCAAACGACTGGTCAAAGCCTTCATCACAGCAAGGCCGACGACGGGATTAGCTTCCAGCATCGGCAGAAAGACAGAACGTTCCAACCGGAAAAAACGGCCCGCTGTTTCCGCCGTGATGTTGGCTGACCGCGGCTTGCCATCGAGCAATGCCATCTCCCCGACAATCTCGCCCGCCTGCAACCGCTTAACCAGAAGGTTTTTGCCGTCCGGGGTACTGAGATGAACGCGCACGCATCCTTCGAGAATGAGGAAACAGTAAGTGCCTTCATCGCCAAGCTGAAAAATCACTTCACCCGGAGCAAAGCTGCGCAGCTGGCCCTGCTGCAACAAGGTTTGCTGCTCTTCCGGGCTAAAAGCCTTGAAGAATTCATGCTGTCTCAGCAAGTCTTCAATCTTATGGCTTTCGTCTGTCTTCATGGCCCTCCGATAGCATAGGGGCTTTGGAACAGAAAGCTTTCTTGTTCCTCGCAGGATACGGGTTATATTTCAAGCAGCAGACCCACCTCAGCAACCCGTAAGCGTATGCAATTTTTCAAAACCCAACCCGCCGAAGAAAGCGGCAGCCTCAATCTCGGCGGCCGGGAGGTTTTGTTCACGGTCATCCGCAACAGCAGACGGCGGCGCGGTATTGCCTTCCGCATCGAACCGGATTTGCGCCTGCGCGTGATGGCGCCGCCGCGCACGCGGCTTTCGGCTATACACCATATGCTGTTGAGCCGTTCCGGCTGGATTGCGCAGCATATGGCGCGGCTGCAAATGGCGACGCCTGCCCTGCCGCGCCGCTGCCAAGACGGCGCAACCATCCGCTATCTCGGGCATGATTACCATCTGCGTATTACGCAGGATGCGACGCCGCAACGCTGCCGCGTCACACCACGGCGTTTTCTTGTCAATTTGCCCGATCATGATCTTTCGGAAGATGCCTTGCAGGAAGAGGCGCGGCTGGAAATTCTGCTCTGGCTGAAAAAGCGCGCGAAGGTGAAACTGCAAAAACGGCTCGATATCTGGGCGGAGAAATTAAATCTGCGCTACAGCTCCCTCGCTATCGGCAATCCCAAACGCCAATGGGGCAGTTGCAGTTCCGGCAACGCCATCCGGCTCAGCTGGAGGCTTATTATGGCGCCCTTGCCGCTGATTGATTATGTCGTGGTGCATGAGCTGTGCCACATCACGCATAAAAACCACGGGCCGCGTTTCTGGCGCACCGTGGCCCAGGCCATGCCGGATTACCAGGCGCGCCGTGTCGCGTTGCGGCAGATGGGCCGTGATCTTCTGCTCGATTAAGGCCAGATATGCCCGAACTTCCTGAAGTTGAAACAGTTTGCCGCGGCCTGGCGAAAGCGCTGACGGGCAAGCGCATCACCCGCGCTGATGTGCGGCGGCCCGATCTGCGTTTTCCCTTCCCCAAGAATCTGCCCGCGCGGCTGAAAGGACGGCGCATCGCCAAGATCGAGCGCCGCGCCAAATATATCCTTGTCCGGCTGGATAAAAACGAAACGCTTGCGCTGCATCTCGGCATGTCGGGGCGCATGGTGATCCTGAACAAACCCACGAAACCGGGACTGCATGACCATTTGATTTTCCATTTTGGTAAAAATCTGTTTGTGCATTTCAACGATCCGCGCCGTTTTGGCCTGTGTGATCTGATTCCAACGCACGAGCTGGCGCAGCATAAATTATTCCGGCATCTGGGCATCGAACCGCTGGGCAAGGAGTTGTCCGCTGCGTGGTTGGCGGCAAAATTCCGCAGCAAGAAAACACCCATCAAGGCCGCCCTGCTGGACCAAAGGCTGGTGGTTGGCGTAGGCAATATCTATGCCTGCGAAGCGCTGTACCATGCGCGCATTAGCCCGAAACGGCTGGCCAAACGTTGCCTAAAGGAAGATACGGCGCGGCTGGTTCCCGCTATCCGCAAGGTCTTGAACGCCGCGATCAAGGCGGGCGGTTCATCACTCCGTGATTATGTACGGGCCGACGGCGAGCTCGGCTATTTCCAGCATCGTTTTGCCGTCTATGACCGCGAGGGCAAGCCCTGCCCCGAATGCGATTGCGATCTGCAGAAAACAGGCGGCGTCAAACGCATGGCCCAGGGCGGACGCTCGACCTTCTATTGCCCGGTCAGGCAGCTTTAGACGGTGGCTTACCGTGACGATGGAAACGCTTGAAGCGTTTCTTCGGCCGAAACTTCTGGCGATTATGCGGCTCCCGTGGTGCCGACGGATTCATCAGCCGATTGATGGCGTTCCATTTTTCGCCGTCCGATGGCGTCAGGAGATTGACGGCCCGCCCCGAAGCACCCGCCCGCGCCGTGCGGCCGATGCGGTGAATATAATCTTCCGGGCATTGCGGCATGTCGTAATTGATCACCAGTTCGATATGCGGCACATCCAACCCGCGCGCCGCCAGATCCGTGGCGACCAGAATCCGGAATTTCTTATCGCGGAATTCCTGTAGCACGCGGTCGCGGCGCGATTGTTTCAAATCACCATGAATGGCGACCGCCCGGTGGTTCTGGCGGAACAGCTTGTCCGCCAGTTTTTCCGTACCATATTTGGTTTTGACGAAAATAATCACGGAATTTCCAGCCTGACCAAGCCGTTCCAGGAGGCGCGGATATTTTTCGCCTTCACTGATGCGGACCAATTCCTGTTCGATGTTCGGCGCAGCCTGAACCGTTGACCCGGCACTGATGCGTTCAGGATTGCGCAGGTAGCGTTGCGATAATTTCACAATGGCGGGCGGCAAGGTTGCCGAAAACATCATGGTTTGCCGTTCACGCGGCAGATGCGCGGCGATTTTTTCCAGTTGCTGACCGAAGCCCATATCCAGCATGCGGTCGGTTTCATCCAGCACCAGCAGCTTGGCGACGCCCAGATTGAGCGTGCGGCGCTGCAGATGGTCGTTGATACGGCCGGGCGTGCCGACGATCAGGCGCGGATTCGCCTGCAATTGCCGGAATTGCCGCGGCATGGGTTCGCCGCCGATCAGCAGCGCGGTCTTGATGTTCGGCACGGGGATAAGTTGCTGCAAGGCGGCAAGCACCTGCGCCGCCAATTCGCGCGTCGGCGTCAGCACCAGCGCCGTAGCCTGCGGGTTGGCCATGAGATGGGCGATGAGTGGAATGCCATAGGCACCCGTCTTCCCGGTTCCCGTCTGGGCGGAGCCGAGAATATCCCGTCCCGCCAGCGCCAAAGGAAGCGTCAAAGCCTGGATGGGTGTCGGCGTCTGAAACTTCATGCGCGCGAGCGATTGCATCAGCTTTGGCGACAGGCCAAAGCCGGAAAAATCCGTTGTCATGATAAATCCTCACCCACTCCCGCCAACGCAAGGTTGGCGGGCTGGGCTAGCTGGTTTTCAATGTTAAGAGTTAGGCTGCGTCAATCAGCTTGATGTTGACCGCAGATTCCTTGCCCTTGTTCATGGCGATTTCGTAGCTGACGCGTTGACCGTCCCGCAGACCTTGCAGGCCAGCGTTTTGCAAAGCGCTGATATGTACGAACACATCCGGACCACCCGCTTCAGGTTGAATGAAGCCGTAGCCCTTTTGACCGTTGAACCATTTGACTTGACCGTTAGCCATTGTACTTTCCTTTTACTTTCAGTTGACCCGCCCCACCATGGGGCAAGCGTATGAGCATAGTTCCTTCCGAAGCCGAAGCTTCAAAGTTTAAACTCACACAAGTCAGTTAGTAGGAAAGTAGCCGAAGCCATTCTCTCATTAAGCGCCGTTCTTAAAAGCGCCGCCGATACAAGATCGGCACAAACACAAGCGAGAGCTATATCTAAACTCGGGCGGGACCTTATGGGCTTCCCTGAAAAAAAGCAATAAAATAATAAGTTTCAGCCCGCCGGAGCGCTCTTCCAAAGGCGTTTTAGCTTGCGAAATCCAGCCCTTAACAGAAAAGACGAGAGCCGCGTGCTGGCCGCCAGTTCGGTGCGTAAAGTCGAAGGAAATGTCACCGCCCGCAGAAAGGCGTTGCGGTCCGGATTCAGGCGGCGATGCAGGCACCAGAGCCTTTGCAGTGGCCAGACAAATTCCTTCAACGGATCCTGATGCAGCTTGCCTTCGCGTGTGACGATACGATGCTCGAAACGCTCGAATTTCGGCACAGGAATGGCCTGCAAATCCGTAAAGACCCGGGCTGGAATTTTCAAACCGCAGCTGTCGCACAGAAAAGCGAGTGCGCCATGCAGACGCACGGAAAAATTCCGAATACGCGCCTGCCCCACAATATGATCCCACTCGATCGCATCGCCGGATTTTTCAAGGATGAGGGAGGCATCGGCGACCCAGCGCATGGGACTAACCGGATTCCATTTATAGCCGTGGATGCAGGTATGAAACAGATGGTCGGACGGCGACAGGGTCAGAACTTGCTGTGCGCGAAATTCCATCGGCACAGCGCGTTGCCAGAAAATCTGGCGATTTTTCTCACCGCAATTTTCGAGAAACAGATGCCAATGTACATCCAGCTCATCCCCTGCAGCGTTGGTGAAGGCATTGCCATTCATACTGCGCGTGAAATTCCGCCGCATCGGTATTTTGCAATTCCAGCCTTGGGCACGCAGCCGGGTGACTGCTTCTTCCGCCTGCGCCATGGGCACAAGAATGTCGCCATCCATCATCGCCCGCGTGTAGGGGTCGGGGTAATAGAGAAAACTGAGAGCCGAGCCTTTCAGGACGATCACGGGAATCTTGTGCGCATGGAATTGCGCGATGACATTCTCCAGCATATGAAAACGTTTCTGGCTGGCGTACCAGTTGCGGCGGTACAGCCCCTTGAGGCGCGGCATCTCCGGCCCTTCATGCTCCGCGCGCTGCAAATTGCGATAAAGCAACGGCAAAAGATGGAAAGACGGGCCCTCCAGTTCATCCAAGCTCCGGCGTGAAAGACATTCCGCCCAGGCGGCTTTGGCTTCCTCAGGCGGCGAGAGACAGGCTTTCAGGAAAACGAGTTCATCCGGCGAGGGCAGGCAACCGCCGATATTTTTTACGGCCGCGTTCATTGCGCCTTGCGCCGCCGATCAAGCGAGTCCTTCAGGACTTTCAGATATTCATGGCGGCGATCTTTCATCCGCACGCCCATATTGCTGTTATGCAGCCGCCGTTTCAGGAGAATTTCCTCCAGCATGAAAGTTTTGACGCCTGCATCCGTGGCACGCGCGTACCAATCGATAAATTCACCGAGCTGAATGCGGATGGTGAAAAGGCCGACCCGTTCAAAAACCGATTTGCGCGCCAGCAATGTGCCGCCGCTGTAGCCTGCAAGAATTTGCCCATGGCCCTGCAATTCCTGCTTGCGTTCTTCCGGCAATTCCGGGCTGTGGAACTGCTCAGCCAAGCCGAAAACCATGCCGATCTCGGGCCGTTGCTGCAAAAGCGCCATCTGCCACTCCAGTTTTTGCGATGGCCAGAGATCATCCGAATCCACAAAGGCGATATAATTACCGCGTGCGCGTGCAATCCCCGCATTGCGTGCGGCACCAAGGCCCGCATTGGGCTGGTAACAATAAACCAGCCTGTCGCCGTAGGATTGCGCGATCCTGGCTGAACCATCGGTTGAACCGTCATCAATGATAATCAACTCAAGGGATGGCCAGCTTTGCTGCAACACGCTGTCGATGGCTTCCGCCATATAGGTCTCGCCATTATGCACAGCGATAATAACGCTGATGAGAGGTTGCGCCGCCATCGTCAGTTGCCCGATTTGCGAATGAAACGGCTGACATCCAGTTTTGCCGCCCCGCCATATTCCGAGAATGAGCCGAGGTCTTTTGCTTCTCCCTGTGCTGCACGGCGGCGATTCAGCGATGCCTTAAGAACTTCGATCATGCGTGCGTTTTTGACGGTCAGCTGACGCGTCATGTTGAAAGCATGCATCTGATAGATCAGAACTGTCTCTGGCAAAATAACCGTCTTCACCTGATTTTCCCGGACACGGAGGAACCAGTCCATATCCTCGCTCATGCGCAGACCCTCGTTGAACAGACCCGTACGCTCGAAAACCTCGCGGCGCACAAGGGTCGCACCCAGATGCACATGAACAATGGTGTTGTTCTCATCGAAGGGAAGCTCGCGGTCTTCTGCACCCGCCAGCCGTACATACTGAACACGGCCCGTAACAATGCCGAGCTCTCCATCCTGCTCCAGCTTCGGCAACTGCACGGCCAGCTTGTCATCGGGCCAGAGATCATCGGCATCGAGAAAAGCGATGATCTCGCCCGTGGCTTTTTGAATGCCCAAATTCCGCGCTGCCGCAGGGCCTTTGTTCGGCTGCTGCAGGAAAACGATATCATCGCCCCAGCCTTTGACGCGCGCGGCGACATCATCTTCTGAACCATCATCAATCAGGATGATTTCGAGATTGGTGTAATTCTGCCTGCGAATGCTGGCGACAGCGTTTTCGACAAAAGCCGCCGCCTTGTAATAGGGGATGATGACGCTGATGCGCGGACCGGACATCAGGCTTGCTCCAGGAACATGCGGATGGTCTCGGGAATTTGTGCCATATCCGTACCGACCTCCAGCCAGTAGCTGGAGACGGATTGTACAAAACGGCTCATTTTCTCAAAGGCCAGCTTGCTGTCGCCTTCCAGATGCAGAACGGTCGTCGGTGCCAAAGCGAACAAAGCCTCGCCCTGCGTGGCAGGAAGCAGCCTTGTATCGCGCTGATGCGTCACGCGCGGCAGGAAAATTGCCTTCACCGGAAAACCGGGACTGAGTTTTTCCGGATAATATTCCTGCAGGAAGAACATGGCTTTTTCGTCCTGCATGTTTTGCGGATTGCTGATTTTATGTGTCATGCCGGGCAGCAGGCCGACGCCTTCGGGCACCAGCTTGGCGGTATTGTAAAGGCTGTACACATAAGGCTGCGGCTCATTTGCGATCATTACATAATCATCGCCCGCATAGCCGAGCGGTGAATTCAGACAGGACATTGCCGTTGTGGATTTGCCGGAGCCGCTTTTTCCTGTCAGCAGCACGCCGCCTTTTTCATTGCCGACCGCGCCCGCATGCACCAGCTGAAACGGGCGCTCCCTGCTCCACCAATGCAGCAACGCGCGCATTGGGAAGCTGCATTCCCAATAAGGCAGGATGTCCGGATCGCGAATCCAGTAGATGCCCGTGCGCGAAGGGACATGCATCATATTCAAGACATCCGCACCAGGCTGATAGACCGTACGAACAGCATCATTGTTATAGCCTTCAATATGGCCCTTCGGCCCAAAGGCGGAGCCCGGCCAGGGCGGCGCGCCCATCGTCACACCCGTCGTGGCACTGTCCCAGCAATGCACCGTCAGCGAAGGTGCGGCAGGGCCTACTTCAACATGCGCCAGCGCGGGTGTCAGCATTGTCATCAGCCCTTCACCCGCAAAACGAATGCACAGGATTTCGGGGCCGAGTTTGTAGTAACGGCGGATGTCCGAGGTCGCAGCGACAGCGCGCTCGAACAAGGCGCTGACCTGTGCGTAGTAGGTTTCAGCCGGGGAAGATGCCGCGAACAGGGCGCGATCGGTGCCGCCAACAGCCCGGGCGGGTTCAGGCACTTTTCACGCTTTTGGGCGAGGTGTGGGGCCAGCCCTGCTCGCCAACTTCATGGATGGGATCAAGCAACAGCAATTCCTGCATATCACTGAACACGGTTACTTCCGGCGGCGCGTAAGGCGCATCATTTTTCGCCGAAGGCGCGGGTGGAATATTGTCTTGTGCAGCGCCGTCGATTTTCAGAATCAAGCCTTCTTCCGCCAGACGCTGGATGAAACTCCCCACCTGAGTTTCGACATCGGCTTGCGGTTGACGAAACTGGCTGGCAACGACGCGGGCCATATCGGAGACAGCGCGCTTCTGGCGGATAAGCTCCCACACAAACGCACCACAATCGTTCAGCGTATAATAATTGCCGCTATCCAGATTGATCATGATGGCTTCGCCATCGATGATTTCGTGAATGGTTGAAGTTTCATTGACGTAATAGGCCTGCGGCATCTGTTCCCCATATTCCTGTAACCGCATCCTTATAAGGACTTTGGAAGGCTAAATCAAACCAGCCCCGGCAGGCCCGGATACATAAATTATCATTATATTTCATAGTGTTATCATGGATTGAAGCGCGCCGGACTTCTCCATAGATTAGCCCGTCTGCAAACTGGAATTGAAATCGCCATGCGCCGTCTGGCTCGTCATCTCTACCGCCGTTTTTATATGCCGCTGCGCGAGGCCATCTGCCTGCGCGAGCGCATCAACAGGCTGGAGATACTTCTGGCCGAACATCCCGATGTCATGCCGCGCGGCCTGCCGGAGCCGCGTTTTCCTTCACCCGCCGTCAGCGTCATCATGCCCGTATGGAACCGTGGCGCGCTGGTCGTCGATGCCATCCGCAGCGTTCAGGCCCAGCGCTTCACCGACTGGGAATTGATCATCGTCGATGATGGCAGCACCGACAACACACCAGAGACTATTGCGACTTTTACTTCAGATGCGCGCATTCGCTATGTCTCCCAGCCGCATGCAGGACAGTCCACAGCGCGCAATCATGCGCTGCGCCTGTCGAAGGGTGCGTTGATTGCCTATCTCGACAGCGACAATGTCTGGTATCCGGGATTTCTGGCAGGCGCGGTTTCAGTTTTCGCCACCGACCCGTCCTGTGATTGCGCCTATGGCGCCATGGTTACCGAAGCCCATCTGCCCGAGGGGCAGCGCATTCTGTTCGAGAAATTCAGCCGCAAGAAGCTCCGGCGGCGAAACTTTATCGGGATGAGCACCTTCATCCACCGCCGCAGCTTGTATGAACGCCATGGCGGGTTTGATGAAGCTCTGCGCAGTCTGGAGGATTGGGATCTTGTTCTGCGCTACACGCAGGAAAAGCCTGCTATACGCGTGCCTTTTCTGGCCGTGCGTTACCGCTCGCTGGATGCCCATCGCGTTACTTTGACCGAGTCACTTGAGGCAGGCCGAAATCAAATCCGCCGCAAATGGCGTTAACCTATCCGGGGTTGGAAAAGCCCTTTTTCTATGCCAAACACAACGCTTTCCGGCTTCCGCCGTATTTTGGATCGAGAGTTTGTCATGCCGTCCCATGTTATGGTTTTCAGCCACCCCAACCATGAAGTCGCCGTGCTGGGGGCCATCCAGAGACTGAAACCGCAAATCATTTTTCTGACGGATGGCGGCGGTGAAGAACGCGTCAACCAGACGCGCCGCGGCCTTGCCTCCTATACCGACCCCAGCCAATTGCATTTTCTGAACCACCGCGAACAGGCTTTGTATGACGCCTTGCTGGCGTGCGATGCGGAATTTTACCGCGGCATAGCCGGGCAGCTGCGCGAAATTTTCCAGCCGATGGATATTGAAGCCGTCTATGTGGACTCGGTCGAGTTTTACAATCCGGTGCATGACATCACGCTACCCGTCGTGCTTTCCGCCCTTGATGGCCGCGATGCCGCGCTTTACGAAGTGCCACTGATTTATCAGGAAACAGGGAAAGGCGAATCTTTTGCCATGCAATGCGCGCCTGCCGCGCTGGATGATGAGTGCATGCAGATCGACCTGACCGAAGGCGAACTGGCGCGCAAGGCTGAAACCCTGCGCAACGGCCCTTACGGCATTCTGACGAGCCAGATGGGCAGCATGATCGAAGAAGCCTTGGCTTCGCACGGCAAGCGGGAACGGTTCCTTAAAGGTCGCCGCGTACTGCCGCGCCCCGTGGCCGGGCAGGCCCTGCGCTATGAAGAGCGAGGACAGAAGCTCAAGGATCGTGGTGAAATCGGCGAAGTTATTACCTATAACTGCCATTACGCGCCGATTTTCGAGACTCTTTGCGGCTACCGCGCAGCCGCCTGAAGCCTTGTAGAACAGGCCGTTTCGCCGCTCTTTCTTCTTGCGTTAAATCCGCTATAAACTCGCTGGAGGAACCGCTTCGGAGATTCGATTTGCCTCGCCCCCCTCAAAAAACTGGTTTTTTCAGCGCCGTGCTGGCCGGGGCTGTCGCATTTCTATTCAGCCTTCCGGCCATGGCCGAAGGTTTTCCCCATCCCTGGGGGCTGGGCATGCAGCCCGCGGGTTCCACCATGCAGGCGCGCATTGGCACGTTTCACGACATTCTTCTTTATATCATTACGCTGATCGTCGTTTTCATATTGCTGCTCCTGCTGTATGTGGTCATCCGCTACAATTGGCGCATCAACCCCAAACCCAGCCGCACGACGCATAACGTCAAGCTGGAGATTGTCTGGACACTTGTTCCCTGCCTGGTTCTGGTCGGCATCGCTCTGGTTTCCTTTCCGCTGCTGTATTACACCGAGCGCGCGCCGTCGGTGGACCTGACGCTCAAGGTCACGGCGCATCAATGGTACTGGTCATATGAATATCCCGATCACGGCGATCTCGGCTTTGACAGCCGCCCGACCTGGAACGCCTCGGACGTCACGGACGCACAGGCCGCGGAGCTGATCAAGGAAAGTCAGCCAGGCTGGCTCATACCCGGCACACCGAAACGCCTTCTGGAAGTCGATAACCGCGTTGTTCTCCCCACAGGCAAGAATATCCGCGTTCAGATTGCCGCTTCGGACGTGGAACATTCCTGGTTCGTCCCGTCGCTGGGCGTCAACCGCATGGGCGTTCCCGGCAGGCTTAGCGAATTATGGATGAAGATCGACAAGGAAGGCGTCTATTATGGCCAATGCTCCATGATCTGCGGCACAGGCCACGCTTTCATGCCGATTGTCATCGAAGCTGTGGCGCCGGAAAAATTCGCGGCATGGATTCAGAAGAAACAGCCTCTGGCGGCTGCGGCCAAGTCAACCACTCCCGCTGCGGAAGAACCGACCCCTTCGGAATAAGGAAAAACCACCATGGTCACCAGGCGTTCCAAATCCGTCGCGCATCATGATCACCATCACGATCACAAGCCGGGATTCTTTGTCCGCTGGTTCTGCTCCACCAACCACAAGGATATCGGCACGCTTTACCTGCTGTTCGCCGTCATCGCGGGTTTGATCGGCGGTTTCTTCTCGCTTCTGATGCGGCTGGAGCTTCTGCATCCCGGCGCGCAATATTTCGCCGACGGGCAGCAATGGAATGTCTTCGTCACCGCGCACGGGCTGATCATGGTGTTCTTCACCGTTATGCCCGCGCTGATCGGCGGTTTCGGCAACTGGTTCATCCCTTTGATGATCGGTGCGCCGGACATGGCCTTTCCACGCCTGAACAATGTCAGCTTCTGGCTCCTGATCCCGTCCTTCGCCCTTTTGATGGGTTCAGCCTTTGTCGGCCCCGGCGCGGGAACCGGATGGACGATTTATCCTCCGCTGTCCTCGGCGCTGGGCCATCCCGGAGCCTCGATGGATATGGCGATCTTCTCCCTCCATCTGGCAGGCGCTTCCTCCATTCTCGGCGCACTGAATTTCATTACCACCATCTTCAATATGCGCGCACCGGGCATGACGCTGCACCGCATGCCACTTTTCATCTGGGGCATGCTGATCACGGCTTTCCTGCTGCTGCTTGCGGTTCCGGTTCTGGGTGGCGCGATCACCATGCTGCTGACCGACCGTAATTTCGGCACCAGCTTCTTCGACCCGGCAGGCGGCGGCGATCCGCTACTGTTCCAGCATCTGTTCTGGTTCTTCGGCCATCCCGAAGTTTACATCATGATCCTGCCCGCCTTCGGTATCATCAGCCAGATTGTCTCCACCTTCAGCCGCAAGCCGATTTTCGGCTATCTCGGCATGGCTTACGCGATGGTGGCGATCGGCTTCATCGGCTTCATCGTCTGGGCGCACCATATGTTCACGGTTGGCCTCGACATCAACACGCGCGCCTACTTCGCCGCCGCGACCATGATCATCGCCGTGCCGACGGGTATCAAGATTTTCTCATGGATTGCCACCATGTGGGGCGGCTCCATCCGGATGAAGACGCCGATGCTGTGGGCGGTGGGATTCATCTTCCTCTTTACCGTCGGTGGCGTGACAGGCGTGGTTCTGGCCAACGCCCCGGTCGATGTCGTCGTGCATGACACCTATTATGTGGTTGCGCACTTCCATTATGTGCTGTCGCTGGGCGCTGTGTTCGGCATCTTCGCGGGGTTTTATTATTGGATTGGCAAGATGTCCGGCCGCACCTATCCCGAATGGGCGGGGCAATTGCATTTCTGGATGACCTTTATCGGCGTCAACCTGACCTTCTTCCCCATGCACTTCCTGGGGCTGCAGGGCATGCCGCGGCGCATTCCCGATTATCCCGATGCTTTTCAGGGCTGGAACATGGTCTCCTCGTACGGTGCGATGATTTCCTTCGGCTCGGCCGTGTTTTTTGTCTTCGTCGCGATCTACACGATTTTCTGGGGCAAGAAGGTCGGCGCGAATTACTGGGGCGAAGGCGCGACGACTCTGGAATGGACGCAATCCTCGCCGCCGCCTTTCCATACATTTGAAACCCTGCCGAAAGTCGCCGAAACCCGGTAACGCAAGCAGGTATCCGGATACGCATGAACAACCCGGCCTTTTTGACAGCTGACACTTCTCTTCTGCCCGCCGAGGTTGCGGGGGTTCGCGACTATATCGAGCTTCTCAAGCCGCGCGTCATGTCGCTGGTGGTGTTCAGCGGAATTGCCGGGCTGATCGCCGCCCCCGGCTCTATCCACCCTCTGCTCGGTTTCGTGACCATCCTCTGTATCGCGCTTGCTTCCGGCGGCAGCGCGGCAATCAACATGTGGTATGACCGCGATATCGATGCCGTGATGTCACGGACGAAAACACGCCCTATTCCCCAGGGCCGCATTGCACCGGAAACCGCACTGGAATTTGGCGGCGCGCTGATCTTTGCCGCCGTATTTCTCATGGCGCTGGCGGTTAATCTTCTGGCTGCCGGATTGCTGGCTTTTGCCGCCGCTTTTTACGTCTTTGTCTACACCATGGGCCTCAAGCGCCGGACACCGCAGAATATCGTCATTGGCGGCGCGGCCGGGGCCTTTCCGCCTGTGATTGCCTGGGCTGCCGTGACGGGCCAGATTGGACTTCCCGCCATCATTCTTTTCCTGATCATTTTCTTTTGGACGCCGCCGCATTTCTGGGCGCTGGCGCTTTACCGCAATGAAGATTACCGCCGCGCAGGCATCCCCATGCTTCCCGTCGTGAAGGGCGAGCGTCGTACCAAGATCGAAATGCTGATCTACACGCTGCTGCTGCTCCCCCTCAGCCTTGCGCCCTATGCCACGCAAACGGCCGGGCTGATTTATCTCGCAGGCGCGGCGCTGCTCAGTGGTCTTTTCATCGCCTGCGCTGTGCGCGTGATGCTGGATACAACGCACAAAGCGGCGCGGCAGATGTTCGGCTATTCCATCCTTTACCTTTTCCTTCTTCTCAGCCTGCTGATGGCTGACCGCATGGGCTGACATGGCAAAAAAATCATCCGGTAAAGACCGCCTGAAGCGCCTGCGCGGCCGTAACTGGGCCGTGTTTCTCGCCCTGGTTATTTTTGTGGTTCTGGTTTACGGCATTACGATCGTGAAAATTCGCCTGGGATACGGGCCATGAAGCGCGCTGACAAAAACCGCCGCATTCTTCTTGCGCTGATCGCGGGCGTTTTTCTGATGATCGGTTTGGCCTATGCCTCGGTGCCGCTTTACAATCTGTTCTGCCGCGTCACGGGCTTTGGCGGCACGGTCCAGCGCGCTACGGTCGCGCCGACCCAGATCAAGGAGCGCATGGTTACAGTCTCCTTCGACGCCAACACCGACCCCGCCCTGCCCTGGGATTTTGCCCCTGAAACTCGCAGCGTTCGCGTCCGGCTTGGCGAAACTGTCACGGTCAAGTACCGCGCCCGCAACCGCAGCGACAAGCTGACCACAGGCACATCCACCTTCAATGTCCAGCCCGACCGGGCCGGGGAATATTTCAACAAAATCGAGTGTTTCTGCTTTGAAAAGCAGGCCTTAAAACCGGGCCAGACCATGGAATTTCCAGTGCAGTTTTTCGTCGACCCGGCCATGGCCGACGACCCGCAAAACAAGGATGTCGACAACATAACTTTGTCCTATACTTTCTTTCCCGTTAAAAAGCAGGCCAAGTGAGGTTCACGCATGAGCAAAGGCGACGACACCCTGCATTACGAAGATAGCGGCATTCCGCAGCCCTACCATTTGGTGCGGCCATCCGTATGGCCCCTGCTCGGCGCACTGGCGGCGGGCCTGCTGGCAGGCGCGGCTGTCCTGTTCATGCATAAAACCAAAATCGACTGGCATGGCCTGTCTTTCACTTTTGATCTGAAAATTCTTCTGGCCGGACTGGCCTGCGTTCTGGCGGTCATGTTTTTCTGGTGGCGCGACATTATCCGCGAATCCTCGGTCGAGCATGCCCATTCCCCACTGGTGAAAATCGGCCTGCGCTACGGCATGGCCTTGTTCATTGCCTCGGAAGTGATGTTCTTTGCCGCCTTCTTCTGGGCCTATTACGATGCGGCGCTTTTCCCCAAGGAAGCCATCGGCGGCATCTGGCCCCCGGCCAACATCAAGACTTTCGACCCGTTTGATATGCCTTTCATCATGACGCTGATCCTGCTGCTGTCAGGAACGACGGTGACATGGGCGCATCACGCCGTACTGGAAGGCAACCGGAAGGATCTGATCAACGCGCTGGCCATTACCGTTGCTTTGGGCCTGACGTTCAGCTTGTTTCAGGCTTATGAGTACCACCATGCGCAATTCGGGATCACCAGCGGCATTTTTGGTGCAACCTTCTTCATGGCGACAGGCTTTCACGGACTACACGTTATCATCGGCACAATCTTTTTGGCCGTTTGTTTATGGCGCGCCGGGAAAGGTCATTTCACACCGGACAGCCATTTCGGCCTTGAGGCTGCCGCCTGGTACTGGCATTTCGTTGACGTCGTCTGGCTGTTCCTCTTCATCTCTGTTTACTGGTACGGCGCGCATTGATGCGTTTTCGCATCGGCGGCGGCATTTTCACTCTCCGCCTCTGGCCGACCTTTCTCACGCTCGTGATATTCGCCATCCTTGCCGGGCTCGGCACTTGGCAGGTTGAGCGGCTGCACTGGAAAGAAAATCTGATCGCAACCATCGAAATGCGCATGAAAGAAGCGCCTGTCGATGCCGCCCGCTTCGCCGACAGCGCGCATGTCGATTACCGCAACGCCTATGCTTCGGGAATTTTCCAGAACGGCAAGGAAATCTACACCACCGCCATCTCACCAAAAGGCGAAGGCGGCTATCATGTTCTGACGCCACTACGCTTGAAAAAGAACCGCTACCTTCTCGTCAATCGCGGCTGGGTGCCTTACGGCAAAAAACTTCCCGACACGCGCAAGCCGGGGCAACTATCCAACACCGTAACCATCAAGGGCATCCTGCGCGTGGCGCCTCAAGGTTGGATGCAGCCTTCTGACAAGCAAAAGATTGTAAGGCTTGTTTCGTTACCGGAATTTCTTCCTTTTGTGCTGGAAGCCGATGCCGCGCCGAACCCCGGCGGCTACCCGGTCGGCGGACAGACGCGCCTGAATCTGCCGAACAATCATCTTGGCTATGCCATCACCTGGTACGCGCTGGCTCTGGCGCTTCTGATTATTTACGGGTTTTCAGCGTTCCAGAAATCATCCGCAGATTGACGAGCATCAGCGAAAGCAGCATCAACGCCCCCGCCTGATGCGCGACGGCCAGAACAATATCGACATGTGTTAGCAGAGTGGCAAGGCCAAGCGCGGTCTGCAAAATCGCCATCGAGCCAAGCGCATAGATCCAGAATTTTTCATCCCGGCCTGCCTTGCGCCACAGCCGCGCTGTCCAGGCAAGAATACCCAGCACCGTTAACGGCCCCAGCCAGCGATGAATGAATTGCACCAGCGCGAGATTTTCAAAAAAATTCAGCCATTTTGGTTGCAGCGCCCATGCGGCGGCGGGCAGAAACTCACCCTCCATCAAGGGCCAGGTATTATAGGCTTCGCCTGCGCGCAGGCCCGCAACCAACGCGCCCCAGATCATCGTCAATCCCAACAAACCCAGAACGAGCCACCCGAAACGCTGAATGTTTTTGGAAGCTTTAACCTCCATCATGTCTGCCCGACCCAACGCCATCCACAGCATCAGCGCATAGAGCAGCACGGCAAAACCCAGATGCAGAGCAAGGCGGTAAGGACTGACGCTGGTACGAAGCTCAAGCCCGCTTTGCACCATGAACCAGCCGATAAAGCCCTGCAGCCCGCCAAGTGCAAGGATACCAGCGAGTTTTAGCCCTGTTGTGCGGTCAATTCGACGCTGCGCCAGAAACCACAAGAACGGCAGAGCAAAAACCACGCCTGTCAGGCGGCCCCACAGACGGTGCAGCCATTCCCAGAAATAAATGCCCTTAAACTCTTCCAGCGTCATGCCGCGATTGAGGATTTGATATTGCGGAATTGCCTGATAGGCGCTGAACGCCTTGTTCCACGCCGCTTCGCCCAAAGGCGGCAAGGCGCCCATGACCGGATTCCAGTCGGTGATGGAAAGTCCCGATTCCGTCAGGCGCGTGATCGCACCCAGCAGCGCCATGGCAAACACCATGCCGCAGCAGGCGAAAAGCCAGATCGCCACGCTTCGGGTGTTTTTTGCGGATTTATTTTTTACCACGCGTGGCCTTCGGCTTGGCGCCGACCTCGGCACGGATGAAACGCTCCATCTGCTCCAGCGTCGGAGCGCGGCCTTCCTGCGTTTCCGGACCGAAATAGGCTTTCACCTTGCGCCACAAAGCATCGCTCAGCGCCTGCGCCTTGCCCTTCCCTGCCAGCCGCAGCGCCGCGCGCGCCAGCTCACGCAGCAAAGCATCTGTTGGACCCGGCTTGCCCTTGAATTCCGTGTCCTGCAGATGCTCGCCCATGCGCGAACGGCTTTCCGGCCTGGATGCCCCGCCATCCAGGCCGAGAAAACCCCTTAATTTGACAGCATCGCTGTAATTCAGCTCGGCCGGGGTGCGTTTGAAGAGATATTGGAACATATAGGCATGGTTCCGCCCCAGCACATTCTGGGAAATCCAGTTGAGATCAAGCTCCTGACGCTTATCCAGCGCGCGGGCAATAGCCTGCCGCGGCTGGTCATCGAAGGGTATGCGGGCCGCAAAGGGGCGAACGGGCTTTTTCATGCCCCTCGATAAATTCCATATACCCATAATCGTCAAATAGCTATTATCCTATTGACATAATAGGAATACAGCTATTATATGGCGGCATGATCGCCACAGATATCCGCCTGCTGTGCTCGGCTCTTGGTTTTGCCGTCGTTGCCATTCAGGGCGGCAGGCTGCCGAAGAAGACGGTCATGCTCCGGGCGGCGGATTACGCCCGGCAGATCGAAGAGTTTTGCCGCTTCTCGCTGCCCAAAATTTTTGAGGATGCAAGCAGCACATCAACCTCTACGAATTCTGCAAAATTCTCTGTCACCGAAAGAATGGCGAATGCCATTGTTACGATCATACGTGAAACTGGAGGCTGTCTGCCGCAAGATGTCATCGCCAAAGGTTTTACTTATGACGAGGTGAACCGCCATTGGGCCATGGCCAAGGCGCTCGCCTATGTCGAACTGAATATTATGGATTCCTAGGCTAATCCGTCCAGCGCATGACCAGCTGCGCCGCCTTGAAGCCGGAGCGGATGGCCCCTTCAATGGTGGAAGGCAGCCCCGTATCCGTCCATTCCCCCGCCAGTGCCAGATTCGACCAGCCTGTATAGGCCGAAGGCCGCAGCATATTCTGCTCCGGCGTTGCAGCGAAGGTGGCGTATTGTTCCTTGAAAATACGCCGTGGCGGAACTTTTTCCGGGTCAAGACGGCATAACTGCGCCAGATCATGCCAGATGGAGGTCGCCAGATCACGCACGGGATAGGAGCTGTAACGCTCGGCACAGCTGACGGTCGCGGACACCACACCGTTACGGATGAAGGCCCATTCGGCAATGCCGCCCAGCAGCCCGATAAAACCAAGGCCGGGATCGACCCCATCCACCCGGTAATGCGCGTTGATGATGGAACGGAACTCCAACGGCGTCGTGACTTTCGGCAGCAGCGCTTTCGTTACCCAGGCGGGCAGCGCCAGAACCACCCAGTCCTTCGGTGCGACATCGACCTTGTCGCGGTTGAACTGCAATTCACGCACGGCACCGCGCACAATTTTGATCTCGCCCAAACGATGGCTGTATTTAATCTCGACATTTTTCTGCTTCAACACTTCAAGGCAGGGATGGACGAAACTTTCCGATAGGCCCTGCTTGGGAATCAGCGGATGGCAAGCGCGGCCGCCCGCGCCGAAACTTTGCATGAAGATATTAGCCAATAATTTAGCCGAGGAAGTTTCAGCTTCGGTGTTCAGCGCACCGATGACCAGAGGCTCCCAGAAACGCTTGTAAAACAGCGATTTTGTGTCGAGCCGATCGGCAACGCGGTCGGTGGAGCTTGAGGTCATCACGCGCAAAGCCGACAGGTAATCCAGCGGCGTGGTTCCGGCGATGCGGCGGTTCTTGTTGAAAATCCACCAGGGAATGCGGCCCTCATTCATCTTGACGGTCCAACGTTCGCCACTGGCAAGATCAAGGAAAGGGAAAATCGCCGCGCCGGGCCCGCTCATCGTAGCGCGGGCGTTGGTCAGGAACAGGTAATCCTGAATCGCGACATTGCCCGACAAAACCAGATGATTGCCATTATCGATCAGGCAGCCCAGCTCACGATCCTGAAAGGAGCGGCAACGGCCCCCGGCAAAATTTGCGCCTTCATACAAAATGACGCTTTCGCCTGCCAAAGAAAGTTGCAGTGCCGCCGCCAATCCGGCCATGCCTGCGCCCACCACATGAACCCGTCGCCCGTTCGCCATGCTCAGCCCGCCATGTGCCGCAGCACCAGCCAGAATTTCTTCCATTTCGGCAGGCAGATCCGCGCCGCAGGATCGCGCCAGTCTTCTGCCACCAGACGGTCAAAAATTGCGCCGTAATAGGCGCGCATAATCCGCGCCGGACGCATGGCCGAAGGCTTGCAAACCTGCATGGCCTGATCAGCAGATGCGAAATGTCCCTGCGCCTGCAAGGCCAGATCGCGGCACACGGCAGGCAGGCCCGCATTCTTTAAAACCTCGGCTGGCACACGCGATGCGATTTTATGTTTTGTCAGCAATTCCTCGGGCAAATACAGCCTTCCGCGCGCGGCATCTTCGGCCAGGTCGCGCAGGATGTTGGTGAACTGGAAGGCGCGGCCAAGATGATGCGCGACCTTCATGGCGCTGGCGCTTGCATCGCCAAAAATCCTTACCGATACGCGGCCTACCGCGCTTGCTACCCGGTCGCAATAAAGATCGAGCGTCAACATATCCGGCGCGCAAATCGCCTCTCCGGCATCCATCGCCATGCCGTCGATGATCGATTGAAAATCCGATTCGACCAGGCCAAAACGGTTAACGGCAGGAGACAGCGCCGCCGTGATGTTGTCCTCCGCCGTGCCGCGGAACAGGGAAGAAATACGCTCCCGCCATTGCTGCAATCCGCGGGCGCTTTCCTCACGCGTCGGGCTGTCATCGGCGATATCATCCACCTCGCGGCAAAAGGCGTAGAGCGCATACATCGCTTCGCGCCGGGGGCGCGGCAGTATGAGCATCCCGGCATGGAACGAGGTACGCGCGGCGGCAACGCGCGCTTTCACATCGGCCAGAGCACGGGAATAGGGAACAGCTGTCATCACAATCCTTGGAAGCGCGGCAATCAGAGGCCGCCGAGCGCCGTCAGTCGGTCGCGCCGCTCGGCATAGCGGCCGCCGAGAAACGGGGTTTTCAGAAAAATATCGAGGCAATCCAGCGCGACGCCGGAGCCGATGATATCCGCGCCGATCACAAGGACATTCGCGTCATTATGTTCACGCGACAACCGCGCCATCGTCACATCACAGCAGTGTGCGGCGCGGATATGCTTATAACGGTTGGCCGTCATGGCCATGGCGTGGCCGGAACCGCAAATCAGAATGCCGAAGGGCGTGCCACCCGAAGCCATGTCCTTCGCCAGTTTCGAGGCAAAATCGAAAGCATCGCAGCGTTCTTCACTGGATGTGCCCAGATCCTTGGGGCTATGGCCCTGTTTTTTCAGCCACTCGGTAAAAGCAGCCTTAAGGGCAAAACCGCGGTGATCCGCAGCGATGGAGATGGTGAGACCGGACATGCGGGGATATTAGCCCGGTAAAGCAGGTTCTGCCAAGGCGAGAGAACATCATTATAAATTGAAGCAGCAAAGGGATTCGTATATCTCTAAAACTTAACCACATTCGTGGGCAGGGGCATGATCTTCATTTGCTGAAGGTTCGGGCCGTTCAGGCGCCAACAAGGTTTTCGCTTTCTCACATTTTTCGACAATATTTTGCTGCTCTAGGGGAATCTGAAGTTTGGATAAGTAGTGAAAATCCGCCTCAACATTAGACACTATTTCATGCTTTGCCAAAAATGCAGAAAGAACCTCTAACGCTCGTTTCTCCTGATTGTAGCGAGCAAATAAAAAGTCGGTCGGACTGCCGTAGCACCCTCGGTAGTGTCTATTGTCGTCACCATCCAGGACATAACCAAGATCTGCAGCATGAATGGTTATAAAATTTCCATCCTTCGAGACATCGACTGATCCAAAGTCAATGCAATGGATCGACGTGAAATCAATACCTGCATCAGTTTTTTGTAACTCGACAAAAAGTTCGTGGAGGGCGGCCTTTTCTTGAGGGTAATGATCTGCTGCTGACATTATTTTCCTCCCTTATTGACTATTCAATAAGTTGAACTTACCCCGCCTGGGACAGGCGGAAATCATACATCTCTTCGTCGTCGCCATTGCCATTGCCGAAATTGGCGGACGGGCTGGATTTCTTGCCGCCGCGCGGGCCGGGCTGGCGCGCGGGCTTGAGCGGCTTGGCCATCAGAGAAATCAGCGTTCCCACCGTGCCGAACAGCTGCGCGGCTTCGTCCAGCGTCACGGCGCTTTCCGAAGCCAGCAGCGGGTTCCGGTAATGGTCCTTGATCTGCGCCAGCATCTGCAGAACATGCTTGTCAGGACGCGGTTCTTTTTCATCCTCATCGGCCAGCGCCGCCAGCTTTTTCAGATAGACAGCGTAATTGCGTTCACCTTTCGCGGCGACGGCCCCGGCAAAATGCTCGAAATAGGGCTTCAGCATGATTTCCACGGCCCGCAGCAGATGAAGCGTCGCTGCCGTACCCAAACCGAAAGCGAGCGCACGGCCTGCGGCATCAAATTCGTCCTGCGCGGCTTCGGGAATACTCGCGCGCTGTTCAACCGAAAACACCCAGCGGGCATTTTCGGCCAGATCATGCGTCGCATAGATGCCGATCTTGTCAGCGAAATAGGTCGAGGCGCGGTTCATTTCGGCGGCGAGCGCATGCTCAAACTTTTCGATCAGCGCACGGATCATCGAAAGTTCCTGCGGATCGATGCGGTCTTCGCCCGCGCCCTTTTTCAACTGCTTGGTCGTGGGATCGATGAAATAGCGGTTGAACAGCCCGCCGATTTTGTTGAGCAGGCGCGTTGCGTCCGCCTTCGAGCTTTCCAGCGGAAATGTGTCGCCCTTGATGAAGCCGTCGAGCAGCGCCTGCGCCTCGGTCAGCGGCGCGAACATGTCCGCCACGCGATGCTGCGTGCAATCATTGAAGATGCTGTGCAGACGCGCACCGAGTTCGTAAAAGTGATAGGCATTAAGTTGCTGCATACAAATATCGTTTATCGGTTTGTTTCTTGAATTGCCCGCCTCCGGCAATTCTGTTTCATTTCAAATGATTCTTGAACATCCCAGGCACGGCACGACTCGAAAAAAGATTCCTCTTTATCCGGTAATTTCTTACCGGACAGGGGCACTCCATATTGTGTACGGAACCCTTGCCGAGGGGCAATGCCGTACGCCAAAAACTGCATATTCGTCAATAGGCTAAAGGTATTTATCCACCAGAAAGTGGCGGCGTTATGGTAAACAAAGATTAAGAAGAAAAAGGCCCGAGCAACAAGCCCTTGTTTTGCATGATATTCGGAAAAAGCGAATTTAAATTACGCGCAATCTTCTATCGCGCTGCGTTTTTCTTCCGCCGCACACCATAGAGTTCAAGGCGATCGCCGATCAGGTCATACCCCAGATCCTGCGCGATTCTGGCCTTCAGTTTTTCCAGCTCGTCATTCTTGAATTCGATCACCTTGCCGCTGTTGACGTCGATCAGATGATGGTGATGTTCTTCACGATTCTCTTCATAACGTGCGCGGCCATCACCGAAATCCAGCCGCTCAATGACATTGGCGTCCTCGAACAGGCGCATGGTGCGGTAGACGGTAGCAATGCTGATGCGCGGGTCGAGCGCCACCGCGCGGCGGAAGATGGCTTCGACATCCGGATGGTCCTTGGATTCCGACAAAACGCGACTGATGACGCGGCGCTGCTCGGTCATCTTCAGGCCGCGCTCGGCGGCGATTTTTTCAAGCCGTGAAGTCATAAAAGGCAGGATAAGCAGGAATCCTGCCGTGAGTCCACGCCTTACACTGCATCAAGCAGCAAGGCGTAATGGGGGGTGCTGCCAGCGCGCAAAATGCCGGGGTATTTCACAAGCGGGGCGTGAGACAGTTTCACCCTCCAAGGCTTCCATTTCCCTTTCCCACTTGGCAAGAAAAACCTGCGCATCTTGCAGATTAAATATTCCTCTGTCTTCTTGCGCTGGGACAGATTTGTTTCGCTTTTTAGCAAATCCTTCTTCCATGAGCACATGATGATAGGTCATGCTGACCTCAAAAATTTGGTATCTTTGAGGCTCGATCCGATGAACTTCACACCACGCAACTCTTTTTTCTACCCCCGCTAACTCACCGGGATAATCGCTAACATACGAAATTACCAACGGCCTTTCGTATACAGCCGTTTGCATGAAAGCGGGTATCGTGGCGCGTTCAAAAAGATTGCGTCCATACTGACGGAAAGCGCTCATCAAAGGCTTTATACGTCCCATGTAATCCTCCTGCCTGAAATACCTAAGGCATCAGGCTAGGAAGGCCGTCCCGGAAAGTCAATTTTAGGGCAACAGCGGCGACCAGGCAGGGTCAGAAGCGTTGGTCGGCGTCATGATTTCCCGCTCGTTATAGCCCGTGAGATCGATGGAATAGAGACGGCTGGAACGGTCGCGGCCCGAGGGCGATTCCTTGAAGAACATCAGGACGCGTCCGTTGGGAGCCCAGGTCGGCCCCTCGGCGTGATAAGCTTCGGTCAGGCTGCGTTCGCCCGAGCCGTCCGTGCGCATGACACCGATATAGAAGCGCCCACCACTCAGCTTAGTGAAAGCGATCAGATCGCCGCGCGGCGACCAGACCGGCGTGCCGTAACGGCCGCTGCCGAAGCTGATGCGCCGGACATCGCTGCCGTTCGAGCGCATGACGTAAATCTGCTGCGAGCCGCCGCGGTCGGATTCAAAGGTAATGTATTGCCCGTCCGGCGAATAGCAGGGCGCCGTGTTGATCGACGGATGGTCGGTCAGTTTTTGTACCCGGCGCGTGCGCAAATCCATTGTATAGACATTGGAATTGCCGTTTTCCGACAGGCTGAACACCACACGGTTGCCGTCCGGCGAGAAGCGCGGCGCAAAGGTCATATTCGAGAAGTCGCCCAGCACATCCTGCCGCCCGGTATCGATGTTGAAGCGGTAGACGCGCGGCTTGTTGTTGTAATAGGCCATGTAGGTGATTTCCTGCATGGTCGGCGAGAAACGCGGTGTCAGCACCATCGCGCGGCCATCGGACAGGATGCGGTTATTTTCACCGTCCTGATCCATAATGGCGAGGCGCTTGGTTCGGTTGTTGGCAGGCCCGGTTTCCGAGACATACACAACGCGCGTATCGAAATAGCCGTCTTCACCCGTTACGCGCTTATAGATGGCGTCCGCCACAATATGCGCCACACGCCGCCAGTTGGCAGGCGTTGTGAAATAGGCGAGGCCCGTCATCTGCTGTTCGGCGAACACGTCCCACAAACGGAATTCAACCTTCAAACGGCCATCCGGCTGCGCTTCGACCTTGCCGACCGCCAGCGCCTGGGCGTTCAGAACGCGCCAGTCGGCGAATTTCGGTGCGACCAGAAGGGAATCGCCGTCCTGCACGAAAGAGCGTGGGTCGATCGCCGAAAACAGGCCGGAGCGTTCGAGGTCATTCTTGACCACTTCGGCAATGTCCTTGCCATAACGCGCGGCATTGCCTGTGCCGTAAAAGGCCGGGATGGCGACGGGGATCGGCTCGACGACACCACGGGTGATGTCGATCTTAAGATCGGCATGTGCCGGGGAGGAGAGGAAGGCAGGAATCAGAAGACAGAAAAAGAACAGCAAGCCGTTCTTGATCATAGAGTGCGCGATACCTGCGTTCTGTGTTCCGGTCATAGCATGTCCCTCGGGTCAAAGGTGAAATTGATACGCTTCCATTGATCATACCGATCCGCCGGAAGTTCCAGCGGTGTGCAGCGGGGGTTGTAAAGAGCGCGTAAAGCCGATTCGGCGGCCGCGCGGTAAAAAGAATCCGTCGCCATACGGCTTTTGTCAACTATCTCGGCGCTTTGCACGGTGCGGTCGGGGTTGACGTTGATAATCACCTCGACAATCAGGTTGTGCGCATCACGCGCACCGATCGGCATGTTCCAGCATTGCTGAATCTGGCGGCGCAACGCGTCTTCCTCGGAAATCGTCAGGCGGTCAGACAGCGCGGGAGCCTGACTGGTAGCGGGCGTAGCCTGCTTGGATTCCGATTTGGCCTCGGATTTTGGTGTTTCGACTTTTTTGTTTGTTTCCAGATTTTTTAGAAGCTTGCTGAATTCATCCGATTTCGGCTTGGCGGCCTCCGGTGGTTTGGGCTTCGGCTTCGGCATGGTTTGCAGTGCCTCGGCCTGTTCTTCCTGTTTCGGCTGCGGCATAGCCTGCGCCTGTTCCGGTTTTTTGGTTTCCTGTTTGGGTGGAGGCGGTTCCGGCGGCTTGACCTGCAGCTCGGGATCCTTGATGCGCGTGTTGGTCAGCTCGGCAATTTCCACGATCTCGAACGGCACAGGCGGACGGTGCGACGGCAGCGGCTTGAAAATTACAGGAAGGCCGAAAAACATCACCAGCAGCAGCACGAGATGCGCGCCTGCCGAAACCATAAGGCTGGGTTTCAGGCTGTCATCATTGATGGTCGTGCGGATCATGGCCGCGAACGTGCGCGCCCGGACATTTCAGGACGCGGCAATTCCGCGACCAGCGCCACCTTGTTGAAGCCGGACGAGCTGATGGCCCCCATCACTTCCATGATGCGGCCATAGACCGTACCTTTATCGCCGCGCACGAAAATACGGGCATCGGGATTGGCGCCTGTGATCGCGCGCAGCTTTGGCACGACATCGTCAAGCTCCATACCCTTATCCTGAAGATAGACGCGACCTAACGCGTCAACGCTGACGACCAAGGGTTCCTTATCCTGGCTGACGGAACGCGCCTGCGTTTTGGGAAGATCGACCGGAACAGCGACCGTCAGCAGCGGCGCAGTCACCATAAAGACGACCAGCAGCACCAGCATGACGTCGACGAACGGCGTAACATTGATATCCGAGACAGGCCGCGAAGCGCGCCAGCGCGAACGCCGCCCGCCGCCGGAGCCGATTAGCGGCGGCGCCATGCCACATCCCCTTCGCCGCGCTCGGAACGGTCGCCCTTGTCGCTTTCCAGATTGCGCGAAAGAGTCGCGACGAAATCATTGGCGAAATTCTCAAGCCGCGCGCCATAGCGCCCGATCTCGGTCGAGAATTTGTTATAGGCGGTCGTCGCCGGAATGGCGGCGATCAGACCGACCGCCGTCGCCAGAAGCGCTTCGGCGATACCCGGCGCCACGACAGCAAGGCTGGTGTTCTGCGCCTGCGCGATACCGATAAAGCTGCGCATGATGCCCCAGACAGTGCCGAACAACCCGATAAAGGGCGCGACCGAACCGACCGAAGCCAGGAATGTCATCCAGGTTTCAATCATCGCCATTTCGCGGCCGATGGTAACCTGCAGAATACGGTCAATGCGCGCCTGCACCGTGCCATGCGCGGCGGAATGCAATCCCTTGTCATGCGCGCTGCGCCATTCCTTCATCCCGGCGACGAACACCGCCTGCATCGGATCGGCCGGGCGCTTGATCTTGTCATACAGCATATCGAGCGAACCCGCGGACCAGAAACGCTCCTCGAAATAGGCGGCGCGTTCCTTGAGGCGGTTGATCTTGATGATTTTGTCGAAAATGATCGCCCAAGTCAGGATGGAGATCATCAGCAAGCCTGTGATGACGATCTTGCCGACGAAATCCGCATGGCCGAACAGGCCCATGATGGACATATCCGTGGCGGCCACCGATCCGGCGAGCTTGACGGCATTAACGGCAACGGCGGGCTGGGCATCCATGGGGCTTTATCTCCTTAAACGTTAATGTCTTTTCCCTGCGAAACGAGGCGGAAAGAGACAGCAGAAATCTGGCGCAAATGAGGCGCGCGTACATGTCGTTTTATCATGAAAGCCCCATAGGGCAAGGATTTTACAGGTTTTCTTTCAAACCCATCGGAAGGAGTGACTTATGGCCAAACGCTCCCGGTAGTAATATCAGGCCATCCGGTCAATAAGCCAGAAGTCCTAGGCCGATCCCGCCCCTAATCTTGCAAGGTATTTATGGGCAGCGCGATGTCTCGCTGTAGAGTCTCTTTTTGCCGTTCTCGTCGCTGCCGATTGCGCTGCCCTGTTTTTCCGGGCAGCAACAGTTGCCTGAAACGCTGATAACCCTTCAACCACAGCATCGTAATCTTCTATTTGCGGACCGCTTTTTGTGAAAGATTTCTGCACTCGTTTGGCTACGATCTCTATCGCTTCAAGGCGTACAAGATACTCCATTTTATCCGAGTGCTCTCTTACGGCATCAGCATGAGGAAAAATATGCCTCTCTTTAGGATCATATATCTTTGGGGCGCTCGCCGCTAATCGCGCAGTCGAAGTTAAAAGTTCGCCAATGTACTCACCCCATAGTGCAGATGTGGGAAATTCTTCCTTATCCTCAGCAACATTGAAAGAATTTATGGAAGGTGGAGTACCGCCGATGCCTAAGACGGCTTTTGTTATAACTGTAAATGGTTGAGCCCGATAACCTCCCCAATCATGGTTACCCCAGTGATAGCCAAACTCTGGCGCCATACTCCACACGACAGGATGAGGTGCGTTGTCACTCACTCCTGGCGGAGAGGCTTCGTAAGCGGGCATAAGATATGTTGAAAGATCTTCGAGTGCTGTGTTTAAAATTTTTATTTGTCGAAACAGGCCGGAACTTTTGACTTTATCTATTTTTGCTAGAAGAGCTTCATCGAGTCTGGCAGGCATAATAACCTCCTTATATGACGTTGATGATTTAAGAAATCGTACGCCTCGCAGCAGAAAGCGTCAAGAATGGTGGGGAACAAAACAAGTACGAATTCTCTGGCAATTTGCCCTTTAAATCCCCATATTACGCCCATGTCCAAAACCATTCATGTGCGCGGGGCGCGGGAACACAACCTCAAATCCATTGATGTGGAGATTCCGCGCGACCAGCTGGTGGTGATTACAGGCCTGTCCGGTTCGGGCAAATCCTCCCTCGCTTTCGACACCATCTATGCCGAGGGACAGCGCCGCTATGTCGAGAGCCTTTCGGCCTATGCGCGGCAATTCCTTGAGCTGATGCAGAAGCCGGATGTCGATGCCATCGACGGGTTGTCGCCCGCCATTTCCATCGAGCAGAAAACCACCTCGCGCAATCCGCGCTCCACCGTCGGCACGGTGACAGAGATTTACGATTACATGCGCCTGCTCTTCGCGCGCGTCGGCATACCTTACTCACCTGCAACCGGATTGCCGATTGAAAGCCAGACCGTATCGCAGATGGCCGACCGTATTCTGGCGATGCCCGAAGGCACGAAGCTGATGCTGCTCGCCCCCATCGTGCGCGGCCGTAAGGGCGAATACCGGAAAGAATTGCAGGAATTGCACAAGCAGGGTTTTCAACGCGTGAAGATCGACGGCAAAGTCTATGACATCGAGGATGCGCCCGCGCTCAACAAAAAACTCAAACACGACATCGCCGTAGTCGTTGACCGCATCGTCGTGAAACCGGATCTCGGCCATCGTCTGCCGGATTCCATCGAGACGGCGTTGAAGCTTGCCGACGGCATCATGTTCGCGGAAAATACCTCAACGAATGAAGTTACAATTTTCTCCTCCAAATTTGCCTGTCCGGTCAGCGGCTTCACGATCGACGAGATCGAGCCGCGCCTCTTCTCTTTCAACAATCCCTATGGCGCCTGCCCGGCCTGCGATGGCTTGGGCGAAAAGCTTTATTTCGATCCCGAACTGGTTATTCCCGACCATGGCCTGAGCCTTGCCGACGGCGCCATTGCGCCATGGAAGAGCCTGACCTCCTCCTTCTACACGCAGACGCTCGCGGCGCTCGCACGCGCGTTTAAAGCAAGCCTGAAAACGCCATGGAAAGATCTCGACATCAAATTCCGCAACGCCATCCTGCAAGGCACGGACGATAAGGAAATCAGTTTTTCTTACTCGGACGATTCGCGCAGCTACCGCACGACGAAGCCGTTTGAAGGCGTGCTGCCGAATTTGGAACGTCGCTGGCGCGAAACCGAAAGCGCCTGGATGCGCGAGGAGATGAGCCGCTATCAATCCTCACAGCCCTGCGAAGCCTGTCATGGGCAGCGCTTGAAGCCGGAAGCGCTGGCGGTAAAAATTGCCGGACTGAATATCAGCGACATCACTAATTTCTCGATCAAGAAAGCGGGCGCATGGTTCGCCGATCTGACGAAACATCTCACCGCCAAACAGCGCGAAATCGCCGCGCGTATTTTAAAGGAGATCAATGAACGGCTCGGCTTCCTCAACAATGTCGGGTTGGAATATCTTACCTTGTCGCGTAATTCCGGCACTTTGTCTGGTGGCGAAAGCCAGCGCATCCGCCTCGCCTCGCAGATTGGTTCGGGCCTGACAGGCGTCCTCTATGTGCTGGACGAACCCTCGATCGGGCTACACCAACGCGACAATGATCGGCTGCTGGAAACCCTGAAAAGACTGCGCGATCTGGGCAATACCGTGCTGGTCGTCGAGCATGACGAAGAAGCCATCCGCAGCGCCGATTACCTGATCGATATGGGACCGGGCGCAGGCATGCATGGCGGTGAGATTGTCGCAGCGGGACTGCCCAGCCAGGTTGAAAAATCAACGAAAAGCCTGACCGCGCAATATCTGACGGGCAAGCGCAGCATCCCCATCCCGACACAGCGTCGCAAGGGACATAAAGGCCAGTTTCTGGAAGTTGTCGGTGCGCACGAAAATAATCTGAAAAATATCCGCGCGAAATTCCCGCTCGGCACCTTCACCTGCGTTACCGGCGTTTCCGGCGGCGGGAAGTCGACGCTGGTTGTCGACACGCTGTATAAAGCGCTGGCGCGCAAGCTCAACAACACACGCGATATTCCGGGCGCGCATGAAACCATCAAGGGCTCTGAGTTCATCGACAAGATTGTCGATATCGACCAGTCGCCCATCGGCCGCACGCCGCGCTCCAACCCCGCCACCTATACCGGTGCTTTCACGCCGATCCGCGACTGGTTCACCGGCCTGCCCGAAGCCAAGGCGCGCGGCTATGCGCCGGGGCGTTTTTCCTTCAACGTCAAGGGCGGGCGCTGCGAAGCCTGCGAAGGCGATGGCGTCATCAAGATCGAAATGCATTTCCTGCCGGATGTCTTCGTCACCTGCGACACCTGCCACGGCAAGCGCTACAACCGCGAAACGCTGGAAGTCACCTACCGCGACAAAAGCATTGCCGATATTCTCGACATGACGGTCGAGGAGGGCGCGGAGTTTTTCAAGGCCGTACCTTCAATCCGCGACAAGCTCGAAACTCTCAACCGCGTCGGCCTCAGCTACATCAAGATCGGGCAATCAGCCACGACGCTTTCCGGCGGCGAAGCGCAACGCGTGAAACTGGCCAAGGAACTGGCGCGCCGCGCCACGGGCAAAACGCTTTATATTCTCGATGAGCCGACAACGGGCCTGCATTTCGAGGATGTGCGGAAATTACTGGAAGTGCTGCACAGTCTGGTTGATCAGGGCAACACGGTGCTGGTCATCGAGCATAATCTTGAGGTCATCAAGACCGCCGACCATATCATCGATCTCGGCCCCGAAGGCGGCGACGGCGGCGGCAAGATTATCGCCACCGGAACACCGGAAGACATCGCGAGTGTCAAGGAAAGCTATACGGGGAAATATCTGGCGCCCTATCTCAAGGCGCGGACACAGCGGAAATCGGCCTGAACAAGACTCTATACCGCCCTAGCCCGCGAATACCGTAGGTACGAGCAATGGCCGCCGCCTCATCCGAAATACGGCAAGGGGTGCGGGCGTGTCTTCATCCACGAGCGCCACGCCTATGTTCGCATGATTTTCCATGCCAGCAAAAGCTTCCATTTGATTAAAAACACCGCGCGCATCCAGCCGCGGATCATTTCCATAGTCATGAATTCTTTCAAATTGGCCTTCTGTAGTTTTTGTATATATCCAAATGTTAAATTTGTTTGTTCCTGTTTCAATAAGGCGGAAATAATAACCATTTCCAAAATCGACAAGACGGGATCGGCAATCAACGCCATCGTCGTGAAGGATTTCGCCGCGCCTGAGCCAAGCATCAAGAAGTCTCAATTGATCGGCTTCCGTTTCCACAACTTGCCTCATAATCGCCTCCTGCTTCTAAATTAGGTACATATACGCTAGTCTTGCTTTTACATTTTGAAAAGAGCCTCTCTAATATGGCTCTAATATGCAACGAGGCTAACGGCAAAAACCGCCCATGAATAAGGGGGTTTTGGGAAGCCTGCTTTAGGGCTAACATTGCCGGGCATGACACATCCCCACCCCATAGCTGACCAGGCAATGGAAAGGCTGCGCGCACTGGCCGACGGCAATGGGCTGATGCCTTCCGCCATCACGCTGACGGGCGCGCGGGAAAAAACCTATACGCTGGAAGGTGAGCTGAATCTTTCACCGATGTGCGAAACGCGCGTGGAGCATTATGTCGGTCCACCGCGCGGCAAGGACCGCGAGATTTTTCCCAGTGCCGCTGCTTTGCGCGCCGAGGTGCAGCGCCGCCAGCAGGAATTCAAAAATCATCCCGACTGGATTGCGGCGGCGATCGAGGAATTGCACGCGCATCCCGGCGAAGGCTGGGGGCTGGATGGCGCGAAAATAACTTTGCCTGCGAAATCGGCTGTCCTCGCCGCCGGAACGCCCTGTCCCGCCTGCCAGGGACAGAAAATGCTGGCCTGCAATGCCTGCCACGGACAGGGAAGTTCCGTCTGCATCCAGTGCCGGGGGCAGCGGCAGGAATTCTGCCCGACCTGCAACGGGCGCGGCGAAAATCCGCAGAATCCTGGACAGTCCTGCGTCACCTGTAACGGCGCGCGTTATATTCCCTGCCGCAAATGTCGTGCCATGGGCCAGATCACCTGCCCCACCTGCCATGGCAAGCGCGGCGTTCCCTGCACTTCCTGCAAGGGCGCCGGACAGATGACAGAAGAAGTGCATCTGACTTGCGGCGCCACCACGCATTTCAAAATGAAAGGCGAGCATCTGCCCGCAGGCCTTCTGCGCGGGCTGGACAGGCTTGGCATCGCCAATCTGCATAAGGGCCATGCGGATATCGAGATTGTAACACCAAAGGAAGACGAAGTGCCTGCCCCAGAGGACGCTCCCGCCGCGCCGGAACCCGTTCTGCATTACCGCGCCCGGATGCCTTTCACGGAAATGCGCGTCAATTTCGGCAAGCGGAAAACGCTGATCGGCGTTTTCGGCAAGCGTAGCATCCTGATGGACGTGCCGCCTTTCCTGGATGAATCTCTCAACCCCTGGCGCGTCAAGCTAAAAGAGGCAGGCCGGGGTCGCGCCTCGATCGATGACGCCATTCGCGCACGCGCCATCAAGGATGCTCTGGCGCTCGACCTGCAGGGCAAGGGCCACGCCAAGGAATTACGCAAGCTTTATCCCATCGGGCTCTCACCCCTGGTCGCCGAGGATATTTTCCGTGACATGCACAAGGCCATCACGCGCTACACGCGCAAGGTCCGCATGCTTGTCGCAACGGGTTGCGCGATTTTAACGGTCGGATTTTTCATCGCCTGCCTCTACACCTCGCTGCCGGAAAAACTGGCCGAAGGGCCGGGCTGGGTTGAAGCTATCTTCGATTTTGCGCCGCCCCTGCTGGCCATGGCGCTGGACTGGGTTATTCTCGACGCGGCGACCTATTATGCCCTGCACCGCCATTTCCCCGATTTGAAGATCGCCCTACGGCAGCGCACAGGTATCACCGGGTACGCAATGGAGATCGGTATCGTCCTGGTCTGGTTCACAGTGCTGGCCTTTTCCCCGGCGCGGCCGCCCTGGCTGGACTGGCTGTTCCCCGCCGTGCAGAAATTCCACGGCCTGGTCATACCGACACAATAACCATGCTCATCCATGCCAGCTGCGTTGCCATCGGCGGCCAAGGCGTCCTGATCGCCGGGCCATCTGGCGCGGGAAAATCCGACATTGCCTTGCGGCTGATTGATGGAGGCGCCCAGATGGTCACCGACGACCAGACCGAACTGCGCCTTGAAAAAGATTCCCTGCTCGCTTTGCCACCGCCTGCCATCGCCGGATTGATGGAAATCCGGCATCTCGGCCTTGTCAAAATGCCCTTTACCCCTCAGGCGCGCGTCAAGCTTTATGTCGAACTCACGCCTTTGGACGAAAAACTGGAACGCTTGCCGGAAGTGGATTTGTGCTATCTTCTGGACCATCCGGTGCGGCGCATCCGGCTGCCGGGCTTTGCCGCTTCGACGCCTGCGAAAATCCGCGCCGCTCTCGCCTACCCGCTTGTGACCGATACCGCATGACCCCTGCCTCACCCCATGCCAAACGCCCCATCGTGCTCCTGTCCGGCATGTCGGGCGCGGGCCTCTCCACCGCGCTCAAGGTGTTTGAGGATCTGGGCTATGAATCCGTCGATAATCTCCGCCTCAGCCTTGTGCCTGCGCTGGTCGCCGATGACCGCGTGGCAGGACGCGCCCTGGCCGTGGCCATCGATACGCGTAACACGAATTTTACGGTCGATGAGCTGTTGCGCATCAGTGCTGCGCTGAAGGAAAAACCCGATCTCAGCACCCGGCTGCTTTTCCTTGAATGTTCTGACGAAGCGCTGGAACGACGCTTCACCGAAACGCGGCGGCGGCACCCGCTGGCGATCGACAGGCCCGTCACCGACGGCATACGCCGCGAGCGCGAGATGCTGTGGAAGCTGCGCGACGCCGCCGACCATGTGATCGATACGTCACTGCTCTCCATCCATGATCTGCGCCGCGTGATCGGCGGACATTTCCGTACCGACAACGCCGCCGGGCTGACCCTGTTCATCACCTCGTTTGCCTACCGCCATGGCGTGCCGCGCGAGGCGGATCTAGTGTTCGATGCGCGTTTTCTGTCCAATCCGCATTGGGAGCCATCGCTGCGCCCCCTGACCGGAAAGGATGCCGCTGTGGCTAATTATATCAAGCGCGACCCCGACTGCGCCGGATTTATGGAACATATGACGCAGCTTCTTCTGCCGCTCCTGCCGCGCTACCAGCAGGAAGGTAAAAGCTATCTGACCATTGCGATTGGTTGCACGGGCGGGCGGCACCGTTCGGTTTGGGCGGCGGAAGAGCTGTCCAATATCCTCGCCGCGCATGGCTATATTACAGGCATCGGCCATCGTGATCTCGACCGCGGCGCGAACAAGGCATGAGATATTGTCTGGCCCTTTTCCTGTGCCTGATGGCCCTTGCACCCGCGCAGGCCAAGACCGCGCACGGCATCGCCATGCATGGCACACCAAAATACGGCGCAAATTTCACGCATTTCGATTATGTGAATCCGGATGCCCCCAAAGGCGGCGTGCTGCGCCTGAGCATGAATGGCAGTTTCGACAGTTTGAACCCCTTTATCGTGCGCGGACAGACTGCCCTGGGCATCAGCACGGGCTATCTGTCACTGGTTTATGAAAGCCTGATGGCGCGCAGCTGGGATGAGCCTTTCTCGCTTTACGGCCTATTGGCCGAAAGCGTGGATGTGCCGGATGACCGTTCCGCGATCAGCTTTACCATCAACCCGAAAGCCCGATGGTCGGATGGCAAACCCGTCACGGCAGAAGATGTGCTTTTTTCCTTTGTCACGTTGCGCGACAAGGGCCGCCCCAACCACCGCACCTATTACAAGAAAGTGGCGAAGGCCGAGAAAATAGGCGAGCGCCGCGTGACCTTCACTTTCAAGCGCAATCCGGATGGTTCCATCGACCGCGAAATGCCGCTGATCATGGGTCTGATGCCTGTTCTGCCGAAGCATGACTGGGAAGGGCGCGATTTCAACCAGACCAGCCTGCGCCTTCCTGTCGGCAGCGGTCCCTATACAATTTCCAAACTCAACACGGGGCGCTCCATCAGCTACGCGCGCAATCCGGATTACTGGGGCAACGCCGTGCCTGCGCAGAAGGGCCTGTATAATTTTGATGAAGTCCGGATTGATTATTACCGCGATGACAGCATCGCGCTGGAAGCCTTCAAGGCCAGGCAGTTCGACTGGCGGCGCGAAATGGACCCCAACAAATGGGCCGCCGCCTATGATTTCCCCGCCACCCAGGACGGGCGCGTGAAGCTCGAAAGGCTGGAACATCGCCGCCCGGAACCCGCCGCCGGGTTCATTTTCAACATGCGTCGCTATCTGTTCAAAGACCCGGCGCTGCGTGAGGCTTTGGGTTATGCCTTCGATTTCGGCTGGATCAACAAGAACCTGTTTCACGGCCAGTATAAGCGCACCGAAAGTTTCTTTCCCAATTCAGAATTGGCCGCACCGCCGCTGCCTGAGGGGCGTGAAAAGGAAATTCTCGAAAAATACAAAACACAATTGCCGAAAGATATTTTTACAAAACCTGTGCGCCCACCTGCATCCGACGGCAGCGAGGCGGCGTTGCGCGATAATCTGCTGAAAGCCAGCGAGATGCTGCGCGATGCGGGTTATGTGCTGCGCAACGGCAGGCTTTTTGCCCCCGGCGGCGCGGCGGTGAGTTTTGAAATCCTGCTCAGCGATCCGGCCGAGGAGAAGGTCGCGCTCAGCTGGGCGCGTTCGCTCAAGCGCCTCGGCATTGAAGCGCGCGCGCATACGGTCGACAGCGCCCAGTACCAAGCGCGCATGGCCGCTTTTGATTTCGACATGGCCTCCGGCAAATGGATCAACACCCTGTCGCCGGGGAATGAACAGATTTTCTTCTGGAGCTCAGCCGCTGCCGACCAGAAAGGCAGCCGCAATTATCCGGGCGTAAAAGACCCGGTGGTCGATGCGCTGGCCAACGCCATTCCGGCGACCGCAACGCGCGCCGATCTGGTCGCCACCACCCGCGCGCTCGACCGCGTGTTGATGGCAGGGCATTACACCGTACCTTTTTATTACCTTGGCGCGGATAATGTAGCTTTCTGGGCGGCGCAGCTCCATCATCCCGCCACAATGCCGATTTATGGAACCGTGCTGGAAAGCTGGTGGGGCAAAACAGCATGGTAATTTGCGCTTTTCTGCCTCCCGGCTTGAGCCTAGACTGGCGTCACCCCCTATGGAGGCATAAACCGATGAGCACAACCAACATCATCATTACCATTCTGGCCATCATCGCCATTTTTGGCGTTGTGATCTTCAACCGCCTGGTGGCGCTGCGGCAGACCTACAAAAACGCTTTCGCTGATATCGATGTGCAACTGAAGCAGCGGCATGACCTAGTGCCCAATCTGGTTGAAACAGTGAAGGGCTATGCCGGGCATGAAAGCGGCGTGTTTGAGAAAGTCACCGAAGCGCGCGCCGCCGCGATGCGCGCGGGTAGCCTGCCGGAGAAAGGTGCCACCGAAGCCGCACTATCGGGTGCACTAATGAATCTGATGGCCGTGGCGGAAAACTATCCGCAGCTCAAGGCCAGCGATAATTTCAAGCAATTGCAGGATGAGTTGAGCGATCTGGAAAACAAGATTGCCGCCGCACGGCGTTTCTTCAACAATGCCGTGGCGGAATACAACACGGCGACCCAGCAATTCCCGGCGGCCCTGTTTGCGGCTTCGTTCGGCTTCGGCCCGGCCGAGATGTTCGCGCTGGACGCCAATGAAAAAGCTGCGACGTCCACACCACCCAAGGTGTCGTTCGGCAACTGATCGATGCCCGCCGCGCTCGGTCTTTCCACCTATCGCTGGAACAACAACATCAAGTCGGTGTTGCTGCTGCTGGCTTTTCCGCTTTTATTGCTGACGCTGGTGGGCGTTGTTTTCTACGCTTTCGGCTGGGCTTCGGCGGATCCTTCCAGCCACCTCGTCCCGCCGCAGGCTTTTCAGCAATTCAATCTTCAACCCGCACTTGATACCGCGCGGCCTGAGGATTTCGCACTATCCGCCATTTATACCTACTGGCCTCTTGTTACGGGCATTGCCGCCATTTGGGTTCTGGTCGGCTATTTCTTTAACAGCGCAATGTTACGCGCCGCGACAGGCGCAAAGCCTGTGACGCGCACCGAGGCGCCGAAGCTTTACAATATGCTGGAAAATCTTTGCATCGCGCGCGGCATGAAGGTTCCGGCCTTCTACATCATCGACAGCGACGCGTTGAACGCCTTCGCCAGCGGCGTCGATGAAAAAAGCTACGCCATCACCGTGACGCGCGGGTTGCTGCAACGGCTGGATGATAAGGAAATGGAAGCCGTGCTGGCGCATGAACTCTCGCATATCATCAACCGCGATTGCCGCCTGCTGATCATCACCATTGTTTTCGTCGGTATGATTTCCTTTCTGGCGCAAATGCTGTGGCGCAGCATGCGCTTCGCCGCCTATGGCCGGAACCGCAGCCGCAATGGCAAAGGCGGCGGCGCGGCCCTGTTCCTTCTGATCGCGGCCATTGCCGCTCTGGTTGGCTATGTGCTGGCGCTGGTGCTGCGCTTTGCCATTTCGCGCAAACGTGAATATCTGGCTGATGCCGGGTCGGTGGAACTGACCAAAAATCCCGAAGCGCTGATCGGCGCGCTGCGTAAAATCTCTGGCCATTCGGAAATCCCGAATGTGCCACCGGAAGTACAACAACTTTTCATCGAAAACAAGCCATCCGGCCTTGATCTCGGCGGCATTTTCGCTACCCACCCACCGCTGGAAGACCGCATCCGGGTATTACAACAGCTCGGCGGTTTGCCTGCAGAAGGGAAGAGTTTTATCCCGAACTCCTAGCCGACTCTATTCCTCACCAGCTCCTCCACCACGCCAGGGTCGGCGAGGGTTGAAGTGTCACCGAGGCTGTCCGTTTCATTCGCCGCGATCTTGCGCAGAATACGCCGCATGATTTTGCCGGAACGCGTCTTGGGCAAGCCCGGCGCCCACTGGATAATATCGGGCGTGGCGATAGGGCCAATTTCCTTGCGCACCCAACCGACCAGTTCTTTCCGCAGGGCTTCATCGGCCGCTTCCCCGGCCTTGAGCGTGACATAGGCATAAATTCCCTGCCCCTTGATGTTGTGCGGATAGCCAACCACGGCGGCCTCGGCCACCTTGTGATGCGCGACAAGGGCGCTTTCAATCTCAGCAGTGCCGAGCCGATGGCCGGAAACATTGATCACATCATCAACGCGCCCGGTGATCCAGTAATAACCGTCTTCGTCGCGGCGGCAGCCATCGCCTGTGAAATATTTCCCTTTGAAGGAACTGAAATAGGTTTGCACAAAACGTTCATGGTCGCCGAACACCGTGCGCATCATGCCGGGCCAACTGTTGGCGATGCACAAATTCCCCTCACCTGCGCCTTCCACCAGCTTGCCGTCATTATCGATGATCACGGGCTGCACGCCGAAAAAAGGCAAAGTCGCCGAACCGGGCTTAAGGGTCGTGGCCCCTGGCAGCGGCGCAATCATGTGCCCGCCTGTCTCCGTCTGCCACCAGGTGTCGATAACGGGGCAGCGTTCCTCGCCCACCACACGATAATACCAGAGCCAGGCTTCGGGATTGATCGGCTCGCCCACGCTGGCGAGCAAACGCAAGCTTTTCTGGCTGGTTTTCCGCACAGGCGCATCGCCTTCGCGCATCAGGGCGCGGATGGCTGTCGGCGCGGTATAAAAAATATTCACCTTGTGCTTGTCCACCACCTGCCAGAAGCGCGAAGCGTCCGGGTAATTCGGCACGCCCTCGAACATCAGGGTCGTCGCCCCGTTGGCCAAAGGCCCATAGACGATATAGCTGTGGCCTGTCACCCAGCCGATATCCGCCGTGCACCAGTAAATCTCGCCGTCATGGTAATCGAACACGAATTTATGCGTCAGCGCAGCATAGAGAAGATAACCACCTGTTGTATGCAGCACGCCCTTGGGCTTTCCGGTCGAACCTGAGGTGTAGAGGATAAAGAGTGGGTCTTCGGCACTCATTTCTTCGGCCGGACATTCCGCAGAGACCTTAGCGCTTTCTTCGTGATACCAATGATCGCGGCCTTCCAGCCAGCCGACCTTGCCGCCCGTACGCTTCACAACGATGACAGAAAGAACATCCGGACAGGATTTCAGCGCCTCATCGGCATTGGCTTTCAGCGGCACTTTCTTACCGCCGCGCAAACCTTCATCCGCCGTGATCAGAACACGCGCGCCGCAGCCGAGAATGCGGTCTTTCAGACTGTCCGGCGAAAAACCACCAAACACCACCGAATGCACAGCGCCGATGCGCGCGCAGGCCAACATGGCATAGGCGGCTTCGGGTATCATCGGCATATAGATTGTCACCATATCGCCCTTCTTCACGCCGCGCGCTTTCAGCACATTGGCAAAGCGGCAGACCTCGGCATGCAATTCGGCATAGGTGATTTTTTTCTGCTCGGATGGATCGTCGCCTTCCCAGATGATCGCCGTCTGGTTCGCACGCGCGGGCAGATGCCGATCGATGCAATTATGCGCTGCGTTCAACGTCCCGTCCGCAAACCAGGTGACGCGCACATCGCCGTCGAAGCCGCCTTCTTTCACTTTGGTGTAGGGCTTGAACCAGTCGAGAGATTTTCCCTGCTCGCCCCAGAAGCCGTTCGGATCGCGGATGGAGTGTTCATACATCGCGTGGTATTTCGCCTCGTCAATCCAGGCGGACGAAAAAGCGGGGGAGATGGGGATGGTGCCGGACATGCGCCCTCAAAAAACCGGGGAAAACTAGGGTTAGCCGGGACTGAAGATGGCTGCAAGAAAGGCCCGTCCCGGCAATCCTTGTTCCAGAATTATGCATTAAAAATCAATAAGTTAATTATGGCACAGCCTTTGCTTATTCTAGGGACGGGGAAAGTTTCAGGAGAATCATGTGGCCGCAGCCATTCAAGCCATAACCGCCGATCCGGCTGAAAAAGCCGGGTTTCCACAGCGGGTCGCGCAAGCGATCAAGGCCGCCGCCGCCAAAACGGGGGTAGATTTTGCCTATCTGATGGATAAGGCCAAGGTCGAAAGCAGCCTCGACCCCAACGCCAAGGCAGCAACCAGCAGCGCGACGGGCCTGTTCCAGTTCACCAGCCAGACCTGGTTGCAAACCCTGAAAAGCCACGGCGCCAAGCACGGCCTCGCTGATTATGCGGACCATATCGAAGTGGGAAAAAGCGGCGTCGCGCGCGTGAGCAATCCCGTCTGGCGGGATGCGATTTTGAATCTGCGCAAGGACCCGAAAGTCTCCGCCGAAATGGCGGCCGAACTGGACAAGGACAATGCCGAATCCCTGCAAGCCAAGGTCGGCGGCAAGATCGGCGCGACGGAATTGTATCTCGCACACTTCCTCGGCGCGGGCGGCGCCAGCGATTTTCTGACCGCCATGCGCGCCAACCCCAACGCCAAAGCTGCCAACCTTTTACCCGAAGCCGCTTCGGCCAATTCATCCGTTTTCTTCAACAGCGACGGCACAGCACGCAGCGTGGGCCAGATTTACAAGCATTTCGCGCAGAAATTTGATTCCAAGCCAGCGTCCGTCATGGTCGCCAGCGCCAGCGCGCCGGAACCCCTGCCCGCGCCGTTGCCGACGCGCAGCATTGAATCCTTCCATGTCGCCAGCCTGGCCGAGGATGCGCTGTCGGCCTATTCCACGCCTGTCATTAGCAAGCTGAAACCCGAAGGCTCATCGCTGTTCGCCACGATGGTTCTGGCGCAGATGCATATGGGCGATACGGGCTCGCTCTCGACGCTGGAAGAAGTTGAGCGGCAGAAGAAGAGCGCCATCCAGGTTCTGGGCGGCGTTGGTTAAATTACTTCTTTTCCTCGGCAACGGGCCTGATCAGCTGGCACAGGCTGTCACGGCAGCTGACAAGCAGCGAATCCGCACCTTTGGCCGTATCGTTGGTGGCCTTGGGCATGTTGCAGGTGACGCGGTAAATCGTCCGCGCTTCCGAGCCCAGCGACTGTTCATAGACTTCAATTTTCTTCGGCGTGCAATTGTTCAGCCGCGCCACATCACGCACTTCGGCTGTCCCGGCAAAGGCCGGATATGCCGTCACAGCTAGAACGGAAAATATCAGGATGGAAGCGTATTTCATGCCGCGCGTACTTCTTGCAATGCCGCTTCGGCGCGCTCGGCGGGTTCAACCACTTCGCCGTCGCGCAATGCCACAGCGCCCGCCAGATCGACGGAAACCAGCTGCGATACGCCCTTTTCGCCCATGGTCACGCCATACAGGCGGTCCATCCGCGCCATGGTCAGGCGCTGGTGAGTGATGATGAGGAAGCGGGTACGGGTTTCGCGCGCGATGTCGCTGACCAGCGAGCAGAAACGGTCGATATTGCTTTCGTCCAGCGCTGCCTCGGCTTCGTCCAGCACGCAGATCGGCGACGGGTTGGTCTGGAACACGGCGAACAGCAGCGCCAGTGCCGTGAGCGAGCGTTCGCCGCCTGACAGCAGCGACAGGATTTGCATTTTCTTGCCCGGTGGGCTGGCGAAAATTTCAAGGCCCGCATTCAGCGGGTCTTCATCATCGATCAATTCCAGCCGCGCCTTGCCGCCATCGAACAAGCGCTTGAAGAGGGTCTGGAAACGCTCATTCACCTGCTCGAACGCCGCATGGAGACGTTCACGCGCCTCGCGGTTCAGCTGGCCGATGCCCTGCCGCAATTTGGCGATGGCAGCGATGAGGTCGTCCTTTTCCTTCTGCAGCGCATCAATCTGGGTTTGCAGCGTTTCGGCCTCGGCTTCCGCGCGCAGATTGACCGGGCCCATATTTTCCCGCTCGCGCAGATAACGCGCCAGCACCTGCTCCAATTCAAACAGATTGGGCGCTTCATCCGCGCCGAAATCGGCGATGCCTGCCAACTCTTCCGGCGCACAGCTCAGTTTTTCTGCCATGCGTTCACGCAAGGCGTTGAATTGTTCGCCCGAGGCCGTCACCGCCCCTTCGGCACGCACGCGTTCCTCCCGCGCCGCACCGAGATTGGCTTCGTCCTGCTTGAGTTTCTGCTCAACCGTTGCGAGGCGCTGCTCCGCCTCAATCAGACGATCGGCGGCTTCGCTACGGCGCGCTTCGGCACCCGACAATTCGGTCAGCAACTGGGCGCGGGATTCCGCCAGCTGCATCGGGCGGATGCGCAATTCATCCAAGGCTGCTTCAATGCCCGCGCGACGTTCGGCCAATGCCTCAATCTGCTCGGCAGCATTATCAAGACGCGACTGCCATTCGGCAATTTCCTGCGTGACCGCGCCTCGGCGGGCCTCAGCAAGTCCACGCTCACGCACCAATCGGTCACTCTCGCCCTGTCGTTGCGCCTGCGCATCGCGGCGTTGCGCCAACTGGGCGCGCTGACTCTGAATCACGGCCTGCTGCGCCTCGGCCTCCGGCAAAGCATGCCGCTCATCCTCAACAACCGCCACACGAATGCGGATTTGTTCAAGATCACTCACGATCTGCCGCAACGTATCGTCGATGGCAGCCAGCTTCATGCCCGCCGATGTGGCTTCCTTTTCCTGCGCCGCATAGGTTTCGCGCGCATCGCCAAGGGCGGCAAAAGCAGCGCGCAGCGCTTCACGCGCCTGCTGATCTTCCGCCTGCCGCGCAGCCAGCGCCGTGTCGGCCTCAACCAGACAGGCGGCACAAGCCTGCACATCGGCTTCGGCTTTTTCGATGTCCACATGCAAGGCAGGCAAGCGGTTGCGCTGTTGCATACGGAGAGCGGTCGCCGTTTTCGCCTGCGGCGTGACGGTGAAACCGTCCCAGCGCCAGGCCCAGCCTTCACGGCTGACAAGGATCTGCCCCGGTTGCAGTTGTGGCGCGGCTTTTTCGCCTGCGGCGGTATTTTCAACAAAGCCGATCTGCGACAGGCTGCGCGCCAGCGCCTTCGGCGCCTCGATATATTGTGTAATCGGTGCGACGCCGGGCGGCAAAGCTGGAGTGTTTGCCAAAGGTGGCAGAGAACGCCAATGCATCGGCGCCTTATCATCCAGCGCCGCCGTCAAAGCCTCGCCCAAAGCAACAGCCAAAGCAGCTTCAAAACCCGTAGCTACGTTGATCAGGTCGATGACCTGATCGGCCTCATCATCATGATGCTGCAGCAGCGCTGCGATGGCTTCTGCTTCGGCCTTCAGCCGCGTGGCGTTGGCTTGCGCGATATGCAAGGTTTCGCGTGCCTGCACCTGCATGCGCTCGGCTTCGCGGCAGGTTTCCTCGACGGTTTGCGCCTGCTGCTGGCGTTTCGCCAGCTCCTTTTCCGACGCATCGACCAGCGCCGAGGCAAAAGAAAGATCAGGGCGTGCCGCAACCTCGGCAGCCAGCGCCGAGCGCTGCTCATCCAGCTGTGCACGTCTTTCGGCAAGAATGAATTTGCGCTCAGCCAGCGTTTCAATTTCCTGCTGCAGCGATTCCTTGCGCGCTTCGGCCGAAGCGGCAGCCTGCAGCAATTCGGTCAGTGCAGCATCCAGCGCGGCGACTTCCTCACTCATCGTCACCAGAGTTTTTTCGGCTTCGGGGATTTGCGCAGCAATGGCGGCAACGGACTGTTCCAGCGCGCGACCCTCATCACGCAAACGGTTGATGGAGGTTTCGCTGTCGGCACGGCGGGATTGTTCGCGCTCCTGGTCAGCAGCCACTTGCGCCAAACGCTGCTCCTGCGCCTGCGCTTCTTCGGTAATGCGGCGGGTTTCGGATTCAATTTGCTCGCGCGCCAAAGTCAATTTCTGGACAACAGCCGCGGCGGCGGCTTCAGTCTGGCGCAAACCAGGAAGTTCGGCGGTGATATCCGTCCGCACCGCGGTTTCGCGCGTAACAATCACCAGCAATTCATTGACGCGCTTTTCCGCGTCCTGCAGCGCCTGACGCACGGCCTCGGCATTATGCTCGGCCTCAGTCCAGCGCAGCTGCAGAAGCGCCGCTTCGGCACGGCGGATATGATCAGCCAGATTGCGGTAGCGCGAGGCCTGCCGTACCTGCTGCTTCAAATTGCGCAACTGCGTGTCATAGGCTTTCAGCACATCGTCGAGGCGCGTGAGATTCTGTTCCGCACCCTTCAGCTTCAACTCCGCTTCATGACGACGAGCCTGCAGCCCGGCGGTTCCGGAAGCTTCTTCGAGAATCTGGCGGCGATCCTGCGGCTTGGCGCGGATCAACGCGTCGATCTGGCCCTGACCGACGAGATTGGTCGAGTGCGCACCTGTCGCTTGATCGGCGAACAGCCAATGCACATCCTTTTGCCGTACAGGGCGGCCATTGATGCGGTAATCGGAACCGCTGCCGCGTTCAATGCTGCGAGTTACCTGAAGGCTGTCGGCATCGTTAAATTCGGCCATCGCGCTGCGACCGGAATTATCAAGCTCCAGCATCACTTCGGCGAGGTTACGCGACGGTCGCGTGGCCGTGCCCCCGAAAATCACATCGTCCATTTCGCTGCCGCGCATGCGCTTGGCCGAGTTTTCACCCATCACCCAGCGCAAGGCTTCGACCAGGTTGGATTTGCCGCAGCCATTTGGCCCGACAATACCCGTCATGCCCGGCGGAATATCCAGATCCGTGGGTTCAACGAAGGATTTAAAGCCCTGAAGGCGTAAGCGTGTAAATTGCAAGTGTGCCTCTATCGTTCAATTACTGTTTTGCGGCCAGAAGCCGATCGAATATTTTCGCAAATTCAGCCGCGGGCTGTGCTCCCTTTATTCTCTCCGCCCCGTTATTGATAATAAAAGTCGGCGTCGATTCAATGCCAAATTTTTCTGTCGCATCACCGCGCACCGTGATCAACGCATCCTGCAATTCGGTATCGGCGAGGCAGGCTTTTGCCTTATCCTCAGGCAAACCGCCCAGACGAGCATAGGAAAGCAGGATTTTTTCCGGATCCGGCGCAACCACCCATGTCATCTGGTTCTTGAACAGCAGCCGCACAAAGGGGTGATACTGTTCTTCCGGCATGCAGCGCGACAGCTGCGCCGCTTTCAGCCCCCGCCCATCGGTCGGGAAATCCCGCAAGATGAATTTCACTTTCCCGGTGTCGGCATAGCGTTTTTCCAGCTCCGGCAGGGTCTTTTCATAAAATTCAGCACAATGCGGGCAAGTGAAGGAGACATATTCCTCAACCGTGATGGGGGCGCTGGCTTTACCCAAAACGCGCTGGGGAACGCCGGAATTTTTGGCATGCGTCGGGATGGCCGCACCCAGCAGCAGCGCCACTAACCCCAAAGCTTTGAAAAACCCCTTCATGGACGGCTTTGCCCTCTCGAATCAGGCTCTCAGTATAGGGGGAATAAGCCCCGCAACTCAAGCTAGGAAGCCGATAGTTTCTTAACAGCAAGGACCGCGTTCAACCCCCCGAAGGCGAAGGAATTGTTAAGGGCGGTGTTAATGGTCATGGGCCGGGCCTTGTTCGGCACATAGTCGAGATCGCATTCAGGGTCAGGGCCAATATAGTTAAGGGTCGGCGGCGCCATATTTTCGGTCACGGCCAGCACGGTCGCCAGCATTTCCAGCGCCCCGGCCGCGCCCAGCGCATGGCCGAACATCGACTTGCTGGAGGATACAGCCAGCTTCCCGGCATGGCTGCCGAAGACCTGCTTGATGACATTGGTTTCCGTCAGATCATTGATGCGGGTTCCAGTGCCATGGGCGTTGATGTAATCCACCTGCTCCGGGACAAGTCCGGCATCTTTCAAGGCATTACTGACGGCGCGGGCAGCGCCGTTCACATCGGGCGTCGTAATGTCCTTGGCATCCGAACTCATGCCGAACCCGGCAAATTCAGCATAGATTTTCGCACCGCGCTTCTGCGCATGCTCCAGCGTTTCCAGCATGAACATCGCCGCACCTTCGCCCAGCACCATCCCGGCGCGGTCGCGCGAGAAGGGACGGCAGACATCCGGCGCCATGACGCGCAGCGCTTCCCAACCCTTCAACGTGCCGAAGGTCAGGCAGGATTCGGAGCCGCCTGTGATCGCGGCATCGATGAAGCCGGAGCGCAACATGTGCAAGGTCACGCCCATCGCATGCAGCGCCGAGGCGCAGGCGGAAGCGACGGTAAAACCGGGCCCGGTGATGCCTGAAGCCATGCTGATCTGGCTGGAGCCCGCATTCGCCATCAGGCGCGGAATGGTAAAGGGATGCACACGCGGCGAGCTGTTGGCGTCCAGCAGCTTCATATAGGATTCTTCCAGCGTGTTCTGCCCACCAACGCCTGTGCCCGTGATAACGCCTGTGCGCTCGGCCATCTCTGGCGTCAGCACGAGACCGGAATCCTTCAGCGCCTGTTCGGCGGCGGCAACAGCGAACTGGGAAAAGCGATCGAGCAGCGAGGCTTTTTTCGCGTCAATCCAGTCTTCAGCCTTGAAACCTTTGACGGGCGCGGCAGGAAAACGGACTTCGCTGCCGCGATATGTGAACCCGGCATCCTCGATACCGCAATGTCCGGCGAACAGATTTTTTTGGAACTCGGCGACGCTTTGGCCGATGGGCGAGATGACGCCCATCCCGGTGATGACAATACGGCGCATGAAAATCAGTCCCGGTTAGGCATTGGCCGCTTTGGCGCCCTTGCCAGCCAGCTGTTTTTCGACCAGCGAGATCACATCGCCCACGGTTTCAAACTCGTTGGCGTCAGTGTTCGCGTTGAAGGGAAGCTGGATGCCGAACTTGTCTTCCAACGCGAAGACAACTTCGACCATATCCAGCGAGCTGACATTCAGGTCACTCAGCTTGGCTTCGGGCGCGAGCTTGCTGCGATCGATCAGCGCTTTCTGCGCGACAATATCGAGAATCTCATCAATCTGGGACATGCGGCGAACCTTTTGGCCTGCTTATATAAAATGGCAAGATCGGCAATTCTGTGACACAGGGGCTTATTGCTAGTCGTTTTTGCCTTTTTGCTCAAGCTTATCGACACGACCCGTCAGGGCGTTAAGTTTTTGCATCAGGGACTTGATTCGTCCCAGATTCATGTAGTTTTCCACAGCCTGCGCCCGCGGCAGGGCCGGAATACCACCTACCACCGTCCGGGCGGCGATATGCCCGGCAATACCACTCATGGCCATGGCAACGACGTCATCGCCGACAATCACATGGTCGGCGACTCCGACCGCACCACCCAGAACCACCCGATCGCCGATCGAGGAGCTGCCCGCAATGCCCACGCGGCCGCAGATCAGGCAGTTCTCGCCGATGGTGACGTTGTGGCCGACCTGCACCTGGTTATCGATTTTCGTGCCGTTGCCGATGCGCGTTGCCGCAATGGTGCCGCGATCGATGGAAGTGTTCGCACCAATCTCGACATCATCGCCAATCACGACCGTGCCGAGCGACGCGATGCGCACCAGCTCCTGATTGGTAGCAGTGACAGAACCCGTCGCCTTCACGGCTTCAACGCTACCCTGCTCCGGTGTGACAAAACTGAAACCGTCCGCGCCGATGGCAGCATTGAAATGAATGATGCAGCGATCGCCGATTTCCACCCGCGCACCAATACGGACGCCTGGATAAATTAGCGCTTCACGACCGATGGTGGTGCCTGGCCCTATATAAGTCTGCGGATGCAGAATGCTGTTTGCGCCAATGCGCGCGCCGGATGCAACATAGGCGTAAGCACCGAGCGTCACATTCTCACCCAGCTGCGCACCCGGTTCGACGATGGCAGTCGGATGAATGCCGGGTGGCGGCGAGGCATGCTCGGCAAAAAGACTGGTCAGTTTTGCCATCGCCAGACGCGGGCGGCTGACGACAATGCAGGCTTCGGCGAAGCCCGGTTCCACGGCAGCGTCCTGGCTGACAATAACGGCCCGGGGGCGATGCTTGCCTAAAAGAGGCAGCAATTTCTTGTCGGTCGCCAGCACAAGCTCCCCCTCCCGGCGTATATCAGCCGGATGGGCGACGCGATCGACCGTTATGGCACCATTGCCGATCAGCTGGCCTTCGAGCGCTTCGGCAATCGCCTGCAGAGTATAGGTTTTCGACATGAGGGCTTTGTAGCGGCTCCAAAGGCCAAAGAACAGGCTTTCGGCAAAAGCCTTATATGGTTAGCGATTCCTTACCGGGCGCCATACGCAGGAAACGACGGAAACCGCTAATTTTATACAAAATTAAGGATATACCCGCAGAATATATTGCGGCGCAGGACGTTGCGAACAGAGTATTATATCCATGACTTTGCCTTCCTCTCTTTCCGATTTTTTATCGGCTTCCGGCGACGCCGCTTATGAATGGTGCATGGCAACCGACAGCATTGTCTGGTGCGGTTCCTGCGAAAAACTGTTCGGCGCGCAAAGCGCCCCTGCGACCTCGCGGAATTTCTACAGCGCTATCCATACCGATGACCGCCATCTGGTGTTTGGCAGTGATGACCGTAATTTCGACCGCCAATACCGCCTGCGCGGTGATGATGGCCGCCTGATATGGGTGCATGAACGCGGCATGGCCGATGTAGAAAACGGCCAGGTCGTACGGCAGCGCGGTTTGCTGCGCGTCATCGACAGCCCCGCCGAAAGAACCGCGCCGCAGGAATTGCATGGCCGCGATACGCTGACCAACTGTTTCAACCGCCCCTATATGCTGACGCAGATTTCCAAGGCGCTGGACGCTGCCAAGGCCGCACGGCGCGGATGCGCCTATCTTGTGGTGGGCATCGACAAAATGTCCTTCGTCAACGAAGCTGTCGGCATGGAAGCGGGCGATGCGCTGCTGCGCGGCGTCGCGGCGCGTCTGGGTGAAATTATTCCGGCGCGCGCCTTTCTGGGTCGCGTTGGCGGCGATATGTTCGGCATTCTTCTGCCGGAACCCTTGGGTGGCGATTTCCGCGCGCTGGCCGAACGGCTGCTGCAAAGCTTCCGCGATTACCCAGTCGTAACCTCGGTTACGCCACTGCATATCACCGTGTCGGTCGGCGGCGTGCGTCTGCCGACGGTTGCCAAAAGCTCCACCGAAGCCATGATTTTTGCCGAGCAGGCGCTGCATGATGCGCGGCTGCGCGGCCGCAATGTGGCCGTGGAATACTTGGATTCGCCGGAACGGACGCAGGAAAACCGTCAATTCCTCGAGCTCGGCCATCGCATCAAGCACGCCTTCAAAAACGACGGTTTCCGCCTCGCCTATCAGGCTGTGATCGATAGTGCCACAGGCAAGCCGCTATTCTACGAAGCGCTGGTGCGCATGTTCAGCGATGACGGCCAGCCGATTGCCGCCGCGCGTTTCGTCCCAGCCATCGAACAAATGGGTCTGGCCTTTGAACTCGACCGCCATGTGTTGAACCTCGCGGTGAAAGAGCTGGAGGCGTATCCTGATCTCTGCCTTTCCATCAATATCTCTGGCCTGACAGCAGCGCATGCCGACTGGCCCGACCATATGCGCCGCGTCCTTGCCGGACGCCGTGCTATCACCGAACGGCTGATCGTCGAAATTACCGAAACCGCCGCCATCGTCGATGTCAGCGAAACGCGCCGCTTTGTCGAGGAACTACGCGCCTTGGGCGGTACCGTGGCGCTGGATGATTTCGGTGCAGGCTTCACCTCGATCCGCCATCTGCGTTCGCTGTCACTGTCGATCATGAAGATCGACCGCGAACTTCTGCATAATCTCATGACCCATGCGGAACAGCAGCATCTGGTGCGCATGCTGATCGAACTTGCCCGCGGCCTTGGCCTCAAGACCGTCGCCGAAGGCGTGGAAACGCAGGATGTCGCCGACTGGCTGCGCAAGGAAAAGGTCGACATGATGCAAGGCTATTTCTTCGGCAAGCCAACGCTGAACCCGCCCTGGGCGGCTGAAAAAGAAGCTCCAGCCGCCACCAAGCCTGCCACGTTTTTCGGCATGCCTGCGGGCCCCGATATGCCTGTGACGGTCCGTTCGACCTCCATCCTTTAGTTGGCATTTTGTCCTGAGACCTGATACTGAGGGCGGAAACCTGTTTCCGGAATTCCGCCATGCGCCCGTCCAAACGCGCCCCCGACCAGTTGCGCGCCTTCACCTTCCAGCCCGGTGCGGCGAAATATGCCGAAGGCTCCTGCCTTGTCAGCTGCGGCGATACGCAGGTGCTGTGCACCGCCAGCCTTGATGAAAAAGTGCCGCCGTTTCTGCGCGGCTCAGGTCTTGGCTGGGTGACGGCGGAATATGGTATGCTGCCACGCGCGACGCATGAACGTACCGACCGCGAAGCCGCCAAAGGCAAGCAGTCAGGTCGCACCCAGGAAATTCAACGGCTGATCGGCCGCGCGCTGCGTGCCGTGGTCGACCGCAAGGCGCTCGGCGAAATTCAGATCAAGGTGGATTGCGATGTGCTGCAGGCCGATGGTGGCACGCGCACGGCTTCCATCACCGGCGGCTATGTCGCGCTGGCGCTGGCCTGCCGTCATCTGAAAAAAACCGGAAAGATCATTGCCGAGCCCCTGACCGATTCCATCGCGGCGATTTCCTGCGGTCTTTATAATGGCACGCCGGTTCTGGACCTGGATTATGCCGAGGATTCAAGCGCGCAGGCCGATGCGAATTTCGTTTTCACGGGCTCCGGCGGCATTGTCGAGATTCAGGGCACGGCTGAGCATGCGCCCTTCGCCGAAGAGCAGTTTCAATCCCTGCTTACACTGGCGCGGAAAGGCATTGCCGAATTGACCGAACTTCAAAAACGCGCCCTGGGCCAAAGCTGATGCGGCGCTTTGAGGGATCTCAGCTTGTCATCGCCACGCATAATGCAGGCAAGTTCAAGGAATTCACCGCTTTGCTTGGCGCACGCGTCAAGGACATCAAATCCGCAACCGATTTTAATCTGCCGGAACCGGAAGAAACCGGCACCAGCTATACGGAAAACGCTATTCTGAAAGCGCGCGCCGCGGCCACGGCCACAGGTCTTCCGGCACTGGCGGATGATAGCGGCCTCAGTGTCAAAGCGCTCGGCGGCAAGCCCGGCATTCACTCGGCACGTTATGCCGAAACACCGACTGGCAAGGATTACGCGCAGGCTATGCAACGTCTCTATAACGAGCTTGGTGATGCGCAAAACCGCTCCGCCTCTTTTGTCTGTGTCCTTGCGCTGGCCTGGCCCGACGGGCATGTGGAGACAGTGGAAGGCACAGTGGAAGGCCATATCAGCTGGCCGCCGCGCGGCGGCAAGGGCCACGGCTATGACCCGATTTTCGTGATACGCGGCGAAAACCGCACCTTCGCCGAAATGAAGGCCGATGAAAAAGATGACATCAGCCATCGCGGCATCGCGGTGCGGAAATTGATCGAGCAAGCCTTTAGCTGAACCATGCAGAGTCTGGCTGTCTATATCCACTGGCCTTTCTGCCAGTCGAAATGCCCCTATTGCGACTTTAATTCGCATGTCGCGGCGAGCATCGATCATCAGGCATGGTGCGACGCCTATGCGCGGGAACTGGCTTATTACGCGCAGCTTTTGCCACAACGGCGCGTGACCTCGATCTTCTTCGGCGGTGGCACGCCGTCACTGATGGAAGTGAAAACCGTTGAAACCATTCTCGGTTCCATCGCCGAACACTGGACGATGGCCGAGGATGTGGAAATTACTCTCGAAGCCAACCCGACCTCCGTCGAAGCCGAAAAATTCTCGGGCTTCCGCGCGGCAGGCGTCAACCGTCTGTCGCTCGGCGTACAGTCGCTACGCGATGAGGCACTGAAATTCCTCGGCCGTGGGCATGATACGGCGCAAGCGCGCAAAGCCATTGAGCTTGCGGCGCGGCATTTCCCGCGCTTTTCCTTCGATCTCATCTATGCGCGGCAGGGGCAGAAGCTTGCCGACTGGGAAATTGAATTACGCGAAGCGCTGAGCCTCGCGGGAGAGCATCTGTCGCTCTATCAACTGACGATTGAACCAAACACCGCCTTTTACACGCTGGCAGGACGCGGTGAAAAACTAACCGCGCCCGACCCCGAAGCAGCTGCGATGTATGAAACCACACAGGCGATTCTGACCGATGCGGGCCTGCCCGCCTATGAAATTTCCAATCACGCCAGGCCGGGCGAGGAAAGCCGTCACAACCTAGCCTACTGGCATTACGATGATTATATCGGCATCGGCCCCGGCGCGCATGGGCGCTATGTACTGAACGGCGGGCGCTACGCCACCGATACGCATCGCGCACCTTCGGTCTGGCTTGAGCATGTCGGCAAAAAAGGCAATGGGCTTCGGCTCTGCGATGCGCTGGACGACACAACTTCGAAACGCGAGGTGCTGATGATGGGATTGCGGCTTGCCGAAGGTATCGCGCATGCAGACTGGCAGGAAAAATTCGGCAGCGCGCTGGTGAATTTTATAGCGCCGGAGAAAACCGCGCGGCTGGAAAAGGAAGGCTATCTCGCCGCCAGCGCTGCTACGCTGCAAGCCACTCTGGCAGGCCGCCAGAGACTCGATGCCGTTCTGAAATATCTGCTGGAAGCCGCTTAGGCTGGCGCGGGCTTCAGGGATTGCGCACCGGGGCGCGGACCTGACGGGCGCGTTGCAGCCATCGCCATCAGCGCAACAGGGTCGAGCACAAGAGCGGTTTTCGCAGCTGCATGCATCGCGCGGGTCACGAGTGATTTGCGTCCTTGTGTTGGCTGAGGAGCCATCAATGGCTCCGGCGAACCCCGCATCATCTGGCCCACAGACATTGTACGGTTCTTGGGCAGGCCATCCAGTTGCTTCAAAGCTTCATAATTGCGCGTGCGGCGTGCCGCATGCGGTGCACGGCGGCTGATGTCCTGTTCATATAATCTTGCGGATTGCGTGAGCCCGGCTTGCTTAAGCCGATATGTATTCTCTTTGCGCGTCGCATCCAGGGGACGCGCAACCAGAGGCCCACGGAAGGCAGCGCTTGATGGCGGCCTGGCTTGTGGTTTGGCAGCAGGTTCGCGGCGTGCGGGACGACCTTCAAGAGCCGCTCTGGCCTGCTTAAAACTGGCTTCATCGCGCCGAAGAGCGATAGCGCCGCTATCGATTGGTTGATTGCCTGCAACGATGTAATTGATCATCCGGCCACCCGGAAGCGTATGCGCCAGATGGGCGCCCGCCTGCTGCAGGGCCGCAGCGGTAACGATATGTCCCATCTCCAGTGCAGCGTATTTCGACATAATCCATCCTCGTTTTTTATATTATCACACTATGGGGGTTGGGCCTTAACAGAATCTGAATTTTTTGGCCAAGTGTTTGAAAGTAAAAGAATTACGCGTGATCTATCTCAAATTGATTGTATCTTTGCAAAAGCGCGTTTCTCCCTGCCCCATAGGCTTTTCTTCGCCTGCCCGGCGCAAAAGCTCAAATGCAATCTTCGCGCAAATAATAAAATACGCGGCAATCCAGGGAAAAATTTTTGCCGCGCGAAAAATCAACGATGCGTATCAAGGAAACTTGACGGCGCGGGTTCGATCATCCTGCTACCACTTGCCGTCACTTCATTGACGGCCAGACCGCGCTCCACCAACCCCTGTGGCGTCAGGCGGAAAATCCCGTCCACACCCGCAAAGCCGTTGGGGCTTGTTAATGCTACGCGGTCGAAACGCGCGCCGCGACGGGACAGCACGGCAGCCAGCGCCGTCGCATCATAGGCCAGCGTCGCGAGGCGCGGCGGTTCCTGCCCATAGGTGCTGGTGTAGGCGCTGATAAAACGCTGGCGCAAGGCAATATCCGGTGCCGCGTACCAGCCACCCGTCAGAAAAGCATCATGCGTTCCCGCGCCCGGCTCATCCCACAAACCTGTCCCCAGAACATCCAGCCTTTTGCGATCGAACCCTGCCGCGGTGAGCTGTCTGGCCACGCGCGCCAGTTCCGTTCCGCCCAAAGGCAGAAATAAGGCGTCGATCTGTTCCCGTTGCGCGGCCAGCTCTTTCACTTCTTCGGCACTGTCATGCTTGGCGATGTCATAGGTCTGCACATCCATCACGGTGCCGCCTGCGCGCGCGACCGCCAGCTGGAACGCCTGTCCCACCAGATTGCCATAGGCATTATCCGGCACCAGCGCGGCGAAACGCTTGGCGCCACGCGTCATGGCGAAACCCACCACACGCTCCACCTGCGCAGCGGGGGCAAAGCCCATGACAAAAACACCCGGCGAGGATTGAGATGTATCGGTCGATAAAGTCAGAAGGCTGACGCCGGAACGCTCAGCCACAGTCTTCACCGCCGGGATATGCGCGGCGAACAAAGGTCCGATCAGAAGCTGCGCGCCACTGGCGATGGCATCGCGCGCGGCTTTTTCCGCTCCAGCTTCATCATTGCCCGTATCGCGCGGCATAATCTCGAAGCTGCCGCCACCCATATCAAAGACGGCCAGCTGCGCCGCGTTCAGCATCGCCTGACCCAGCGCGGCATTCTTACCGGAAAGAGGCAGCAGCACCGCAACTTTGGATTTGCCTTGCGCCACAGCCGCGGGCGGACGTGGCTGGATGGGCTGTTGCAAAGGCGGCTGGACCTGCCCTAGTTGAGGCGGATTTTGCGTCTGGGCCATGGCAACGGCCTGAACAGGCTGAACCGGGGCCGCATCCGGTACGGGGGCTTCATCGGCGTCGGCCTGTTGTTGCGGACCACTGAACCAGGAGGATGGATTCATCCAGGAGGCTGTCGTACAACCGCTGAGCATAAGCGCGAGGCTGCATGCCGCCAGGAATCGAAAAGAAGAAGTCATCGCTGGATTACCCGCTGCTCGCCCGAAAGATTGTCGAGGCTAGCGGGGAAAGCGATTCAAGTAAATTGCCTGCCGGGCTTTATGTGGTCGGAACGCCCATCGGTCATCTGGGCGACATATCCCTGCGCGCGCTTGTGACGCTGGCGCGGGTCGATCGCATCGCCTGCGAAGATACGCGGGTCAGCGGCGGCATGCTGGCCAAATACGGCATCAAAAAGCCCTTGCTGGCCTATCACGACCATAATGCGGACAAGCAGCGGCCCGTGATTCTCAAGCAGCTCGCGGCGGGTGGGACCGTTGCGCTGATCAGCGATGCAGGCATGCCCCTGATCGCCGACCCGGGCTACAAGCTGGTACTTGCCTGCCGTGAAGCAGGACATGATGTCACGGTTATTCCGGGCGCCAATGCCGCGCTGACGGCCTTGGCGGGCTCAGGCCTGCCGAGCCATCGATTTCTGTTTGTCGGCTTCCTGCCGCCGAAAAAAGCCGCGCGGCGGAAAATTATCGAAACGCTCAGCAATGTGCCTGTCACGCTTTTATTTTACGAAGCGCCGCAACGGCTGGCCGATACATTAAAGGACTTCGCTGACATTTTTGGCGAGCGCCCTTCTGCTGTGGCACGCGAGTTGACCAAACTGTTCGAGGAAACACGGCGCGGCACGCTGGGCGAGCTTGCGGATTTTTATAGTACCCGTGCTGTTAAGGGCGAAGTGACGCTTTTAGTTGGAGGTGCTGAAAAAACCGATGCGGTCGCACTGGATGACGATACGTTGCTGCGGGAACATATGGAAAATATGAGCCTGCGCGATGCCGTCACTGCCGTCAGCACCCTGACGGGCGTGAAAAAGAGCGAGATCTATGCCCGCGCCCTGAAATTGGCGAAGAAATCCGGAGCGTCGCGGAAATAAAATGAACATGGTATGAAGATTCATGGTCGATAACATTGCCAATTATGACCCGTCGAAACTGCCCTACCGCCGCAGCGTAGGCATGTGCCTGTTCAACGCGCGGGGGCTGGTGCTGGTGGCCGAGCGGCGCGACCGTCCCGGCGCCTGGCAGATGCCACAGGGCGGAATCCAAAAGGATGAACCGCTGCATATTACGGCCCTGCGCGAGCTGAAGGAAGAAATCGGCACCGACAATGCCGAAATCATCGCGCAGATGCCGGAAAAGCTTCGTTATGATTTTCCCGACTGGCTGCAATTTCGCGGCGGGGTGTTCCGCGGCAAATACCGGGGACAGGAACAGGACTGGTTCGCGCTGCGCTTTCTGGGACAGGACAGCGACATCGATCTGTCCGGCGAGCATGAGCCGGAAAATCCCGAATTTATTTCCTGGCGCTGGGCGGATCTGGCTGAAACGCCGCGCCTGATTGTCGATTTCAAACGCCCCGTTTATGACAGCATGGTTAAGGCCTTCACGCCGCTGGCTGAAGCCATCCGCCGCGGCGAAACATTGCCGCCCTGGAAAGCTTGAGAAGACTTGATCATCAGACCGATTTCATTAAAGTGCCGGATATCAAAGTAATCACAATTTAAAAGAGCGCGACATGACCATAAGAATATTTGTAGACGAAGGACAGCGTTACCACGCCACTGTCACAGCTTTGATGTTCAATCGTGCGGCTCAAGTTCTGGTTGGACATTGCGAACTTAAACGCCACAAAAAATGCGAACTGATTCAAGGCGGCTGGGAAGACCATGAGCCTCTGCGAAATGCTTTTTTCCGTGAGGTGCGTGAAGAAGCAGGGCTACGCCAAGAAGACGTCTTCTTTATTGCAGCCTCCAGAGAATTTCCTGCCTACAGCGCTCCCTTTAGCTTGTCGTGGGGCAAGCAAGGGCGAACGCAACTTAGCTGCGCGGCATTTCTTCTTAAAGATGGTGTATCTCCCACGGTCACTGCAGAACCTGATGGTGAGCCTCAAGAATTCAGCGCCATGGATTGGGTCGATCTCCCACAGATTCCGGAATTATGTGTTGGATACAAAAGAGAGACTTACAGAAAAATCGTTGAGGCTTTCCTGCCTGTCACAACCGCCATACGCGAGATATGCGGACAGCCCGATTCGGAAAATCTTGTGTATGCTGTCCGGGATACTGCAGCGCTGCGCAAATCAAAAGCTTTAACGCTGAATATGCCTTCAGCTTTTCCGGGACAGCCCCTGCAGGCTACCCTCTAAAAATAGCCTGTTATTTATATATTCTTGCCGTCGCTCTTAACCGCGCAATAGTCTCCGCTTCCGGCGTGCCTGTCAGATTTTCGGGGTGAAAGCGTCGCTGAAAGGCCAGCAGCGCTGCGCGGGTTGCGCGGTCATAGGCGCCATCCGCCGGGCAATCATAACCGATGGCACGCAACAATTCCTGCACCTCGCCGTCATCGGCATGGCCATAATCATCTTCCTCGATTGCGGGCCACAGGCCCAGGCCATCTTCTGCCAGCGCACGCCAGGGAAATAATTCGCCCGGATCTTCCTTGCGCCCCGGCGCGACATCCGAATGGCCGAGCAGCGCTTTCGTCGCCGACAGATTGTGACGCGCGATCAGATCCTGCGCCAGCTCCTTGCAGGCTTTCACCTGCGCTGCCGGAAAAGCCCGGTAGCCATTCATATGCCCGGGATTGACCAGTTCGATACCGAACGAGGCGCTGTTGATATCCGTCACACCGCGCCAGAAACTTTTCCCGGCATGCCAGGCGCGCTTGCCTGCATCGAGCAGTTTGAAAATCCGCCCGTCTTCCTCAATCACATAATGCGCGCTGACTTTCGCTTTCGTATCGCAAAGCCGTGCCAGCGCTTCCGCGCCCGTGCGCATGCCTGTATAATGCAGCACGATATATTGCAACGGCACCTTGGGATCGCGCTCATCGAAATTGGGCGAACTGTAACGGATGATGCACGCCATCAGACAATGCCTTTCAGCTTGCACAAGGCGTCATAGGCGGCGTTGATGCGTTTCATTTTTTCATTGGCATTGGCAATAAGTTCCGGCGGCATGCCTTGCGCCACCAGGCGATCAGGATGATGTTCGCGGATGAGCGCACGATAGGCAAGCTTGATATCAGCAGCCGAGGCATCTGCACGCACGCCTAAGACGGCATAGGCTTCATGCGTTTCGCCCTTCACTTCGCGGTCAGGCAGGCGGACCCCCGCCTGCGCGGCGATGCGGCTGAAATCCTCCGCCGTAAAATTGAAAATCCCTGCCACCTTTTCAAGGAAACGGATTTCCGCGGGCCGTAGTCCGGCGCTGTCGGCAGCGGCGATGATAAAAAGCCCGCCCAGAACTTCTTCCAGCACCGCGGATTTATTCCGGAACAGCTGCGCCAGATGGAAAGCATAAGGCTCGAAGCCGCTGGCGGTTTCCCGGGCGCGGTTGAACAGATGCGCGATGCGGTCTTCCTGCGCAGGCGTCACCTGGAAAACGCGCTTGAAGGCTTCGATCTCGGCATGCGTCACGCGGCCGTCAACCTTCGCCATCTTTGCGCCCAACACAATGACACCGACAGTAAAAGCCATTTGCTGCGCGGTGCCCGTGAATCCGGTGATGGCTTTTTCAAAAAAGCCCGGCGGATCGGAAGAAACATCGCGGTCACGATGGTCGTAAAGATGGCCAATGAGAAACCCAAACGCTGCGCCCACGGGGCCGCCCGCGGCCAGGCCCAGCATGCTGCCAGCCATTTTCCCCCATATCTTTTTCAATGACGGGGCGGGTTGATTGCTCGCTTCCGGCACGCCTGATCCTTTCCTGTCCGAATACGCCAGAATGATCTTTCGCCGGGGCTTTTGCAAGCCGCCGACCCCTTGCATCACACGGCAAAAAAGGCCGATGCGTTACGGTGGCGAAAGCCATGTCGGCACGGCCATACGTTTGCGTTCAAAGGATTAGGGAAAGCGGTTGACATCATTTGGAATGATTCTAACTATGTCTTCCCCACCTATTTTTCCGGCATCTTCAAGGGAGTTTCATCCATGGCATCCCTCAAAGGCAGCAAAACCGAAAAGAACCTGAAAGACGCCTTCGCCGGAGAAAGCCAGGCCAACCGCCGCTATTTGTACTTCGCGCAAAAGGCGGATGTTGAAGGCCATAACGACACAGCCGCCGTGTTTCGCTCTACGGCTGAAGGCGAAACCGGGCATGCGCATGGGCATCTGGAATATCTGGAAGCCGTGGGCGACCCGGCAACGGGCAAGCCAATCGGCAAAACCACCGATAATCTCGCAGCGGCTATCGCCGGAGAGACGCATGAATATACCGACATGTATCCTTCCATGGCTCGCACGGCACGCGAGGAAGGCTTCGATGAAGTCGCCGAATGGTTTGAAACGCTGGCCAAGGCAGAAAAATCCCATGCCGGACGGTTTCAAAAAGCGCTGGATGAACTGAAAAAATCCGGCGGGTGAATTTTTGGCCCGGTCTCCATCTTTGGTAAAATCGCTGACACAGCGCTTCGCCAGAACCCTGCCCGCCGAATGGCACGCGCGTCTCGAGACTTATGTTCCCTATGCCTTCCTGGCGCTCACGGTGCTGGTCGCCTATGCGAATATTTATGACAATGCATTTCTTTACGACGATGAAACCCTCATTCTTCACAATCAGTTTCTGCGGCACTGGGATTCCGTACCCCTGCTTTTTCAGACGCAGGTCATGGCGGGTGGAAATGTCACCAGCATTTATTATCGGCCTCTGCAATCCCTTCTCTATCTGATCACTTTCCAGATAGCTGGCTTATCGCTGTTCGCCTTTCACTTTTTGAATGTCGCCCTGCACACCGCCAATGCCTGTCTCACCTACAGGCTGGGGCAAAAACTGGGCTTTAAATCCGGCGCCGTTTTTTTGGCTTCGCTTCTATGGGCAGTGCATCCTCTTCACACCGAAGCCGTCACCTATATGAGCGCTATGGCTGACGCGCTGCATGTTCTTTTCATATTGCTCGGCGTGATTGTCCTGCTTCCTGATTTTTCACCGCGTCGGATTTGGATTGCGGCAGGCTTGATGATGCTTGGTCTTCTGAGCAAGGAGTCGGCCGTTACCTTCCCTCTGCTTGCTGCAAGCTGTCTCTATCTCGTGAGCAAAAAGAGGCTGCAATTTAAAACTTACTTCTGTCTCTGGCCGCTCGCCGTGATGGGCGGCATCTATGTCGTGTTACGCCTTCTTTTGCCCTTTGAGACGGCGGAACCTTCCGACATAACGCCTATGTCACAAGGCAATTACGCATCTTTTGCCGCTTTGCCTGTTTACCTGCGGCTTTTGCTGTGGCCTGCCGAGCTCCGTTTTGGCTATGAGCTGCCGCTTTATAATCAAATCTGGCATCCCGCAGTGCTGGCTGGATTGGGTCTGATAATCGCCGCCGCTTTGCAAGTTGTACGCCGTCAAACGCCGCACAGCCTGCCGCTCAGCTGGGGAATTTTATGGTTTGTCGCCGCGCATCTTCTGACTTTTGGCATCGATACTCTTCTCTATGAGCATTGGATGTATCTGCCTTCTCTTGGTCTCCTGTTGGGTCTGGCACAAACGTCAAACCTGCAGATTGAAACTTTGAAAGCCCCACTTAAACGGCAGGTTTATCATTGCACAATTGCCGCGGTTTTATGTGCCACTGCCCTGCTGGGCATTTTAACCTGGAAGCAAAACAGGATCTGGCACGACCCCATAGCGTTTTATGAAAATATTTTCCGATATGGTGGATCGGCGGCAAAAGCCCGTGTCAATCTTGGCACGCTTTACACCAAGCGGGGCGAATACACCAAGGCGGTGGAGCAATACCGCCTGGCAATTGCAAATTCAAACGACACTATTTCCATGGCGCATAACAATCTCGCGCAAACTCTTCTGGCGATGGACAGCCGAAAAAATGCCGCCGAAGCGCTCCGGCATTTGCAGCGAGCCTTGGCGCTGGATCCGAAATCGGTAATGGCGCTTAACAATCTTGCTGATTTTTACGCCAAGCGCGGCGATGCCAAAAAAGCCAGGCATTACCGCAACAGGGCTGATGCCGCTCGGCAAGCCTTTAAAACCCCGCCACAGGAAACCCGATAGCCATGCGCGAAGGCAGCCTGAACGCTCCTACCCGCCACGCCATCGACTGGCAAAATCCGGATTTTTACGACGAAGACAGGCTTGATGCTGAACTGCGCCGCGTTTTCGATATCTGCCATGGCTGCCGTCGTTGTTTTAATTTGTGCGATTCTTTTCCGCGCCTGTTTGATCTGATCGATTCCACACCCTCCGGCGAACTTTACGAAGTGAAATCTGGGAAACTGGGCTCGGTTGCCGATGCCTGCACGCTGTGTGACATGTGCTTTATGAGCAAATGCCCCTATGTACCGCCGCATGTTTTCAATGTTGATTTTCCTCATCTGATGATGCGTTACCGCGCGGTTGAGACCAAAAAAGGCCGCGTACCCGTTGCCGAACGCGAGCTTATCAAAATCGACCGCAATGGAAGACTGGCAAAACTGGCGACTTCCCTTGTTAACGGAATAACCTCAACGCGTAATTGGGTGGCGCGCCTGATCATGGAAATTACAGTTGGCATTCATCACGCGGCCACACTTCCGCGTTACAGCTCCAAAACTTTTGTTGAACGTAATTCTGCAGAGAAGATTGAGATCAACCAGGCAGCCCCCGCCTATGGCCAACGCAAGGCCGTGATTTATGCGACCTGTTCCGTGAATTACAACGATCCCGATCTGGGATTGATTGCGCGCAAGCTTCTGGCGAAGAACGGCGTGGAAACCGAGGTGGTTTATCCCTCCTGCTGCGGCATGCCGCAATTTGAAAAAGGCAATCTCGAACAAGTGGCCGAGAATGCGCGGATTGTGGCTGCGGAAATGACGCCCTGGATTGCCAAAGGCTATGATGTCATCGCTCTGGTTCCCAGTTGCGCGCTGATGCTGAAACTGGAATGGCCGCTGCTTGTGCCGCCGACAGATCCGTCTTACGCCGATGTCGCACAATTGGCACAAGCCAGCTTCGATCTTACGGAATATATCGTCGATATCGCTGCGCGGCATGGGCTGGCGCCTGGCCTTGAGCCTCTTGCCGGGCCAGTGGCACTGCATATCGCCTGCCATGCGCGCGCGCAAAATATGGGCGCGAAAGCCGACGAAATGCTGCGGCTTTTGCCGGAATCCGGTGCGGTCACGGTGATTGAACGCTGCTCGGGCCATGGCGGTTCCTGGGGCATCATGAAAAAACATTTCCCCACGGCCTTGCGGGTGGGGAAACCTGTGGCACAGAAAGCGGCCGCCATTCTGCACATTGCCAAGAACAATCAGCAGCCTGCCTTTATCGCTTCGGAGTGCCCGCTGGCCGCCGCGCATATTCTGCAAGGCGTTGAAAGGTTGGACGGTACAACAGGAATGCGCGCCTATAATCCGGTTGAAATTTTTGCGATGAGCTACGGAATTTTGCGTAACGACACTACAGACGGCTCGCGATAATTTCCTGAACCCGCGCCAGCTCGGATTTCATGGCCACGAGCATGGCCTGCTTTTCATCCGGCAAGGCGCCGCAATCTTCCTGGGCGGTCTTGCATAAAACCGCCAGGGGTTCGGCGCCCAAATTGAGACACAAACCCTTAAAAGCATGCGCCTCCCGCCGCCAGGCGCCTTCATCATTCACATCGCAGGCGGCTTGCAGGCCTTTCAAGCAAGTCTGAGAAGATTCCAGAAAAACCTGGAACAATTCGCTTTCCAGGACCGGATCGCCATCCGTTATGGTGCGCAGATTATCGAAATTGATTGGTTGTTCCACGGGAAGTTCCTTTCGCCTTGGGACGTGCCATGGCCAGATAACGGTCGATGCAATCAAAAATCTGTTTCTTGTTGTAAGGTTTGGCGATGAAGCCATCGACATGATTCTGCTGCGCAACGCTGATCTCTTCCTCAAAGTTGTTGGCCGTGACGATGATGACATGCGCTGAGGGGTCGAGCTGCTTGATGGCGCGCGCCAGCGTATGGCCGCTGCCATCGATAAGGCCAAGATCAACAAAAACCAGATCCGGCGCTTTGCGCAGGTAAATTTTCCAGGCTTCCTGAATGCCTTGCGCCATGTCGATCAGCGGCGTGTCCTGGTGGTTATGCGCGCGCATATCGCGCAAAATTTCACCAAGCAATTTTTGTGAGAAAACCTGATCTTCGACAATCAGGATTTGCAATTGTCTTCGGTTCAGTTTTTGCAGTCGAACATCTTGATACATTTCAATCTGTTCTTGATTAAGCGCCAAAGCGGCAGGTGAGGTCTCAACCGCTGCCACGGGCACCTCAAGATTGCCAAATAAAGTCACTGCATCGGCCGGATTGAACAGGGAATCATCGGGATCGCCCAACTGGTCTTTTCGCGGTGCCTGCAGCGCAGCCTTGAAAGCCTTGCCTTTGGCGCGCGGATCGAGATAGGGCGCCGCCGAAGCGGAATCCAGCCCGGGCTGGGTCAATGTCTTGACCAGCAAGGCGCGTAGCTGTTGATAGACGGGCTTCTGATGGCCGCGCCAGAGAATATAAATCCTCTTATCAATGAAAAAAACATGGGCGGGATTTGCGTTTTGCAGGGCTGGTTTGATGGCCAGAAGAAACGCTTCATTGGTCACCGATCGCAATTGATTTTTTTTGATGCGGACGATTCCCCACTGGTCATCGTCGCTTCGCTCAATCTCGTCGAGGAAGGAGACCAAAAGCGCAGGAGTCGTGTGATGGATAATATCCATAATTCATTATCATCCGCCTTCTTGCTTTCCAGCCGATTAAAATCTCACACACGTGTATGCCGCCATATGCGGGCATGCCGTAACTATTTGTTATGTTCTGACTTGTAAAAAACATAAGATTCTCATTGCACGTCTTGCAAATTAAATTCTGTCTTCGATCACGCGGAGTTCCTTGATGCTGGATGGCTATTTTCTCTCGGGCCCCATGCCATCGAATGCCGAAACGGGCAGCTACAATCTTTGGCTTGTTATTTTATCCTATATTGTCGCGAGTCTTGGCGCCTACACCGGACTGGCGTTCGCCACGCATATGATCAGCGCAAAAGCCGCGCGGACCAAAAATCTGATGCATGCGGGGGGTGCCTTTGCGCTGGGCAGCGGCATCTGGTCGATGCATTTCATCGGCATGCTTGCCTACAAAATGAAAATGACGGTCACCTATGATCCGTGGCTGACATTGCTTTCCATGGTGATCGCGATTGCCATTGCCTATGGCGTTCTGGCGATCGCCAGTTCCGCCCGGCTGACAGCCGCCAAGGTCATTGCAGGCAGCATCCTGCTGGGTTTCGGCATTTGTGCCATGCATTACACAGGCATGGCCGCCATGCAGATGGGCGCTACTCTCAGCTATAAGCCTGGACTTTATGCTCTTTCGGTTATCATCGCCGTTACAGCCTCAGGTGCGGCGCTCGGCATTATTTTTTTTCTGGGACGCCATAAAGGGCGCTTCCGGTATCTCTGGCAAACTCTGGCGGCGCTGGTGATGGGCGCGGCCATTTGCGGCATGCATTATACAGGCATGGCCGCTGCCATTTTCACCCCTCTGGCCAATTGCCGTTATGACCCCAATCAGGATTTCAGCACACTGGCACTTGCGATAGCCGCCGTGACCAGCGCCATTTTCGGCATCGCCCTCTTTCTCGGGCTTTATACGCGCGAGAATGATTCACTGTCCGACAGTGAAACGCATATTTTTCCCACGCGTTTGCTGGCTCTCACGGCTCTCCTGACCCTGCTGGCAACTTTATGGGCAGGCAGCAGCGGCTTGTATGTCAATTACGTTCTTAAAAACGATATTCGCCATAATATCGAGTTGAATAAACTCAGTACCCAAATTGATTATTTCAGCGGCATGGCAGTCACCGCCGCGCGCATGCTGGCCTTAACAGGCGACTCCAAATGGAAAACGTCTCAAGAAGACAATGCGCGTCTTTGGGATACCGCCATTCAAAATTTGCAGGCGCGCAATCTGGCACCAGCCCTGCAAGGTGAAATGGCCGAGCTGGCCGCCTCATATCATAATTTGCAGCAGTTCAACCGGAAAAGCCTCGATTTGTTCAGTACCGGAAAGCGGGTGGCTGCACATGATTTGCTGGAAACTCCGGATTATGTGACATCGCGGGAAGCCAGCATCAAAAGCAATATGGTTTTTATCGAACATGCCAATATTCTGTTCTCGGAATCCATGTCGGCTTTCGCCCGCAATGTCTCCTACGGGATGTATTTGTCGCTGGTCATGCTGACCATCCTGCCGATCACATGGTTCTTCACCTTCCGCGCCATACGCCATTGGCGTAAGGAGCTGGAAAACGCCCGCGGCGAGTTGGCGGCGCGGGAAATGGAACTGCACCGCTATATCGGCGAGATTGAAATTTCCCAGGAAGAAGCGACCAAGGCGCGCGTTGCGGCCGAACGCGCCAACGCCGCGAAAAGCGACTTCCTGGCCAATATGAGCCATGAAATCCGCACGCCGATGAACGGGCTTCTGGGCATGGCGCGGCTGCTGCTGGGGACGGAAATGACTTCCGAGCAGCGCAGCTGGGCCGAGATCATTTATGGTTCCGGCGAAACGCTGATGAGCATCATCAACGATATTCTCGATTTCTCGAAAATCGAGGCGGGGCGTCTGAGGTTGGAATCCATCACTTTCGATTTGCATACTGTTCTCGCCGAAGTTACCGATATGCTGATTTTGCGCGCGGAAGAAAAGAATATCGATCTTCTTGTGCGCATCACGCCGGGAACGCCGCGCTTTCTGATGGGCGATGGCGGACGTTTCAAACAGGTTGTTCTCAATCTGGTTAGCAATGCCATTAAATTCACGGCGCAAGGTTATGTATTGATCGATGTCAGCGGCGCACCCGAAGGTGATTATGATTCACGCCTGCATGTGCGCGTGGCAGATACGGGTATCGGCATTTCGTCTGAGAAGCTTGATTATATTTTTGAGAAATTTTCGCAGGCCGAAGAATCCACCACGCGGCGCTTTGGTGGAACAGGCCTGGGCCTGGCCATCAGCCGGAGGCTTATTGCCATGATGGGCGGCGAGATCAAGGTCGCCAGTGTCGTCGGCCAGGGCTCCGTCTTCTCTTTCGATATTGCCCTGCCGCGCGCGACTTACAAGCCCGTGACACGTGTGCCCACCTGCAATCTTACGGGCCTGCGAATTCTTGTGCTGTGCGACAGCGAGCTGGAGCGCGGCAGCATCGGCGAATATCTGGCGGCCTGGGGCATGCGCGGCGATTTTGCGCCATCACTCAGCGAGGTTTTCTTTCTTTTACAAAAAGCCGTAAGCGCCAACGATCCTTATTACTTTGTGTATATCGACCACAAGGCGAGTGCGGAGAAAATCCTCGATCTCGCAGGCAAAACTCATGTGGTTCCGGGCCTTGAGGACACAATGTTCCTCGTCACCGCCATTTTCGGTTCCGCCATGGCGACCCGTGTCTTCAACAGCCGCGACATTGCCGCCTTCCTGACCAAACCGCTTTTCCCCGAGCAGTTGCAGGACGCCTGCAAAATCCTGTGGGATGCGCAACAAAACAAGCTGACCCCCGGCCTTGTGACGCGGACGATGATTGCACGGCTGCAGTAAGGCGAGGGCGA
>JANRKK010000028.1:0-9171 GCA_033763555.1 Alphaproteobacteria bacterium | reverse complement strand
CGCCAGCGCCAGGCCGCTGATGGATTTGTCGATGCAGCCCTTCTGGCCACAAGCGCAGGACACTACAGGCCCGTCAGAATCTTCGCGGAACGGCAAAGGCAAATGACCAACCTCGCCCGTCAGGCCGTTGACACCTTCAATAATTTTTCCATGCGCGACAAAACCGCCGCCGATACCTGTTCCCATGATCAAACCAAAAACCGTCGCGCATCCAATCCCTGCCCCGTCAATTGCTTCGGATAAAGCAGCGCAATCAGCATCATTGGCAAGACGCACAGGCCGCAACAGGACTTTTTCTAAATCCGGCTGCAAAAGCTTGTTCTGCAAACAGGGAATATTGGTTGCAAAAACGCTTCCCTGATAGCGGCTGACCGGGCCGGGAATACCAATTCCAACCGAAGGCTTTTGTTCCGTCTTTCGATCAAACTCGAAAACAATGTCGCGGCATATCGTTACAAGATCGGAATAAGAATCCGGCGTGGCGGTAACGATTTGCGCGATTTCGCGACGTTCCTTTGTAAAGGCAGCGCCCGCGATTTTCGTGCCGCCTATATCAATACCGATGGAGAAGGAAGAACCTGAACTCATGCGTGCGAATCTCGAACCTCTAAAAACATTTGGCGATTGTATCCCATCTCAGAATCATTTTAAGAATGTCGTTAACATCACCTGTTAGTTTATTTCGATGCCGCAACATATTGTCTTATCATCTCTTTTCTACCTGTCACATTCACAACACAAATTTATGCGTACCCGGCAATTTTTGCCGACTTTGTTAAGGCATTCTTCATAAACAAGGCTTTAGTCTTTAACCAATCCTAAGAGCCACAAAAATCTCGTGGTGAAGACATTAAGACCCTGAGGACCCGCCCGGGAACTCACCAAAGCCCGCCGAAGCCGTCCCGTTCCAACCAAGGAGTATCCCCCTGTGAACGCCTTCCTCCAGACGCTCCGCAACCTTGGTCCTCTCCGTCTTCTTGCCATTGCCGTCGTGACCTTCAGCCTTCTGGGCTTCTTTGGTTTCATCATGACGCGCATCACCACGGCGCCGTTGTCGCTGCTCTACACGCAGCTTGATCAGCAGGATTCCAGCGCGATTGTGCAAAAGCTGGAAACGATGAAAATCCCCTATCAGGTTGACGCCAGCGGCGGCCTGATCCGCGTTCCATCCGATCAAGTTGGCAAAATCCGCATGGCCATGGCCGGGGACGGCCTGCCGAAGGGCGGTTCGGTCGGATATGAAATTTTTGACCAGAAAGAAGGCTTCGGCACCACCAGTTTTGTTCAGAGCATCAATCACCTGCGCGCGCTGGAAGGCGAATTGGCTCGCACCATCAGCTCTATGAATCCTATTCAAACAGCGCGCGTTCATTTGGTGCTGCCGCAACGCGAATTGTTCAGTCATGGCGCTCAAAACGCGACAGCCAGCATCTTCATCAAAACCCGCAGCGGCACTGTTCTCACGCGGGAGCAGATCGCCTCCATCCAGCATCTCATCGCCGCTTCGGTTCCCCAGTTGCAGCCCAGCCAGGTTTCGATTGTCGATGACCGCGGCAATCTGCTGGCGCGTTCCGCAGGCAGCGGCGCGGAAGGCATGAGCGGCAGCGGTCAAAGCCCGGACGATATGCGTTCAGCCTTCGAGCTGGCGCAAGCCCGCAAGATTGAAGACCTGCTGGCGCAAACGCTTGGCTACGGCAAAGTGCGGGCGCAAGTGTCGGCGGAACTGGATTTCGACCGCATCACCACCAATTCGGAAATCTTTGACCCGGAAAGCCAGGTTGTCCGTTCAACGCAAAGTACGACGGAAGAATCCTCGAATGCCGAAGCGGGAAGCCAGGGTGTTTCCGTTACCAACAATCTACCCGCCAATCCGGCACAGGTTGCCAATGCACTGGCGGGGGGTGGTGGCGCATCGAACAAGAACAGCCGCACAGAAGAAACCATCAATTACGAAATCAACAAAACCATCCGCAGCCAGGTGCGTGAAAGCGGCCAGGTGCGCCGCCTGTCGGTTGCAGTCGTTGTTGACGGTACCTATAAGACCGAGGGCGAAGGCGAGACCGCCAAGACGACTTATACGCCGCGCCCGGATGATGAGATGGACAAAATCAAAAACCTGGTGCGTTCCGCCATCAACCTGAACACCACACGCGGCGATACGCTGGAAGTCGCCAATATGCAGTTCGCGCAGGGTGAAGCTGCCAAGGAAGATACCGGAAATCCGACCATGCTGATGGGTATACCGAAGAGCGATCTTTTCCACGCTCTGGAAACCCTCATCCTCGCCGTTATCGGCTTGCTGGTGGTGCTCCTGCTCGTGCGCCCCATGCTGCGAAAAGTGCTTGAATCCGCAACCAGCGTAGCGGGCGATCAGCAAGGCCTGCTAGCAGGCGCGACAGCGGGCGGAACGGCACAGCTCCCGCCGCCCTCGGGGGCTTTCGCCTCCGCCGAAGGCGAAGCCAGTGAATCTGAAATCGAACGCATGATCGATATTTCCCGTGTGGAGGGCCGCGTGAAGGCCTCATCACTCAGGAAGGTTGGCGAGATCGTGGATAAGCACCCCGAAGAAGCGGTCTCGATCCTGCGCAATTGGATGTATCAGGAAAGTCGTTAGGGAGGGTATAACCAATGGCCGCACCACGCCTTCGCGAAGATGTAAGAGGCCTCTCCGGCGCCGAGAAGGCTGCGCTTTTTATTCTGTCGCTTGGCGAAGAATATGCGGCGCGCATTTTCTCCCACATGAACGACGACGAAATCAAGGAACTGTCCCAAGTGATGGCCAATCTGGGTAGCGCCAGTTCGGGTCTCGTCGAAAAGCTGTTCATGGAATTCGCCGAACAGATTTCCTCAACGGGCGGTGCGAGCGGAACATTGGAATCCACCGAACGCCTGCTGATGAAGGTTCTCGATAAATCCCGCGTCAGCAATATTATGGAAGATATCCGCGGCCCCGCCGGACGCACCATGTGGGACAAGCTGGCAAATGTGAGCGAGGCTGTTCTCGCCGCTTATTTGAAAAACGAATACCCGCAGACGGTTGCGGTCGTTATCTCCAAAATCAAGCCTGACCACGCAGCGCGTGTCCTGTCGGAACTTCCAGAAAGCTTCGCGATGGAAGTCATCAGCCGGATGCTGCGCATGGAATCTGTGCAGAAGGATGTTCTTGAGGATATCGAGCGCACGCTGCGCAATGAATTCATGAACAATCTGGCGCGCACCAGCCGCCGCGACCCGCATGAATCCATGGCCGAAATTTTCAACAATCTCGATCGCGCCAGCGAAGCGAAATTCATGACCGCACTGGAAGAGCGCACCAAGGAATCCGCCGACAAGATCAAGGGCCTGATGTTCACCTTTGAAGATCTCGGCAAGCTGCAGGGGCCCGCCATTCAGGCCATCCTGCGCGTCGCCGACAAGGCCAAGCTGCCTATGGCCCTGAAGGGCGCTTCGGATGGCATCAAGGAACTGTTCTTCACCAATATGTCGGAACGTGCTGGTAAGTTGCTGAAAGAAGATATGACGGCACTTGGCGGCGTGCGCTTGCGCGATGTGGAAGAAGCCCAGGCTTCTCTAGTCGCTGCGGCCAAGGATCTCGCGGCCAAGGGCGAAATTATGCTCGCCAGCGAAAATGAGGAAGATGAACTTGTTTACTAACCCCGGAACAGATGTAACATCGACCATGACCGATACACCGATCCGCAAATTCATGTTCGACCGTTCCTTTGAGGACGGAAAAAAAATTCACCGCACGCCGGAGCGTGATCGGAAACCCGTGACCCTGCGCCCGGAACAGGTCGATGCCCTGAAAAAGGCGGCGTGGGACGAAGGTTTTGCCGCCGGGAAAAAAGCAGGCGCGGACGAACAAGCCCACAGGCTGCAGACCACGCTTTCCCAGATGGAAGGCCGGATGCTTCAGCTGATTGAGAATTTTCAGGCCGTTCACAAATCGCAGGAAGATGAATTGCGCCGCGCCGTTCTTGCTGTTGCTCGCAAAATCCTGCCCGACTTCACCTCTCGCGAAGGGTTACAGGAAATTCAGGCGCTACTGGCCGATGCCATAGGCGGCATGTTGCATGAGCCGCGCCTTGTGGTGCGCGTGCATGAATCCCAGTTCGACGACGTCAACACCAAGATTCACGAAATTACCGTGCAGAAAGCCTATGCGGGCAAGGTTGTCGTCCTTGCTGATGCGGGCATCGCCCTTAATGACTGCCGTATTGAATGGGCCGATGGTGGCATCGAACGCAATACTGAAGCCGCATGGCAGAATGTTGAAAATGTTGTCGCACCCGAACCGAACCCGAATCCACCGCCAAGTCAGGAGTAAGCCATGGCCGATGATAAAGAGTCCCTCACGCTGACCGAACTGGAAGCCAACCCCGGCGAAACGCCCAAGGATGGTCCGCCGATCAATGTCAATGATCTGGATGCCGTTTACAGCATTCCGGTCGAAGTTGCCGCCGTTCTCGGCAAGGCTGAAATGCAAGTCAGTCATCTGCTGAAGCTCGGCCGCGGCGCGGTGATCGAACTCGACCGCAAGGTCGGCGAAGCCATCGACATCTATGTGAACAACCGCCTGGTGGCGCGCGGCGAAGTGGTCGTCGTCGAAGACCGCCTAGGCATCACCATGACGGAAATCATCAAATCAGATCGTAGCGCCTGATAACCAAGGATAGGAAAATAGAAAGATGCGTCTTTTAATCGTCGGTCAGATGGAAGGTCACATTGCCACCGCGGGGCGGATTGCCGTCCAGCGCGGGGCCAAGGTCGCGCATATCGACAGCGTATCGGGTGCCCTAAACGCGCTGCGCAACGGGCAAGGTGCCGATCTTGTGATGTGCGATATCGTGCTGGATATCGGCCAGTTGATCGTCAGCCTGAAATCCGAACATATCGTTGTTCCGGTCGTTGCCTGCGGCATCGGCACGGATTCCAGCGCCGCCGTGCGCGCCATTCGCGCCGGAGCCAAGGAATATGTCCCCCTGCCCCCGGATGCCGAACTTATCGCTGCCGTCCTGCAGGCTGTGGCCGAGGAAGATTCCACCTTTATTGCCCGTGACTCGATCATGCAGCCTCTGCTGCAGCTCGCGGAGCGCGTAGCGAACAGCGATGCCTCCATCCTTATCACCGGGGAATCCGGCACGGGCAAGGAAGTCATGGCCCGTTTTGTTCACCGCAAGAGCCGTCGGGCTATGGCCAATTTTGTGTCGGTCAATTGCGCGGCGATACCCGATAATCTTCTGGAATCAGAATTATTCGGCCACGAAAAAGGCGCGTTTACAGGCGCCGTAGCACGCCGTATCGGTAAATTTGAGGAAGCCAGCGGCGGCACGCTGCTGCTCGATGAAATCAGTGAAATGGATCAGCGCCTACAAGCCAAGCTGTTGCGCGCCATTCAGGAACGCGAGATTGATCGCGTCGGTGGCACTCAGCCGATCAAGATTGATATCCGCCTGATCGCCACTTCCAACCGCGATCTGGAAGCCGAGGTGAAAGCCAAGAAGTTCCGCGAAGATCTTTATTTCCGGCTGAATGTTGTCAACGTCAATATGCCGCCATTGCGCGAGCGCCCGGCGGATATCGTACCGCTTGCTGAATATTTTGCAGGAAAATACGCAGCTGCAAATGGCATTTCCAACCGCCCCCTGTCAACCGAAGCCTTGGGTCAACTGCAAGCCCATCACTGGCGCGGCAATGTACGCGAACTGGAAAACACCATGCATCGCGCCGTTCTTCTGGCGCAGGGTAGCCAGATTGAACCCGATGCCGTCATGCTGTCGGGCCAAGGCTTCGCCCCCGAAGGCTTGTCGCCTGCGGGCATCGCCGCCGAACTTAGCGAACGAAACAGCAAGCTGGTTGGCCGCACGGTGGCAGATGTAGAACGTGATCTGATCATCGACACACTGCAGCACTGCCTCGGCAACCGCACGCATGCCGCCAATATCCTTGGCATCTCCATCCGCACGTTGCGCAATAAATTAAAGCAATATGGCGAAGAGGGCGTCGTCGTACCGTCGGCAACGGGCGAGGAACGGGCCGTTTCGTAATTAAGACAAGCGTGAGTCACGCATGACCGATCAAGCAACCACGGCTGGCTCCGCTGAAGGCGTTGATTTCCTAAACGGAATCTTCAAACGCGGCGAGGTGTGGCTCGGCATCGGCCTGATGATCATCTTGTCGGTGCTGGTACTGCCGATTCCACCATTTGCCGTCGATTTCGGCTTGGCAATTTCCATTACTTTCTCTGTCGTTATCCTGATGACGGTTCTGTTCATCGGGCGCCCGCTTGAATTTAGTTCTTTTCCGACTGTTTTGCTGATCGCCACACTGCTGCGCCTGTCGCTGAATTTGGGAACAACACGCCTTGTCCTCACGCACGGCAATGAAGGCACGGATGCGGCGGGTAGTGTCGTCCAGGCTTTCGCCAGCCTTGTGATGGGTGGCGATTTTATTATCGGCGTGATTGTCTTCATCATCCTCACGGTTGTTAATTTCGTCGTCATCACCAAAGGTTCGGGCCGTATCGCCGAAGTCGCAGCACGCTTCACCCTTGACGCCATGCCTGGCAAACAGATGGCGATCGACGCGGATCTCTCCTCCGGCCTGATCAATGAAGATGATGCGCGGCAACGCCGTAAAAATCTGGAAGATGAAAGCAACTTCTTCGGTTCGATGGACGGTGCGGCAAAGTTCGTGCGCGGGGATGCCGTGGCGGGCCTCGTTATCACCTTCATCAATGCTGTGGGTGGTATTACCATCGGCGCTTTCCGGCATGACATGCCCGTACTGCAGGCTGCCGATACCTATGTGCGTCTTACGGTCGGTGACGGGCTTGTCACACAAATTCCTGCCCTGCTCGTTTCTGTGGCGGCAGGCATGCTTGTTTCCAAGGCGAATGTCGGCGGCTCAACCGATAAGGCTCTTATTAGCCAGTTGGGCGGCTACCCCAGCGCTCTGGGCCTCAGCTCGGCCATGCTTGTGACACTGGCGATTGTGCCTGGCATGCCGTTCCTGCCCTTTGCAGCTTTAGGCGGCATCGCAGGCTTTGTGGCCTTTATTCTTACCAAACAGGCGCGTGAACGTGCAGCCGAGGCCGCAGGTGTCGAAGCCGACAAGGCTCTGCCTGCTGCTATGGCGGAGGAGCCGATTGCGCGCTCGCTTTCCATCGACATGATCCGTCTGGAGCTTGGCTATGCCCTGCTCGGCCTGATCAATAGCGAAGCAGGACAGCGTCTAACCGACCAGATCAAGGGCCTGCGACGGCAGCTGGCGTCCGACATGGGCTTTGTCATGCCCGCTGTGCGGATTCAGGACAATCTGCAACTACCACCGAACACCTATGTTCTCCGTGCTAAGGAAATCGAAGCAGGCCGCGGTGAATTGCGGCCCGGCATGCTGCTGGTTATGGATCCGAAGGGCGCGGCGATTGCCTTGCCCGGCGAAACTGCCGTCGAACCGACCTTTGGGCTTGCCGCCATGTGGATCGACCCAACCTACCGCGAGGAGGCCCTGTTCAAAGGCTACACTGTCGTCGACCCACCGACGGTTATCACCACGCATCTGACCGAAGTCGTGAAGGACAATATGTCCGAACTTCTGTCTTATGCCGAAACGCAAAAGCTTCTGGACGAACTCAGCAAGGAGCAGCAGAAGCTGGTTGCCGATGTCATCCCCGGCCAGGTTACGGTCAGCGGGTTGCAGCGCGTGCTGCAAAACCTGTTGGCCGAGCGCATTTCCATCCGCGACCTGCCAACTATTCTCGAAGGTATTTCCGAAGCCAGCGGCATTACTCGTAATCTCGCAGCGATTTCCGAGCATGTGCGCTCGCGGCTTTCGCGGCAGATCTCGGACGCCAACACGAATGAAATGGGTTATATCCCGCTCATCACCCTTTCGCCGGAATGGGAAATGGGCTTCGCCGAAGCTATCATGGGTGAAGGCGACGCAAGGCAATTGGCCATGCCCCCCAGCAAGCTGCAGCAATTCATCAGCAGCATCCGCCAGGCCTATGACCGCCACGCAATGATGGGCGACTCTCCAGTACTGTTGACCAGTCCGGGCATCCGCCCCTATGTACGCTCGGTTATCGAACGTTTCCGCCCTTCAACAACCGTTTTGTCGCAGAACGAAATCTACCCGAAGGCAAAGATCAAGACGTTGGGACAGGTTTAAAAATTGCCGATGCCTATACAGATAATGATGGTTAATGAAGACTCGGCATAACCCCGGATTCATAAAGATTAAAAAATTAAAACTGAGGTGCTTGGATGAATTCAAGATTCGTGTCTATACTCCCCTATATTTCGTTTTCTATTTATCGGGAGGAAGTAACCATGCCAACACCAAGCGAACCCCTTGACGTCATAAGAATGCGAACAGACCTAGCATGTTTTCTATCTGAAGCGGACAGAGGCGGGCCAGATCATAGTAAGGAAATTGCACGCCTACGCGCTCAATTAAGGCCCTATAATAAAAAGCAAACAAAAGAAAATCCTCCGGCCCCTGGAGGATAAAAAACTGGTCGGGGAAAGAGGATTCGAACCTCCGGCCCCTGCCTCCCGAAAAACGCTCCATCCAATACAATCAATGTATTGGATGCTTCTGATTTTTGCAGATGTCTCAAAATTTCTATGGGCTAGGATAAACTTTATTACAGTGTAATAAGTTAATTGTGGCCTCATTCACACCCCCTGTGATCCCCTCCACTCAAAAATACATTTCCTGATGCCGAGGTGTGGTTCCCTTCACACGCTTTAAGACTGCGCCGACGATCCTCCGCAAGCTTCTGCCTTAACATGAAAACAATTCATGCAGGCAGAGGGTTTCATGCAGTCTCTTTACGATAAACGGCTTGATCTGACAGCCGATCAGATTCTGGGGATTCAGTTCGACCAGCCGGAAGTTCTTTTCCTCAAAGACTCCGACTGCATAACATCAGCCTATCGTGAACTGGTACGAAAATGGCACCCCGATCGCAACAAGGCTCCTGAATCGGCAGAAGTTTTCGATCACCTTACGAAATTGCGCACCCAGGCTGATGAAAAATTGGCCAATGGCACATGGCAGGAAGCGGGGTTTTTTACCTGTCGCCTTAAAGATGGAAACTCCTTCCGTGTACATGCCGATGCTTCCCGCCCGTTTGAGTTGGGCACCATGTATCTCGGCCCGACA
>JANRKK010000027.1:0-12199 GCA_033763555.1 Alphaproteobacteria bacterium | reverse complement strand
TGCGGATGCGCTGGCGGACAGAGGGCAGAAACTGGCGCAGGAGGGAAGAGCCGCGGAGGCCATTGCTTCTTTCGATCGCGCTATCCGTGAAGCGCCGGATAACCTTTCCTACCGCCTGAATCTGGCGATTTTGTATGACCGGGAAGGGCATTATCCCGAGGCGCTGGCGCTTTACCGTGAGGTGCTGACGGCATGGGAAAGCACGGATGATCTGTCCGCCATGCCGCCGTCGCTACCTGCCATTTTAAGGCGCGCGGAGTATTTGGCGCAGATTGCCGAGTGATCAGGCGGGTTTGGGCTCTATCCTTTTGAAATCAATACGGCAGGAATAGCGGTGCCGCAAAGGTTCCAGTTCGGGCGGCAAAGTCTGGGGTGCCGTTCTGAACCATTCGATGCTTTTCAGCATCGTGCCGGGATAAATATCAGCGCGTGGTTTGTCTGCATGTTGTAAAGCAAGAACGGCGATTTCCTCGCGGATATATTCGCCCGAGCAAACAAGGAATTTTTCACGATTTGAAACCGTCTTCTCGCGGCGCTTGAGAATATTCGCGCTGTCTCTTTTCAGGATGTCCGAAAGGCCGTTGCGGGTGTCTGACACTATTTCGTCCACACATGCCTTGGCAGCGGCATAGCCGGGATGTTCCAGCCATTCACGCCAGCGCGTGACGGAAACTGAAGGGGTTGTCAGCGAGGCCGATACAGTCTGGAAGGATGCCAAGATATCTGCGTGAGAGCCGATCCACTTTTGACCTGCTAACTCAGCATCAGCGAAAGCCCGTTTTTCATCAACGCCTTCAGCGACGCTGTTCCAGCGTTGCAAAGTGTCGTTGACCGCAACATGAACGGTTTTGCGCTGCTGTTGGCGCAACCAAGCCACCACAGCAGCGAATTTGGGGCCTTCATGATAAGGTTGCCCTACGCTGATGAGTAATTGAACATCGGGAAAAGCGCGCCAGCCCGCCCCGTTTTTCACGGATACTTTATATTGCAATTCCATAATATCTACTCGTAACGAATTTTTGCTTCTGTTTTTTCCGGTTTTTTAGCGTCGGACCATATCAAATTAAATAAATTTCTTTGCGCCGCCGCAACGTGCGGGTTGCGGATGATGACGGCACCCGCATCCGCGCCTGTGTCGGGATCGAGGATCATGGTGGCGAATTTATCGCCGTAAATAACGGTGGCGTTGTTGTGAAAAAACTTTTTCGGGAGATAGCGATATTCTTCCAGCTGGCCCATGAGGTAGATATCGCCTTCCTTGACCAGTGAGCGCATACCGATGCCTGTCTGGCGCAAGCGGCGGTAATTTTCAACAACGGCCGGGGGCGAGACTTTGTCGTTCACGCAAGCAAAGAGGGCTTCGGCATCTTCCTTGTTCCGCAGCGAGGCGATGACATCATCCAAAATACGAAAATAAATATTCTCGCCTTTCAGCGTCACGACTTCGTCATTCTTTACCGAAACGCCGCGGTCACCCAGAAATTCGACACCACTGTCTTCAAAGGCGCGCGTGATGTTGGCGAGGGTTTTTTCGTGGGGCTGGACGGCGTCCGCTTCGATCTTGCTGATGGTTTCGCGCGCAACCCCGGCGCGCTTGGCCAGATCTTCGGCCTTCCATTCCAGCAAACCGCGTGCGGCACGAATCTGGCGTCCTGTGATCATAAAACTCTCATAACATGACTTATGGTTAACAGTAAATCGATTTACCCTTATATTTCAAGGGCAATAAATGACTCTTATATCCTCTGGCATACCATTGCAAGTCATAAAATTACTTTCTTGTGAGTTTAATAATTACGCTATGTGATTTATATATTGCTTTCAAGCCATCCGGACCCTAAATTGCCTCTGTCGCCGGGATTGGCGGCTATTTTTTGAAGACATATTTGAAAGACATAAAAATGCTTAGTTTTCATGAGATGGAATTGAAGTTCGGCGGGGCTGCGGCCTTGTACTGCTTGATGGAAATCGAAAGAGCAGCGCGTATCCATTCCGGCGATATGACGGAGCTGGATCCTGAAATAAGGCTGCAGAATGCCTGCCGTGCGCAGGATGTGTTGGCTCAACCTTTGCAGGCGGCTTGACCATGACTCCACGCGATCTTCGCCTTCTCTGCACCGCGCTCGGCTTTACCGCCGTGGTGATGCAGGGCGGCAAAATATCCAAAAAGGAAGGGGCGCAGCGCGCCGCCGACTTCGCGACGCTGATCGAGGAATTCTGCCGCCTGACGTTGCCGGATGCGATTGATGACGGTAAGCCAAAGATCGAAGATCTGGCGCGCCTGGGCGCTGGAAAATTCGCGACCGCCGAACGCATGGCGACGGCGATTGTAACGCTGATGAAAGCCAAAGGCGATTGCCAGCCTGTCGACTTGATTGCCAAAGGTTTTACGCATGACGATATCGACCAGCACTGGCCCATGGCGAAGGCGCTGGCGCATGTTGAATTGAACATGATGGATTCGTAAATTAAACCGTATTTTGCATAGGGTGATTATGTCGCTGCACGAATTGTTTAAAAAAGCTGTCGGTTTCGTAACACGACTTGAGGAGTCCGTAGACCCCCATACGAAAAGTTTTGGGCCGCTGATATCTGACTCAAGCGTGGTGCCCAACGGCGAAGATGCCGCAGCAACCGCCAAGCGGCAAGAACGCCTGGGGGAATTGTGTGAGGCGTTGTACATACTTCATGATGGCGGCAGGCTTTCATCGTTAAACCCATCAACTTACCTTACAGTCTTAAGGGCGATTTCGGGATATGAATTTCTGGCGCATGAGTCGGTACGGGACGAATTGCCTTTGCATGTGAAATTACTGGCCAATGTAGCTCTGGCCGTTGATGATAGAGGTGTGAGGGATTTGACGCAGGCGCTTCTGCAGCGGATGGCTGACCGTTATCCTGAACTCGATCCATTCTACCGAACCTTTGTCGACGCAAGACGAGACAGCCGAGAACGGCCAGATCGACGGGTTGTGATCAAGGATGGCGGGATGTATCGCGGAATGGCGGCGCGCTACCGAACCTTATCAGTATCCTAGGCTTTTCCGACTCGCCCTTGCGCCTTCGAGCGGCCCGTATTAAGTCTGAAGGCTCCTTCCTCTTTGATTCTCCCGTCAGGAGCCCCCATGTTTAAAATTCTTGAAAAGCTTTACAGCGCCATGACGCTTGGCGCTGCGCTCGCGCTGGTCGTTGTTGTTTATTACCACGGCGATGCCGTTCAGGGCATGGGCTATTGGGCACCCTTCGTCACCTTCCTGCATGTGCTGTCAGGCATTACCTGGATCGGCCTGCTTTATTATTTCAATCTGGTGCAGACGCCGATCATGCCGAAAATTCCGGCTGATCTGAAACCCGGCGTCAGCAAATATATCGCGCCGGAAGCTTTGTTCTGGTTCCGCTGGGGCGCGGCGGCGACGGTGATCACCGGATTGATCGTCGCTTATCTGAACGGCTATGCCGAGCGGGCGCTGATGCTCGATTCCGGTAGCCGCACCATCGGCACGGGCATGTGGCTGGGCCTGATCATGGCGTTTAATGTCTGGGTCATCATCTGGCCGAACCAGAAAAAGGCGCTGGGCATCGTGAAAGTGGACGATGCCGCCAAGGCCAAGGCCGGACGCATTGCGATGCTGACCTCGCGCGTGAATTTCGTGCTATCGCTACCGATGCTGTATTGCATGGTGACGTATCGCCTTGTTGGCTGATCAGCCAAGGTGCGGTTTTTTGCGGTACTCCTCGCCGCGCATTTCGGCGAGGCGGCTGACCGTACGCTGAAACGCGAAAGCATGCTCGCCTGAGGGGCCGAGTTTTTCCACCGGAACGGCGCAGGCCATGAACAGTTTCGCATGCGCTTCGTACAGCGCATCGATCAGCGTCATGAAACGCAGGGTTTCATCGCGGCGATCGGCCTGCATTTTCGGCACATTGTCGATCAGAACCGTATGCAACTGCCGGGCGATGGCGATGTAATCGGCCGCACCCATCGGCTGGCCGCACAACTCCTCAAAATTAAAGAAGCCCGCGCCCTTGGCGGCATGCATGATACGCAGGGTGCGGCCCTGCACGGGAAGGGTGATGGATTCCGGTTCAGCCTCATCCGTCAGGCGGAAGAAGATGCCCTGCAACTGCCGCGTTGCCTCGCTGCCCAGCGGATGAAAATAGGCGGGCAGGGCGCGGATTTGTTCAAAGCGGTGGTCGAGCGAGCCTTGCAGGCGGTGGATAACCATCTTCGCCTCGATCAGATCGATAAAAGGGAAAAAGCGATCGCGCTGCAGCCCGTTTTTATAAAGCTCATCCGGTGCCCAGTTGGAAGTGGCAACGATGATCACGCCCGCCTCGAACAGGGCAGCAAACAGGCGGCCCAAAATCATTGCATCAGCAATATTGCTGACATGGAATTCATCGAAACAGAGCAGCCAGGTTTCCTTCGCCAGCGCGCGTGCGACGCCCGGCAGAATGTCGTTGACATGATCCTGCTGCAGCTCATGCAGCCGCGCATGGATTTCCAGCATGAACTGGTGGAAATGCACGCGGCGTTTTTGGGCGATAGGCGCGGCGGCGAAGAACATATCCATCAGCATGGTTTTGCCGCGCCCGACATCGCCGTAGAGATAGAAGCCGCCGATATCGCCGAGCGGCCCTGACTTGGTCAATCGCGCGAACAATCCGGGCGGGCGGTAATCCTTCAGTTTTTCAAGGAAATTTTGCAGCGCCGATGCGGCTTCAGCCTGCGCGGCGTCATAGCGTATTTCGCCGCCATCAACGCGTGCCTGATAGGCAGAGGGGAGGGAGGGAAGGAGCGTGGACATGGAATCGATGACTAGGGGACTAACAGCCGAGATTAAGCACATAAAATGCAATCAATTAAAGTAATTAATGGAGTTTATTGATTTTCCCCCCAGAGAGGACTACCAAAATAAAGTCCTTTTTTGAGGGAGGCTTTCCATGAAACGTGCCTGGAAAAATAAATTTGCGGCGCTTGCCGCTTATGCAGTGACCTCCACCCCTTTGGCATTTGCGTCTGATCTTTCTCAGGCGAGTGCTCCGCAGGCTTTCCAAGCCTCTGCGGAGCAACCGGGCAGTGATAATCTTTATACATGTGGACTTGAGCAAACAAATGTGCCCGATAGTGAAATGATGTTTTTGATCAAATATTATTCGGGAGGCTGCCTGTCAAAATTGCTTCTTTCTTCCAAGCCGCCCATCAAATACGACACACCGGATAAACAAGGCCGAACAGTTGGTGTAGAAAGCATGCGTCGGATTTCGATCAAAGGTCGGTGCTTTGCAGAGGCAGATTTAAGCAATTTGGTGCCAGAGATTGGCGGCTTTGTAAGAGACGGTAATGAGAGCTATACATGGTATAAGGATACTCCAAAAAGAAATTTTGCAAGAATGTGTAGAATTATGATAGCCCCTCATCCGAAATAAACAATTTATCCCCCTGCTCTCCGCCGTGCCTGAAGGGCGGTCATGAGGGTGCCGTCGTCGAGATAATCCAGCTCGCCGCCCACCGGAAGGCCGTGCGCCAACTTTGAAACGGCAACGCCCGCCGGTGCGAGTTTTTCAATGACATAATGCGCCGTTGTCTGGCCCTCGACCGTGGCGTTGAGGGCGAGGATGACCTCCTTCACGCCGCCGTCACGGATGCGGTCGATCAGCGGATCGATGCGCAAATCGACAGGGCGAATGCCGTCCAGAGCCGACAGCGTACCGCCGAGAACATGATAGAGACCGCGGAACGCGCCGCTGCGCTCCAGCGCCCAGAGATCGGCGACATCCTCCACCACGCAAATCAGCGTGCGGTCGCGTGAGGCGTCAGTGCAGATTTCGCAGGGGTCACGCCCGCCGAGATTGCCGCAGGTTGAGCAGTTTTTGACATCGCGTGCCGCGGCGCTCATCGCCTCGATCAGCGGCTGCATTAGCGCTTCGCGCTTTTTCAGGAGATGCAGGGCGGTACGGCGCGCCGAACGTGGACCCAACCCCGGCAACCGGGCGAGCAGATGGATGAATTGTTCGAGCGGCGAAATTCCCGGCTTCATGTGCGTTTGGCTTCTTCATCCAGCAGCATCTTGCGCGACAATTTGCCGATCAGGGTTTTTGGCAGGCTATCGCGAAACTCGATCAGTTTCGGCATTTCCATCGGCGAGAGTTTATCCTTTAAAAAGGCCTTGAGATCGTCCTTGCCCAATTCCTGCCCGGCGCGGAGCTTGATAAAGGCTTTCACCGTCTGGCCGCGATATTCGTCGGGCACGCCCGCGACGATGCATTCCTCCACGGCGGGATGCAGGTAAATCGCTTCCTCGACATGGCGTGGGTAGATCTTGAAACCGCCCGCCGCGATCATATCCTTGATGCGGTCGACGATAAAAGTGTAGCCGTCCTCGTCCATATAACCCACATCGCCTGTATGCAGGCGCGGCCCGTCGGGTGTTTGTTCCAGTACGCCTGCGGTTTCCTCCGGCTGGTTCCAGTAGCCGGGCATCACCTGCGGTCCTCGGATGCAGACCTCGCCTTTTTCACCGATGGGCATGAGGGTTTTACGGTCTTCAAGGCTGATGATGTCGACGTAAGTGCCGGGCAGGGGCAGGCCGATGGAACCTGCTTTGTTCAGGCCTTGAATGGGATTCATTGTCGCGACGGGCGAAGTTTCCGACAGGCCATAGCCTTCCACCACGACGCAGCCCGTGAGTTTTTCAAAATCGCGCTTCACTTCGATCGGCAGCGGCGCGCCGCCGGAGATGCAGAATTTGATCGAACGGAGATTATACTTCGCGAGACTGTGATAATGGTTGATGGCGGTGTAAATCGTCGGCACCGCGGGGAAAAGCGTCGGGCGTTTTTTGTGGATGGTCTTGACGACCTGCGCCAGATCGAAACGCGGCAGAAGGATAATGCGGCTGCCCAGCAGGATGGTGATGTTCATCACCGCTGTCATCGCAAAGACATGGAAGAAGGGCAGAACGCCCAGCATGCGTTCCTTGCCGTTTTCGGCCGAGGGGAAAACCAGCCGGGATTGCAACACATTGGCCGAAAGATTGGCGTGCGTCAGCATCGCGCCTTTGGGCACGCCCGTGGTGCCGCCCGTATATTGCAGGACGGCGATGTCCTGCGCGGGGTTGATGGCGACGGGAGTATAATCCCCGCTGTTCGCGGTGAGATCGTTGAAACGCACATGCGCATCATCCTGCGGGATGCAGGCGATTTCACGGCGCTTGATGATGCGGTAGAGAAGCGACAGCGGTTGCGGCAGAATATCGGCCATGCGCCCGACAATAATGCGTTTCAACGGCGTACAACCCAGCATCTTCGGCAGCTTGCCATAGACGGATGGCACATCGATCGTCGCCATGATGGTGACACCAGAATCCTCGATCTGGTGCTTGACCTCGCGGTCGGCGTAAAGCGGATTGAAATTCACAACCGTCGCGCCGACTTTCAGCGCCGCGAAATAGAGAATGACATAATAAGGCGAGTTCGGCAGGAACAGGCCGATACGATCGCCCTTCTTCACGCCGAGATTTTGCAAGCCCTTCGCGGCGCGCGCGACCCATGCGGCGGTTTCCTGATAGGTGTAGAGCTTGCCCAGAAAATCGAGCGCGACATTGCCGGGGTAATCGCGCACGGCATCATCGAGAATTTCGTACAGCGGGCGCGCGGGCAGCGGCGCCGACCAGTCGACCGACAGGGGGTATTTGCGCGACCAGGGCAGGTTGGGGGGCGTGGCCATCATTTCTCTATAACGGCTGAAAGGTTAAGGATGCGCGTGTTTTTCAGGGATAAAACAGAATCACAGAACCTGTCTATCCCTTTGATATAAAAAGAAGATTAACGGCTTCGGTCATGAAACTATTTGACCTAAGGGGATATTTCCCTCAATTTGCCACAGTTCAATAGTGATTTCTCTTTGTAAGGCAAGGATTTGAGTATGAATGGTGTTGGCCGATCATTAACTTCTATTCCAGGTCGTGAAGTTGACAAGGGGACTGCCAATCATCCTCGTCGGCCATCACTTACTTTCGATGATATTCTCCATATTACACCCGGAATGGCTGACTGTGTAGCCACTGCGCGGAAACTGGCACGCTCAAATTCCACAATTCTTATCACAGGCGAAACAGGCGTCGGCAAAGAAATTTTAACGCAGGCGATTCATGAAGCAAGTGAACGTCGCGACAAACCTTTTGTTGCGCGCAATTGTGGCGCCTTTCCCGCTAATATGCTTGAGAGCGAATTGTGTGGCCATGTTAAGGGTGGATTTACCGGGGCCGAGAGATCGCGTGACGGGGCTTTTCGCACCGCCGATGGTGGCACAATTTTTCTCGATGAAATTGGCGAACTAACGCCTGCGGCACAAGTCGCTTTGTTGCGGGTTCTACAGGAACGCGAAGTACAACCTGTTGGAAGCGACAGGTACTACCCTGTAAATGTCCGTGTTGTTGCAGCTACGAATGTTAACCTTGAACAGGCTGTACAAGAAAAGCGCTTCCGCATCGATCTTTTCTACCGTTTAAATGTTGTTCCTATCCATATCCCTCCCTTGCGGGAGCGGCAGCAAGATATTTTGTCCGCAGCTTATTATTTTTTCCAAGATTTAACTAAGGATGCAAGTATATCTATTGCTGGGTTTACTTCGCAAGCCGAAGAATGGCTTGAAGCGCAAAGTTGGCCAGGAAATTTGCGTGAGCTTCGCAATGCTGTTGAAAGGGGCGTAGCTTTATGTGAAGGAAAATATGTCGGCACTCAAGATATGAGTATCGAGAAGTCTGATGGCCATAAACTTATAAAGCCCGGTGGCTATAAAAATGATACGATACATCAAGGAGCATCCGATAAACTGGCCGATCTGATTGAAGCGCATGTTCAAGCTATTTTGGAAGAAACGGACGGCAATCGAACAAAAGCAGCTGCCAGATTGGGCATAAGCCGCCGCCAATTTAGTTATTATCTGGATGTTAGGGCAAAGCGGGAAAGTTCCAGTGTTTTCTTATTTGGAGTTCATGGCGACGAACCTGAGCAGATGGCGGCAAAGGTTTCTGTTGTAGAGACGCCGATTTTGACGTCACGAAATTGTTCTCCGACTCCAGGTTCCGTTGCGGCATTGACAGAATTTTCAGCGGCCAAGAGTGAAGTATGTTTGGTAGAACAGGGAGATTTTATATTTGGGGAATGGATTGATTGGGATTTGCTGAACACGGCTTATGCTGAGTTTGGAGGAGGATTAACGGCAACAGCCCAGTGGATGCATATGGATGCGGGCAGAGTGCATCGTTTGCTGGCTGTGTCACCGGAAACAGTTGTTAATTTACAGAATCCTCATTTTCACATCAGTTTTATTGATAAAGAAAATTCTTGGAAGTCAAGACAGCAAATTGAATGGGAAATGGCTCGAGCAATGTTCGAGCTTACATCTCAAGGTAAGTCGCGAGCCGCACATTTACTTGGAGTTAGTTTGACTACAATGCAGCGTTATATAGATATGACACCTGATATGATGTCTGATGATATCTCGCAGAATAAGGATTCTCAGTTTGCCATGAGGGTGATGCGCGCAGGCGGTTACTGCATGCCTATTTGGGAAGCCCGAAGGCAAATGACCTTAGCAGCTATTAGATATGCAGAAGGAGACAAACAACTTGCGCGTACTTTATTGGGTATGAGTCCTACTAATATGAAAGAGCTTATAGATGCTCCTGTAGAAAATGGAGGGTCGAACCCAGCATTTCGCATTCAATATCGAAATGCAGAAGGTCTGTTAAGGCAAAAAAAGGAAATTCAGCTGGATATGCTGCAGGCTGCACTTATATATACAGATTACAACACAAGCCATGCTTCCGGGCTGCTCGGCGTTGATAGAACAGAAATTGTAAAAAAATGTCATTCCGGAGTTTTGGGTGAAGTTGGAAAGGCAGCTCTGAGTCAAGAACAGCGCCCACGGCGAACGGTTTGGCGTTCGGTATGGAAGAAAGCTTCTGTTGGGTAGTTTCTAGCGAAGTAGCAACCTTATATGCTTACCGCCTGCCCCGCCGCATTGATAACCGCGGCGATGCGGATGGCGGATTGAACGCCCTGTTTCGATAATCCCGCCTTCACCACTTCATGCGTGTGCGATTCCATGCACATGCCGCAGCCATTGATGGCGGAGACCGCCAGCGACATCAGCTCGAAATCCAGTTTTGCGATGCCGGGATTACCGATGATGTTCATGCGCAGTTTCGCCGGAAGCTTGCGAAGCTCTTCGTCATGCACCGCATGGGTAAAGCGGTAATAGACATTGTTCATCGCCATGATGGTTGCTGCGCCCTTGGCCGCGCGGATGGTAGTGGCATCAAGCTGCGTGGCGGTTTCACTTTCCAGCGCGGCGATGACATCCCGGTTGCGCGTCGCATAAGCCGAAGCCAGCGCGACGCCCGCGATTTGCGCGGCGCTCAACCCCGGCGCGCCATCCTCGGTGAGGACGGAGTCGAGATTGAGGGCGATGTCCTTGGCGAAATCGCCCAACCGGGATTTGAGATCATCCAGAGCCATGGCGCTGTCCTCAGGCGACCTTCAGCGTGTCTTTGCCTTTTTCCCAATTGCAGGGGCACAGCTCATCCGTCTGCAGCGCATCGAGCACGCGCAGCACTTCCTTGACATTGCGGCCGACGCTGAGGTCGGTGACCATCACAAAGCGGATGATGCCTTGCGGATCGACGATGTAGGTCGCGCGTTGCGACACGCCTTCGGCCGGATCGATGATGCCGAGCGCTGAAGACAGCTCGCGCTTGATGTCGGCCAGCATGGGGAAGGGCAGGGCGTTCAGATCCTTGTGGTTCTGCCGCCAGGCGAGATGCACGAATTCGGAATCGATGCTGACGCCCAGCACCTGCGCATCACGGTCGGCGAATTGCTTGTTCATCTTGCCGAACTCGGCGATTTCCGTCGGGCAGACAAAGGTGAAATCCTTGGGCCAGAAAAAGGCGACCAGCCATTTGCCGGGATAGGTTGTGCTGCTGACGTCCTGGAAGGCGGTTTTGATGTCGTTGGAAACAGCGGCCTTGAGGTTGAAAGAGGGGAAATTCTGTCCGATACCGAGCATAGAGGTCTCCTGTGGGTTAGGGTTCGCTGGCGAGTGTGGCGGATTTGGCTTCATATATAAAATATATTGTTTTTATAATTTTAATTGATATTATCAATGTTATGAATCTGCGCGATCTTGAATATGTCGCTGCCATTGCCGATTTTGGCACCATGGCCCGCGCCGCCGAAGCCTGTCATGTCAGCCAGTCGACCCTCAGCATCCAGCTCAAAAAGCTGGAGGGCTATCTGGGCGTGGCGATTTTTGAGCGCAACGGCAAGCGGCTGGCGCTGACGCAGGCAGGCCAGTCGATTGTGGATGCTGCGCGTGGCATTGTGCGCGATAGTCGCCGTTTGCGCGACATCGCCGCCAGTTACCGCGACCCGCTGGCCGTTACGTTCCGGTTGGGCGCGTTCCCGACCCTCGCGCCTTATTACCTGCCGAAAATCATGCCGGGAGTCGGCAAGGCTTTCCCGCGCCTCACGCTGCGGCTGATCGAGGAAAAATCACCCGTGCTGACGGAAAAATTGCTGGCGGGGGAGATCGACGCGGCGCTGCTGGCGCTGCCTGTGGATGGTGCGAACCTGCAATCGGTCGAGCTCTTCCGCGATCCATTCTTGTTGGCCTGCTCGACGCAGCATCCGCTGGCCAAACGCAAATCGGTAACGATGGAAGATGTGGCAGAGGAAAGCCTGATGCTTCTGGATGACGGGCATTGCCTGCGCAATCAGGCGCTGGAGTTCTGCGCGCTGGCGCATGTGAAGGAGAATGGCGAGTTTCGCGCCACCAGCCTCGAAACCTTGCGGCAGATGGTGGCGGCGGGCGCGGGCGTGACGCTTATGCCGCGCATTGCGGCTGTGCCGACGCCGCGTCTGGCCTATGTGCCTTTTGCCGGGAAAAACGCGCCGTCGCGCAGCATCGGCCTTGTCTGGCGCGCTTCCAGCACGCAGAAGAAACTGATTGATGCGCTGGCGAAGATGCTGAAAAAATCGCTGCCGAAATGTGGCATGAACCTGTGCCTGTTATCACAGCGGATATGGCGCTCATGTTTGGGATGCATCATATCACAGCAATTTCATCCGATATTCAGCGCACACATGAATTTTTCACCGATGTTTTGGGGATGCGCCGTCTGAAAATGAC
>JANRKK010000026.1:0-37422 GCA_033763555.1 Alphaproteobacteria bacterium | reverse complement strand
CGGCATCCAACTGGCCGCCGCTCCACCCGGTATAGCCTAGCGCCATCAGCAGACGCTCCGGCCCCTTCCCCGCGACGATGTCCTGCAGGATTTCAACCGTCGCCGTCATCGATATGCTGTCGTCGATGCGGAGAGTACCTTCACGCATGTAATCCGACGAATGCAGCACGAAGCCGCGCGAGGTTTCCACCGGGCCGCCAAAATGCACGGGCATATCAGGCACATCGCCGGACGCCTTGATATCAAGCTGATCAAGCAGGATGCCGAAATTCGCTTCGCCGAACAGACGGTTGACGATCAGGCCCATCGCGCCGTTCGGGCCGTGCGAGCAGATGTAAATTACGGCATGCGCAAAACGCGGATCGGGCATCGACGGCATGGCGATCAGAAATTGCCCCGTCAGCCAGCTATCTCTGATATAAGCATCGATGATTGTTTTGTCCGAGTCCTGCATGCGCAATTGCCCCTTCTAGGCACGGCGAGTTTATTGCATCATACCGCGAATCGAAAGGATTGAATCGAACATCATGCTGCGCTTGCTGACGCTTTTTCTGCTGGCCATTTGTGCAGCGCCCACGGCCGCGCATGCACTGGCCGGGGACTGGCAGCAGGATGAAGCCGTTAAAGTACGCCTGATTTCCGGCATCGACGGCGTGGGGCAGGAACAAATTGTTCCGCTGGGGCTGGAAGTTCAACTGGCGGATGAATGGCATACCTATTGGCGCTCACCCGGCATGGCGGGATTGCCGCCGCAGATTGACTGGAAAGAGAGCATCAGTGACGTCGGAAACCTGGAATCCGCCGCGCTGCTCTATCCCGCGCCGCAGCGCTACAGCGCCTATGGGCTGGAGACGATCGGCTACAAAAGCAATGTCGTTTTCCCAATCGACGCCAAACTGCGCACGCCAGGTAAGGCACTGAACATCGAAGCGTCGCTTGATCTTCTGGTCTGCAGCGCCATTTGCGTGCCAAAAAATTTTACGCTGAAGCTGGCCATTCCCGAAGGCGAAGCCAAAGCCAGCACCGAAGCCGGATTGATCGAAAAATTCCGCGACCTGATACCGGGCGACACCATGAAGTCCGGCTTCATCCTGAAAAGCGTTACCAATGACGGCGAAAGCCTGAGTGTCGGCATTGAATCCCGCAACACACTTCAAGCGCCGGATATCTTTATCGAAAATGACAAGAACATTGCTTTCGGTGCGCCGATCACGACTATGGGTGAGCATAAGTTCAGCGCGCAGTTCAAGGTCAAACCCGCCGATCTTTTGCCGGAAAGCACCAAGCTTTCTGACCTGCAACTGACGCTGACCATTGTGGATGGCGACAAGGCACTGGAACAAAGCATCAAGGCGCCACCCATATCCGCCGCGCCGGAAAGCTCCTCTGCCTCCACTATTTCCCTGGGCCTTGTCGTTCTCTTCGCGCTTATGGGCGGACTCATTCTCAACTTGATGCCCTGTGTGCTGCCTGTTCTGTCCTTGAAAATCCTGAGCGTCGTCAGCCATGGCGGCGGCGACGCCAAAACCGTGCGGCACAGCTTCCTGATGACGGCGGCGGGTATTCTGTTCTCCTTCCTCGTGCTGGCAGGGCTGGCCATGATGCTGAAGGAACTTGGCATGGCGGTCGGCTGGGGCGTGCAGTTTCAGCAGCCGATGTTTCTGGTTTTTCTTATCCTTATCCTCACGGTATTTGCCGCCAATCTGTGGGGACTGTTTGAAATCCATCTGCCGCGTTTTCTTGCGGACAGTCTGGACAAGGATTATCACCCGAAGATGGCTGGGGATTTTACCACGGGTGCTTTCGCCACCTTGCTGGCCACACCTTGCACAGCACCTTTCCTCGGCACTGCCGTGGGTTTCGCGCTGGCATCTGGCCCAGGCATTATTTTGCTGATCTTCACCATGCTGGGCCTCGGCATGGCTGTGCCCTATCTGGCCATCGCCTTATTCCCCCGCCTGGCGATTGCCCTGCCGAAACCGGGGCGCTGGATGATGTGGCTGCGCTGGCTACTCGGCGTCGCATTGGCAGCGACGGCGATCTGGCTGGTCTGGATACTCGGCGCGCAAATACCCTGGCGCTTCGCTGTATTTGTCGGACTCTGCATGGGCGGCATTGTGCTTCTGCTTGGCCTGAAAAAGACCAGCGCATCACGACGCCTGGTGATGATCGGCTTGCTGGATTTCGCGATTGTCGCCGTGGCGATGACTCTCGCGGGTTCGCTGTTGCCACGAGAAACTGGGAATGTTGAACGGCTCTGGCTGCCACTGAACGAAAAAGCCATTGTCGCCAGCGTTGATGAGGGTAAAGTTGTTTTTGTCGACATCACGGCAGACTGGTGCCTGACCTGCAAGGCCAACAAAAAATTTGTCCTCTCGCGACCGGATATCGCGCAACGCCTGTTTCATGGCGGCATTGTTGCCATGCAGGCCGACTGGACAAATCCCGACCCGGTGATTGCGCAATTCCTGCAAAAATACGGGCGTTATGGCATTCCGTTCAACGCTGTGTTCGGCCCCGGCGCGCCGCAAGGCATCATTCTGCCGGAACTTCTAACATCCACGAATGTTACAGAGGCTTTGGAACAGGCGGCGAAACGCCCGTAATCCCGTCAAGATTGGATTCTTTTTTCTTCGGCCAGGCATTGACCACCGCTACGCACAGCGCCGCCCAGTAAGGCAGCGTCTGCACTCCCAGCATGCCCGCCCACAACACGGCATTCTGGTTCTGCACATCAAATTTAATCAGAACGGCGGTTGCCGCAATCATCAAAGCCAGCAAGAGGCCGATTTCCTCGCGCGCCATCAGGAAAGCCTGAAACACGGCGGGCTGATCGGCGCATTTCGGCGTGCGGAAAAACGGTTTGCCCGAAGTGAACATGCCTTGCCATACGGCGCGGGCGACGGAATGCGACAGCGCCATGCCCGCCACCGCCGCGGCAATGCGATCCATCCAGCCGCATTTGATACGCGCATGATAAAGCCAGAGGCCGGAAACAACCTTGAACAAAAAGACGCTGAGCGTCGGCACAAGAAACACGGCGGGAGGAAACTCCACCCATTTCAGCATCAGGAGAACCGACCAGACAATCGCCGCCAGCGCAAAAACAATATGCGCGGCATCGGCGAACCAGGGCAGCCAGCCGGAAATGAAGTGATAGCGCTGGCCGCGCGTTAAATTCTCCCCTTCCGACAAAGCGCGCCAATGGCGCTTAAGAATTTGAACAGCGCCATAGGCCCAACGGAAACGCTGGGTTTTGTAAGCACTGAAATTATCCGGCATCAACCCACGACCCAGCGAGTGGTTCATGTACACGGCTTCATAGCCATGCTCGAACAGGCGCAGGCCAAGCTCGGCATCCTCGCAGATGCACCATTCGGCCCAGCCACCCATGCGCTGCATCGCTGATTTGCGAATGAGTGTCATCGTGCCGTGCTGAATGATCGCGTTACGTTCGTTCCGCTGCACCATGCCGATATGGAAAAACCCGGCATATTCCCAATAGCACATGCGCTTGAAGGCATTTTCGTGGGCGTCGCGGTAATCCTGCGGCGCCTGCACGAAGGCAACGTCCTGCTTGTCAAAATAAGGAATAGTGGCGACCAGCCAGTCGGAGCTGACGACATAATCACTGTCGATCACGCCAATAATGCTGGAATCGACATCCGTCTGCGCCAGCGCAAAATTCAATGCGCCCGCCTTGAAACCCGGCCAGCGCGGCAAATGGAAAAAGCGGAAACGCGGCCCTAGCTTGGCGCAATGTTCCTCCAGCGGTTTCCACACAGCTTCGTCCGGCGTGTTGTTATCGACAACAATCACCTCAAAATTTGGATAGGACAATTGTGCCAGCGCATTGAGCGTCTCGATCACCATATGCGGCGGCTCGTTATAACAAGGCACATGGATGGAAACCTTGGGCGCGTCCGGCGGCGGCTGCCAGCCCCAATGCGGCTCGAACCTGCGGCGGCGTTCGTTGGCCCAGACGACTTCCGTCAGTTCATAACCATCGACCAGCAGAAGTGCGAGTAGAACAACTTGTGCGCCAATCAAGGCAATCCAGGCCAGCGTATTGCCGCTGATGATTTTTTCTGCCAGCGCGGCCATCACCGCCCAGACAAGGATGGAAGCTACCGCCTGCATGAGGCTCGCGTAAAAAAGCTGGCCGCCGAGTTTCAAATTCTGTTTGCGCCGGACAAACCATTGAATAGGCCCCAGCGCCAGCAGCACCGAAATCGCATAGCCCCAGACCCAGCGCGCGGATTCAACAATAGAGCCGCTCATCGGGAATTTCGGCTGGCGTGAGGCGTCCCATAAACCCCAATGCGCGCCAACGGTGCCTTCAATCGCCCGCTTCCACGGCGCATCGAAAGCCTCAACGATGGAATAATCCAGGCGTTGTTCGCTGGCGATATTCAGGAAGTCGCGGATAAATTTGGCCTGATTGACCTGCGAGGGCTCCGAGCCCTTGACCCACTGGCCCTCGCTCGGCCAACCGACTTCCCCGATATAAATATGCTTGTTCGGGAAGGCTGTAACCATCTGCTGATAGCGGTACAGAACATAGGCGATCGACCCGTCCAGCGGCACGCCTTCCCAGTAAGGCAGAACGTGCAACGTGATGTAATCGACGCTGTCGGCGAGTTCCGGATATTTCAGCCAGATATGCCACGGCTCAGCGGTCGAGACCGGGATATTCACCTGGCGCTTGACGCGCTCGATATAGGCGATCAGTTCGTTGGCCGAGACATCTTCGCGCAGCAGGGTTTCGTTGCCGACAATCAGGCGTTTGACGTTCGGATTGGCGTGGGCGATGTCGATGGCGCGCCCGATTTCCTGTGCGTTCGCTCCCGCATCCGGCGAAATCCACGCACCGAGATTGACATCGATGCCATGACGGGCCGCAGCGGTGACAATGCGATCCAGACCATCACTGACACCATAAATGCGGATGCCGTTGGCATGTCCGGCCAGAAGCGCCATGTCGCGCTCGATATCTTCATCCGACAGGCGGCCGACTGTGCTGCCCGCCTGATAGCCGCTGTAGGACAGGCCGTTGATGACGCCGCCCCAGGCGCGTTCGCTGACGCTGGGGTTGACCAGCGCCCAGACAGCAAAATTGGCCAGAAGGACAAGCGCAAGAACAAGGGCAACACGGCGGATGGTCAGCATATCTCACATACCCGATTGACGGGCATCAGCTACCAGAAAACGCGGAGAAACTCTAGCACTCCCAAGCCGCCAAAACCGCCTTGCCGCGGCCTAGGACGTTCCCAATTGCTTGGATTTTTCGCCCAGCGAGTTGACAAGCGCCGGAATGCCGTCGCGCTTGACGATGGAGGAAAACTCGGCCCGGCGGGTCGCCAGTTCGCTGATGGCCCCGTCCAGATACACATCGACAATGCGCCAGTTGCCCGCCTCGTCAGTCTTCATGAGGTAATTGAGGGCCACAGGCTCGCTGTCCTTCGGTGTCAACCGGGTTTCAACGATCACACCGCCGGATGTGGGTTTTTCGCCGACGATATCGAACCGCTCGCCGTCATAGGCGGCAAAACGGTTAGCGTAGGTCGCAATGCTGAAATTTGAAAAAGCCGAGATCAAGCGATGCTGGTCTTCCGGCGTGGCGGTCGACCATGTCAGCCCTACGGCGAAGCGGGTCATCAAAGGCAGGTTAAAAGCAGACTTGATGGTGGGCTCCAGCTTTTTGTAGCGGCCATCGAAACCCAGCTGATCGCCCTGCTTCATGACATCGACCAAACGGCCATAGAAATTTTTAACCACTGTGCTGGCACCCGCACTCTTTGCAGGAGCGGCCGCGGCCGGAACATCATTGGGCGCTGCCCAGGCCGAAGAGACGGCCAGGCCCAGAGCCAAAACAAGAATCGTCAGAATGCGCATGCTTTTCATAGTTCACCTGTTTGTTTAACGGACGCCCTCTATGGCGCCAAAATCCGGCAAAATTATGCCCTTGCCGTTGCCTTCGCCGCTTCGACCTGCCCCAGTGCTTCCAGCGCCTTGGCAACAATATGGCGCGCGTTTAAGCCCGCTTGGTCATACTGTTTTACCGGAGCGTCATGATCCTGGAAAACATCCGGCAAGGTCATGGGACGAATTTTCAGACCGCGATCCAGTATGCCCATCGACGCCAGATGATGCAGCACATGGCTGCCGAAGCCGCCGATCGCACCCTCTTCGATCGTGATCAGGACTTCATGCTCATTCGCCAGACGCTTGACCAGATCCATATCAATCGGCTTGGCAAAACGCATATCGGCAATCGTTGTGCTGAGACCGCGCGCATCAAGCTCTTCGGCAGCTTTGCGGCATTCCGCCAGACGCGTACCGAGATTGAGGATAGCAACCTTGCTGCCTTCCTTGACGATGCGGCCCTTGCCGATGGCCAGAACCTGACCGCGCTCGGGAAGCTGGAGGCCGACGCCTTCGCCGCGCGGATAACGGACAGCCGAAGGATGATCATCAATCGCCGCCGCGGTTGCCACCATGTTCATCAACTCAACTTCATCGCCCGCCGCCATGATGATGATGTTCGGCAAGCAGCCAAGATAGGCAAGATCGAAAGAACCAGCATGCGTCGCACCGTCAGCGCCGACCAATCCGGCGCGATCCATCATGAAGCGTACAGGCAGGTTTTGCAGAACAACGTCATGCACCAACTGGTCATAGGCGCGTTGCAGGAAGGTCGAGTAAATGGTGCAGAAAGGCTTGAATCCTTCGCACGCCATACCTGCTGCGAAGGTCACCGCATGCTGCTCAGCGATACCAACGTCAAAGGTACGTTCGGGGAATTTTTTGCCGAAAATATCAAGACCCGTACCCGAAGGCATCGCGGCATTGATGGCAATAACACGGTTGTCATGCTGCGCTTCTTTCATCAGCGCTTCGGCATAAACCTTTGTATAGGTCGGGATGGCTGGCTTGGCTTTGGCCTTTTCCTGCTCCGCCGCTTTTTCGGCTTCCGTCTTAACGACGTTAAATTTGGGCGCAACGGCATGCAGCTTGTCAGCCGAAGCTTCGGCAGGCGCGTAGCCATGGCCTTTTTGCGTTACGACATGGATAAGAACCGGGCCGCCCTGCGGGTCATCGCGGACATTTTCTAGAACCGGAACCAAATGGTCGAGATTATGGCCGTCAATCGGGCCGACATAATAGAAGCCCAACTCCTCGAACAGAGTTCCACCCGTGACCATGCCGCGCGCGTAATGCTCCGCCTTGCGGGCGGCTTCCTGAATTTTGCGCGGGAAAAGTTTCGCAAACTCTTTACCGATATGGCGGAGATTGCGGTATTCCTTCGACGACACGATGCGCGACAGATAAGCGCTCATCGCTCCGGTCGGCGGCGCGATGGACATATCATTGTCGTTCAGAATGACGATCAGGCGCGAATGCGAGGCGCCAGCGTTGTTCATGGCTTCATAGGCCATGCCCGCACTGATCGAACCGTCGCCGATCACGGCGATGACATTGTTCTTTTTCTTCTTGAAATCGCGCGCAATGGCGTAGCCGAGCGCTGCGGAAATCGAGGTCGAGCTGTGCGCGGCGCCAAACGGATCATATTCGCTTTCAGAACGCTTGGTGAAACCGGACAAACCGCCGCCCTGACGTAACGTGCGGATACGGTCACGGCGTCCGGTAAGAATTTTGTGCGGATAAGCCTGGTGCCCGACGTCCCAGATGACAATGTCCTCCGGCGTGTTGAAAACATAATGTAAGGCAGTGGTCAGTTCGACAACGCCCAGCCCGGCGCCCAGATGGCCGCCTGTTACGGATACGGCATCGATGGTTTCTGCACGCAGTTCATCGGCAAGCTGGCGCAGCTGCGACGGCTTCAATTTGCGCGCATCTTCGGGAATATTGATTGTGTCCAAAAGCGGGGTCGCCGGACGGCCGGGAGTTTGGCGCTGGACGTCCGCGGCTTCAATCTCGCATTCCTGGATGACGTTCACACGCTCGTGATTGGCTTTGGGCGCTGTGGTCAAGTGACTCTCCCTCAACAAATAGCTTGTTTGAACTCGGCCTGAGTCCCTAAAACAGTCCCTGTTTCTAGCACTGTGAAGCCGTAAACCCGAATGAGTACCCTTTTCAGGGGCAAAATTGCAAGCTATCCGTTACTTTCCTGCCACAAAAATCACATCAAGATATGCAATTAACACTATGAAATTAAATGATATATTTCTTTGCTATTAGAAAATGTCCTACCCATTCGTCCTGAAGACCCCAATTGCCGCGCAGGATGAAGCTGGGGTGAAAAGTCGGAATCACATCCATATCCGGCACAAGACGACACGGCAGGATTTTGCCGACCTTGTCCAACAGGCCATTCTCACCTGTCAGCGCCCATAAAGGGGTACGCCCCAAAGCCACGACTACCATGCGCGGGTGGTTTTTTTTCATCCTGGCCAATGTGGCGCGTAGATGTTCAAGCTCCGGCGCAAACTCAGCCCGGCAGAAGGTGCTGCCGAATTTGCCGAATTCCTCGGTTATGGGGATGTTCTGTTGAACCGCCGCGCGGCGTGAGATGAAGAAATGATCGACCTTATTGCCGGGCGGCTGAAACCGGAAGACATTGGCAACGAGGCAGCGTTTGCGGTCGATGGCTGCTTTCTGAAGAATTTTATCGAGCAGCTGGCCGCTGCGCCCAACAAAAGGGTGGCCCAACCGAACTTCATCCGCGCCGGGTGCTTCTCCGACAAGCGCCAGCCCATTCCAGCCTTCCGGGCTGGATGGAAAATCATATTCGACTTTCTGCTGCGCCATGGATGGCGGCTTTTCGACTCGATTTCCAAAAAGTTGGCCCTGCATACGGAATACTCCTCAAGCAAAACTATAAGCCCTGAAATAACGCGCTTGTCGAGAGGAAAGCCCTCTGGCAATCCTCAAGGATGCACATCTTTGGATTCGTTCCGAAATCGCAGCAAAATTACTTTTTAGGTGGAGCCAGCGGGCTGGCCCTTCTGTCCGTTCTGTTGTCTCCGGCTCTGGCCGCAAATCCGCAAACTGAAAATAAAAACGAAACCCTGATTACCGCGCAGAAAATGAGTTCCGACCAGAACAGCGCAGTCGTGACGGCGGAAGGTAAGGTTGAAATCGCCCATGCGGGCTATCTGCTGCATGCCGATAAAGTGACCTACGATCAAAAAACCGATGTCATGAAAGCCGAAGGCCATGTCGCGCTGCTGACGCCTTCTGGCGAAGTGCAATTTGCCGACCGTCAGGAAATTACGGGCAACATGAAACAGGCTTTCGCGCAAAATGTCGGCATTCTTTTTCCTGACAATTCACGCCTCGCCGCCCGCGCCGTGCAGCGTTACGATGGCCGTTATGTCGTTGCCGACAAGGGCGTGTACACATCTTGTAACATTTGCAAGGAAGATCCTTCCCAAGCGCCGCTCTGGCAAATACGCGCGAAGCGCGTTGTGCATGACAATACCGACCACGATATTTTTTATCATGACGCGACAGTCGATTTTGCCGGAGTGCCTTCACTTTATACGCCTTATATCTCCACGCCCGATCCGACGGTCACAAGGCGGCAAGGACTGTTAACGCCCACACCAGGTGTATCGCCCAACATAGGCAACTTTGTGCGCGTTCCTTATTATTTTGATATCGCGCCAGACATCGACGCCGTTCTGGCCCCCACTTTCAGCACCGAGGACAGGGCACAATTCGGCGGCGAATACCGCCAACGCTTCCGCCGTGGCGACCTCAAGCTGAGCGGCACTTTCACCTATACCAACCTGATCAGCGACACCGGGGTCAATGAAGGCGACCAGTGGCGCGGCAATCTGCTCGGAAGATTTTTGTACAATATCAACAATGTCTGGCGCGCCGGAACGGATGTGAATTTTACATCGGACAAAAGCTATCTTCAGCGCTATCGCATTTCGTCGGAAGATCAGCTGACCAACCGTGCTTATGTTGAAGGTTTCAAAGGCCGCGATTACACCGTCGCCAATATGTACTATTTCCAGGATTTGCGCCCCGGCACCCAGGATGTTCAGCCTCTGGTTCTGCCGCAAATCCGTTTCAGTGCCCTCGGCGAGCCGGGCCAGACACTGGGCGGGCGCTGGTCGATCGATGGCAGCCTGCTGGTCACCGAGCGTGACAACAAGGACCAGGCTGTTTCCCAGCAAGGGCCGAACACACGCCGTTTTTCACTCAGTGGCGGCTGGGAACGGCAACTCATTTCGGACACCGGGTTTGTTACTACCCTGTCGGGGCTGGCACGCGCCGATACCTATTGGGCCGACAATGTCATCGACCGGGACGGCTCGGGCAACATTTACAACAATGTCTGGCTGGCAAGGCCTTTCGCTCAGGGCAGCGTTCTCACGCGCTACCCTATCGGGCGGCGCGGCGACGGCTATCAACAGCTTCTTGAGCCGATTGTTTCTTTCATCGGCGCACCCGCAGTCAAGGTTGACCCGCGCCAGCCGATTGAGGACAGCCTTGATGTCGAATTCGACGAAACCAATCTTTTCATGCCGAACCGCTTTATCGGCAACGATCTAATCGAAGGCGGCAGCCGCGTCACTTACGGTTTGCGTCAAGCCATCACTTTCGACGGTGGTGCGCATATCGATATGTTCGGCGGTCAAAGCTATGATTTCAGCAGGAACCCGTCTTTTCCCGAAGAATCCGGCCTTGGCGATCATCGTTCGGACTATGTCGGGCGTCTTGAAATGATTCCTGCGGACTGGCTTAACCTGAATTACGGCTTCCGGTTGAACCGCGAAACCCATGCGCTGCAAAGGCAGGATGCGCGCGTGTCCATCGGCGTGCCGGAATTCCGGCCTTTCGCACGATATATTTCGGCGCGGCAAACAGAAACCACGGGTACATTGTCCCGGGCGGAAGAAGCAACCTTTGGCTTCGGTTCTCGCTTTGCCAAATACTGGACAATGCATGCTGCCCATACCCAGGCTTTTCAGCCGCAGCCCGGCCCACGCACTTCGAGCCTAAGTTTAAGCTACACGGATGAATGTTTCATTTTCGGCATCACGGCTCGACAAGACCAGACCAACCGCGCTGATCTCAGCTCAGGAACCTCAGTTGTCTTCCATTTTTATCTGCGAAATGTTGGTGGTGTGCATACGGACTCTTTCACCCGCACTTATTTCCCGCCTGAATTCAGGCAGCAAGACTAGCCCTGATGCAACGCTCCACGCCGCCGAAATCCTCGTGGATTCTCACCCCATAAAAGCCGCTCTGCTGGAACAGTCTGGCGACATCGGCAGCCTGTCCCTGCCCTACTTCAAAAACAACAAAGCCGTTTGGCTTTAGAAATTTCGGAAGCCGCGGAATAATCTCGCGATAAACCTGTAGCCCATCTTCACCGCCATCCAATGCAAGAGCCGGGTCATGTTCGCGAACTTCTGGCATGAGAGTCACCATGTCCTGGCGTGGAATATAAGGCGGATTGGATATAATCAGATCGAACAGCCCATCGACATTGTCGAGCCAATTGCCAACCCGAAAAATAGCGCGATCATCCAGATGCAAACGTCGGGCGTTTGCCAGCGCCTGTTCAATCGCACGCGGCGCGGCATCAATGCCAATTCCGACCGCTCCCGGCAGTTCATGCAGAAGCGCCAGAAGCAAACATCCCGTTCCCGTACCGAGATCAAGAAGAGACAGACCGCTTCGGCCATGCAATTCGGGTAGCGCCTTATCGATCAGCGTTTCGCTGTCCGGACGCGGCTCCAGCGTCGCTTCATTCAGACCAAAGGGCAGCCCCCAGAATTCGCGCTCACCAAGAATGCGTGCAACGGGCTCACGACGGCATCGCCGCGTGATAAGAGCCTGAACGCGGATGGTTTCATCAGCGGACAACAGACGTTCCGCCTGCATCAGAAGATCAACGCGATCCAGCCCCAGCGCATGACTGACGAGAATTTTAGAATCCAGCAACGGATTATCGACACCCGCTTCGGCAAGCTGGCGTTCGGTATCACGGAGCAAGAGGGCCAAAGGCTGTTCAGGCGGCATCGCGCCTATATTGTTCATCTGCGCTTTCTTCCGCAAGCAAAGCGTTGAACAAATTCATATAAGCCGTGGCGGCACGCTGGGCCGTGAATTCATAGCCGCGATGCCGCAAATGGCCAGATGGCAAAGGCTGATCGAGCGTTTCACCGATGGCTTGCGCCATGGCATCGGCATCGCCGACGGGTACCAGACGGCCATAGCGGCCCTGCTCCAGAATTTCAGCGGGGCCGTGCGGACAGTCCGTGCTGACAACGGGCGTGCCGCAGGCCAGCGCTTCGGCCACCACATTGCCGAAACCTTCGTAGCGCGACGACATGACCAGCACGGCAGCGCGGCGCATAAAGGGCAAAGGATTTTTCTGGAACCCTGCCAGACTGACGCGGTCGGCGACGCCCAACCGCTCGGCAAGAGTGAGCAGCGAAGCGCGCAAGGGCCCCTCACCCAGAATGATGAGGCGGACATTCCGCTGCCGTGCCAGCCGGGCAAAGGCCATGATGAGCGTGATGAAATCCTTCTGCTCGACCAGCCGCCCGATGCCGAGAATGACCGGCGGCCCGTCGCCTTGCAGCCAGATATGCTCAACCGGCGCATTCATCTGTTTTTCAAAATTTGGAAAGACAATGGCGTTGTGAATGACGATGATGCGTTCGCGCGGCAGTTTCATTTTGGCTATCAGATCTTTTGCCACACCATCCGATGAAGCAACGATACCATCGGCCTGCCGGAGAAAAATCCGGTAAAGAAGCGGCATGATGCGGTAAGTAAAGTTTTTCTTGAAAGTGCTTTCCATCGAAAGCGTGTTCTGCTGGCACACGATGGTGCGCACAGAACTTCGCGCTAGCAAACGTGCCCACAAGGAAATCATATTATTATGCGGCAGGCCGGAAATAAGAATATCGGGTTGCTCGCGGCGCAGAAAACGCATCAACGGCAGCAAGGCACCCCATGTGCGGTTGCATTCCAGCGTGGCCAAACGCACCTCCCGCGGTAGAGCAGACGCAAAAGACCCTTCCAGCCGATGAAGCAGAAAAGTCACGTCAAATCCGGCTTCGACAAAAAGAGGAGCCAATCCAATAAACAACCGCTCGACGCCGCCGGAAGCCAGCGAAGGCAGATAAATAACAAGCGAATCTTTCTTCATCGCGGCCTAAACAATCAGGAAACGAATGACCGATTTCTGTTCCGGCTCCAGCGTGCCAGAAAAAGCCAGCCGTGTCGTGGATTGTTTCCGGCCGAAAGAAGGCGAATACCAGCCGCCTTTTTCCGTGCCCGGAAGGCCGATATCCGGTGCTAACGGCCCCTCCCATTCGATATGAAGCAGAGCCTTTTTGTCCTTGCTGATACTGACATAACGGCCATTTCTGCTGGCCGTCAAAGAGGGATGCAGAAGAAAACCCGCCTCAGCATCGCGTGCACCAGCACCCGTCAGCCAATCCTCAATCACAAAACCATTCACATCTGCAGATAATCGACGGCGATGCAGTGCACCGAATTTTTTTAGATAACCGTCATGCTCGGCTTCAACATACCATTCGGGCGGCCTTAGCTGACTGGCAATAACGCGCGCCTTAGCCTTGCGCGACCAATTGAACGGCCCGGCCATGCGGCTGGAGTCAGTTTTCTCCAGACACAACGTGTTATGCGCCGCCGTGCCGCGGAAATGACGCCGCCAGAAACCGCCGGAATGATAGAGGTAAGTTCCGGCATCGACAAAAACAGGCTGGCCGTCAATATGCAGCCAAATACTCAACACATCCGCATGCCCGTGCGCGGCGATGGAAAGATAACCAAGCGGCCCGTGATCCATTGCCAGAAAAACATCGCGTTCTTTTATGCGGCTGCGGCCCATCATATAACCGCCTCGCTCAAAACAGCGAACGCCTTCAGGAGCAGGCGCTGCCGCTGGTGGAAAACCGAAAATTCCGTTGCGGAAATGCGCCTGGCTGTCCAGTGGCACGAGATCAGCGCGACGAAAGACGGCAGCCATACAGCCCAGAACCGAAGACACATAATTTTCACCCGGCTGGCGGAAACCAAGCACGCAAGCTTCATCATCATCGCCAATGCGCGGTTGGGTGCCCGAACTGTCGGTGAACCAGCGCAGATATTCACCCGCGGCCATCAAACGGCTCGTATAATTCTCGGGCACGTCCACATCCATGGCGCGCGCGACATGCAAGCCCAGCAAAAGCATTTCAACCAGAACAGCCGTATAGGCTATGGCCTGCTCCGCGCCCACACCATCAGGCAGAATCTGTTCGCGTGCGGCGTCACAAAGGCCGTCCCAGCCCCGCATCTTCCATTTTTCGGATTGAGGGAGTTGGGAACACAAAGCACCGATAAGAAACAGACCCAAACTCTCAGCCGTCTGATGATTGTTGGCCGAACTGTAGCGCGACGGGTAACGCTCAATCCACAGCGCATGCGTGCGTAGCGTATCCCGTATTTTCTGGCACTGGCGTGGTGTTGCATACTCACCCACCAGACTGGTAACGACCAGAATGCTGATCACCCGCAAAGCCAGTTCGATACCCGATGCCCAATTCATGCCGCGATAGGGTGGGTTGGCGCCAATCCAGCTTTCGATCTCGCTCAGGCAGAATTTCGCCAGTTCACTATCGTTTTTCCTGAAAGCCAGCGCGGCCACAGGTTGCAAATATTGCAGGCGATTCAGCTCCCACACATATTTGACGTCGCCGCGCTCATTTTGATGCCGATAATCAATATCGAAGCAATAACGATCACGAGGCCAGGATTTTCCCGTGACAGGATCAAGATGCCAGCATTCGTCCCGCGAGGATTCCGGCCAGCGTATACCCAGTATGGAAAATTTTCCTGCCCGAACCTGCTGCGCCAAAGCTTCCCATTTCACCAATATTGCTTCAGGGATTCGTGTCAGCCCCTCGCGCAGTCCAGGCAGGCACGGCAAAGCACCATCCTCTTCGCTCGCCACAACCGCGAAGCGCCGTCCGGTTTTCCGTTTTGCTGCCTCGTAAAGGCGATGCAGAACTTCCGGTGGTGACATAGCGGCCAGGCGATTGCTGTACCAGACAGCCTTACGGATAAGCGTGCTCATGCTGTCTGCTTTTGCGCGGTAAAAATCCGATCATAGGCCGCCAGTAATTTCGGCACCTCATGCGGCCAGGCCAGCTCATTCTCAACCCGCGCGCGACCGATGAGGCCCATGGCTTCGCGGCGTGGCGCATCCCCCAGAAGCTCGAGAATCTTTACGGCCATATCGATGGCATCATTCGGACGCGCGTAAAGCGAAGCCTCGCCCGCCGACACACGTCCCTCGGCAAGATCGAACTGCACGATGGGTTTTCCGAGCGCCATATATTCCATGATTTTATTCATGGTCGACAGATCATTCATTGCGTTGGCTTCGTCGGAATTGACGCAAACATCCGCTGTACTAAGAACGCGCAGCATCTCCTCATCCGCTACGCGGCCCGTAAAATCCATATATCCCGCGACGGCTTTTTCTTTGGCTAGCTGTTTATAGAATTCCAACGACGGGCCGCCGCCGACTAAAGTAAAATGAATATCGGTGCGTTTCCGATCATATACTATGTGCCGCACCGCTTCGATCAGATACTGAATGCCCTCCTGCTGTCCCATCACGCCGACATAGCCGACAAGAAATTGTTTTCCCTTTTTTAAAGCCGGAACGGGCGGAAGGATTTTCATGCGCTCGAGGCTCGGGCCGGAACGCACGACAAAAACCCTGTCCGCAGGCATTTTACCGCGCCCGATGGCGATTTTGCGGTAGCTTTCATTGGTGGCGATGGAAACATCCGCCGTGAGGAAGGTCAGCCGCTCCATCAGCAGAACAAGCCTATAGAGCCAGCCACGTTTGCCGAATTTGGCCTCAAAAAGCTCGGGATTAATATCGTGATGATCGAACAGAAATTTCTTGCCGAACAGCTTGAAAAATCCACCGATCAAAAAAATTGTATCCGGCGGATTGCAGGCGTGGATGACATCGAACCCGCGTATCAGGGAAATTTTTAGAGCCAACAGAAATTCCCAGAACAGCGACCAGGGATATTCGATCAGATAGCCCAGCGCGCCCTTCGCCTCGAACGGTAAAGGGTGGCGATAGATATGAATACCGTCGATATGCTCATAGGACGCTTCATAGCCGCGACCCTTGGGGCAAATTACTGAAACGCCATAGCTGTTACGCGCGAGCTCCGTTGCTTCCTGCCAGACGCGGCGGTCAAACGGCACAGGCAGATTCTGCACGATAATAAGGACGCGTCGTCCTTCGCCCCGCCCTGTCGCGGCGCGATCACCAACAAATGCCGCTGTAATTGTCATGAGCCTGCTCGATGGGCTTGATGCGTACGAAATCAATGACTTGCTGCTCGGGTCGCAGCCAGTTGACGATGGTTGCAAATTCGGGTGCGTTGTTTCCGATAACAATCACATCGGCATGCGCCAGAACTTCCTCAATACTGGTGGCCATAATGCTTTCGATCTGCGGCAGGGCTTTTTCAATATAGTTGCGGTTGGCTCCAGTGATTTTATCCAACCGCACATTCCGGTCATAGATTTTGACGTCAAACCCGAGCACCAATAGCCGTTCGATCACCCGGATGATCGGGCTTTCGCGCATATCATCCGTACCTGCCTTGAAACTGAAACCAAGGATGCCGACGGACTTTTTTCCGGCGGCACGGATCATATCAATACCCAATTCGATCTGCGCATTGTTGGAAGCCATAACGGAATCCAGCAACGGCATGGGAATATCCATCTTTTGCGCCTGCGAGGTTAGCGCACGCAAATCTTTCGGCAGGCAGGAGCCGCCAAAGGCGAAACCGGGTTTCAGATAATAAGGTGACAGGTTAAGCTTGGTGTCCTGACAGAAAATACGCATCACCTCGTGACTGTCGACGCCTGCGGCCTTGCAGAAACGGCCAATCTCATTGGCAAACGCAACCTTTGAGGCGTGCCAGGCATTGTCGGCATATTTTACCATCTCACCCACCTCCATGGGGCAGCGGATGATCGGCCCCGGCAGGCTACGATAAAGCTCTTCCAGCGCATCGGCAGAACGCTCATCGCTTGCGCTGATGACCGTCTTGGGCGGATTACGAAAATCCTCAATCGCCGAACCTTCGCGCATGAATTCAGGATTATGGCAAAGCCCGAAGTCTTCGCCAGCCTTTTTGCCGGATTGGAATTCCAGCGCGGGCAGAACCAATTGTTTTAACGTGCCTGGCAGAACCGTTGAGCGCACAACCGTGACATGAAAACTGTTTTTCTGTGCCAGCGGCGCCGCAATTTCATGACAGGCGCGCCCCAGATACTGAAAATCAAAACTGCCACCATTCCGGCTCGGCGTGCCAACACAAATGAAAGATATATCGCTTTTTAAAATGGCTTCTTCAGCGCTTGTGGTCGCGGCTAAACGTCCTTGCCCGACATTCCACGCCATCAACGCATCCAACCCCGGCTCGACAATCGGTGAGACTCCGGCATTGATGCAGTCAACCTTCTCGTGGTTTGGATCGACACCGATAACGCTGTGCCCCATATCGGCAAAACAGGCAGCAGAAACCGAACCGACATAACCAAGGCCGAAGACGCTGAGTTTCATCGCTTCCCTCCGGCCAGAGAAAAACCCATGCCCATGGATGGTACGCCACGCGATGAATCGACAGCATGTGCACCAAAGCGGCGGCGCAAGCCCAGCATCGGTTGTTCGATCAAGTAATAAGATAGCGCAGCACAGGGCAACGAACCGCCAACATAAAGCGCCATACCTCCCGCGCCTTCGATTGTGTTTTCTGTACCTTGCAAAGCATAAACGGCGTTCAAAACGCCGAAGTGAAACAGATAAAGCGAATAGGACATGCGCCCGAGCAACAGGCACGGCCCCAGCGATAAAAACCGCCGCAGTCTTTCAACGCCACTGAATGCGCTGAACAACACGTTGATCATGATGATGGCGACGGAAATCGCCTGAAGACTGAGCCGCAACGTCTCGCGGAAGAACGGGTCACGATAAAGAAGCGTTCCGAACAGGCAGGCTATCGCCAGGCCAAACGACGCCGGATTGATCAGCCAGCGCCGGATGGAATGATTATAATAATGCAACGCCAGCGCCGCGATGGCGCCATAGAGAATACTGTCAAAAATCGTGTCGGTGCCGTGAAAAATCCGCTCCTGCCCCGATAAACCGCATAAAACACTGCCCGCCGTGTTGCACAGATTGCTGAGATAGGTGCGCCAGATCAGAACCACGATCACTGTCGCTCCTAGCCACGGCAAAATTTTCTTCAGATGATTTCTGAACAGCAAGATCACCAGCGGAAAGAGGGTATAAAAATGCTCTTCGACCGACAGCGACCAGAGAATGGGCAAGGGATTATGTTGCGTATAGCCGACGAAAATCTGATAATAATTTGCAAAATAAAACAGCCCGCTGAAAATATGCGTCGTGGTAATCGTCGCACCCAATAGCCCCAGCACGACCGAAAAAACCAGAATATAGGCCAGCAAGGGTGGTACGAGGCGCAAAACACGGCGCAGATAAAACCGCTTTACGCTCAGTGTTCCCGTTTTTTCGATCTCGGCAATGATCTGACGCGTGATCAGAAAACCACTGAGGACGAAGAAAGTTAAAACACCCAAACCGCCGGGGATGATATGCTCCAGTCCCGCATGCGACAAAAAGACGAGCAGAATGGAAACGGCGCGGAAGCCGTCGAGAGCCGGAAGATAGGCGTAAGACGCCCGGCCGGGTGTGCTGTCGGATAAATTCATGCCAGAACTCGGCACAGGGCAGATCAAAAGGAGTTTTGGTCTGCCGCTTTCAAAGGAGGGACGGCGTCATTAGCATATTATCGTATGCGGTCAACGCAGCCGACTATCTCTTTGATAAATATTGATATTACTGCAACCCTAGCGCGTCTTTGACAGGCGCATCAACTATGCGTTGTCCCTGCTCCGGTTTCAAAAAGCGCACCGAGCCGTCGCCCGCATAGGTGCCGGTCTCCCCCACCATGCGGACAATTCCCATCAAATCGGTGTAATCCCAAAGTGCCCAGCCAACATTATGTGAGTCCAAAACGCTACGCACATCGCCAATCCAGCGATAGCGTGACGCTTCATCAACCGTGTTACGCATGACACCAAACTCCAGCACCAGCAACCGAACCCTGTTCTGTTTCGCCCAGGCTGCCGCAGGCGCAAAGTCAGCCGCGATGCGCCCACGATTCCAGCTTTCTTTTACATAACCATCAATTTCGTCTTGGGCTTCTTCCTTGTCCGCATCAGGAGCAACCACAACATCTTCCCGAACAACATGATCAGATGGATAAGGCAGCTGGCCGATATGTCGGATTTGCTTTTTCTCAAAGCCCTGCTTCACGCCCTGATGCGTAAAAATATAGGGCTGATAATAATGCACGTCATAAGCAATGTTGGGATCGTCGATAATCTGCACCATACGCAGCAGATCAACTGGATGCGTCGAGGCATTGGCAGGCGTTTCAACAATCAGCAAACGCTGCGAGTCAATCTGACGTATGCGGCTGACCAGCCTCGCTGTGAACTGATTATAGAGCCCGCTCTTATGGTAATATTGCGGCTCATTCAGCAACTGAAAAGCTAGCTGCTCCTGCGGATAGTTTTTGTAACGCTCCGCCAGCATCATCCACAATTCGGTAAAACGTTCTTCTGCAGCACGGCTGACCTCCAGCTGACGCATGAAATTCTTTCCGGGGTGAATATCCAAAACCACCGTAAGGCCATTAGATATAATAAGTTCCAGTGCCTGATCGACAGGCGTAAAGTCACCCATCCCCTGCCCGTCCAGCGTAAAGCCAAAAAATTCAGGGTTCACAGGCAGACGCACAAAATCGAAGCCTGTTTTTTTGATCTGTTCAAAATCGCGCTGATAAAAGACCTGCCGACGTGCATTGGCTAGCCATCCGGCAACGTTAATGCCACGATGCAGAATGGGCTGTTCCGCAAAGGCAGAAGCCGCGCACAAAGTCAAAATAACGGCGAGGCTGAGAGAGCGAAGGAAAGCCATCGGTTAGACGCTTTTCAGAATCCTGTTCCATTCATCCGCTGTGACAGGTGAAACCGACAGGCGGCTTTGGCGCACAAAAGCCATACGGTTCAACATACGGTCTTTCTTGATATCCGACAGCGTTACGGGCCCGAGGGCACGGACAGGCGCAACACCCACCATACCGAAACGCCCGGTTTTGTCCTTGGGATCGGGATGCCAGGCTTTGGCAATTTTCATGATACCGACAATCGCGTGCTCTTCACCCGAGTGATAGAAAAACGCCTGATCGCCGACACGCATAGCTTTCATGTTGTTGTTTGCCTGATAATTGCGCACACCGTCCCAGGATGTTGTTTTGTCCTTTTGCAATTGCGCCCAAGGATAGGTCTCCGGTTCGGATTTCATCAGCCAATACGCCATTACGCCGCCTCCGGCCGCCAGGCATCGGCAATATGCAGGGGCCAGCGGCGCGGCGTCACCAGCATAACATCAAAGCGCAGATTATGGCGGACAAACCCAGGATGACGCGCCAGAAAATCATTTGCCGCGCGTTGCAGTCTCTCCCGCTGGCGCGGCGTGATTGATTCAGCCGCTTGCTGACGCGATGGACGCGCCTTCACCTCAACCAAGGCAAGTATATTTCCACGCGCGGCGACAATATCAATTTCGCCCAACGGCGAACGGTAGCGCGAAGCCACGACGCGATAGAACCTCAACCGCAGGGACAAGCGGCACAAGGCTTCAGCAAATAAACCTGTCCTGTAAGAAGTCTTTTCAGCCGTCATTGCACCATCGCCGAAATCGGCGCGAGGGCGATGCCATGCTGTGGCAATTGCTTCAACCAGCCCTGCAGACGGTCCAGAACAACCGGGTAAGAACCCGTCACGCCCACCGCCCGGCCCGTCAGGCGTGCGGTTTGTTCCAGCTGATTGAGCGTAGCGTCAATAGCCTCGGGCGTCAGGTTCTGATCGATCTGCGCTGTGCTGACGGCCACGGGAACCTGACGTTCCTTTGCCATGTCGGCAACCGCACTGTGAGGCGCGACGCGGGCGTCGAACACCATAAGTCCACGTTTGCGCATGGCTTCCAGAACTGTTTCAACCTTGTCGGGGGTGGTTGTGAAGCGCGAACCGCTGAGCGTGGTAATGCCGACATACCCGCTGCCCTGCCGCAAAGACCAGAGAAGCCGTTCAAGATTGTCGGTGTTCGGAAGACTGGTCAGCAAGGTATTGGGCCCGGGATCGCTGCGCGGATAGTCGAAAGGTTCCATCGGCACCATCAGAAGTGTTTCATGCCCGTCCTGCCGTGCCCGCGCGCTCCATGCGCCTACTGTCGGGCTTTGCGCGTCAAAGGCAAGGGTCACACTGGCGGGAAGCCGGGCAATGGCCGCATCCGTCGACACGCGCGACAGGCCCAGATCGGTTACGACGATGGCGATGCGTGGACGCCTGTCCGACGTATTGAAAGGCCTTGCATAAACCTGCCATGGCTTGCGCCCATCCGCGCCAATGCGTGGCAAAGTTCCTTCAGCGGTGTCTTCCGTCACTTTGGGGTCAGGCGCCAGAACCAGTTTAATTGTACGGTCGTCCTGATCATTCAGAACCCCCAGATCCCCGTTATCCACTACAGCCGATGGCTGGGGAGAATCCTGCTTGGACGCATTGGCAATGGCAGCCTTGGAATCCAGACCCTGAACAGCGGACGAGGATTTAGGGGTATGTTTTTTTTCGACAGCCGGAACAGCTGCCGTCTGTTCTTGGCCACCACCACCGATAAAAAACCATGGCGCAATAAGGACAATGAAAATGACGCCGACAGCGCCTAATTTAAGATTACGCGGATAACGGGCAAGAAATGTTTCTTTCCGCGGTACGGACACAGAGACCTAGCCTTTTTTCTCATCATAAAGATGCAGGCCGCGGATGAGATCAAGCGCGCGGGCTAGCTGGTAATCGAAAGGCTCTTCTTTCTTGCCATTTTTGTCCGCCGTTTTGGCCTTATCCGCAGGTACAGTGTTGATGTCGTCATCATCGCCATCCTGCGCTGGTGGCGCTTTATCGCCCGGTTTTACCGTATCATTAACTAAAGCGCCCTTAAGGTCAGCTTCGCGGATGCCGGGCCCCTGCGCCACTTTTTCAAGCTTGGCCTGTTGCACCAGAATGTCCGGTTCGATGCCCAGCGCCTGAATCGAACGGCCTGACGGCGTGTAATAGCGCGCTGTCGTCAAACGCATCGCGCCGCCGCCCGTAACCGGGATAATAGTCTGTACCGAGCCTTTGCCGAAAGTTTTCGTGCCAATCAGGATGGCGCGGTGTTGATCCTGCAAAGCACCTGCAACGATTTCCGATGCCGAGGCCGAACCGCCATTGATCAGAACCACCATCGGCTTGCTGCGTGTCTTGTCACCACCCTTGGCGGTGAAACTCTGGTTTTCTTCCTTATGGCGGCTACGCGTTGAAACAATTTCCTTGCCAGCTTCAAGGAATGTTCCCGAAACCGAAACGGCCTGCTCCAGCAGCCCGCCGGGATTGTTGCGCAGATCGAGGACATAACCTTCCAGCTTGGCGCCGATTTTGTCCTCTGCCTCGCGCAGGGATTTATCCAACAGGCCCTGTGTCTGTTCGTTAAACGTGGTGAGGCGGATATAGGCCACATTGCCTTTCGGTTCCCATTTTACCGACTGAATATGAATAACGGCGCGGGTTAGCGTAATTTCAAAAGGCTGGCCGGAAACGCCGCCGCGGCGCACGGTCAGCGTGATTTTTGTACCCGGCGTGCCGCGCATTTTCTCGACGGCATCCGATAGAGTCATCTCCACTACAGGCTTGCCGTCGATATGGGTAATAAGATCGCCCGGCTGAATTCCTGCACGGGCAGCGGGTGTATCGTCGATCGGCGATACAACCTTGACGATGTTGTTTTCCATCGTGACTTCGATACCAAGACCACCGAACTCGCCTTTGGTCTGCGTTTGCATTTCCTGAAAGCTTTTCTTGTTTAGATAGCCGGAATGTGGATCCAGCGAACTCAACATGCCGTTCAGGGCGGTTTCGATCAGCTTTTCATCCGTCACAGGATCGACATAGTCGGCACGCACGCGTTCCAATACATCGGAGAAAAGGGTCAGTTGTTTAAAGGTATCGGCGGAATCCGTATCCGGCTTGGCCTCAGTCGTCTGCGCCTGCGACTCCTTGGTGGCGTCCTTCGGCGCTGTTTTCGCCCAGATCGGCGCCGTCGCCATCACGGCAACAACAGAAAAAACAGCCAGCAGGCGGAGAAGGCTACGGTGCATCGGCTATCCTATGCGCATCAACAGGTTGTGCGCCCCGCAGGGGAAAAGCGGGGCCAGACGGGGAAGATGGCCGCAAGATACAGCAAGAAAAGCACGACGGGAAGCCCGGCGTGACTTATTGGAACAGCCTTATAGACTCGTCACTTCCAGGAAAAGCCCCAAAAGCAGAAAGGAGGGGTGGATAAACCGCCCCTCCTCTTTAACCTGCTTGATGGCACTAATGCCGATAACTGAGGTTATGGCGTATATTGTCCAATGCTATATGGCGTGTTACCAAAATTGACCTGAGGGCTCAAACGGATTGCATCTGGAGCATTCAACCCTCCAGCGACATCCCAAACGTTCCTGTTAGAAGGCAAATTAACCTTAGCAACGGTGTTGCTATAGAGCGTATCTACTTCGTACAAACTTGTTGTATAGGATGAAATAGGGAATGCGCCTGCACTGAAAGTTGTTACCAAGAGATTGCCACTTCTGGCTAAGGCAGCATCGATAATAGACTGCTCACCATTGAGGGAGATCTTTTTTACAATGGCCTTAAGCCCCTTTTTCGTAGGGTCTATTACAATCGCTTCAGCAGAAGAGGTAAATTCACCCGTGCGCGGATTCTGCAACCCGTGTCGTAGAACTGTAAATGTTTTGCCATCCCAATTGGCAACAACCCTACCAACGAATTCACGCTTCGTGCCAAACTTCACTGTCTTACTTTTCATATAACCCTTATTTGGCTTGATGCTGCTGGTATCCAGAAAAGTGACTCTACCGGGCTTAAGAACCGCAAGCATGTTGCTAGCCATAGGAGCAAATGTAGTTTCATCATAACCAGGAAGCTCTGCCGCCATGCTGGCACTGACGGATCTACCACCCTGAACATTGAAATACTTTGTCGCCTGCCCTGTCGATGGGTCAATCATGGCAAGATAACGATTTTCACGGGGACGATTCCCAAAAAGAACCCAAACAGAATTTTCGGGGCCGTAAACAATGTTTGCCGGGTTACTATCGACAGGCAAAGGATATTTAGCTATTTCACCTGTCAAGCGGTTAATCTTACCATACACGCCAACATTACGCTCAAGAAACCAAATAAAATTGTTGTCAGCAGGGCTTACAGGATTGATAGCGCCTGGGTTTTGGAAAATAATTGGTCCAACATTTTGTGATCGGAACCAATAATCTTCTTCACGCGGAATGCGATTTTCATTGAGAGCGTAATATTCAGGAATAAAACCGCCAGAACCCATAATGCCGACGCCTTGCGGGTAGGCAGAGGTGGCCATGACAAAAGCAACATCTTCTCCGCCTATGGCGATGTCACCCGGAACACCGGCCTGCTGCACAATATCGGGCAGTCCATTATTGATAGGAAATTCGGTGATCGATGCAGCCTCGGCCTGCGTGCCACGGCTCAAATACATGGCAACCGCGCCGAAAGCGACAACAGCTGCTTTTTTAAATGTGCTCCGAATACTCATAAGTGCTCCTCAACAAAGTCCGTTTTTGAAAGCCGCTGCATTCCCTGCGGCGCGCCTGCATTATTAACTTATGGCAGCGATCAAGGTCAAGAAAAAGCTCTTATAAAACAAGTGCTTCCATTAGCTTAGGATTAATAACGGCTTAACCAGATAACCCCTTCCATTTGCTACCAATAAAACAGGAGGTCATGGCTAATACCTATCAATACCTCACGGATGCCATCCGATATTGCATCAAGGGGAATTACTTTCATGCATGCTTTATGACGCATGAAGAGCCTTTGCTAACCCCTCAACAAAACCCAAAACATCCCCGACGAGTTCCGACTTTGCCCGTCCCTGCTCATCCAGATTAGCAGCAATACGCGTGACGATGGCGCTGCCGATCACAACGGCATCAGCGGCCTGTGCCAGGCCCCGCGCCTGTTCAGGCGTTGTAATGCCGAAGCCGACCGCCACGGGCAAAGCCGTGTGCTTGCGCAGTTCGGCAATGGCTTTTTGTACAGGCTCCATCTGCGCGGATTTTCCACCCGTGATGCCGGTGACGGAAACATAATAGAGAAACCCGCTGGCATTTTTGAGAATAGATGGCAGGCGCCTGGCATCCGTGGTCGGCGTGATTAGACGGATAAAATTCAATCCCTGCTGAATGGCCGGAAGGCATAGTTCGGAATCTTCCTCCGGCGGCAAATCGACGATGATCAAACCATCGACACCCGCCTCTTTCGCTTCGCGCAGGAATTTTTCTACGCCGTAGGCATAGATCGGATTGTAATAACCCATCAGAACCAGCGGTGTGTTTGTATCCTGTTTGCGGAAATTGCGGACGAGATCGAGAATTTTAGGAAGCGTAACGCCCCTCTTCAGCGCGCGGAGATTGGCCGCCTGAATGGCGGGGCCGTCGGCCATCGGGTCACTGAACGGCATGCCGAGTTCGATGATGTCCGCGCCCGCTTTCGGTAATTCGGCCAGAAGTTTCGCGCAGGTATCGAGGTCAGGATCGCCCGCGGTAATAAAGGTGATCAATCCGCTCTGTTTTTTTTCTTTCAGGACAGCGAAACGCCCTGCGATGCGGTTGCTCACAACGTCTCTCCCAGTCTGTTCGCCACCGTATAAATATCCTTGTCACCACGACCGCTCAGATTAACAACCATCAGATGGTCTTTCGGCAAAGTCGGCGCGAGTTTGGCCGCATAGGCCAGCGCATGCGAAGATTCCAGCGCTGGGATAATGCCTTCGAGTTTTGTACATAACTGAAAAGCTTCAACCGCTTCCTCGTCAGTTATGGGAACATAATTCACGCGCCCGGCATCATGCAGCCAGGCATGCTCCGGCCCGACGCCGGGATAATCGAGACCCGCTGAAATCGAATGCGCTTCCTGAATCTGCCCGTCGGCATCCTGCAGAAAATAGCTGCGCATACCATGCAGAATGCCCGGCTTGCCGCCAGCGAAAGAGGCGGCGTGCTGCCCGCTGTCGACGCCATGCCCGGCGGCTTCAACGGCGTACATGGCGACGTTCGGCTCATTCAGAAATTCGTAAAATAATCCTATCGCATTGGAACCGCCGCCAACGCAGGCGACAAGCGAATCCGGCAAACGTTTTTCAGCTTCCATGATCTGTATGCGCGTTTCGCGTCCGATCACGGACTGAAAGTCGCGCACCAGCGCCGGATAGGGATGCGGCCCGCCGACGGTGCCGAGAATGTAAAACGTATCCTCAACGTTCGTTACCCAGTCGCGCAGCGCTTCATTCATGGAATCCTTAAGCGAGCGCGAACCGGATTTCACCGACCGCACTTCCGCGCCGAGCAGCTTCATGCGGAAGACGTTTGGCTTCTGCCGCTCCATATCCACTTCGCCCATATAGATAACGCAGGGCAGGTTGAAGAGAGCTGCAACGGTTGCCGTGGCCACGCCATGTTGACCCGCACCCGTTTCAGCGATGATGCGCGTTTTGCCCATGCGCTTCGCCAGCAGAATCTGGCCCATGCAATGGTTGATCTTGTGCGCGCCGGTATGATTGAGATCTTCACGCTTCAGATAAATTTTCGCGCCGCCGAACTTTTCTGTCAGCCGCTGCGCATAATAAAGCGGCGAAGGCCGCCCGATATAATGCTTGAGGTAATAATCCAGCTCCTCATGAAACTTCGGATCGGCCTTGGCCTGCTTCCAGGCTTCCTCGACCGCCAGCACCAGCGGCATCAGCGTCTCGGCGACAAAACGCCCGCCATAGGGGCCGAAATGGCCCGTTTCATTGGGCCCCGAGCGGTAGGCATTGGGACGGTTGGTATCCGGCATGGCGCGGATAGTAGCGGGTTTGTATCCGGGCGGAAACCGCTTTTGTAACTTGTAATCTGACGGTTATCTCAAGACGGATTGGCACCCAATAATTGTCGCGCTCTTTTCCGAACGGCACGTTCTACAGTTACGGCATATTCCGCCCATTCATGTTGCACAGTAGACGGGGCAGGTTCCGGCCTTCCAACAAGATGCATATAGGCAGGAAGTGTTGTCTCATTCACGGGTTCATAATCGCCCCAGTATGTACTGCCTGGCCGCGAGCCTTCTTTCTGAAAACGGAAATCCCACCATTCTTCAGGCAAAAGCAAAATATCCTGACCTAATGCATTGGCTGATTGCCACACAGCCTCTTCAAAATCTGCCCGACGTTGGCAGATAGCCGCACTCTCATTCTCCGTACGTCCCGGGAAACTAATTGTGTCTCGTGCGGCAGGGTTATTGTTTAAATCTTCTGCAAAATAATCATATGGGGTTCCCATATCAACGCCGATCGGCAGAAAATCAATCGACATGCCGCGCGGATGAGCGCCCATGCCGGGACGTGATACGAGTTCTTCAGGATAGCCGTATTCGGCCATTTTTGCCTGAGCCTGCACAGGCCGCATGCAATCATGGGCCGCCAGTTTCCACCCGTATCTTGCCTTACATAGAGCTGAGCTCAAAAGGATGACGGGGGCCAAATCTCTATGAGCCCATAAAAGTTTTGCTTCCGGATGATACAAATTCGGAAAATGATTTTCAGGATGATCGGGCTTTGCATAAACCAGATCAACTTCGATTGGCCAGCCGCGCTCCTGAAAGACATTCAGCGATATAAAATCAGCAGGTTGTAATGGCTTCATGGAAATGGGCCTCTCATTAAAATTAGCGGTTCTTACTATAAATTGTGACCCAACCTACTCAGAAATCGGGGCTAAATCAACAAACCGCAATAGTTTCGTACACACCGTTAACCCACAAAATGCTTGGAAAATCAGGCTGATTAGCCCATATAGAGTATCCAAAATAAGGTTTTTCTTATGCGTCTTGCCGTCATTTGTGGGGGTCCTTCGGCAGAAAGGGGTATTTCCCTAAATTCTGCACGCTCGGTGATGGATCACCTTGCCCCTTTGGGTTGGGAGATCGTTCCCTTTTACTGCGACATGCAGAAAAATTTCTATCACCTCTCATCTGCGCAGCTCTATTCCAACACACCTTCGGATTTTGATTTCAAATTAAAGCGCGCCGCCAAGCCGTTGACGGAAGCAGAGTTCATCAGCGAATGCCGCAAGGTTGATCTTGTTTTCCCTGCCATTCATGGTGCCTATGGCGAAGATGGAGAATTACAGGAGTTTCTGGAAGAAAATAATGTTCCCTTTGTCGGTTCATCAAGCGCTACTTGCCGATTGATGTTCGACAAGGCGCTGGCTAATCAACATTTGTCACGTCACGGTTTTTCCACATTGCCGAATTGCCGCATACACAAAAACGACCCTGACAGGCTGAAGTCCGAAAAAATTACAAGCTTCTTTGCACATCACCATATCGAAAAAGCCGTTACCAAGCCGTCCGCCGGTGGGTCAAGCCTTGGCGTTGCAACAGTTCGAACACCTACCGAAGTCTTGCAAAAAATAGAGGAAATTTTTGCCAAGCAGTTCAGCGACGAAGCCATTCTTGAGCCTTTCTGTGACGGGCAAGAATTCACGGTCGTTGTTATCGAAAATGCGCAAGGCAAGCCGGTCGCCCTGGTGCCAACCGAAATCAACCTGGTAGGCGGCGATATTTTCAGCTTCCGACATAAATATTTGCCGACCTGCCATGTGGAATATCATTGCCCGCCGCGCTTTGGTGACGCCGTTGTTTTTCAGATTCAGAAAGCCGCCGAAGTCCTGTTTTCCTTTTTCGAGATGCGCGACTTTGCGCGGCTTGACGGGTGGCTTTTAAATGACGGGCGCGTCGTATTTTCGGATTTCAACCCGATTTCCGGCATGGAGCAGAATAGCTTTCTGTTCATTCAGGGCAGCCGCCTCGGCCTGACGCACGGCGATGTCTTGCGGCTTGTCGTGTCGCGGGCCGCACAGCGTCACGGAATAACGCCGAAAGAAAACCCACCGGTCAAAAAGCGCGACGCGCAGAAAGTCCGCATCCTGTTCGGTGGCAAGACGGCGGAGCGGCAGGTTTCGCTGATGTCCGGCACGAATGTCTGGCTGAAACTTTTACCGTCGGAGGATTACCGGCCAGAGCCGTACATTCTTACCCCAGAACATGATGTGTGGCATCTGCCCTATGGATATACGCTTAATCATACGGTCGAAGAAATTCTTCTGCATTGCGCCGAGGCAAAAAATATTACCAATCGTTTAAAATCTCTGGTGCCTTCCTTGCGTCAAAGACTCGGCCTGCCGCCCCTGCCCGCGAATGCCGATTTGATGCCGCGTCCTATGAGCCTCTCGCAATTCAGCAAGGAAGCAAAAGAAGAGAATGCCTTTGTCTTCCTCGCGCTGCATGGCGGCGAGGGCGAAGATGGCACGCTGCAGGCCGAAATGGATAAAGCGGGCCTGCCCTATAACGGCTCGGGCCCGGAGGCTTCACGGCTCTGCATGGACAAGCATGCGACGGGTGATGCCATCAACGCACTGAACGACCTGCTGCTGATCGCTGCACCAAAAATTTCTTTCAAGATCGGCGACGCACCGAATGCTGAAAATCTCTGGCAGGAAGCACAGAAAAAACTGCAGGGCGACGATATTCTGATCAAGCCCCAATCCGATGGCTGTTCAGCTGGCGTCGCGCGCCTGCATTCGGCCACCGAGCTTGGCATCTACCTCAAGGCACTTGCTGAACATCAACCTGTTCTGCCCGCCGGAACTTTGACGCATCAATCGCAGGCTATCGAACTACCCGTTCACCCGGACGAACTCATCCTCGAGCCCTTTATTGTCACCGACGATATTCATGTCGAGAATCTGGAACTGGCCTACAACCAGAAAACCGGGTGGATTGAACTGACCGTCGGTGTGCTGGAGCAAAACGGGCAGTATCATGCGCTGTCGCCCAGCATCACAGTCGCCGAAGGCACCGTCTTGTCGCTGGAGGAAAAATTCCAGGGTGGCACGGGCGTGAATCTGACGCCGCCGCCCGAAAGCATCGTCACGCCGCAGCAGGCGCGGGCAATCAAGGCGAAAATCGAGCTCGCGGCCAAAACCCTCGGCATCGAAGGCTATGCGCGTATCGATATTTTCTTCAATGTGCACGACAACCGCACCATGATCATCGAAGCCAACAGCCTGCCGGGGCTGACCGCCTCGACCGTCATTTTCCATCAGGCGCTGACCGAAACGCCGCCTATGCCACCGCGCGCGTTCTTGTCGAAGCTGGTAGAGCTGGGCCTAGGTCGCCAAAAACGCTCCGCCGACGGAAAAACAAAAGTTGCAGCGCAATAAGTCAGAATTTTTTGGAAGTTATGGTTAATTTCTTCTTCGAAAAGGCTTCTTAATTTTATAGTCACGATGTAGTTTCTGCATATTCCAATGAACAAAATTTAAACTAAGGGATAGAGTTATGAGTAACGATAACCACGAAAATAACGAAGCTTATAATCAATGGCTTCTGGCAGCCGAGATTTTCACAAAAAATGCTGCAAATATGGATAGTCCTGAATTTTTGAATTTGGTAGCCGCGACAGAAGAGGTTGCTGGCCAGCTTTATAATGATGCCTATAGAGATAGTGTTAATGGATTTAATTTTAAGGATCTCGAAGATAGACTTCATGATGCAATACTCATGGCGGAGAGTGGAGCCGCTATCGCCGATATTGATGCATCAAAAGATACTGAAACAAAAATCTTTATGGACAGAATTCTGACTCATGCAGGTCATATGACCTTTTGTCAAAGCATTACGCACTGCGCTGAGGAAATAACGAAGAGGGCTAGACGGGTGGGACTTACTATTAATACAGGCCCTAAAAACGTTGCCTACCTTAACCATGCTATGAGTCAGCGCTATCATGCGCTGGTGACTCTTTTGCAAGAAAAAGCCTCTCCATAAAGCTTTGTCTTACTGCTGAACAATCGAATAATTCCTGCTAGTCTTAGGGCATGGAACGATTCACGGCGGTTGGATGAAATATCGGCGACGCACCCCCCTGCGCGGCAGCGTGACGCAGAATATGACGCGTGTGCGCATGAAGCCGCGCGAGATGACACCCGGTGGCTTCATGCTGCGCCTCGGCGCGCTGGTGGGTTCGGTGATTATCGTCCTCGGCCTTGCGGCCTGGCTCTGGCATATCGGCTGGCCGCAGCGGCAGGCCGAACATCTGACGCAGGCCGGATTGCAGATGACGCAGAAAGCCCGCTTCGCCGTGCGCGATGTCATCATCGAAGGACGGCAACAGGCCAGCAAGGAAGCCTTGTCGGCCGCACTGGGCATCAGTACAGGCGCCGCTATATTGAGTTTTGAACCGGAAGCCGCCCAGGCCAAAATCGCTAAACTGCCCTGGGTCGCCAGCGCCACGGTTGAGCGCCGCCTGCCCGACACGATCTATGTCCGTCTGACGGAAAAACAGCCGCTGGCTCGCTGGCAACGTCAAGGCCGCATCATCGTTATTGATTCCGAAGGCCAGGAATTGCGCGAAGCCAAGACCGATCAATTTTCGCAGTTGCCACTGGTGGTCGGGGCAGATGCCGCCGCCGAAACAGCGAATTTGCTCGAAACACTGAAAGAATTTCCCGCCGTTGAGGATAAAATGACCGCTGCCGTGCGGGTCAGCGGGCGCCGATGGGATGTGCATCTGGAATCCCGTGTCGTAGCCCGCCTGCCCGAAGCCGACATGGCGGATGGGCTTAAAAGACTGTCCGAACTGATAACTGTTAAGAAAATCCTGGAACGCAACATTACGGCTATCGACTTGCGCCTTCCGGACAGGCTTATTATTGAATCAGGTCAGGCCCCGCACCCCGGAGACACGCGCCTATGATTCACCCTGTTACCCAATGGCTGTTCGGCAGGCCGCGCGCGGCGCAAGGCGAGGTACTGGCAGCGTTGGATATCGGCTCCAGCAAAATTGCCTGCTTCATTGCACGGGCTGACGGCGATGGTCCGCCGCGTGTCATCGGCATCGGGCACCAGTTGGCCGAAGGCATGCGCAACGGCGCGGTTGTGAATATCGAAGCGCTGCAACAGGCTATCAGCTCCACCGTCGCGACGGCCGAACATATGTCCGGCGAAACCATTCAGCGTGTGATCGTCAATATCTCGGGTGCGCAGCTTGTATCGCAAACCGCGACGATTGAACTTCCCCTGCATGGGCGCGAAGTGACCGACAGCGATCTGCATCGCATCATGGCGCAGGGCCATATCATGGCGCCCGAGGATGCGCAGGGCCATGCGCTGGAACTTATCCATGTGCTGCCTGTTGGCTATGCGCTCGATCATCAAAAAGGCATCCGCGAACCTGTTGGCATGATCGGCCATATGCTGCAGGCGCAAATCCATCTGATCTCGGCTGCTTTCGGCCCTGTGCGCACGCTGGCAACCGCCATTGCGCGCTGCCATCTGGATGTTGAAAAGCTTGTGGCCGCGCCCTATGCCAGCGGCCTTGCCTGCCTGGTCGAAGACGAAATGGATCTCGGCAGCCTGATCATCGATATGGGCGCTGGCACAACCAGCTTCGCCGTGTTTTTCGAGGGCCATGCCGTTTATACCGATGGTATCCCCATCGGCGGCGCGCATGTCACCAGTGACATCGCACGCGGGCTGACAACTTCGCTTGTACATGCTGAACGGTTGAAGACGCTATACGGCAATGCCCTGTCCGGCGCGATGGACAGCCGCGAGATCATCGACGTGCCGCAGATCGGTGAAGAAGCGCCTGAGCATGCCAACCATATTCCCAAATCGCAGCTGGTCGGCATCATCCAGCCGCGGCTGGAGGAAATTTTTGAACTGGTGCGGTCACGCCTGGAAAAAAGCGGCTTCAGCGACATTGCCGGGCGTCGTGTTGTCCTGACAGGCGGCGCGAGCCAATTGCCCGGCGTGCGTGAATTGGCGCAAAAAGTTCTGGATAAACAGGTGCGGCTGGGCCGCCCCCTGCGCGTCGCGCGCACATCGCCTTCCGGCGGGCGCAGCAAGGGCGCATCGCTGACGGGTCTGGCCGAAGCCACTTCAGGCCCCGCTTTCGCTACCACCGCCGGGCTCCTGGCCGCCGCGTTGCAGCCGGAAATGGCCGCACCCGGACGTTTCGGCGAGTTGGTCAGCAGCGGCGCCATGTTGAGCCGTATCGGCCAATGGATCCGGCAGAATATGTAGCCTCTTGTAAGCTTATGAAAATCCACCATATGTTTCGGACGCTTTAACCACCGGGGATTCCCATGCCTGCCGCCCAGATGCAATTCCGTGCTGAAGTCAGCCGCCTGCTTGATATCGTTGCGCATTCGCTCTACAGCGAAAAAGAAGTGTTCCTGCGCGAGCTGATCTCCAACGCTTCCGACGCCTGCGACAAATTGCGCTATGAAGCGATAACCCAGCCGGAATTGACGGGCGATACGCCGGATTTTCAGATCAACATCGTCATCGACAAGAAAGCACGGACAATTACCGTTTCAGATAACGGCATCGGCATGAGCCGCGATGAACTGATTGAAAATCTGGGCACGATTGCACGCTCCGGTACCTCAGCCTTTCTGGAACAGGCGGCCGAAGCCAAGAAGGCCGATGTCAGCCTGATCGGCCAGTTCGGTGTCGGCTTCTATGCCGCCTTCATGGTGTCGCAGATGGTCGAGGTCAAATCACGCAAGGCCGGAACCCAGGAAAGCTGGAGCTGGCGCTCCGACGGGCGCGGCGAATTCTCGGTGGAGGAAGACAATAAATCCACGCGCGGCACGGATGTCACGCTTTACCTGAAGCAGGGTGAGGATGAATTTCTTGAGCCTGAACGGCTGCGCTTCATCATCGGCAAATATTCCGACCATATCGCCATTCCCATTCATATAAACGGCGAAGACAAGCCCGTTAATCGCGCTTCGGCGCTCTGGCTGCGGCCGAAGAACGAGATTACCGCCGATCAATACAAGGAATTTTATCACCATGTCGCGCATGCCTTTGACGATGCGGCACTAACCATTCATTGGCGCGCTGAAGGCAAGATTGAATATACCGGGCTGCTTTTTGTGCCAGGCACAAAACCTTATGACCTGTTCGACCCCAAACGGCGACATGGCGTAAAATTATATGTCAAACGCGTGTTCATTACCGATCATGCCGAGGGGCTGGTTCCGCTCTGGATGCGCTTTCTGCGCGGTGTGGTGGACAGCGAAGATCTGCCGCTGAATATCAGCCGCGAAATGCTGCAAAACAATCCGATGCTCGCCAAAATCCGGCAAGGCGTGACGCGGCGCGTTCTGGGCGATCTTGGCAAGCTTGCCGAAAACGAAAAATCCTATGAAAAATTCTGGGAGAATTTCGGCATCGTCCTGAAAGAAGGGCTCTATGAAGATGCCGAGAACCGCGAAGAGCTTCTCAAGCTTCTGCGTTGCCGTTCGTCGATCACCGGAAAACTGACCTCGCTGGCGGATTACGTTTCCCGCATGAAGGAAGGCCAAACGGCAATTTATTATATGTGCGGCGAAGACCCGGAGAAACTGCTGCGCAATCCACATCTGGAAGGCTTCCGCGCCAAGGACATCGAAGTGCTGCTGCTGACCGAGACGGTCGATGATTTCTGGCCTGCCGCCGTCGGCGAATATCAGGGCAAGGCATTCCGCTCCGCCACCCGTGCCGGAGAAGATCTTAGCAAAGTCAAATCGGACGGTAACAAAACCGAAGAAACACCTGAAACATCAGCAGGTAATCTGGATTCCCTCATCGCCCTGATTAAGCTGACGCTTAAGGATATGGTGAAGGATGTACGCCCGTCCCAGCGCCTAACCGACAGTCCCGTTTGCCTTGTGGCTGACGAAGGTGATCTGGATATTCATCTGGAACGTTTCCTGAAACAGCACAACCAGATCCGTACGCCCAGCAAGCGTATTCTGGAACTCAATCCCAAACATGCATTGATTCTCAAAATGGCTGCACGCGCGAACGACAATGGCGCATCGGATGCGCTGTCGAACATCGCCTGGCTTCTGTTCGATCAGGCGCTTCTGGTGGATGGCGAAACCATCACCGACCCGGCGGAGTTCGGCAAAAGGCTTGGGTCGATACTCGAAAAAGCGATCTAGCCTAGAAACCGCACAAATGAGCGGCTGCCACGACAAGGCTGGCCATTGCGGCTGATGCCGGAATTGTCAAAACCCACGCCCATACAATCCTGCCCGCCACACCCCAACGCACTGCCCGCAAGCGCCGCGCCGTGCCGACGCCAAGGATGGCCCCTGTCGTAACCTGCGTTGTTGAAACGGGCATGCCAAGCAAAGTTGCCGTTAAAATTGAAAGCGCGGCGGAACTTTCAGCCGAGAATCCCCCGTTGGGCCGCAAGCGCGTCAACCGTCTGCCCATCGTGTTCACAATCCGCCAGCCGCCGAAAAGCGTGCCCAGCCCCATTACCCCGTAAGAAGCCAGAAGCACCCAATAGGGAATAACGAATTGCTCATGAAAACCTCCGGCAACCAACGCCCCAGCGATAATACCCGCAGTTTTCTGGGCATCATTGCTGCCATGCATGAGGCTGAGAAACGCTGAGGAACATAATTGAAGATACCCGAAGGTTTTTTCGGATTGCTCTTTGGGAAAGCGTTTTTGCGCGACGCTGACCGCCCTCATCAAAACATGCGCAATGGCCAAACCCGCCAGAGGTGCAAGCACGATGAAAAGAAGCGTCTTGCTCCACCCCGCTATGATGATGGGGTCATGGAAACTGCTCCACCCGTTGCGCATAGCGCTGCTGATCATGGCAGCCCCGGCATAGCCGCCCAGCAGCGCATGCGACGAACTGGTCGGCAGGCCAAACCACCACGTCGTCAACCCCCACATTACGGCACCGATCAACCCGGCCAGAATGACCATAGGTGTTACTGTATCGAGCGCGACCATGCCGCTGCCGACCGTTTTGGCGACTTCTGTACCAAAAAAGAAAAGCGCAACAAAGTTAAAGAAGGCCGCCCAGATGACGGCCTGCCACGGCCTCAAAACGCGCGTGGCGACAATGGTGGCGATGGAATTGGAAGCGTCGTGAAAGCCGTTGACGAAGTCAAAAACCAGCGCCGCAAGGACAACAAGGATGGTGAGTGTCAGCACAAATCCTGCTTAGCGGGGTCTTATCCCAAAGTACAGGCTGGCATTTTTGTTGCCCGCGTCCATGTCTGGCTGCGGCCAAAAACCGGAATCAAAATATAGCCGTGGAGATTGAGTGTTTTGTCATCCTTCAACGTCATTTGCGCGCTGTAGGTGCCGCCATCGCGCAAATCGTCAATCTCGCCGTCGGTATAGCTTCCACGCCCGTCCGGCGTAAAATTACGCATGAACCGGACACGGCAATGGGACGGCTTGTCGGCTTCAGATTCTGAGTGCGCAACAGGCGCGACGCCGCGCTTCTTTTCTTCACCGAGCCAGTAAAGTCGACCGCAGATTTTTCCTGTGTTATCTTCACACGGATAAATCTGCACGCCGCCTTCTTTGTCTTCCGTGTACCAGAATCCGATAATGCGGTCTGAAGCCTGGCGCGGGTGAGCTTGAGCCGTCGGCCATCCTGCCGTGAAAAAAACGGCACTCAGGCACAGCAGGACGAAAAGATATTTAGGGGGGCTCAAGATCATGGCGCGATGTATAAAACAGAATCAAATCCACTGAAAGCGAAGGAAACCCATTAATCTACATAGTCTTAAATAGTATGTTTTGGTGGTGAATTGACCCGTTTCCATGTGCGGGTTTGACCAAAAAAAGAAAAACCAAAATAACCACACAACTCAAGCGTGTCGAAGCTTTCAAGCTTTGCAGAAAGTGTAGCGGTCATCTTTGACGTTATGCTGTCCGGCCTTATATCGGTAATTGAACCGGAGTCATACCCACCTTTTCCATCCGGCTTCAGGTCTTTTATAATTTGCTTGCCACACTGGGATGGCGAACCATCATTAATAACGGTGACAGAAGAGTCCGGATTATTTCCTGCCGCGGTATCGCAGAAAACGCGGCCACAAATTGTTTCAGCACCGCAAGAATAAATTTCAACAATCCCGCCCTCCTGAGTATCCCACAATCCCAGGATAGGATTTTTTCCGCCTTCATCTGCACGCGCAACCTGTCCAGCTGCCGTAGCGAAGAGGAGCCCCATAGCACCAATGATGTTTCTTGAAGTAACGCGCCGCATGTTCGACTCGTCCCTATACTTGAATCATTATC
>JANRKK010000025.1:0-31847 GCA_033763555.1 Alphaproteobacteria bacterium | reverse complement strand
TTAACGGTTTGACCGTTAATCAGGCCACGGGCCTATGCACCGCAGCCACAGGCAACACCAACGGTGTTGGCTTCCTGTTCAGGCTGAAAGGCTAGTCAGTCTCTTTGAACCCAACAGCGGGAAGCGCAAGCTTCCCGCTTTTTCTTTGGGCCTATTTTTTAATTGTTCTGGAAGGCCGAACTTCAAATAAAAGCATATTTCCCAAGAGAGGAAAATCAATTGGCTTGAGCCATGAAGGCGTTTTTCCGCTGGCCAATTTCTGAGCAAAGCTTGCTTTCTCATCAAGCTTCCTCTCTCCTTCTTCGTTCCAAATTGTATAGTCTTCAGGCGAGATATATATGCCTGCAACCGTCCGGCACATCACCACAAGCTCAGCGCCGCGCCGTTGCGCAATGCGCCGTGCTTCGGCAGGATTGGTCGCGGTGAAAAAAGCCGTCGCATCGCGGTTGCCTGTGGTGTTGGCATGATAGGGCGCCGATAGAATCTTGTGCGGTGTCCGGAATAAAAGCTCGGAACCTTCATTCAGCGTATTTATGATCGCGCGCGGACGGTCGCCGTAATATTCCGGCAAGGTGAGCATATCGGCCAAGACATGCATATCGCAGGGATTGGGAACAACCACGTTAGCAAAGAAAAGCACGCCTGTGTTGAAGGGCCGACCATCCAGCGTGGCCGGGAAAAGCACCATTGGCAGCGGTCCAACCAGAAGAATAATGCCAAGTCTGGCGGCGCAGAGCGAGCAACCGGAATAACGTTTTTTAACAGCCATCCACCCCTTTTGCAGTGCCAGCGCAAGTGGGATCGGGCAGAAAAGCTGGGCATAGACAATGGCACGGCCCTGATAGAGGGCAGCGAGTGCAAGAAGCGATACCAGAAGCAGAACTGCCAATCCCCACATCCAGCGTTGCGTTTTTTTGGCGCGTGTCAGAAAATAAACGCCCGCTGCCAAAGCCATGGAAGGCCATAATAAAGGGAAAGCCATTTCCATCCATGACTTGTCTTTTTTAATGATCGGCAAGGCTTCATTGATATTTTCAAACATGAATTTGGCCAGAGTTTTGTCCATGCCGCCATAAGGCCCCGCACGCAATTCGGGAAAATGAAACAAAAAAGCCGTACCTGTAGCCAGCGCCAACCCGATGCCAGCGATATAGCGCAGGCTTGCCCATGGCGTGCGCGAGGCCAGGGCAATCCCGGCAAGGCAAAGCGCCATGCTGGCCATCAGCACGACATAGACGATCGAAAAGCCAATCGTCAGGCTTCCGGCATGCGCAGGCGAATACATGAAAATATGTTTGTTGAAGATCAAATGCTGCGGTTGTGTCAGCAGAAGAAGGCCGAAGCTGGCGACAAACAGCGCCAGACCAAAGAACATCCCTGCGCGGGCGGCTTTGCCACCCTTCACCATCGCCCATAAACCCACCCACGCAACAATGAGAATAATGAGGGGCAGAACTTCAAGGGCAATGGCAAGGCTGAGCGCTAGAAAGGCCCCGGCCATAGCTGGCCAGCGCGATTCCGCAGGCTGTGCCATCATGCGCGCAATACAGCCAAAAGCTGCCAGTGAAAGAATGGCCTCAACGCCGTGATGATCAACCTGCCCTGGCGCAAATTTGAATATTAAGGCCGTTGCAAAAAGTGTCGTAAAAGCCGCAATGGCCGCCCAGGATTCATCCATGAAGGCTTTGGCTGTCCATATCATCACCGCAAGCAGGACGGAAAAAAAGCCAATAGGTACGATTGCCGCGACAATCGTTGCGGCACCGACCATGCCAAGCAGATGCGACAAGGGGTAAATCAGCAGGGCATAAAACAGACTGAGGATTTTCGAGAAATGGATGAAAGTGCCTTCCGGCGGGTTCATTCGGTATTGAATGGGGTCGAACCAATTATGATACTTGATCAGGTCAATCGCCTGCGTCAGGTGCAAATAATCATCCGGGTCAGAAAAATTACCTTTTAAAATCCCGCTGTCCGGATTGATCAGAAAACACACGACAAAATAACCCCAGATAACGGCCGCCAGCCCTTTAAAGGGCGGCGAAAAGATCGGGGCGACGATGTCAATAAGACGACGGGGGCGGGCCATGGGGTTGCTCCTGAATGGCAACAGACCCTGTTGAAGCTAGATGATTCGAGGCGGTGGATAAAGGCGATCCGGGCCTAGGAGCCAGGTTTGGCCTGGGCGACATCGTCGATCAGCCAGCCCTGAAACTGGCGGACCCCAAGGGCCTGGCCTGCTGCCAGGGCGCTTTCATTATCACAACGGAAAAAGATCAGTTTCTCAGCCGGGATGCGCGCCAACCCGCCGCGTACAGCCGGGTTGTCCAGCTGATCGGCGCGGTCTTTCGAGACATTGACCTTGATATAATCAACCGGGAAAGCCGCGAGATTGATGTAATCCACCATATCGGGTGTGACACTGTCGATCGCGACCTTGAAGCCTTCGCGATGCAGAACGTCGATGGCGCTCAGCGTCAGCGTGAAATCCTGAAAGAGGTCGCCCCGGTGCAACTCAAACCCGATCAGGCCGCGCTTGTCATGTGGAATGCTCCGGGCAAACTGAACAAACAAGCCGCTCATGATCGTTCGCACCGACAGGTTAAGATGAACGGCGCGTCCGGTAATGGTTTCGCGATGTTCGGTCAGGATGGTCAGCAGCCGCTGATCCAGCATTTCGCACAAAGCCAGAAACAGATGTTCCGGTGTAATGAGGTCGAGCTTCGGAAAGCGCTCGCGGCGTAGATCTTCAAAGCTGATGAAATACTCTTCGCAGAAGGCTTTCCATTGTCCATCGGCATCCTGGCGATACATAGGCTGCGTCCGGCCATAGCGGCGCAGATCAATCTCGCCCAGCAATTTGCCGATCTGGTCGACGCTCCAGGGCGTCAGGGCGCCGCGCGCCGCTTCGCTTTTCAGTGCTTGTGCGGCCGAAGCCTCGTCAATCAGCGTTGCCGCCGAGCGCGCGACCTCGATATAATGATTGGTGCGTTCGCGCAGCGGCGTATAGTCCTTGGGCATATGATAAAGAAGAAGGAATTTTGCCATATCGCCACCTTTGGTGTCCGCAAAAATGGCACTGGCGATTTTCTGGGGCAGGGGCTGGGTCGTTGCACTCTCTTCCCATGAAACGAAAACATCGCCGTTTGACATTTCCGCGTAGATGCCTTGCGTCACCTTGGCGAATTCCGTCAGCTGCTGCTGCACGCCTTCCAATATCGTGCGGTTTTTGGTCATGGCGGGGGAGGCGTTCAAAACGAAATTGGCGACGAGATACGGAGCGCCCTGCCGTTGCATCCGTCGTACATGCAGGATGAAATCCTGCTCACGGACGAGGTCCGAGGGGATGGCGTTCGTGTCCTGAATTTCCCATGTGCGCATGAGTCAGTCTTACCACCCGGAATCCTAAGCCCTTGTTAACGGGGCAATTCCATAAGGCTAGGCCCGTAAGTCCATAGAAGGAAACAGCGAATTTTCTTGCCGGGATATATGGCTGTTAATACATCCCGATAAGCCGCCATCTGGGCGTGGTAGGCCGGGGCGACATCGGTCACCTTCTGCGGCGGCGGGCGGTTGGTTTTGTAATCGACAATCCAGACCTCATCACCGCGCAGGCAAAGGCGGTCGACCTGTCCCGCCACGGGCTGTTTACCGCTGTAGCCTGCCAGCGGGACTTCGGCGCGGCTGTTTGGATCGAACAGAGGCGCGTAATCCGGATGGCTCAGCAGATCGAGAGTTTCTTTTTGAATTTCTTTCTGTTGTTCGGATTTCAGATTATGGCGGGGATTGGCAAGGAAACGCGCAGCAGCTTCGGGGCGTTGCGCCATATCCAAATCCGGCAGGCTTTGCAGCAGGCGGTGAATGATGCGTCCGCGGGCAAAGGCGCTATCGGGCGTTGCGGCGGCAGGAAGTGCGGCGATATGCGATGGTGCAATGGAACGCGGCGATGCAGCTTCGGGTAAGGCGGTATGGCGCGCCCAATCGGGAAGTTTTGTTGGTTTGTCTGTGCTTTTTTCTTCAGATGGGACAGGCAGAGGTTCGCGCAGCACAGGATCGGTAAAAGCTACCAGTGGTAGCGGCATATCATTCGCCACAGCTGCGGGTTCATGCAGCGGCTTGAGCGCTTCGGCGGCCAGATTATACCAGCTTTGCTCCTTCTGCGGCTTTTTCTTTCCATCCTTGGGTTTTTCTTTTTCCCACCCGGCGATATAAAGTCGGTTCGCTGCGCGCGTCAGCGCGACGTAGAAAAGTCGCCGATATTCTTCCATCTGTTTTTGCCGTTCCTGTTCCCACAGGCGTCGCGCGGCTCCCGCACTGGGCTTGCGCGCCAGATAAAGCGGCAAACCGTTGTCATCCCACACGAAAGAGCGCACATCTTGCGTCCTCGGCATGCTGGCAGCATCGGGCAGGAAAACAATCGGCGCTTCCAACCCCTTGGCGGCATGCACGGTCATGATTTTTACTTGCCCACCGCCGTAATCCATTTCCCGTTTGATCTCGGTTTCGCCAGCTGTCAGCCAATGCAGGAAGGTCTGCAATGACGGTGTATGGCGATGGCCAAAACTCTGCGCAGCGTTGAGAAGCTCTTCGATAGGGTCGAGCGCATCGGGACCGAGGCGTGACCAGATGGCGCGGCGGCCACTGATGGTGCTGCCGGGACAGGCTTCGTTCAAGATACGCGTCAGCATGGCGAAAGGCGTGATGAAATCCGCCGCATTCAGCCAGCTTTCGAGATAGGCATGCGCAGCGGCGAAAGGCTGCGCTGAGGATTTTGCCATAAGGCTTTGCCACAGGCTTCCATCGCGCTGCATGGCAAGCTGCATCAGTTGCTCTTCGCCGAGATTCAGCAAGGGCCCGCGCAGTACGGTAGCGAGGTTGAGATCATCTTCGGGTAAAAGTGCGAACTGAATCAGTGCCAATAAATCCATGACCACGAGCGGCTTTGTCAAAATCATGCGGTCGACGCCTGTCACGGGAACGTCCAGTTTCTTGAGCGCGCGCACCATAAGATCGGCAAAACGTCCACGGCGGCGCAGCAGAATCATAATGTCGCCCGGCACGATGGGGCGGTTCAGGCCGGAAAGAATCTCGCCCTTCGACAGCCAGTTTTTGATTTTTCCTGCGATCAAGGCAGCGAGTTCGACCTGCGGGTCATGTTCTTCCTCATATTCAAAAGGAAGCTGCCAGACATCTTCATCATCCTTATTCCTTTCGGAACCGGAAAGAATTGGCCAGACCTCCACATGCCCGATTTTTTCGGGTGCGCCAGCGGGTACGGGCGCTGCCTGATGCTGTACCAGATTTTCTGACACGCCTTTGCGCGCTTCCTCGTTCGCGAAAACTTTATCGACAGTTTTCAGAATCGCTGGGGCTGAGCGGAAGGATGTGTGCAGCGGAACGTCGTCCAAGAATTTTCCCGCATCCTCAATGCGCCGTTGAAAATGATTGCGCATGGCAGTAAAAGCTTCCGGGTCGGCGCGTTGGAAGCTGAAAATGGATTGTTTTTCATCACCAACGACAAACAGCGTGCGGTTCTTTCCATCGCGCGCGCTGAGGCCCGCAAAAAATTCATCGGCCAGAGCGGCGACAATGTCCCATTGCACGCGGCTTGTATCCTGCGCCTCGTCAACCAGGATATGGTCGAGTCCGCCATCGAGCTTGTACAAAACCCAAGGTGCAATGCCGGGGCGGCGCAACAGCTCACAGGTGCGTATGATCAGATCATCGTAATCCAAAACAGCTTGCGCCTGTTTGCGTGTTTCATAGCGTGTAATCAATTCCCAGCCCAGCCGCAGGATGGCTTCGGTGGTTTCGGCAATCTCCGCAGCTTCCAGCCGTTCATTGATGCCTTGCAGCCGGGCGGCTTCGCGGCGGCAGATGGTGTCGAGATCGGGATAGGTCGACATCAGATCTTTGTTGATATAACTGCTGAAAAAATCGCCCTCGGCGGTCAGGAAAAACCGGGCATAGGTTTCAAAATCCTCTTGATTGACAAGGGTTTTCTCGAGGCAGACAAGAATTCCTCTCCCGCGTTTGGCAAAACTCTCCGAACCTTCCAACAGTCCTTGTGCTGCCTTCTTGATCTCGGCGCGTGGTATGTTCTGAACGGCCAGGGCGATAATGTTTTCGGCAGTTTCATCCGGCTCCAGCGACAGCAGCGCCCGTATCCGCGCGATCAGTTTTTCAAAACTTCCTTCTTTCGTAACTGCATCATTCAACCTGCCACGGTCGTGCAGAACGCTGCGCAATCCTGCAAAGCCGCGCTCGCCTATATTGCAGGCAAAGAATTTCAAGGCGCGATCGAGCGGCGTATTGGGTGCCGCGGAAATATCGCGCATCATGCTGTTCAGGGCATCGTCTTGCATTTCGCGCGCGTCATTTTCCTCGATGACGGCAAAATGCGGCGGCAATCCGGCCTCGATGGGAAAACGGCGCAGCACTTCCTGCCCGAACGCATGGATGGTGCGGATACGCATGCCGCCGGGGCAGGATAGAACGCGTGCGAACAGCCGCCGTGCTGTTATCAGTTGCTGATCTGTCGGTTTTTTGTCCTGCAGCTTGTCGAGGCTTTCGCGCAGGGCATTTTCGTCGCAGCTTGCCCAATGGCTGAGCCGCCCAGCGATGCGGTTGGACATTTCTGCCGCCGCCGCCTTGGTATAGGTAAGGCACAGGATTTTTTGCGGCGGCACGCCGTCGAGCAGCAGACGCAGAACGCGGTCGGTCAGGACTCGGGTCTTGCCGGAACCTGCCGAAGCGCTGACCCAGACGGAAGAATCCGGATGTGAGGCTTCGCGCTGCCTTGTTTCGGGCGCAAGTTCGGCTTCGTCGGATTGCGGGCGGCGGGTGGTCTGGCTCATACCTCTTCCTCCGTCCGGCCCCATTCCTGCAGCCGCGCCAGATGGGCATATTTGTCGTAGCGCGGCTGGAGCCCTGGCTTGGGCACCGCCTGATAGGGCATGGCAGGGTCGGCGAAAGCCTTCACCAGCTGCTCGAGCCTGTCACGCGCATTTTCCCTGAGAGTTGTGGCGTCTTCCTTGAGCGTTTGAATCTTTGCCGCTTCGCGCCCGCCGCCCAGTTTCCAGTAAGCGAGGGTGGATGTTTCTCCCGCTGGAACGCCCGCAAATCCGCCTTCGGCAGCGATGAGGGCGAGCAGCGGCAATTGCGGCTCATAGCCTGCCTCAACCTCTTTCACTTTGGGCACGCCGCCTGTTTTGTAATCGGTGATCGCCAGCGCGCCGTCCGGCATGCGGTCGATACGGTCGGCACGGCCTTTAAGGCCGAAGCCGTTCAGGGATATATGGCCTTCAGCTTCGGCTTTGACGGGCATGATGCCGCGGGCGCGTTGCGCGCGCTCATTGTCCACGAACCAGGCGGCGATGCGCTCAAAACGAGGCCACCAGAAGGCCTTGGCTTGCGGGTGTTCTTCATATTCCGTAAAAATTTTCCGGCCGATTTCCATCAGTTTCGGCAAGGCATTTGGCGGCAGATCAGCGGGATGTTGCTTAATGAATTCATCCAGCGCTTTGTGGATCATGCTGCCGCGTTCGGCGGCGTCGATCTCATCTTCTAGCGGGTCGAGTGGACGCAGTTTCAGCACATGCCGCGCATAGATGGCGTAAGGGTTGCGCTGCCATGTGCCGATGTCAGTGACCGACAATTCCTTGGGCCGTTGATCAGAGGGAGGTTTGGGGTTAGGTCGTTCGCAGGGTTTGATCTGTTCCGGCTCATCCAGCATCCGCGCCCATTCTTTCCACGGCAATGCGGCTTCCAGCGCGTCCTGCTTGCCGATTGTATAGTCCAGCGCGCGGAGTACGGCATCGAGCTGCAGAAGAAAGCGCGATGGCACTGTGGGGGTATTGCCGCTGCGCCGCGCACGGGTGAGAAAAACCTCCGGCGCGCTGGCCAGTTGCACAAAATCATGCGCCGACAGGCCAATGCGCCGTTCCGGCAAAGGCAGACCGAAAGCTTTTTTCATGGGCCGCGACATCCATGGATCGACACCTGTATCGGGTGGCCAGGAACCTTCGTTCATGCCGCCCAGAATGACGCGGTCGGCATGGATAAGCCGGGTTTCCAGTGGGCCAAGGATGCTAATGCGCGGATGCAGGCCAAAACGCGGCCGCATCGTGATAGAACGTAAAAATCCGGCAAACAACTCGGCATAATCTGCACCTGTTAGGGGCAGGAAGTCATGCGCTGCATTCTGCCATTCATCCAGCCATGCGGCAGCGGCTTCGCCTGCCTCACCCTGCCAGATTCGGTCGCTGCCTGCGGTATCATCCGTTGTGGCGATCTGTTCGGCCAGCTTGATATGCGTCTGCAAATGCGCCGCCAGCGGCAGAGGTTTGTTCCATGTATCGCTAACGGGCTTTAAAGAATCCTTGAATTGCCTGAACCATTTTTTGCTGTCGGCCTTGCGTTCTTTTTTTCGCGTGTCGCGCCACAGATCCATTTCCACCTGCCGCGCGTGGCTGCGGCATTCGGCCGGGCTGAGGCCGCAGGCGGCAAAGGGATGTTTGAGGAGAGATAAATCATCGACAGGCGTCGCATCCGGCGCGGCGGCCGCGAGAATATCGAGCAGAAACCCGCCAATCGGCAAAGCCGCCAGCGGCGTGCCGCCGGAATCATTCGCCTCAATGCCCCAGCGAGCTAGAAGGGCGCTGACCCGCTCCGCCAGTGCGCGGTCGGGCGTGACAAGCGTGGCAGTTTTCCTGGGTGTTTCCAGCGCCTCGTGCAGCAGCAGAGCAATCGCCCGCGCTTCCTCCTGCGGATGATCAAGCTCCAGTCGTGCCAGTCCTTGCAGCGCTTCACGTGGAATATCGGCAGGCTTCAGTTTCTGCCAGGCTTCCGACACTTCTGCCGGGCGCATGGATTCCTGCAGCAAACGAACACGCGATGATATTTTTTCGGTGCCATCATTCCACCGACGCACATCGCTTCGTTTTACACCGAGTTTTTCCAGCAATTGTTTCAACCCGTATTGCGGATGGGTTTCGGTGACTTCCTGCCAGCTTTCTTCATCCATCGCCTGATCCAGACCAGGTAAAATAACCGCCCCCTGCGGCAGTCCGGCAATGACATCCAGCAATTCCGCCGTCGCGGGCATAGAACCCGTGGAGCCCGCCGCGATCACACGGTAATTCGGCGCTTTGGCGCGCCACGCGGCGGCCTGTGCCGCCAGCACGCGGTTGCGACGCTCGGCGGGATCGATGCAACCTTCGTCCCCAAGAATTTTCGGCCATTCCTTTGTCAGGATTTGCAGAAAGACGACCGTTTCCTGCCAGTGTGCGGCGAGGTCTTGTTCCTTCACCAGCGTTTCGAGGCTGCTGAAACCCAATTGTTCGATCTGCACCTCATCAAGAAAACGCGCGAGCGCTTCAGCCAGTTGTGCCGCCTGATCCAGCGGCATGCCCGGATTTTTTCCAGCGATCAGCCGCGCCAGAAGCAGTTGTCGCCGCACAGGCGCGATGGCGGGCGGCATTGCGGCATCAATCTCCGCGTCGGTGAAATACAGCTCATCCTCATCAAGGTCGCCGATGGGCTGCATGCGCGGCAACAGCATGGCTTTGCCGCCACCATGACGCAGGAACGCTTCACGCAAATGGCGGCAGGCGCGGCGTGTGGGCAGGAGAATAAGCGCTTCGGACAGTTTGAATGTGTCGCCTCCGGCTTCGCGCAGGAGACCTTCCGCCAGCGCATCCGCAAAAGCGGTGTCGGGTGGAATGGTGAAGACGTGCTTCACAGCCATCCTTGCCCCGAGGCCAGCAGGGCGTTGGCTTTCTGCAAATCTTCCGGCGTGCCGACATGGTAGCAGCTGCCGTCATGCTCGATGCCGTAAAGTCGCCCGCGTTTCTCGGCTTCGTCCCAGATTTTATTGTTGGAGAAGATTTTATCCGGCACGGCAGCGAACAATTCCGGTTTCAGAATCTGCGCCGAAATCCAAACATGGGGCAGGGGCTTGGGCAGGCCCTTGCGCCGCACATGGCCCGACGCGTCCAGGGTGAAATCGCCGCCGGGCGTGAAGCCGCGCGCCTTCTGCGCAGGCATCAGGAGCAGCAACGCATCCATATCGCTCGCATTCCATTTTTCTTTCATACGCCACAGGCTTGGTTTCATGCCATCCATCCAGGGCAGGTCGGCATTCAGTGCGAAGAAAGGCTGGTTGCCGAAATGCTGCAGGGCGTTCTTGATGCCGCCGCCTGTATCGAGCAATTCCGTCTCGCGTGAGATGATGATCTCGATATCCTTGCGGCTCGCCAGATGTTTTTCGATCTGTTCGGCCAGATGGAAAGTGTTCACGACGGCGCGTGTGATACCAGCGTCGACGAGTTTATCCAGCGCATGATTGAGCATCGTCCGTCCGCCGACCTGCAGCAGCGGCTTGGGCGTCTGCAACGTCAAAGGCCGCATCCGGGTGCCAAGCCCGGCGGCCAGGACCATGGCGGTGGGAGAGATTGGGTTCATAGCGCCATCCTACCCTCAACGTCATCCCCGCGAAAGCGGGGATCCAGTGAGCTTATCCATAAGAAACGTGGGCAGAATTATATAAAACATTGGTCAAAGGATATGGCTTGTCATAGTCGTCGCATCAGTTAATAATCCAGCGCACTTTAATGCTTTCTTTTCACAACGGGAGGAATAAATGAGATTTGGAGATTATGAATTTGAGAAGGGTGTAGAATTTTCTGGCGGCTCGCTTAAGGGCATTGGAGTTAATCCAATAGATGATTTTGATAAAGCATCCGGCGCAATCGTTCTTTTTGCCAGACGTGGTGAAAATTGGCGACTGGATGGCTCAGAGGGTAGGGAAAATTCATATGGGATCAACGTTGTGCAAATATCAGATGATGATGAATGGAATGCTCATTTTATTCCGGTTGGAACAGCTGACCTTGAGACAGCCTTAATATCGGTTCTTACTCGACTCACAAGGGATGGTGTCATTACTAAACAACAAAGGGCCCAAACTTATGAGGCTTTTGGTGTTGAGGGAACGACAGTAGCTGTGGACACACATGTGCTTACTAGGCCCCAAGCTTGGGCAAGATCGATTGCGAGAAAACTGGGTTTGTAAATTCCTGTCAATCTGGATTCCCGCTTTCACGGGAATGACACTATAAAGATTTAGACTGTTCTATCGAGACTCGCACAGCCTTCAACGCATCATCCCGAAGCAGATGTTGAAGAAAGCCCTTTACGCGTGGCAAATAAGCCAGCTTCTCGCGCTGTCCGGTTTTTTGCGCGACTTGCACGATAATTCCCAAAATCCGCATATGCCGTTGCGCCGACAAAACGTGGCAGGAGCTTTTCAATTCGCCGAGGGAAAGAGCAGGCTGCGCCTGCTGGTGGTAGTAGGCGATCATCTCATCCAGCATCGCGCCGCCGCCATCGCGCCGCACTTCTTCGCAAAGTGAGGCAAGGTCGTAGGCAATCGGCCCCAGCCCCGCATCCTGGAAATCCAGAACGCCGACCGAGCGCCAGGCTTCGCGCTTGGGCAGATCCATTAAATTATCCGACATGAAATCGCGCAGCAGCAGGCTTTGCGGCGTGGATTCGATGCCTTTCAACGCCTGCTTCCACGCCGCGCGGAAGCTTTCGGCTTCTTCTGCCGTCGCTTCGCGGTTTTGTGCATAAGGAAAATAGGCGTCGAGAAACATCTCAACCTGCGCAGCAAACAAGGCGCCGCCAAATACAGGTAAATCCAGCGCCCTCGCTTTCTCCCGATCGAAGTTCCGGTGCATATGGACAAGAAGATCAACCGCTCGGCGGTAAAGCGGTGCGGCTTCCCCACCGCCATCCAGCAGATTACCGAATTTCCGGCTACCGAAATCCTCCATCAGCACAAGGCCGTGCATGGTGTCGGCGGCGTAAATTTCCGGCGCGGAAATATCCATGCCGCGCAACAGGCCACTGATATCGATGAAAGATTCGGTTTTCGGGTCGCCTTCCGCATCCATCAGGATGGCGCGGCGACCATCATCATGTTCCAGCCTTGCGTAGCGTCGCGATGAAAAATCACTGTCGAGCGGCGTGGGTGCGGCATTGTCCCAGCCCTGCTGCGCAAGAAAACCTGCAATTTCGACGGCGCGTTGGCTAGTCATGTTTCAACCGTTCCATCCAGTCGCCGCAGGGTTCCGGCACGCACCAGCGCTGACCTTGCGCATCCGCGCCGAAATGCAGCGCCAGCCGATCGCCCGGCATGTGGGTCTCGGCGCGTTCCGGCCATTCGACCAAAACAACACCATCGGCTAGCGCATCTTCCCAGCCTATTTCTTCCAATTCATCTTCATTTTTCAGGCGGTAAAGGTCGAAATGATAAATGGGAAAATCTGCCGTGTCATAGGTTTGCAGCAGCGTGAAAGTCGGGCTCGGCACATCATCCGTGATGCCCAGTGCACGGAGCAGGGCACGCGCGAAAGTGGTTTTTCCTGCGCCCAAAGGCCCCTGCAATGCGACGCAATCGCCGCGGCGCAGCCGGGATGCAACAAGACCCGCCAGTTGATCGGTGGCGGCAAGATCGGGCAGCGGAAAAGGTTGATCGAGCATGGAGCCGGAAATTATCCGGCTGGCGCTTCGTATTTGGCGAGTTCGACCTGCGCGCGCAAATCAATCTCATCCAAAACTTCGGTAAGGCGCGGATCGTCGATCTGCGCGCGGCGGTTGCTGACGATACGCGCCAGCTGCACCAGTTTTTCGCGCGAAATTGTACCTGTCAGAAGCTGAATGCGCAAATCTTCCAGGCGATCGAGAATATCCTGCGCCCGCAATTTGCCGCGCGACGCATGCGCCAGCGCGTCATCGACTTCCTGAACGCCAAGAACGCTGGAAACCGCGCCTGTGCCCGCGACGTTGTGCGCTGCTCCAGCCTCGCCTGTTTCATCCAGATGTTTGGCGAAACTCGAGCCGCTTGCGCCGGATGTCTTAGCCGCGCGCTTGACGGGCTGCGCCGTCCGAATTCGTCCCGGTCCTTCAATTTTGTTAATCACGCGTTCCTCGGGGACTGCTTGGCTGGGCTGCTAGCAACTAGCAGTTCGCTTCAGGGTGGGCAATTTCTGCCTTGTGGAAGCTCATTCTAGCCCTAAAAACAGCGGTAGGGGGATAGCAAAAAAGAAAATAAAACCAATAGGTTAAAGCCATGCCCGGAGTCGCCGGACGTTTGGCATGGGCTTCGCATAGGGGTGTGCAGAGGATCAGGGGCCGTCAATGACCATCTGTATGTCGAAAGTTGTTCTCTCCTTGCCCCGCCGGTTGGCGGCGAAGTTCCGCCGCGCCCGTCAGCCATCCCTCCTTGCGGCGTTGGTTGTAACGCTTCTGGTCCTCGAACCTTTTCATGCTGCTCATGCCGTCTCGCGCATCAAGGATGTCGTCGATTTTGAAGGCGTGCGCGACAATATGCTGGTCGGCTACGGTCTTGTTGTCGGCCTCAACGGAACGGGCGACACGCTGACCAACGCACCTTTCACCGCCCGAAGCCTGATCGGTATGTTGGAGCGCCTTGGCATCAACACCAGCGGCGACTTCAATACCCTGAAAACTAAAAACATCGCCGCCGTGATGGTTACGGCAACCTTGCCGCCTTTCGCATCGCAGGGCGCGCGCATCGATGTGACGGTCAGCACCATGGGTGACGCCAAAAGCCTGCAGGGTGGGACATTGCTGGTGACACCGCTGCAAGGCGCGGATGGTGAGGTTTATGCCGTTGCGCAGGGCTCCATCTCGTCTGGTTTCAGCGCGGGTGGCGCCAGCGGCGGTTCGGTGACCAAAGGCGTGCCGACCTCAGGCCGCATTGCTTCCGGCGCGATTGTCGAACGTGCAGTGAATTTCCATTTGAGCGATCTCGGCTCCATGCGCCTGACGCTGCGCAATCCCGATTTTACCACGGCGCGGCGCGTAGCCGACGCCATCAACAAATACACCAAGGCTCCGACGGCCATCGCCGTGGATTCCGCCACCGTCAAAATGGCGATACCGGATAACCGCCAGGGCGATGTTGTCGGCGTCATGACCGAAGTGGAGCAGTTGACTGTTACGCCCGACCAAACCGCGCGCGTGGTGATTGACGAACAATCCGGTGTCATCGTCATGGGCGAGGCCGTGCATATCAACACAGTCGCCATCGCCCAAGGTAATCTGACCATCCGCATCAGCGAAACCCCGCAAGTCTCACAGCCCGCGCCACTGTCGCAGGGCGGCACCACGGTGACTGTCCCGCGCACAGAGATTAGTGTCGATGAAGGCAAGGATAACAAGCTGGCCCTGCTGAAATCCGGCGTAACCTTGCAGGAACTGGTGCAAAGCCTGAATGCTCTTGGTATCGGGCCACGCGACATGATCTCGATCCTGCAATCCATCAAGGCTGCAGGCGCCCTGCAGGCTGATCTGGAGATGATGTAATGGACGCCGCCATTCAATCCGCAGGCGATATGGCGATGGCGCAGGCCGTCGGCCCCGCTGCGCTGAAAAAGCTTGGCCGCGGCGGCAATGTCGACCGTGCCGCGCAGGATTTTGAGGCCATGTTCATGACCCAGATGCTGCAGCCGATGTTTGACGGCCTTGGCAACGATCCGATGTTCGGTGGCGGCCATGGCGAAAAAGTCATGCGGACTTTCCTGTTGCAGGAATACGGCAAAATCATCGCCAAGGGCGGCCATCTCGGCCTCGCTGACGTTGTCAAAAAAGAAATGATCAAAGCGCAGGGGCAACCCGCTCCGGCGCCTTCCCCTTCAACGCAGGAGGTTTCCCATGCTCTCGCACCATAACAAAAGTTTTGCCCAGACGCCCGCAGGCGTTGCAGCCATGATCGGCGTGATGAATGAGCTGAGCCAGATCATGGGCGAAGAAGAAGGTCTGGTGAACACCCGCAACCAGGAACAGCACGCCGCTTTGCTCAAGCGCAAGCAGCGCCTGACGATGAATTACCGCTCGGGTATGAAATCCCTCGCCGCCCAGCCAGAAATCGTCAAAAGTCTGCCGTCCGATGCGCGCGCCGCACTAAAAGCCGCAGCTCAGAAATTGTCGGATGTAACGGAAGCGAATGCCCACATGCTGCGTATAGCGGTTACAGCGACGCAGCGCCTGATTCAAGACATCGTCTCCATCGTCAAGCAGGAAGCGCTGACACCAACGGCTTACACCAATCCCAACACCGCGCATCTGGAACTTGGCGGCTACAGCCCGACCTGCAAGCCCATTGCCGTCAGCCGTACCGTCTAGAAAGGTTTTGATAAGTTATGGATACCCATTCTTCCCTGGAAGCCTTAAATCGCAGCGGCAATCTTGCGGCCAATCTTCTGGCATCGCTTGGCGCGGCGATCGAAAGCGATCCGGAAGGCGCTAAGCTGTTTACCGATCTTCTGTCGCGCGGCGGCAAGTTCAACAATGCGCCAAAGAAAACATCTTTGCCGGGTGCGGGCGATGACCTATCGGTTTTTTCTTCCAATAAAATCCCGCCGACTCTTGCCAATTTTCTGGAACGTTTAAAGGCGCAGAGCCTGAGACAGGTTGGAACCACCCATTGTTCTGCCGATAAAAACGCTAAATCGCCTCCAGCCGCCGATGCCGCGGCAGCAAAGCCCCCAAATGTCCAAACTTCGTCCGAAATGGTCGTGACGCCATCGCAGGAAAATGCTGTGGATACAGCAGATATTGTGACATGCACGGGTACAGCCGAGGCTTCCGCTTGCGAACGGCATGATGAAATTGATCTGGCGTCCTTGCCGGAAATTGACCAAAAGACCCTGCTGGATGTTCTGGCCGAACTGAAAACCATTTTGAAATGGATTGTCCAGGCACTGCAGGATGCGCGCGCGGCAGGCAGGCCGGAAGTTCCGGTTGAAGCCGTAGATGCCAACAGCGCCGCCGCGGAAGCGGATTTCAATCCTTTAATTCTGCGCGACCTGCGCCAGTTCACGCTTTTCTGCCGTTATGCCAAGGATGAGGATATTGAGAAAAAACTGGCCGATCTTCTCGCCAAGGCTGGTGATGCTAAACCGACCGGAGATGTTGCGAGCACGGAAGTTAAGGATGATCAGGCAGGAGATGCGCTGGCAGCGATTTTCATGGGATTGGTGATTTTGACACGGCTGGTCGAACAGCGGCTCGATCTGGTTTCCGCTGATGGGATGTCTTTAACTCCAGATGCCGACATCCCGGTGGATTCTAATGCACAACCCATTCTGGCGGATGCGCTTCTGCCAGAAGATCAGATCAAGCTGGATTTGAAAAATTTTGTCGCAATTCTACGCACCTTCGGATTGGCCATAGGTGCCGCCGCGCAAAAATCCTCGGATGTTGTGGATACGGCCAAACCCGACATGACTCCGGTTGTAGAAGGTGACGCTCTTGAAACAGTGTCTGATCGGACTGTTTTGCTGGAAGCGGCAGTGGAATCTGCGCTGGAAACAGACTCCATGCCTGAAACTGTGCCGGACATGCAAAAGCTGCAGGACAGTTTCTGGGGCCTGTTCAACAACACCATCAATCATTTATTCGGTCGTGCAGCGCCAGCGGCTGTTGTTGCGGCTTTGCGGGGCGAGGCGATGGCGCCTCTCGGCGGGCATGGCGGCGCGATGCTGGATATGGGCCTGCAGGCGGATGGCAAAGGCTGGGCACAAGGTGCTTCGCTGAATACATCAACTAACCAAGCACCCTGGCTGGCTGTCATGGACGGCACGACTTCCATCGGCCCTTATAATTTCGCCAGCCAGCTTTCGGCGGCGCGCGCACTCAATGGCGGCTTGACAGGGTTGCCAAGCCCGGTCGAGCAGGTGATTTTGCGCCTCAACCGCAGCGCCCGCAACGGCGACGATCAAATGACCATCCAACTGCGCCCCGCCGAACTTGGGCGGATTCATATCAAGCTGACGATCGCTCAGGATGGTCGGGTTCAAGGAATGGTCGTGGCGGATAATCCGTCCACGCTGGATTTGCTTCTCAAGGATGTGAGAAGTCTCGAGCGCGCCCTGCAGGAGGCAGGTCTGCGCGCTGACTCCGGCAGCCTGCAATTCAGTCTCAGCGGGCAATCCGGAAACTCATCGGGCCAGATGGCCGATGAAACAGGCAATGGCAAGCCTTCCGCGGAAGCCACGCCTGTTGCCGAAGCCACGCATGACGCACCCGAAACCTGGTATCTGACGCCGGGCCGGGTCAATATGAAAGTTTAAGGAGAAACCCATGAGCACCACCGACGCTATCACCGCCCAGCAGAACACCATTCTGCAGAATTACCTGAGCCAGCAGTCGCAAACCATTGCCAACAGCAATGCTAATTCAAACACAAATACGCAAGGCATTGCGGGGAATTTCAACACCTTCCTCAAAATCCTGATGACGCAGCTGAAGCATCAGGATCCGACCAACGCCACCGACACCAACCAGTTTACGCAAGAATTGGTGCAGTTTGCGGGCGTCGAACAGCAATTGAACACCAACAGCAATCTTCAGACGCTGATCAACATGCAGAAGACTTCGGGTGGCCTTGCCTCGACCATCAGCTATATTGGCAAATATGTCGAAGTGCCAACCTCGAACGCGCTGCCCTTGCAGAATGGCAAGGCGAATTTGGCTTACAAGCTTCCGGCAGGCGTGCAGACCGTCACCGTCAATGTGATCGATTCCACAGGCAAGACGGTTGCGAACCTGACAGGCTCGAAACAGACAGGCATGAATTACATCAGCTGGGACGGCAAAGGCATCAATGGCGATCAGTTGCCGGATGGTGCCTATCGCTTCCAGCTGACCGCCAAAAAGCCCGACGGCACATCGGTTTCCGTTACGGATATCCGGGCTCTTGGCCTTGTTACGGCGGTGCAGAGCCACAGCGACGGTACCATTGGCTTGTTGCTGGGTAATGGTACGGAAGTCAGCAGCGCGAGCGTGGGTGCGGTGTATGATTCCAATAATCTGCCGCCGCCGACAACAACGACTGGTACTTAATCGGCTGTTAGGGCTTTTTCAGCAGGGCTTTCTGCTTATCGTCCAGCTGCGCGCCTTCCAGATTGGCATCGGTGAAATCCGCACCCGTAATATCGGCATCGCGTAGATCGGCGTCGCTCAAATCCGCCTTGCGGAAATTGGCTTTTTGCAAATTGGCTCCTGAAAAATTGACATAACGCAGTGCTGCGCCTGACAGATTGGCGCTGAGCGCACGTCCCTGCGCCAGCATCAGGGGGCGCAGATCGACACCCTGCAGATTGGCGTTATTCAGCCGTGCGCCATTCAGCATGATGCCGCGCATGTCAGCGGACTGGAAATTGGCATGGCGCAAATCGGCATCATGCAAATCGGCCGCCTGCATCTGCGCCTCGCTGAAATTCAATCCGTATAAAGTCGCGCTGGCACCGCGCATCATGGTCAGGCGCGCGCGGTTGAAGCGCGGGCCGTTGCGCAGATCATATTTGCTGATGTCAAAGGGCTTGCCCTGCTGGCCATTGCTGTCGAGCCAGGTGGCGTGAAGTTTCAAAAGCTCTTCAATTGGCGCGGGCAAATCCTTGATCGACAAGCCAACCGATTCATGTGTCAACGCGCCGACTTTATTTTCTGCGGCAACCTCGCTGAGATTAATGGCCGTGTTGGTCAGGACGGCATCGCGCAGATTGATGCCTTCGAGATCGCAATCGCTGAGATCGGCGCCTTCCAGATTGGCACCACTGAAATTGGCACCCTTCAGGCTGGCGGTGTTGAATTTCGTGCTTTTCAGGGTTGCGTCGCTGAAATTGCTGCCGACGGCGACTGCGCCTGCCAGTTTGGAATCGCTGAGATTGGCGCCACTAAGATTGGCGCCGCCTTTGTCCGCGACGGTCAAATCTTTGTGTGCAGCTTTCAACTCGCCGCCCGAACTGGCATTGGCCAGGGCCCCTTCACGCAGATCCACGCCGCTCATATTCGTGCCGACCAGATTGGCACCGCGCAGAGCCGCGCCACGCAGATCGGCGCGTATCAGGCTGGCGCCGTGTAAGTTTGCCTTGCGCATATCGGTGCAAAACAGGATGGCGCGGTCCAGTTTCGCGCCGCGCAAATCCGCCTCGACCAGTGACGCACCCGTGAAATCGGCGTCCGACAGGTTTTTCTTCGCCAGCGACATGTTGGACAGGTCGTGATAGGCCAGATTTGCCTTTACGCCGCCCACGCGCCCGACCAGATAGGATTCATGCTTCTGCAGGATCGCGTCGAGTTCAGGCTGGGTGATGCGGGTGAGTTTTTTGTCGTCCATAAGACTATCCCGTTGCCTTCAATCGCGCGGCCTGTTCCGTGTTCATGCGCGCACCTTCCAGATTGGCTCCCGTCAAATCCGCGCCCGTCAAATCGGCGTTCAAAAGATTGGCGTAGTACAGATCCGCACCGCGGAAATTGACCTCGCGCAAATCCGCGCCGCTGAGATTGGCGTAGCGGAGCGAGGCTTGCACCATATCGCTTGGCAAAGCGCGCCCCTGCGCCAGCACGAGGGGGTGCAGCTGCGCGCCCTGCAGATTGGCGTTGTTCAGTTTGGCGCCGACGAAGCTGGAGCCGCGCAGATCGGCGGATTGGAAATTCGTATGGCGCAAATCGGCGCGCGTCAGATCGGCGGTTTGCAACTGCGCATCGGTGAAATTGACGCCCCGCAGGTCAAACTCACTGATATCCAGGCGCTCGCCTTCGCGCGCGTTGCTGCCGACCCACAAAGTATGTTGGCGCAGCAGGACATCGATCGGCGCAGGCAGGTCTTTAACGGTCGGTCCTACGGGCGCGGCTGTCAAAGCGCCTGCAAGATTGGCATCGGTAAGATTGGCCAGGCTGAGCGCGGCATTTACAAGAACTGCGCCTTTCAGATTGGCTTCGCGCAGATCGCACATGCTGAGATCGGCACCTTCGAGGTTCGTGCCACTGAAATTCGCACCCGCCAGGCTGGCGCGGACGATCTTGCAGCCGCGCATGGTTGCATCGCTGAAATTCGTTTCAATGGCGACCGCGCCGGATAGTTTGGATTCACTGAGATTGGCGCCGCTGAAATCCGCGCCGCCTTCCCAGCTTTTGGAATGGCCTTCATGTACAGGCATCAGATTGCCGGATGGATCGGGACTGGCAAGGACGCCTTCGCGTAAATCCGCACCCGTCAAGTCGGCCCCGGTCAGCAAGGCTCCACGCAGGCAAGCGCCGCGCAGGTCGGAGCGCACCAGGCTGGCATTTTGCAGATTGGCGTGCCGCAAATCCGTGCCGAAGAAAATGGCGTAGTCCAGCTTTGCTTCTCCGAGATCGACTTTTGTCATGGTCGCGCCGCTGAAATCCGCATGCGACAAATCCTGCTGACGCAGCGACAGGCCGGAAAGATCATGGCTGGACAGAATGGCGCGCACGCCACCCATCCGCGCCGAGCGGAACATGCCGTGCTTGCTGACGATGGCGTCCAGTTCATCCTGGCTGAGGCGGGTGAGAGGCTTCTTTTCAGTCATAGTCCATCCGGGCCGGGATCATCCTGATACCGGGTAGGTTAAGCACCCGGCTATTCTGGCAAGGAATTTTTAATGAATCCTTACGTTGCAGACCTATAACCCTTTGATTTGCAGTTATTTTTTGCCGATTTGGCCCATGCGGGCATGCAAGGAGGCTAAAAACCCATCCGAAGGGCTGGCAGCCCCGGTGGGGGCCTCCAGGCCGCGGGCCATTTTTTTGCCCAGATCCACCCCCGGCTGGTCGAAGGAATTGATGTTCCAGAGGATGCCCTGCGTGAACACTTTATGCTCATACAGGGCCAGCAGCATGCCGAAATGTTTGGGGTCGAGACGGTCGAGCATGATCAGCGTGCTGGAGCGTTCGCCGACATACATATCTTGTGGCGCGGCGGCCTGACTGTTTCCAAAAGCCAGCGCGCAGGCTTGCGCCGCCATATTGGCCAGCAGGGCGCGGTGATGTGTGGGCTGGTTCAGATCGTCTTCCATGATGCCGATAAAATCCGCCGGAATTTTTCCTGTGCCCTGATGCAGCCATTGGTGGAAGCTATGCTGGCTGATCGTCCCGCAATCACCGAAGATCGCAGGCGCGGTTTCATAATCAACCGTCTTGCCGTCGCGGCTGACGGATTTGCCGTTGCTTTCCATTTCCAGCTGCTGGAGATAGCGCGGCAATTCGCGCAACCGTTCGCTGTAGGGTAAAATAGCCAGCGCACCTGCGCCCATGAAGTTTCTCTGCCAGATGCCGAGCAGCGCAAGCAGCACAGGCATATTGCGGGCCAGCGGCGCATTCTTGAAATGCTCATCCATCGCTGCTGCGCCGGACAGCATGGCGTCGAAATTTTCCATGCCAATACCAAGCGCAACGCTCAGCCCGACCGCTGACCAGAGGCTGAAACGCCCGCCAACCCAGTCCCACATTGGGAACATATTTGCGGCAGGAATGCCGAATTTTGCGGTTTCGGCGGCATTGGTGGATACGGCGACGAAATGCTGCGCTACGGCCTTGTCGCCCAGCTTGGCGGTCAACCATTGCCGTGCCGTTTGCGCGTTGAGAAGAGTTTCCTGTGTTGTGAAGGTCTTTGACACAACGACAAACAATGTTTCCGCAGGATCAATATTTTTCAGCGTCGCGAGCAAATCAAACGCATCGGCATTCGCGGCAAAATGCACTTGAAGCTTGGAGGCGTAAGGCGCCAGCGCCTGAACAGCCAGACGGGGGCCGAGATCGGAACCGCCAATGCCGATATTAACGATATGACGGATGGATTTTCCCGTCGCACCTTTCCATTGCCCGCTGCGGACATTTTCGACAAAGTCGGCCATGCGTTTCCGCACCGCGCGGATTTCGGGAATGACATCCTTGCCGTCGACTTTAACCGGGGCATCGCTCGTCTGGCGCAGGGCAGTGTGCAGCACGGCGCGGCTTTCGGTGCTGTTGACCTTCTCTCCGTTCAGCATCCGGCTGCGCCATTCCGCCAGCTTCTGTGCTTCCGCCAACTTGACCAGCAGGCTAATCGTTTCCGGTGTTACCTGATGCAGAGCATAATTCAATCGCAATCCGTCGAGTGCGATTTCACAATTATCCAGACGTTGCGGATCATTCAGAATGACATCCGCGGAAGATTTCAGTGCATCCCGATGGCGGAGAAGATTTTGCCATTCCGGCAATTGTGTCAGACCTGCCATGATCAATCCCGTACCAAATCCTTTGTGACGGTCGGCACTATGCCTTCGGGCTGGCCCGCCAGCGAAAGGGTGAGGCCCGCAGGGTTGAACCAGCGTTGTATGACTCGCCTCACATCTTCCGCCGTTACGCGCCGTACCAGCTGGCTGTGCTGGTTCAAGTAATCGCGGCTCTGACCGTCAAGCTGCAACGCAACCAGTATGGCCGCGATCTTGTCCGTCGATGTCATGGTCAAGGGCAGGGCTCCTGTCAAATAATCTTTGGCGGCGGCGAGTTCCTTTTCGCTGGCACCATCTTCGTAAAAACGGCGCATGGTTTCAAGTATCCGCGCCCAGGCTTTTCCAGCCTGAGGATTGTCCACGGCCGTTTCCCCCGCCAGAACACCGCCATAATCCATGGGCGACAGCGAGGTGGCGATGCCGTAGGTCAGCCCTTCCTTATCGCGAACATCCTGCATCAGGCGGGAGGAAAACCCGCCACCACCCAGAATGTAATTGGCAATCTCCGCCGCATGCCAGTCGGGATTGTCGCGCTTCGGGCCGGGTAGAGCAAACAGCATGTTCGTCTGTGTTCCCTCGCGCGATACAAGAATGGTGGCTGGAATTTTCGGCCATACCACATCCGTCATTGGCGTCAGGGCTGCATGTTCCGGCAAAGCGCCAAAAGTCTGATCAAGCAGTTGTACCAGCTCGTCGCCCGTAATATCTCCGGCAACAGCAATAATCAGATTGCTCCGTGCCAGATGCTGTGCGGCAAAGCTTGCGATGTCGTCACGCGTGATGCGCGCCAGGCTTTCCGTGCTGCCCAGACGGCGGCTGCCGTAGGGATGTGTTCCGAAAATCTGTTGAAACAAAGCATAACGCGCCTGCCATTCGGGATTGCCGAGCTGAAAACGCAGAGCCGCCAGTTGCTGTCCGCGCTGGCGTTCAAGCTCAGTTGTATCGAAGCGTGGCTGGGTCAGGGCAAGGCGCAGAAGCTCGAATGCCTTGCCTTGTTCTTCTTTCAGGGTTTTGAGGCCGCCAAGCAGGGCATCACGGTTGGCATCGAAACTCATTTGAATGGAATGGTCAGCCAATTCCTGCTGGAACGCTGCCGCATCATATGCACCTGCGCCCTGCGTCAGCATATTCACCGTCAAATTGGCGAGACCTTGCCTGTCGGCGGGGTCCTGCTCAACACCACCACGAAAGGCGAAGCGCATGGCGACCAGCGGCAATTTATGATCTTCCACCAGCCAGGCTTTGATACCGTTTTTGCTGGCGACTTCCTGGATACTCACGGCATGGGCTGGAGCCGCCAGTAGTACGAGCAGAAGGGTGGCGAGGAATCTCATCGGATGCCCCCTTCATTATGCGGACTGGTTTGTGGCTGGGCTTTGTGTGTGCCGTTAGGGGCGGGCAGCAAGAGGCCTGTCACCTGCCGCGGGTTGGCGACCAGCTTGCGCAGGGCTGTGTTGACTTCATCGGGCGATACCGCGGCGATGCGATCCGGCCAGGCTTCCACATCGGTAACGCTGTGCCCAGTCGTCACCGCCATGCCAAAGGCGTAGCCGGGCATCATCAGATTATCGCGGGCAAAAATCGCGGCGCGGGTCAGGCGCCGGACAGCGTCTTTCACGGTTTTGGCATCAAGACCTTTTCCAGCCAGGATTTTGAGCGTTTTTTGAAGAGCTTTTTCCAGGGCTCCCGGGTCTTTGCCAGGATTGGGTGTTGCGCTGATGGTGAAAATCGCATCGCCCCGCGCATCCGCGTCATACTGGGCGCCCACGCCGCTGGCAATGCCTTGCTGCATCACCATCTCGCGGTACAGAAGGCCAACCTCGCCGCTATCCAGCGCCTCGCACAAGACTTCCAGCGCATAGGCTTCGCGGTTTTTCTGCGTGCTGTAGGAGGGCACTACAGCACGCCAGGTTAGTTGCGGCTGTTGAACGCCGGAATCGGTCATGGCGATACGGCGGTTTGAAGGTTTGACTGGTGCGGGCAAAGCGCTTCGCGCCGAAACATCGCGTTTCGGCACAGCGCCATAGGTGGATTTCGCCAGCTCCAGCACCTTGTCCGGTTCGACATCACCGGAAATCACCACCACGGCATTGTTGGGCGCATAATGCTGTTCGTAAAATTTGTTTGCATCGGCGACGGACAATTTTTCAATTTCGTTTTTCCAGCCGATGATCGGCGTGCCGTAGGGGTGTTGCGGCATAAGCGTCTGACGGAGTTTTTCGTCGAACCGTCCGCGCGGGTCATTATCGGTGCGTTCCTGCCGTTCCTTTAGTACGACGCTGAGTTCCGGCGTCGCGGTTTCCGGTGTGATGCGCAGATTCTGCATGCGATCAGCTTCCATTTGCATGATCAGCGGCAGGCGATCGGCGGCCACCGTCTCGAAATAGGCGGTGTAGTCGTAAGAGGTAAAGGCGTTGTCATTACCGCCCTGCGCCGCGATGGTTTTGCTGAACTCGCCTGGTCCCCGCTGGGCTGTGCCGCGGAACATCAGATGCTCAAGATAATGCGCAAGGCCTGTTTTACCGGGCGTTTCGTCGGATGAGCCGACCTTGTACCAAACCATCTGCGTGACGGCGGGGGCCAGGCGATTGGGCACAACGACGAGCTGCAATCCGTTATCCAGCATGAAGCTGGCCGGGTAAAAGACGGCAGCATGTATGGGTGATGTGAAGTTCAGCAGGGTAAAGGCGGCCAGAAGGCCGAGGCGGCGTATCACAGCCCGAGCCATCCTGATTTCTGGCGTTCGATGACAGGCGTGGCACCCTGATTGATGGGTTCGCCCTTGTCTTTGGTTTCACGGATGCGCTCCGCCTCGGCAGGCGCATCGACGGTGGTAGCGGGTTTTTCGCGCTTCTTCCACCACAGCAATTCATCAACCAGATGCCGCGTGCCGGAAACTTTCTGTGCGGCTTCGCGTTCGACCACCTGGCGGATATTGGGGTCGGCCTTGGCGACGTGGCTGGCTTCCAATAGGGCTTTTTCCGATGCCGAGGCTTCGACGGCCGTTGAAGCATGGGAACCGAACAGGACATCGCTGGCCTGCTGCGAGGTGTGGGTTTCCTGTGGCCGCGGCGCGCCGGGTTCGGGCGGACGCAAGCCGTAATCGGGCGGCATAGACAAAGGCGGGCGGTCGACGACGGCAAATTCATCCGGCGGGTTGCGGCCAAGGCCGAGGCTTTCGCGGACGCCGCCGCAGGCCGACAGGGCAAGAACAAGTCCGAGAGCGATGAGGGAACGCGGCGCGGTCATGCGGTATCTTGGCTCCTGAATTTTGACGGAATTAAGGATGCGGAAGAAGGATTTTAGCCTGTTTAGCGTCCCCTGACCAGACTATCCAGCAGAAGCAGGCTGACGCCTATGACAATGGCGCTGTCGGCAACATTAAAGGCTGGCCAGTGGTAGGTGCGGAAGTGGAAATCGAGGAAATCAACCACTGCACCATGGCGCAGGCGGTCAATGATATTGCCAACCGCCCCGCCAATCACCGCGCCCAGCCCCAGCGCAACGGTGGTGGAGGATGTGCGCAGCAGCCAGCGCGTCAGCAGCCCGGTGATCAGGATGGCCGTGCCCGTCAAAATCCACGGCATGATATCCGGCGCATATTGGTTCAGCAGGCCGAAGGTCACGCCCTTGTTCCAGACAAGCACAAGATTGAAAAAGGAATTGATTGGCACGATCTGTGGCGGGCGCATGACTTCGTTCAGAATCCACCACTTGGTCATCTGGTCACAGACCAGAACCAGTGCGATCAGATAAGTGGCGATGTTGACGTGACGGCCAATTCTCATGCGGCGGCCTTTCGTATATGGGTGACAGCGTCGTCGCAACGCTTGCACAGATATTTGTCGGATTGTTTGCCGACTTCCGGCAGCACCTGCCAGCAGCGTTCGCATTTCTGTCCGGCAGCAATTTCAACATGCGGCGCCTTACCCACAGCGCCTTCCGTGAGCGTGATGCCGGACGTAATGCAGATTTCGGCAAAATCAATGCCGGACAGAAGTTTTTTCTGATCGGCTGTCAGATAAACATGTGGATGCGCCTGCAGGCTGGAGCCGATGGATTTATTGTTGCGCGCGACTTCCAGAACGGCAGTGACATTGCTGCGGATCGCGCGGATTTGCGCCCATTTCTGGCCCAGCGCTTCATTCTTCCATTCTTTCGACACTTCCGGGAAGGTGTAGAGATGCACGCTGTCGTCACCCTCGCCATGCCAGGCGATGGCGGCTTCCTCGGCGGTGAAACAGAGGATTGGCGCTAGCCAGACGACGAGATGATCAAAGATGTGTTTCATCACCGTGCGCGCGGCGCGGCGTCGCGGCCCATCGGGGCGGTCGCAATACAAGCTGTCCTTGCGGATATCGAAATAAAAGGCTGACAGATCGCCATTGCAGAAATCATGCAGCGTGGTGAGCATATGGCTGAAATCGAATTTCTTGATGTCGGTGCGGATGGTTACATCCATTTCATGCAGCCGATGCAGAACCCAGCGCTCCAGCTCCGGCATCTCGGCATAGGGCAGGTGCTCGCTTTCCTTAAAACCATCCAGAGCGCCGAGCAGATAGCGCAGCGTGTTTCGGAAGCGGCGGTACAAATCGCCCATCTGTTTCAGAATTTCGGGGCCGATGCGCAAATCTTGCGTATAGTCTGACGCCACCACCCACAGGCGCAGAATATCCGCGCCCATCTTGTCCATCACATCCTGCGGCGCGACCACATTGCCGAGTGATTTCGACATTTTGTGGCCTTTTTCATCGAGCGTGAAACCGTGCGTCAGCACCTTGTCATAGGGCGCGCGGCCCGTGGTGCCGCAGGATTCCAGCAATGAAGAATGGAACCAGCCGCGATGCTGATCAGAACCTTCAAGATAGAGGGTTGCTGGTGATTGCAGGTCCGGCCACTCACCGCCACGCAGGACGAAGGCGTGCGTCGCACCCGATTCAAACCAGACATCGACGATGTCGAAGATTTGCACGAAATCTTCGGCCTTGTGCGCGTCGCCCAGAAATTCTTGCGGCTTGCGGGCATACCAGGCATCCGCACCGTCTTTTTCAAAAGCTTCGGCGATGCGGTCGAGCACCGCTTTGTCTTTCAGAACCTCGCCTGTCTTTTTGTTGACGAAGAGGGCGATGGGGACGCCCCAAGCGCGCTGGCGGCTGATGCACCAGTCGGGGCGGCTTTCGATCATGCCACGGATGCGGTTCTCGCCCATGGTAGGATACCACGCCGTATCACTGATGGCCTTCATCGACAGCTGGCGTAGTGTTTCTTTTTGCCCAGCAGGTGACGCATCCATCGCAATGAACCATTGCGGCGTCGTGCGGAAAATCAACGGTGCCTTGGAGCGCCAGGAATGCGGGTAGGAATGCTTGATATTCTGCTTCGCCAGCATGGCGTTGGCGGCCAGCAGCGCCTTGATCACCGCACCATTCGCCTCGCCCACCTTGCCGTCGGGTTTGTAGACATAAAGACCCGCAAAACCCTTTACATTCGGCAGATAGCGCCCGTCATCGCCGACCGTTTCGTCGAATTTGATTTTGTATTTCTGGCCGAGATTGAAATCGTCCTCGCCGTGTCCGGGTGCGATATGCACGAAGCCCGTCCCGGCTTCGGTGGTAACAAATTCGCCGAAGTAGAGCGGCACGTCGTAATCGAAATAGCCTTCAAAGCCGGGTTGGCCGCGGAAAGGGTGAGCGCAAATTGCCCCTTCAAAATCCTCACTGCTGAGAGAGGCCACTTTACTGGTGCGGATAATTTTTGTGCTATTGCAAAATTGATCCAGCAAATTTTCTGCGACAACAAGATGTTCGCCAGCCTTAACTTGTGAGCCTTCCGCCACTTCTTCAACTTGAGCAACAATATATTTAATTCCACCCAAAGGACCGGTGCCATATGAGCCTGTCCCATAAGGACGACTTCCATGTGCAATTGCGCGATTACCGGGGATAGTCCATGGCGTCGTTGTCCAGATGACGATGCTTGCGCCTTCTAATTCCTTGAGCGGGCTTTTGACGACAGGAAACTTTACCCACAACGTCGTCGACGTATGATCCTGATATTCGATTTCGGCTTCGGCCAGCGCAGTTTTTTCAACCACTGACCACATCACAGGCTTCACGCCTTTATAAAGGAGTCCGTTCAGTAGGAATTTGTGAATCTCGCGGACGATCTGCGCTTCGGCCTTATGCGTCATCGTTGTGTAGGGATGCGCCCAGTCGCCCGAGATTCCCAGCCGCTGGAATTCTTCCGACTGCACATTCTTCCAATGTTCGGCAAAGGTGCGGCACTCGGCACGGAACTGCAAGACGGGAACCTCGTCCTTATCCTTGCCTTTGGCGCGGTACTCTTCCTCGATCTTCCACTCAATCGGCAGTCCGTGGCAGTCCCAACCCGGCACATAGGGTGCGTCATAGCCCAGCATCTGATAGCTGCGCACCACAACGTCTTTCAGGATTTTATTCAGCGCATGGCCGATATGGATGTTACCGTTGGCGTAGGGTGGGCCGTCATGCAGGATGAATTTTTCGCGCCCCTTGCTCTTTTCGCGCTGGCGCTTGTAAAGCCCCATCTTCTTCCAGCGCGCCAGAAGCTCTGGTTCCTTTTGGGGCAGGCTGCCGCGCATGGGAAAGTCGGTCTTCGGCAAGAAGACAGTGTCGCGATAGTCGAGTTTAGGGGTTTCAGACATTTGCTCAAGATACTGGGCTGTCCGCTTGCGGTAAAGCGCGGTTTTACTTGGCGCGGGCCGCCAGTTTGACTTTGGCGGCTTCGATGTCGCGCGCGATCTGGCTGCGCAGCGCTTCAAGATTGGCGAAAGCCTGTTCCGGGCGGATGAAATCGATCAATTCCACTTCCCATTCCTGCCCGTAAATATCCTCATTGAAATTGAACAAATGAAACTCCAGAAGCTCGTTTTTGCCGTCTACGGTCGGGCGTGTACCGATATTGCCAACACCTTGCCGCAGGAACGGGTCGCCGACGCGCGCGGCGTGCACGGCGTAAACGCCGAATTGCGGGCGCAGATGTTCGCCCAAGGCAATATTGGCCGTTCTTGCCTCCAACTCCGCGCCGCGTCCTGCGCCGCGCTCAACCACGCCACTGATCGACCAGGCGCGGCCGAGAATATGTTCCGCAGTCGCCGTCTCGCCATGGCGCAAAGCATCCCGCGTGCGCGACGAGGACATAATTTCACCCCGCGCATCACGGAAGGGCGTGACTTCGGTGACGCCAATCTTGTGTGGCGCCAGCCAGTTGCGCAGTTGTTTCATATCGCCACCGCGCCCATGACCGAAAACGAAATCGAAACCTGCAACCGTATGCTGCGCACCGTAGCGCTGGATCAGAATGCGTTCGACAAAATCCTGAGCCGAGAGTTGCGATAGCTGTGGTGTAAAAGGCTCGACAATCACATCATCGATGCCTAGAGCTTTCAGCAGCCGAATTTTTGTGGCGGCAGGTGTCAGGCGAAAGGGCGGAAGATCCGGCTTGAAGAAGGAACGCGGATGCGGCTCAAACGTCAGGACGCGGGCAGAAGCGCCAATGGCGCGCGCCTTGTCGATGGCGGCTTTAACAACAGCCCGGTGGCCGCGATGCACCCCGTCGAAATTGCCAAGCGCATAAACGCCGCCCTGCGGCGGCGCGTTTTTTTGAGGTTCGGCTACAAGATCGAGCATCAGGAAAACAGGAGTCCTTGGTACGGTACGACTCTTATGATACGAAGAAACTCTGCCGAACCTCAACAGCTTCCCGATTATGCCGGACTCCTGCGCGCTTTTTCCCTCACACACGCATAACCTGCCCGGCGGCGGGTCTATGCGCTATGCGGTGTTTGAGCCGGAAGGCTCACCACGCGGCACGGTGCTGGTGCTGCCCGGACGGCGTGAATTCATCGAAAAGAAGCATTCGGAACTGGGCCGCGAGTTCCTGACGCGCAACTTTCGGTTGATCATCGTGGAATGGCGCGGGCAGGGGCTATCTGCCCGTTTTCTGTCCAGCGCCGCGCGGCAGCGCGACCATATCGAAAATTTCCAAACCTATCTCGACGATCTACACTCCTTTTATGGCGCGGTTGTCCGGTCGGGCCTTCAAGGGCCGCTGGTGGTCGTGGGCCATTCGATGGGTTCGCATTTGGCCCTGCGCGCTGCGAATGAAGGACTTCTACCGGAAGCTACAGCCGTCATTGTCACCGCGCCGATGCTGGCGCTGGCGTCCCGCCGGGTACATGCGTTTGCACGCGTGCTGTGTTTTATTGCTGTTAAACTCGGGCGCAGCAAAAATTATGCGCCGGGGCAGCATGATTACGGCGTGCAGGAAACAACCTTCGATAACAATCCGCTGACGCAAAACCCGCAGCGCTTCAAGATTATGGAGGATTACTTCACCGCCCATCCCAATATGACGGTTGGCGGCGTGACATGGGGATGGCTGCGTTCGGCACTGGCCTCCATGCATCTTGTGCAGAAACCTTCCTATCTGGAACGCATAACGATTCCGGTTCTAGCTCTCACAGGGGGAAAAGACCGGGTCACACCTGCGCGCGAGCTGAGCCGTTATCTGGATTCTATGCCGCAAGCCGACCATATTATTCTTCTGGAAGCGCGGCATGATCTGATGAATGAGCTTGAACCCATACGCGCCGAAGCCTGGAAGCATATCGACGGGTTTCTGGAATGGGCTATGCCTGCGTGAAGCTCAACTCCGCGCCACGCGCGGCCAAGGCAAACTTAACATGTGCGCCGACGGGCAGAGTCGTTAAATATTTGCCATGGCCGCAGGGGAAATTGAAACATAACGGCACATCCGGTGGCAGGGCTTCCGTTAGAACCTGCTTCAGGCTGCGGCCATAGGGCGTTTCGCCCTTGCGGGCATAGCATGTTTCGCCATCGCCGATATCAACCATTTCACCGACAAGAATGGCGCGTATCCCGTTGAATTTTCCGGCCAGCCGCATGTGCTGCAGCATCCGGTCGATCTTGTAGATCGGTTCATCCACGTCCTCGATAAAGAGAATGGAATCCTTGCCCGTCCAGTCATAGGGCGTGCCGATCAGATGCTGCAGCAGCGCGATATTGCCGCCTGTCAGTATGCCTTCGGCGCGTCCGGGACGGATACATTCGGCTTCGGAAAAATGCGTCTTGATGCTTTTCTTTTTATTACCGATGACAGCCAGCATATCGTCCAGTGTGCGCGGGTCATGGGTGTGCGCAAGATTCCATCCCAACGGGCCGTGATAGGTGGCGAAACCGCAGCGTTTTGAAATCGCCTGCAGCAGAACCGTAATATCCGAAAAGCCGACAAAGGGCTTGGGATTCTTTTTGATCAGTTTGTAATCCAGCCTGTCCAGAATTCTAATGGCGCCCGTGCCGCCGCGGACGCACATAATCGCATCGATGGTGGAGTCGTCGAACATATCCATCAGGGCTTCGGTGCGTGCCGCATCGCTGCCCGCCAACTGGCCATCTTTCAAATAATTTTGCGCATGCACCACGACCTGATAGCCGCGCTTTTCCAAGAGGGCCTTGCTTTTGGCGATCCATTCCGGCTTCGGCCAGCGCGCGGGCGAAACCAGCCCGATGGTGCCTTTGGGTTTTAGGGGCGGCGGAAACGACAGGGGCATGGCAAGGATGATTCCCGGAGGGTGAGTTTGAATTTTACGCTGCCCATGTTATCACACGCAACAACCAAGGATTGGGCGGATGTCTGACGCGCTGCTGAAACTTATCCATGATACCAAGGCGGTTTCGA
>JANRKK010000024.1:0-11681 GCA_033763555.1 Alphaproteobacteria bacterium | reverse complement strand
CACTACCAGGCTGTGCTACGTCCCGCCATGGCCTAGGAGTAATGGAAACTCCGGCCTGCGGCAAACCCTACTTTAAAGAGCGTCAATAAGCCCTTAAGACCCTTTGGAAAAAGCTGGAAACAGGACTTTATCGCCTACTTTCAGGCCGTGGCGCCCGGCCTCACCTGCGTTCAACTCAACCACCCCGCGCACGGGGCCGTCGGAAGAAATAAGCCCAAGATCAAAGGGTTTTGTATGGGTGGCGATTTTGGTAATCGTGCCGTCTTTTTGAACGAACAGCATATCCAACGGAATGTAGGTATTTTTCATCCACATCGTGATGGGCTGATCGGCCTGCCAGATAAACAACATACCGGAATCCTGCGGCATGGAACGGCGGAACATAAGGCCATAGGTTTGCTGCTCGGCTGTCGTGGCGACCTCCACTGAAAAGGATATAGTTTTGCCATCACTTGTCCGAATAGACATGGAAGCCCGCGGGAAAATGGGTGCATTTTCGGGCTTTGGGTCATTTGCCTGATACATGGTCATAAACAAAAAGGCTGCCATAAGGATGGCTGGCACAGACGTCCAGATAAGAGCACGAAGAAAAGGCTGTTTTTTCATGGGTGGCAGGCCGTTATGGAATTATTGATTCCTTTAACCCTTTTACCTAAAATTTCCTAGAGCATTGAGGAGACAGATTATGCGTCAGCTTTGCATAGGCATTCTGGGTACGGCTCTCTTGATATCTGCGCCACTCTATTCTGCGCTTGGCGCAGGCGAAGTTCTCTTGCCATCCAATAAAAACTCGAACTCTCCAGTACCCAATTTGGGCCTTGTGCCTAGGGATTCAGCAAAGCCGCCTGATGGTACTGCAGCACCTACGCCCGCACCCGCACCACCACCTGCGGCAACCCTTCCTTATACACCTGCGCCCACTAGGCCACCTGTTGTGACCACCCCCCCTAAACCCGCCACCCCGTATGCGGCTTCAGCACTCCCATCCAATGTGGTCAATGTTGGAACTGTTAACAGCTATAAATGGGCCACCAAAGATATTGATCACGTTAATATGCTACTGGGCATTCCAAAAGATAAAGTGATTTCATCCTGCCAGTTCAGCGTCCTAGGACTGATCTACACAGACAAAGGGGCAAAGGGTTTCAAAGGCAAATTTCAAGAACGCATAGATGTAAACTATGCTGGTAATTTAACAAAACTTACCCTTCTCACTCAGGCCGCTTGCGATGCGGCTGCCGTTATGGGTGAAAAACCATATGCCCTCAAACAGGATAATAAATATATGACATCAGTAGCCATGGACACCTGCGCCATCCCGGACAGCGCCAAGCAGACGCGCCAGATTTTAATTTCCTATAACGACAAAGGCACCGCCCAGTGCCAGTATAAATAATTATTTGGTCTTTTCGCCGACGCTATCTTTGGGCTCCAGCAACGGATCGGTCGGCAGCTTGGACAGGAAATTCAAAATAAGCTGCTGCACTCGCAAGGTGTAAACATCATTATGCCCGGCTTCGGGCACGAACTCGGCCTGCTTGGGTTCATTGGCGGCAGCGAAAAGCTTTTTACCGAAACGAATGGGTATGACCTGGTCTTTCTCCCCATGCAGAAGCAGAAGCGGCATATGGATGTTGGCAATCTTATCCAATGAGTCGTAATTGTCGCTGAGCAACAGCCGCACAGGAACCAGAGGGTAACGGCCCGAGCCTACGTCCGGAATGGATGTATAGGGAGATTCAAGAATAAGCCCCGACGCGTCATATTCCGTTGCCATCTGCACAGCGACGCCCGTGCCGAGAGATTCCCCATAAAACACCATGGCCTTTTGCGGCACGCCGCGCTTGATCAATTCACGGATCGCTGCGCCCGCATCCTTATAAAGACCTTCTTCCGATGGCACACCGGGATTACCGAAACCGCGATAACCGACCATCATCACGCCATAACCCGCATCCAGCCACGGACGTACTTTGTAATTGCGATAGCCGAGATGCCCGGCATTGCCCTGAAAAAAGACGATTGTGAATTTGTCGCGCTTTTTGGCAGGAGCGTACCAGCTGTTGAGCGTCAAGCCGTCTTCCGCATGCACTTCCATCGGCTGCAACTCCTTCATCGCCCATTCAGCGGGCACAAAGCGCAGCGAGTCGGGAAAATACATCAAGCGCTTCTGCATGAAGCTGAGCGCGACGATAAAAACGACATAGGCAAAGATAAGTGTGAAAACCCAGCCCATCATCCGCCGCAACAAGTGACCTTTTGCCATAATTCCCTCAGGCTAATCCTGTTTGCTGGCCATACAGCCGGGCATAGACGCCCTGCCTGACCAGAAGTTCCGCATGCGTACCCTGCTCGACAACCGCACCGCGTTCAAGCACCACGATCTGGTCAGCATCAACGATCGTCGACAGGCGATGCGCCACAACGATGGTCGTACGCCCTTGCTGTAATCGCTTGAGCGCTGCCTGCACAGCACGTTCCGATTCATTATCCAATGCCGAGGTCGCTTCGTCGAGGAGGAGAATCGGCGCGTTGCGCAACATGGCGCGGGCAATGGCGATGCGCTGGCGCTGACCACCTGAAAGCTTCACGCCGTGCTCACCAACGATTGTATTGTAACCATCCGGCAAGGTGGCGATAAAGCTATCGGCAAAAGCAGCGACCGCAGCAGCCTCTATGTCTTCATCCGAAGCATCTGGCCGTCCATAGGCGATATTCGCGCGTACGGTTTCATCAAACAAGGCGGTTTCCTGGCTGACAAGACTGATCTGGCCACGCAGGCTTTCCGATGTTACATCGCGCACATCAAAGCCGCCAATGCTGATACGGCCCTCCTGTACGTCATAAAAGCGCGGGATCAGATTGATGATCGTCGACTTCCCTGCACCTGAAGCGCCGACAATCGCCGCCGTTTTTCCATGCGGCACTTTAATAGTAAGGTGATCCAGCGCCTGCGTTCCATCCGCATAACGGAAAACAACATCCTCAATGCCAACAGAATAATCCGTGACATCCAGAGGCCGCGCGCCGGGACGATTAACAATTGTGGGCTGTACATCCAACAAAGCGAACACACGCTCGGCGGCAGCAAGTCCCGCCTGAAGCTGGGCATTGACCTTGGCCATGCGCTTCATCGGATCATAGGCCAGAATAAAAGAAGTGATGAAGGCAACCAGCGCGCCGGGCGTGTTGTACTGATGAGCAACCTGCCAATAGCCATAGATGACAACGGCACTAATCGCGACGGCACTGAGCAGCTCCATAACCGGGCTGGTCAGCGCGCTTAAGCGGTAACCTTTCACTGCCAATTTATAAATCGTCTCAGTAATAGACTGCACCCGCGTTCTTTCTGCCGCTTCCATGCCATAGGCCTTCACATGGCGAATACCCTGAAAAGTCTGGCTGAGCAGCGACGCAAAATCGCCCGTCACCGATTGCGTATTGGCAGAAATGCGCCGCATGCGCTTGCCCATGCGTGCCACGAACCATGCCGAAACCGGAAACACCAAAAATACAGCACAGGATAACTGCCAGTCCTTATAAAACATGACAGCAATCAATCCCGCCAATGTCAGTCCACCCTTGAAAGAATTTGTCAGACATTCGCTGGCGGCATAGCGCATGATGGAAACATCGTTCGTCAGACGCGACATCAGGGTTCCCGAAGCGTTGGCGTGAAAGAAGGCCAGATCCGCCTTCATCAGATGGTCATACATCTCTTGCTGTACATCGGTAATGATGCGTTGCCCGAGGCGATTCATAATGACGGTATGGAAATAGGTCGTCAGCCCGCGAACAAAAAAGATAACAACGATCGCCGCACAAATTTCCAACATATAGTCGAGGCCGCGCAGCTCAACCATCCCATTGACCACCTGTTCCAGTGTGCTGGCGAAAAGGCCTGTCATGCCTGCCGCGATGGCCATAAAAACCGATGCCCAGATAAAACCGCCCAAATGCCTGCGGATATAATTACGGAAAAGCCGCTGCATTAGGGCCCATGAGCTTTGCGGTTTGCCGCGCTGCAACAGAGCGAGATTTCCCGTATAAACAGGTGATGTTGATGATTGAGACAAAGCTAAAACCGGGTTAAATGAAGATTAATCACTCCAGGCCTATCATAGGGCCTCACACGGTTTTTTGAAGCGGATAATCCAGCCCATGCCTGATGAGCGCCAAGCTTCGCCGCCCAACGGAAAGCGCAAGATCGGCCTTGCGCTGAGCAGCGGCATGGCCCGCGGCTGGGCACATATCGGTGTTATCCGCGCCCTGAAGCGCCTCGGCTTCGAGTTTGACGTTGTCGCGGGTTGCTCGGTCGGCGCGCTGGCGGGCGGGTGCTATCTGGCTGATCGGCTTGATGCGCTGGAAACATGGGCGCTCTCCCTCAACAAGCGGAAGATCGTCAGCTATCTCGATATGCGCATGCGCAGCGGCGGCCTGATCGGCGGTGAAAAGCTGGTCGTGGAAATGCGTAATCATATCGGCAGAGTTGATATTGAAAGTTTTCCCATTCCCTACGCCGCGATGACAACGGATCTGGTGACAGGCCACGAAATCTGGATTCAAAAAGGCGATCTGGTCGAGGCCATGCGCGCCTCTTTCTCCCTGCCTGGTATTTTTCCGCCCGTACAGATGCAGGGCCGCTGGCTGGCTGACGGCGCCTTGGTTTGCCCCCTGCCTGTTGCCGCCTGCCGCGCGCTCGGCGCCGACATGGTAATTGCCGTCAACCTGAACGCCGACATCATTGGCAAATCGCGCCGACCCGGCGCTACGGTTCCGACAGCCGCAGGTTTTGACCTGATCAAGCTTCTGGAAGAAACCGATAATCAGGAAAAAATTTCGTTGATGAGTAGCCTGACGCGCCGTGTCTTCCGCCGCGAGTATGACGGGCCCAGCATCTTCGGCGTGCTGACGTCCTCACTGAATATCATGCAGGACCGCATCACGCGCTCCCGCCTTGCGGGCGATCCGCCCGACGTCCATATCGCACCGCGCCTCGGCCATATCGGCCTGCTGGAATTCGACCGCACGGAAGAAGCCATTCATGAAGGCGAAGCCGCCGTCATGCGCAAACGCCCCGAACTCGCCGACGCCCTTCAAGTGCTTTCACAAAGCCACCGCGTTGTCGGCGAAAACGAACCCATCTAACTTTCCTTTGAGATCCCCATGAGCGCCAAGAACTCCGGCCAACCCGAACGCATTGCCAAACGACTGGCCCGCGCAGGTATCGCCTCGCGCCGCGAAGTGGAGCGCATGATTGCCGCCGGGCGGGTTGCCGTGGATGGAAAAAAACTCACTTCACCTGCCCTTAATGTTACGGCGCATAATAAAATCACGGTCGACGGCAAGCCCGTTGCCGCGGCAGAAGCGACGCGGGTCTGGCGTTACCATAAGCCTTCCGGCATCATCACCACCTTGCGCGACCCTCAGGGACGTCCGACGGTTTTTGAGAAAATGCCCGAGGATATGCCGCGCGTGGTCAGTGTCGGGCGGCTGGATTTTACCACCGAAGGGCTTCTGTTGCTGACCAATGATGGCGGCCTGGCGCGGCATCTGGAATTGCCGAAAAACGCCTGGCTGCGGCATTACCGCGTGCGCGTACATGGAGATGTGGACACCGAAAAGCTCGCGGCGCTGGCGAAAGGCGTTACCATTTCCGGCATCCGCTATGAGCCCGTCCGCGCCAAACTGGAAAAACAGCAGGGTAGCAACGCCTGGCTGGATATCTCCATCCGCGAGGGCAAGAACCGCGAAGTTCGCAAGATCATGGAACATATGGACCTGCAAGTGACGCGCCTCATCCGTACCGCCTTCGGCCCCTTCCAGCTCGGCAAGCTGCCCAAGGGCATGGTCGAAGAAGTGCCGCGCCATGTGTTGCGGCAGCAGTTGGGAAAATTCTTTGAAAGCGCTAAGAATTAGGCATGCGCATCATTGGTGGAACCCTGTCAGGCCGTAAAATTGCCCCTCCCGTCAGCCGGACGACACGGCCGATGATGGACCGCGTGCGCGAGTCTTTGTTCAACATCCTCGCGCATCATGAATGGGGACGGCCTATCGGCGATCCGTTCAACAGCACCTATGTGCTGGATGCTTTTTGCGGCACAGGCGCGCTGGCCTTTGAAGCCATCTCACGCGGTGCAAAGCATGCGACCCTCTTCGACCTGGACCGCCAGGCGCTTCAAGTCGCCACAAAAAATGCCGCCGCGCTGGAGATCGAGGATAATTGCGACATCCTGCAAATGGATGCGCTGGCGCCGATGCGCGCCCCGAAAACCTGCAAACTGATTTTTCTGGCGCCGCCCTATCGCAAGGGGCTTATCCCGCCCGCGATGATCGCGCTGAACAAAGCCGGGTGGATCGCGCCGCACGCGCTGATCGTCGCAGAAACGGCGAAGAAGGAAACGCTGGATTTACCGGAAGGCTATGTCGTGACGCTATCGCGCTATTACGCGGATACAGGACTGCATTTTATTGTGCGTGATTAACGCTGTGGCGGCGTGAGTTCCGCGCGACGCGTGCGAACATCGCCGAGAATGACTTCCAGCCCGTCCAACTCAACCAGCGTCGTGTTCGCCTGCTGCCAGTTCTGGCCGCGCAGCGCCTGCATCAGACCCATGATGCCCTGCTCCATCGCCTGTCCGGCCCTTTGTGCGACGCGGTCGCATTGCGACGTATCCGCAGCACTGTCGAGTTCATGACGTAGCGAAGCCACAACGGGATTGACGTCAACGGCCTGTTTGAATTCTTTTTCATGCAGCGCAAGCCAATAACGACTGCGAGAGAGGGTATCGCGCAGAGTTTCATAGGCCGCGTCCAGGACTTCCATCTGCTTGGCGGCATGGCCGCGTTCACCGATGCCGCGGATCATGAAACGCTGCGGATCGAGCGTACGGCTGAGAGCCGCATATTGCTGTTCCAGATGCTCAATATCGACATCGATGCGGCGTTCCAGTCCCAGTCGCGCGAAATGATCAATGTCGCGTACAGGCTGAATCGTCCCGCAATGGTGGCAGAACAAGGCGCGCATCGAAACGGCCTTCTGGCACAGCCAGCAATGCGGTCCACCGTTACCGACGGGGGCAAATTCGTTAAACCCGATTACATTCGACATGGCGCCTCGTTTTCCTAAGCCGCTTCCGACTGCGCGGGATTGCGCATGCGGCGATACAGTGAAACCCATGCTTCGGCGCAACGGTCGATATCGCCCGGCGTGGTGTTCCATCCCAATGAAATCCGCAGGGCTGAGCCCGCAATCTCCTTGCCAAAGCCCATGGCCTGCAGGACATGCGAAGCCTTGACCTTGCCGCTGGAGCAAGCCGCACCTGCGCTGACAGCAACGCCCGCCAAATCCATCGCCACCACTTGCGTTTCGCTTTCAACATCGCGCATGGCGATGCAGAGCGTATTGGCCACGCGCGGTGCGCCCTCGCCAATCACCCTGACATCCTGCCCGGCGATGCCCTGCAAACGTTTCTGTAGATCATCACGCCACAGGGTGATGCGCGGCACATCGCGCAGATCATCCGCCGCCAGCTGCGCAGCGATACCGAAACCGACGATGCCGGGCACATTTTCCGTACCCGCGCGGCGGTATTTTTCCTGTCCGCCGCCTTTGACCAGCGAACGCAAACCGATCTTCTCATTGATGACCAGAGCGCCCACGCCCTGTGGCCCGCCGATCTTGTGCGCCGAGAGCGTCAGGAAATCGACGCCGAGCGCTTCCATATCAATCGGCAACCGTCCCGCCGCCTGAACGGCATCGGTGTGAATAGAGTGACCATAGGTTTTCGCCAGCCGCGCGATTTCCGCGACGGGCTGAATAACTCCCGTTTCGTTATTGACCAGCATGACGGAGACCAGCGATTTTGCCGGAGCGTTCTTCAGAATCTCTTCAGCGGCAGCCAAGTCAACAATACCTTCTGCCGTCACGGGAAGACGGAACGCATCCGGCGTGCAGGCGAGAACGGAATCATGTTCAATCGACGAAGTGATAAAATTCGTGTGGCCCAGCCCGTAAAAAACCATGTTGTTGGCTTCGGTACCGCTGCCGGTAAAAACCACCTGCGCAGGATTCGCGCCAACCAAGGCAGCGACCAAGGCACGGGTTTCTTCCAGATAGCGCCGGGCTGTACGGCCATAACGGTGAACCGAGGATGGGTTGCCGTGCCGCTCCATCGCTTCCAGAATTGCGGCACGGACGGCAGGCTTCATGGGCGCAGTGGCATTATAATCAAGGTAGATCATGGGAGGATTCGCTTAAGTTAACCCTGTACGTCCATTCGACGCCGGAAGATAAAGGAAGCTCTTTATCCCTTTGTTTTTACGGTATTTCATACTCATCTTCCTTCTCAAGCTTTTACGTCCAACGCTTTGAATTACTTCTTGAAATTAACCTCTCCGATTGTGCTAGTATGCCCTTGAGCCGCTGGATTAAGCTTTAAAGACGGCGACTATAGCAGATTTTTGGGTCTCTTGCATCTGAATAAGGGTGAACATGCCTGAAGTTCTTTTTCCCGGCCCTGCCGGACGCCTCGAAGGCCGCTACAGCCCAGGCAAATCCCCTACCGCTCCGCTTGCCCTGATCCTCCACCCCCACCCGCAACACGGGGGCACCATGAACAACAAAGTGGTCTATGGCGTTTATAACGCTTTTGCCGAACGTGATTTTGCCACCCTGCGTTTCAATTTTCGCGGCGTCGGCCGCAGCCAGGGCGCCTATGACCGCGGCGAAGGCGAACTGAGCGATGCTGCCTCAGCCCTCGACTGGCTCCAGAGCATCAACCGCAACGCCCGCAGCGTCTGGGTTGCCGGATTTTCTTTCGGCGCATGGATCGGCATGCAGCTGCTGATGCGCCGCCCGGAAATTGAATCCTTCATCTCCATTGCGCCACCCGCTAACATGCTGGACTTCAACTTCCTCGCTCCCTGCCCCGCTTCGGGTCAAGTCATTCACGGCGAAGCGGATGAAATCGTACCAGAACCTTTCGTCGCCAAGCTGGTCAACAAACTGTCGAACCAGCGCGGCGTGAATATCGATTATCGCGTCATCCCCGGTGCTGGGCATTTCTTCACGGAGCAACTGGAAACCGTGACGGATTATGTCGAGGATTATCTCGACCTCGCCCTGCATCAGCGCCCGGTCGCACTTGCGATGGCAAGCTAAAGTTTTAAAGAAATTATCATTATATATTAATTTAAGCGCAAGAACACAAATGATACGGAACAGAAAACGTAAAACTCATATTTCGCGTGCGCACTTAATGTTAGCGCTGGGCGGACCTGTCGGTGCTACCTACAAACTTGTTGAAGCCGTAGAGAAAAAAAATATCCGACTGTTAAGAGTTGTTATAAAGGCCGGTATAAGCCAATCCTATCTCGACATTGCACTCGTTGACGCCGCGAAAAAAGGGCACACTCGATGTCTCGGTCTACTTATTGACGCTGGTGCAAATGTCAACACCAAGGCAGGCGATCTCAACAATGATACTGCACTTACAGTTGCCTCACGAAAAGGACATGTAGCATGTGTTAGAAAGCTTCTTGGGGCCGGAGCTGACACCAGTGTTCGCAGAAGAGATCTTAGCACAGCGCTTTTGGGGACAGCACAATATGGGCAGCGCGCATCACTCGGGCTGCTTATTGAAGCTAAAGCTGACATTGAAGCGCAAAATGAAGATGGACTTAGGGCATTGGCGCTGGCAGCCCGAAATGGTCACAACGATTGCCTCAAATTGCTTCTCGCAGCAGGAGCCGATATTGATGCAGTCGATAAACAGGGCAATCCTGCTCTTGCACTTGCCGTCATGGAAAGACGCTTAGAATGTGTAAAAACGCTGCTTGATGCTGGCGCACGAGTTGACATAGAAAACACAGACCGACTCATCGCGTGCGATTATGCAGAGTCAGATTCTGAACTTTACCGGATGGTAAAAGAACAACCAATCTTACAACTTGGTTCAACAAAACTTGGAAGACAGACAACGGCGCGCGAACTAACTTTGTAAGTTTTTACAGAACCTCCCAAAGCGCCTGCACCAAATTAACATCAGCCGGAGGCATCGGGTAATTCCGCAATTCCTCCTTGCGCACCCATGCTAGCTTTTGCCCTTCCCGGGATTTCGGCGTGCCATTCCAGTTGCGGCAGGAGAACAGCGGCATCAGCAGATGGAAGTTCTCATAAGCATGCGACGCGAAACTGAGCGGCCAGAGGCATCCGGTTGAGGTCGTGATACCCAGCTCTTCGTACAGTTCCCGGACCAGCGCGGCTTCGGGGGTTTCGCCCTTACCGACCTTGCCACCCGGAAATTCCCACAGGCCCGCCATGCTTTTTCCCGCCGGGCGCTCGGCTAGTAGCACGCGGTTTTCCGCGTCGATCAGGGCCGCCGCCGCGACCAGCAGCAAAGGCCGCTGCGCCGTTAAAGGTGGAATGGTTACGTCAATGCAAGACATAACGGCAATCTGCCATATGAACCGAACGTCGTCATCTTCGTCATTCCGGACGTCCCGCAGGGACGATCCGGAATCCATAGCGCCCACTTCAACGCTGTTCCATAGATTCCGGGTTCGCGCTGCGCGCGCCCCGGAACGACGCGGAAAGCAAACTATTTGACGCCTATCCCCGAACCTATTATTGAGCACTCGGCAATTATCGCCGTTGTAGCTCAGGGGTAGAGCAGAGCTTTCGTAAAGCTAAGGTCGGGGGTTCAAATCCCTCCAACGGCACCAGCCTACGCTCGCTGCGCGAGCTACGGCTGGCAGGCCACTTGCCCCCCTTCTCCCGCCGTGGCACTTTCAGATTCCCCATTATGGAATCTTTCAATGCCTGCTACCCCCTTTGATGTCTGCGCCATTGGCAACGCTCTGGTCGATGTGATCGCCGATGCCAGCGACGAATTTCTGAAAACCCACGGCATCGCCAAAGGCGCCATGACGCTGATCGACGCCGAACGCGCCGGGATGCTGTACGATGTCATCGGGCCTGCGGTGCAGATTTCGGGCGGTTCGGCGGGTAATACGGTCGCGGGCATCGCATCGCTGGGCGGTTTTCCGGCCTATATGGGAAAGGTCAAAGCCGACCAGCTCGGCGCCATCTTCCGCCACGACATGCATGCGCAAGGCGTTTACTTCGCCACGCCGCCTTTGCCGGAGCGGCGGCAGGAGATCAAGGAAGTTTCCGTTGACCGTCGCAAAGGCTCGCCGACAGGTCGATGCCTGATCCTCGTTACGCCGGATGCGCAGCGCAGTATGAATACTTATCTCGGCGCGGCGGTGGAATTCGGGCCGCAGGATGTCCAACCACAGGTGGTAATGGATGCGCAGGTTACTTACCTTGAAGGCTATCTGTTCGATCCGCCGGAAGCGAAGAAAGCCTTCCGCCTTGCAGCGCAAATTGTGCGCGAGGCCGACAGGCAGTTATCGCTGACTTTATCGGATGTATTTTGCGTCGAGCGTCACCGCGCAGAATTTATCGATCTGATCAAAAATGAGGTTGATATTCTCTTCGCCAATCAAAATGAGCTGATGGCGCTGTATCAAACGCAGGATTTGGATAACGCCGTGACTGCCGTGCGGGAACATTGCGGCATGGTCGTCACGACGCGCAGCGAAAAAGGCGCCATCATCGCCGCCGGAACCCAAACCATCGAGATCGCCGCCGAACCCGTGGCAAAAGTGGTGGACAC
>JANRKK010000023.1:0-25056 GCA_033763555.1 Alphaproteobacteria bacterium | reverse complement strand
CACCCTTCGCGGCTGTGCCGCTTCGGGCGGCGAGCCAGGACAGATCAATAGAAAATAAGGAATTAGACACATGCCTCAAGTTAAAGAAGTCAGCAAAAAAGGTTTGCAGCGGGAATTCGCCATCACGGTGCCGCAGGATATTGTTGAAAAGAATTTACAGGCTCGCCTGACCGAAATGGGCCAGACGGCCCGCTTGCCTGGCTTCCGTCCCGGCAAAATCCCGATGGATGTTTTGAGAAAGCGCTTTGGCCCCAACGCGCGCGCCGAAGTGCTTGACCGCACCGTGTCCGAAGCGACGGAAAAGGCGCTGACGGAACGCAATTTGCGTCCGGCCATGCAGCCGAAGATCGAACTGGTCAGCTTTGCCGAAGACAAAGATCTGGAATTCAAGCTGGCGGTTGAAGTTTTGCCGGAAGTGACGCCCGGGGATTTCAGTAAGATTGCCGTCGAAAAACTGGTCGCTGAAATTACCGACAAAATGATTGAGGAAGCCATCACCCGCGCGGCAAAAGCCATGCGTGAACCGGAAGTCGTAGCTGAAGGCCGCCCTGCGAAAAAAGGCGATGTGCTGGTCATTGATTTTGACGGTTCCGTGGATGGCGAAAAACAGCCCGGCATGAAGGGGCAGGGGCATCGCTTGGAGCTGGGCTCCAAGAGCTTCATTGATAATTTTGAAGACCAGCTGGTCGGCAGCAAGCCGGGCGACACAAAAACCATCAAGGTGAAATTTCCTGCCGAGTATCACGCCACCCATCTTGCTGGAAAGCAGGCTGAGTTTGAGGTTGAGGTCAAGGAACTGCGGGCGCACAAACCCGCTGACATGAGTGATGAGCTGGCCAAGGATCTGGGCTTCCCTTCCATCGACAAGCTGCGCGAGCGCGTGCGGGACGATATTTCCGCGGATTACGGACGCATCAGCCGCGCCATCGTCAAGCGGCAGCTGCTGGACAAGCTGGCGGCAACGCATGATTTTGAAATTCCACCCGGCATGCTGGAGCGCGAATTTGACGCGATCTGGAAGCAGGTTGAGAACAGCAAGGCCAAAGGCGAATTGCCGGAAGAAGACAAGAAAAAGAGCGATGATGCCCTGCGTAAGGAATATCACGGCATTGCCGAGCGTCGTATCCGGTTGGGCCTGCTGCTCGCCGAAGTGGCGCAGAAGCAAAGCATCACGGTGTCATCAACGGAATTGCGCAACGCGCTGATGGCCGAGGCGCGCCGCTTCCCGGGGCAGGAAAAAGCCGTGGTCGATTACTACACCCAGACGCCGGGTGAGCTGGAACGCCTCCGGGCGCCGTTGCTGGAAGAGAAAGTCATTGACTACATCCTCACGCAGGCGAAGGTCAGCGAAAAAACCATCCCGGCGGAAGAGCTGCTGAAGAAAACCGAAGAGAAAGATGGTTAATATCTGCCCCTCCCGGCAGGGTTGACGCGTCTGACAGGCGCGGTAGGCTTCTCCCGGCACTCAATTTTAGGGAGGTATTTATGGAACAGGCATTTGCTGAAGCAGCCCATTTAACCATTTACCAACGTGCCAAGCGTTTTGTTCGTCAGTATCTCTCATTAGAACCGCTTGGTCAGGGCGAAGGCCGCTATGCTTTCCGCTTTGGCGCGTTGACGCTTGATTTTGGACTTGCGGCAGGGGCTGCTGCAGTGGGCTGGTTCAATGCGATTCCTGCAGTTCAATACGTCCTTGGTGGTACAGCAATGGGAATGACTGCTTTGGCCCTCACACGCCAAGGCACTGTAGGGGAAAGAGCCGATAGGCATAGAAAATCATTTCCTAGCGTATGGTTTATGCCCGTTATGGCTGTCGGTACTACATGTTTTATGTCGTGGTTTGGAAATCAAACCTATCCACGTTCAGCTGCGCCCGTTGATAAAATAGTATCAAACGAAGTTAATCGGATTAGCTGTACATCATTTATCTATAGCAACAACGGAGAGCATAGATTAATTCGTGAGGATGGTACGGAACTCACGATAAAGGTGCAGCCTTACGTTTATACTGTAACAGTTAAAGCTGACATTTTGCCTAATGGCAATCAAACAACCCAAGAAGTATACCCAAGTGTTGGTGTGCGGGTTAGTGGGCATGTTTATGGCAAGGACTATTTTGGCAAAGATACCCTTGTTCCGGTTGATAAAATACTTTACCTCGAGAGAGATGATAAAGATGAACCTTGTCGCGTTGAAACATCAATGCCAAGAGTGAGTTTAGGGTGGGTTGAGCCCCATTATTGGTCACACTAGACAGATCAACCCGCCACCCTTACAGCCATCTTCTCCGGCGTCTCGAACTGCAGTTGCGCCAGCCGGGCGTAGAGGCCGCCCTGGGCAATCAAGCTTTGGTGCGTTCCGGTTGCCACGATGCGGCCTTCATCCATAACCAGAATACGGTCGGCATTGATCACGGTTGCCAAACGGTGGGCGATGATCAGGGTCGTGCGGTCTTTCATCAATCCGTCCAGTGCGGCCTGCACAAGCCGTTCGCTTTCTGCGTCCAGTGCCGATGTGGCTTCATCAAGCAGCAGCAGCGGCGGATTGCGCAAAATGGCGCGGGCGATGGCAACGCGCTGTTTCTGTCCGCCCGACAGGCGTACGCCTTTTTCACCGAGATAGGTTTCATAGCCGTTCGGCAGTGCAGATAGAAATTCATCCGCATGCGCGGCGCGTGCAGCGGTGCGGATTTCATCGTGCGAGGCTTTCGGGTCGCCATAACCGATATTGTGCCAGGCATTGGTCGAGAAAATCACCGGGTCTTGCGGCACAATGCCGATGCGCGTGCGCACGGCCTGCGGGTCGGCGGCCTTGATGTCGATGCCATCCAGAAGGACGGCGCCTTTCTGTGGGTCATAGAAACGTAGGGCCAGCTGGAACAGAGTTGTTTTGCCCGCGCCGCTGGGGCCAACAATAGCCACCCGTTCGCCCGGCTGAATGATAAAAGAAACATCCTGCAGGGCTGGCTGGTTCGGCCGTGCGGAATAGGCGAAGTTCACATGCTCGAAAGCCAGAGAGCCGCGCGGCGCAGGCAAGGAAACCGGATTGGCAGGCGCGGTGATCAGCGGTTGGACTGCCAGAAGGTCAAAAATACGTTCCGTTGCGCCCGTTGCGCGATGCAGATCGCCGATAATCTCGCTGATTGAACCAACTGCCCCGGCGGCAAGAATGGCATAGCCGACGAAAGCGGAAAGTTGTCCTGGCGTGATATGGCGGTTCAGCACATCATGTCCGCCGACCCACATCACAAGGCCAATGGCCGAAAACACCAGAAAAATAACACTTGCCGACAAAATCGCGCGTGTGCGGATGTGGCGCGTGGCGGCGCGTGTGGCGGTTTCCACATGGCTGTTGAATTCCTGGCGGCTGATATTTTCATGGCTGAAGGCCTGCACAGTGCGGATGCCATGTATGGTTTCCTCAGCCGAAGCACTAACATCGGCAACGCATTCCTGCGTGGCGCGTGACAGGCGCCGCACGCGGCGGCCCAGAAAAACAATCGGCGCGACGACGAGAGGAATGCCCAGCAGGACAAGGCCCGTCAGCTTCGCGCTGGTTAGCAGCATCATAAGAACGCCACCGATCAGCATTACGCAGTTGCGCAGAGCGATAGACACTGAAGAACCGATCAGCGCCTGCAGGATGCCTGCATCGACCGAGAAGCGTGAAAGAATATCCCCGCTGCGCGTGCTTTCAAAAAAAACCGGGCTGAGCGTGAGAAGGTGATTATAAGCGGCGCGCCGCAGATCGGAGACAACCCGTTCGCCCAGCCATGAGACCAGCGAGTAGCGCGAATAGGTCGCAAGCGACAAAATAATGATCGCAACCAAAAGGCCAAACAGCGAATAATTCAGCATAGCGGGGTCTTTGGCTTCAAAACCCTTGTCGATGACGCTGCTCACACCCTTAACGATGCTCAGGACCGTTACACCTGAAATAAGCAGGGCGGCAGCGGCGCCTGTGATGGCCAATTTATAGGGCGCCAGATAGGGCCCCAATTGGCGCAAAACGCCGATTTCTGCCCGGTGCTGCGGGCTGCGGGAAAGAGAATCGATTTTGAGCATCAGACTTGTTGTTTAACGCCTTGAATTTTCAAAGGAAAGACATGCCTACAGCATGCCGGAAACCAATGCCAGATTCAAGAAATTATAAGCCTTTTCATAGGCTTAGGTGACGATTGTGGGGCATTTCTCTTTCTTCTGGACAGAGACAGGCCCAAAGAATAGAGAAGAACCTTCGTGCCGGGGCTGATTCAGCCTGTAGAGCTACGGCAGGGAGACATATTATGGACGGTATTGAAAGGCGTATAAGAAGCATTGTTGAGGAGCAGTTTGCTCTTGCTCGAGATGAAGTGACTCTTCAAAGCAAGTTTTATGACGATCTTGGTGCAGACAGTTTAGATATTCTAGAAATTGTGGCGGAAGCTGAAGAGGCATTTGGTATTGAAATTACGAATGATGAAGGGCCGGGCATACAAACAGTTGGCGGTTTAATCGAATGTGTGAGAGGACATAAGCCTGAGTTTGTTGATGATTTAGCTTATACGAATGAAGACGCCCCAAGACGGGCAGGTAAATTAGAGGCAATCAAGCAAGCAGGAGCAAGAGTTTTGCATGCATTGAGAATCGCCTAAAGTAAGTCTTGAAACTATCTTTCAGTAACGCAGCGGAGGAAGCAGGAATCATGAGTGATATCGCAGAACGTGTGAAGAAGATCGTTGTGGAACATTTGGGCGTTGATGCGGCCAAAGTCACCGACAATGCCAGTTTCATCGACGATCTGGGCGCGGACAGCCTGGATACGGTCGAGCTCGTCATGGCTTTTGAAGAAGAATTTGGCGTCGAAATCCCCGATGACGCCGCGGAAAAGATCGCTACCGTCAAGGATGCGATTGACTACATCAATCAGAAAAAAGCGGCTTAACCTGAAGCATCATCCGGTGATGGGGCCCTGCTTTCGCGGGGGCGCTGCCCGTGGTAATAAGGATTCATGAGAAGAGTCGTCGTTACAGGCATGGGCATGATTTCGCCATTGGGCGTCGGCGTTGACGTCAACTGGCGCCGTTTGATTGCGGGTGAAAACGGCTTTGGCCGCATCACTCATTTCGACCCATCGGATATACCGTGCCAGGTTGCGGGCCAGATTCCGCGCGGCGATGGGCCAGGCGAGTTTAATCCCGACCGCTATATTGAACCCAAAGAACAGAAAAAAATGGACACCTTCATCCATTACGCCATCGCGGCCGCGGATGAGGCGGTCAAGGACAGCGGGTACAAGCCCGCCACGGATGAGGCCAAGGAACGCGCAGGTGTCATGATCGGTTCGGGTATCGGCGGCCTGAACGAAATTTACGAAACTTCTATTGTGCTGCACGAAAAAGGCCCGCGTCGCGTATCGCCCTTTTTCATTCCGCGCAGCCTTGTGAATCTGGCGTCGGGCCAGGTTTCCATCCTGCATGATTTCCGTGGCCCGAACCATGCGGTTGTTACAGCCTGCGCTACGGGCGCGCATGCGATCGGCGATGCCGCGCGGCTGATTATGTTCGGCGATGCTGACCTCATGATTGCCGGAGGCACCGAAGCCTCCATCTGCCGCATTGGCATTGCCGGGTTCTGCGCTTTGCGCGCGCTGTCCACGAATTTCAACGACATACCATCCAAGGCTTCCCGCCCCTATGACAAAGACCGCGATGGTTTTGTTATGGGCGAAGGCGCTGGCATGCTCATTCTTGAAGAATATGAACATGCCAAAAAGCGTGGCGCGAAGATTTATGCCGAAGTCGTTGGCTATGGCTTGTCAGGCGATGCCTATCACATGACCTCGCCTGTCGAAGACGGCAATGGTGGCTACCGCGCCATGAAGATGGCGCTTGGCCATGCCAAGATGAATCCCGACCAGATCGACTATATTAATTCGCATGGGACATCGACGCCTGTGGGTGACGAAATTGAATTGAAGGCAGTCAAGCGTTTGCTTGGCTCGGCTTCGGAGAAGGTGTCGATGTCCTCAACCAAATCTGCTGTTGGGCATTTGCTTGGCGCAGCGGGTGCGGTGGAAGCGATTTATTCCATCAAGGCCATGAATGACAGCGTTGTTCCGCCGACCCTGAATCTCGACAATCCGTCCGAAAGTTGCACAGGCATCGATCTTGTGCCGCATAAGGCGAAACAGAAAAAAGTCCGCGCCGCTTTGTCGAATTCCTTCGGTTTCGGTGGCACCAACGCGAGCGTGATTTTTAAGGCTATCGATTAAGTGTCGCCCGTATTTGTTACGACGCTTTGCTCTTTTTTGCTTTTGTGGGTTTCGCTGCTTTTGCAGCCTTGGCGGGTTTGCCGCCGCCGGATGCCATTTTTTCTGCCTTGGCATTGAGAATTTCAATCGCTTCGGCGAGCGTAAGATTTTCCGGATCATAGGATTTCGTGACTGTGGCCATCAGCTTGCCCCACTTCACATAAGGCCCGAAACGGCCGCTGTTCAGTGTGACGGCCTTACCGTCTTCCGGATGTTCGCCGAGTGGCTTTCCAGCGACGCGCTGCGGGCGGTTGCCGCCCTTGCTCGGTTCGGCCAGCAGCACAACGGCGCGGTTCAAACCGATATTCAGAACATCATCGTCCGGCGGCAAGTTCTTGGATTGCGTGCCCATTCGCAGATAGGGGCCAAAGCGTCCCAGATTGGCGGTGATCATCTCGCCCGTCTCCGGGTGCTTCCCGACTTCGCGTGGCATGTTGAGAAGCTTCAACGCTGTTTTCAGATCGATGATGTTCGGGTCCATGCCTTTTAGCAGCGATGCGCGTTTCGGTTTGGGCGCATCCGATTTTTTCTTTTTCTTCTTTTTTGCTTTGCCGTCATCGACTTGCTGCACTTCCGGCTGAACCGCCATCGGCGCGGGGCCAAGCTGGGCATAGGCGCCGTAGGGGCCAACGCGCACGGAAACAGGCAAACCGCTGACAGGATCAGGCCCCAGTTCGCGCGGGCCTTGCATCTGTGGCGCATTGTCATTGCCGCTGCCTGTGACGGCCAGCGGACGCGTGTTGCGGCATTCCGGATAGTTGGAGCAGCCCAGGAAGGCGCCATAGCGACCAAGTTTTAGGCCAAGGCGGCCTGTTTTGCAGACCAGACACTGGCGCGGGTCGCTGCCATCCAGCTGTGGTGGGAAGAAATGCGGGCCGAGCGCTTCGTCCAGCGCATCGATGACGTTGGAGATTTTCAAATCCTTGGTCTGGTCGATCGCCCCCGAGAAATCGGTCCAGAACTGGCGCAGGACTTTCTTCCAGTCGATTTTGCCGCCGGAAATATCATCCAGCTTTCCTTCCAGATCGGCGGTGAAGTCATATTCGACGTAATGACCAAAGAAATTCTCAAGAAAAGCCGTAACGATACGTCCGCGATCTTCAGGAATAAAGCGTTTGCGGTCGAGGCGCACATAATTGCGATCCTGCAGCACCTGCATGATGCTGGCGTAAGTGGAGGGGCGTCCGATGCCCAACTCTTCCAGCTTTTTTACAAGGCTGGCTTCGCTGTAGCGCGGCGGCGGCTGGGTGAAATGTTGCTCCGGCTTGATCTCTTTTTTGTTCAGCGGGTCGTTTTCATTCACCGCAGGCAGGCGGACATTACCATAGCCGTCGTCATCCGGCTTTTTCTCGTCATCATCGACTTCCTGATAGACTTTCAGCCAGCCGTCGAAAACGACAACCGAGCCTGTGGCGCGGAACACGGCTTTGTTGCCGCTGCCAGCGATATCGACGGCGACCTGGTCAAGTACGGCGCTCGACATCTGCGAAGCCATCGTACGTTGCCAGATGAGCGTATAGAGTTTCAGCGCCTCACCATCGAGATATTTGGCAACGGCTTCTGGCGTCCGGTTCATGTCTGTCGGGCGAATGGCTTCGTGCGCTTCCTGCGCGTTCTTGGCGGTTTTTTTGTAAACCCGTGGTTCGGCGGGCAGGTAGTCCTTGCCAAAATCCCGGCCGATAACATCACGCGCGCTAGCAATGGCATCGACAGAAAGTGATACGCCGTCCGTACGCATATAAGTAATCAGACCAACCGCTTCGCCGCCAATATCGACGCCTTCATAGAGCCCCTGCGCTGTACGCATGGTGCGCGTTGCGCCGAGACCGAGCTTGCGCGAAGCTTCCTGTTGCAGCGTCGAAGTCGTGAAGGGTGGATAGGGATTGCGGCGCGATTGTTTCTTTTCAACGCCACCGACCTTCCACGACAATTGGCTGAGGACGAGCAGTGCGGCTTGCGCCTCGGCTTCCGTCTGAATGGCGAATTTATCAAGCTTCTTGCCATCGAGATGCGTCAAGCGGGCAGGGATTTGCGCCCCGCCGGATGTCGTGAACACGGCTTCGATCGACCAGAATTCCTGCGGCTTGAATTTTTCGATTTCGGATTCGCGTTCGCAAATCAGACGCAACGCGACGGATTGCACGCGGCCCGCCGATTTTGCGCCCGGAAGTTTCCGCCACAAAATAGGGGATAGCGAAAAGCCGACCAGATAATCCAGAGCGCGGCGCGCCATATAGGCATCAACCAGATCCTTGTCGATCTCGCGCGGATTCTTGATGGCGTCCAGCACGGTCTGCTTGGTGATTTCGTTGAAGGCGATGCGCTTGACCGGAATTTTCTTCGACAGGCCTTTTTCATTCAGGACTTCCTGAATATGCCACGCAATGGCCTCGCCTTCGCGGTCAGGGTCGGTTGCGAGGAAGATGGCTTCCGCGCCTTTGACAGCCTTGCTGATTTCACCCACGGGCTTGCTGGCGCGTTCGCCCAACTCCCAATCCATGGCGAAATCCTCATCCGGGCGGACGGAACCATCCTTCGGCGGCAAATCGCGGATATGGCCGTAGGACGCCAGAACCGTATAGTCACTGCCGAGATATTTATTGATGGTTTTCGCCTTGGCAGGCGATTCAACAACGACGATTTTTTGGGCCACGAGCCTGTCCTGACGGTCGATTCTTGCGTGAAAGCCGCAGAGAATGCGCATTTCCTGAGGTTTTCGTCAATGAAAACCCTTTAAGAAGCTGAATTTACAAGGGTTTTTTATATAAGCGCTGTTTACTTTATTAAAAGGGGCTGGACGATTTTGGCCAACATACCCTCGGTCAGTATCCCGGTCTGAGGGGTCAACCGCGCGCGCAAAATGCCATTTTTATCGAAGATGTAAGTAACGGGTATAAAGCGCGGATTGTCAAAACCGCTGGTTGTAATTTCACTTTGCACGGCCGCTGGAAAACCGAAATCTTTCATGAAATCGGCAACTTTGTTTCGGTCACGCTCGATGCTGATGCCGACAAGCTCAATGCTCCTGTCATGATGGGTGCGGTAAAAACCTGCAAGGGCAGGCATCTCAACGCGGCATTCCGGGCACCATGTGGCCCAGAAATGGACGATGGCGACCTTGCCGCGCTGGGCGCTGAGATCAAAAATCTTTCCTTCAATCGTTGTTACGATCAGCGGTGGGGCAGGCTGGCCGATTTCCATGGCCGCATGAGCCGATGACATAAACAGGATGAACAGGCACAAAGCCAGGACAGACAGACGGTTATTTTTGTATCGAACCATATGTATGTCCCGGCCGTTTTGAAGATGCCCTAGAAGTTGTACGCCATGATGAATTTGAACATCAGCGGTGCAACGAGCTGTGTGCCATTCACATTCTGCATCACGGGAAACAGAATGTCGCCATACAGACGGACATTGTTGATGTTGTATTCCAAGCCCGGCCCCACCATCAGGTTGGTGTAGCCGCTATTTTCCGAATGGGCGTTCGCGCCTGTGTTTTCCAGTTTATGCGACAGCACCGCCTGGACAATCGGTGAGAGAGTGCCTGCGCTGCCAAACGATAGGCCGTTATAGGAAACGCCTGTACCGATGTTAAATTCATCACCGGGACGGAAATCATCCTGAATGGATATGGCGTGTTGCCATTGGCCGTTGATAAACCAGTCATACATGGCATCATCCGTCAGGTTCCGGCGGTGATAGGCGCCCAGCAGGATATCCGTGCTGCCTGTGCCAATTTGAGTGTCGCGCTCGAAATTCGGATAGTTGAAATCGCCTGTCGGCAGTTTTAGACCGAAGGTTACTCCGGTGGACATATCGTCAAAGAACCCGGTGTAGATACCGCGCAGGCGAATATCCCCAAGATCGGCATGCTCAAAGCTCAGCAGCCCGTCATCATGGTCGATGGTATCGAGATAACGGTTCCAGACCGGAACCTGCACATTAATGCCCCAGCTGCGGTTAAACATGTACTGTCCGCCCGCCGTGACGAAGTCGGTACGGATTTTCTCGTCGTGATTATGACCATCGCCTCCGGTGATTTTCTGGTTCTGGTTCATATAGTCGTATTCGAGCCAGACCGTTCCGCCTTCACTGGTAGGAAACAGGCTTCCCGTGCCAGCCTCGAACACGCCACAGCCACAGGCACAAGCCAGTGCAGCATGGGGCATAAAGCCAGCCAGCAGAACGGCCAGCACAACAAAACGTTTGAACATACATATCTCCTGATGGGGGTAAAACAGAGTGCGCCTCGCGACGCACCGACAATGCACGCGTGCCAATCAGGAGTGTGTTGGCGGCGAGCGGGATGAGGCGTTACCGAAGAGACGTTGCCGTTCGAGAACTAGAGCGGCAAAGGCAAGCGCCATGCTGAAAACCAAAGCCAGAACCGCAAGAGCAGGTGGCTTCACGCTTTCAAGGGAAAAGCTTTTATTAAAAGCAAAGAGACAAGGGGCGTCCTGATGGTGGCTCGGCGTGCCGGAATCTTTCAGCGGCGCATTGCTGCTATGCGCTTTGCCGCCGCATATGGCGATGGATGGCAAAGCCGACTTGCCGGAAAAATCCGGCATATAGCCGACGGGAACAAGTCCCCGCAGGACAAGCGCTGCCAGCACCAGCCAGGCAAAAAATATTTGTACAGGGGTCGTCCGGGGGGCGTGCATGAGACTGTCTGTATACAAGGCTTGGTGGGAATGGCAATGGCGTTAATGCAATAGATTTCCCCTCCCCTCCGTGGGAGGGGTCAGGGGTGGGGGAGCGAGGCTTGGATTAGGACTCTGAAGGTCTGAGCCTTGATCTCCAGCGTATCTCCCCCCTCCCCAACCCTCCTCACGAGGGGGAGGGAATTCCATTGTGATAAGAATTGTTCTAGAAGATGACATGCGTATTCTTTTCTTTGGCGATGTGATGGGGCGCAGCGGGCGCGACGGGCTGGCAAAGCATCTACCGGGCCTGAAGACTCGTCTGAAGCCGGACGTTATCATCGCCAATGCTGAAAACGCCGCTGCCGGGTTTGGCATCACCACCAAACTGGCGCAGGAATTTTATGCACTGGGCATCGATTGCCTGACGACCGGAAACCACATCTGGGGGCAGAAGGAACTGGTCGGAACGATTGACAGCGACCCGCGCCTGCTGCGGCCTCTGAATTTCCCCGAAGGCACGCCGGGACGTGGTTTTTATCTCCATACGTTGCCGGACGGACGGAAAATTTTGATCGCCAATATTATGGCCCGCTTGTTCATGGAGCCCGTGCTGGACGATCCCTTTGCCACAGTAGAGAAATTGCTGGCGCAGCATCGGCTGGGTTCATCCGTTCAGGCGATCGTGGTGGATTTTCATGGCGAAGCCTCGTCCGAGAAGATGGCTTTCGCGCATGTGGTGGATGGTCGCGTTTCCGCTGTTATCGGTACGCATACGCATATTCCCACGGCCGATGCACAGATTTTTCCGAAAGGCACGGCCTATCAGACGGATGCAGGTATGTGCGGCGATTATGACAGCGTCATTGGCATGAAGAAGGAATTAGCGGTTTGGAAATTCACACGCAAGGTTCCCGGCGAACGCCTCGCACCCGCCGAAGGCGAAGCCACAATCTGCGGCGCGTTTATCGTGACCGACGATGCGACAGGGTTAACCAAAAGCATTGAGTCGGTGAGGGTTGGCGGAAGATTAAAGGAACAAATCCCTTAAACGCCCACGTCCTGACTGTAATAATTCACTCCGATCTCAATATTTCCGCGCCCGGTTTCACGGCGGTGTTTGTTGGTGTCGCGCAGGGAGTAGATGCAGCCGCAATATTCCTGTTGGTAAAACGCTTCGCGCTTGGAAATTTCGATCATGCGGTTGGAGCCGTTATTCTTGCGCCAGTTATAATCCCAATAGCTCAACCCATCGTATCGTCCGGCCGCGCGATGACCGCAGCCATTGATCTGCTCCATATCTTTCCAGCGTGAAATGCCGAGGCATGAGGTGAACAGGTTAAAGCCGTTTTCGTGGGCATAGAGAGCGGTACGCTCGAACCGCATGTCGAAACATTCGGTGCAGCGCTTGCCGCGCTCGGGTTCCCATTCCATGCCTTTGACGCGCGCGAACCAGTTGTCACTGTCGTAGTCGGCATCGATGAAGGGAATGCCCATCTTCTCGGCGAAGCGGATATTCTCGCTCTTGCGGATTTCATATTCTTCGCGCGGATGAATATTGGGATTATAGAAATAGATGGTGATATCCAACCCGCTGGCCTGCATGGCCTCCATCACCTCGCCCGAACAGGGCGCACAGCAGGAATGCAGCAGTACCCTGTCGATGCCTTCGGGGACGGGGAGTTGGATGCGTTCGGTCATTTTCTTTCTTCCAGAAAATCCATGCTTTGGTGATAAGTCTCACGCAGACCGAGCAAGCAAATGAAACCAATAATATAAGCTCCGGCCCCTGTCCATGCCGCGGCGGACAGAATATCGACGCCAGAAGCGCGCAAAGCCAGGAAAACTGAATTGGTAATAACCAGGGTAGAACGGCCAATGCTGAGAGCCGAAGTGCCACCCGTTGCACGCATATTTGTTCCAAATTGTTCAATGGCAACATAAAGTTCCAGCACAAAGAAATTTGCCAAGCCCGTGACGGCACATATCATATAGAAACCGATTTCACTCGGTTGATTTTGCATCAGATACCAAGCGGAAAGCATGAGGTTAATCACAAGATAAATGGCGATAGCTAATATACGCCGTTGCAGCATACGGCTTACGATTGCCGCCAGAATTGTTCCGAAAAAAGCCGATCCTGACCACAGCATCAAGGCCGTCGGGGCTTTGATGGGAACTGATACGCCTACAGCTTTGCCAAATTCGGGGGCCAGCGTTATGAGTAGATTGACCGTATAGAAATACGGCATGGTAAAGAAGATGCAGCAAAGCCAGCGTTTCAGGAGATCAGGCTTTTTCAGTAACAGTTTTAGTGAACCGCGCGCGACTTTTGTTGTGTGCAGAAGCTGTTCATATAGGCCGGATTCAAAAAGCACCATCCGTCCGAAAAGAAGGAAGAGGCCAATCGCTCCGCCTATCGCGTAACAGGTTCGCCACGGTAACCAGCTGCCAAGGAGATTGGCGGCAACAATACCGACATAAGCAAAAAGCGCATAAAGCGCGACGCCCCAACCTCTTTGTCGGTCGGAAACTGTTTCAGCAACAAGAACGGCGCCGAGTCCCATTTCTCCAGCAAGTCCTATTCCGGTGAGAAAACGCAGAAGGGCGTACAATTCTACGTTTGTAATAAAAGCGCATCCCAGTGAGCCAAGCGAATAGAGCAAAACAGAACCGATAAGTGCTTTTTTGCGTCCAATCTTATCACCAAGAATGCCCCATAATAAACCGCCAATCAGCATGCCAACAATTTGAAGATTGAGAATATACAATCCGGCTTTTGTCAGCGCATCGCCTTCAAGGCCAAGATCGCGTAGGCTCGAAACGCGAAGGGCATTATAAAGAAACAGGTCGAAAGCGTCGATGCAGTAGCCAAGCCCGACAACCAAAAGAGTTGTGTTAAAAATACTTGTATGAGTTCTTTGATTGGCCTGGGCGCTCATGGTGAATGATTTTTATATTACCAATTGAAGAAAGACTTTTTGCGCCGCACGGTAATGTCGAAGACCGCGTTCGGCGCACTGCGGAAATGCAGCATCAACTGAAATTTGTCGCCTTCCTTTAGGCTCTTTTTAATGCCTTTGATGCGCAGGGCGTTTTTCTTTTCCTTGAATTCAGCGGATTTGCCTGCGGGCAGCTCGATCATCAGCGGCGCTTCGGTTTCCTTTTTGTCTTCGATGGTCACCATCACCACATGGTCGGAGATCGGCGTCTCAGCACTGACCAGGGCGTCCGGTACCTTGCCTTCGTTATCGATTTCCATATAGACGTCGATTTTTCCGTCCGCCATTTCCGATGTCGAAATATCGCTGATTTCAATATTTCCGGCTTTGACGGTGCCGCCTTTGGCGGGGCTGGGGGTATAGCCTGCGGGCGGTTCGTTTGATGCGGGAGCTGCAGCGGGCGCAGATGCTTCCTTGGCTGTGCTCTTGGCAGTTGCAGATTTGCCAGCGGCATAAAGCGGTGCGGCGGCCAGCAGGAAAACAGCCAGAAGGGCAGGGAACAGGCGCATGTTTTTCTCCGCAGGTTACGAAAGCAGGCGCCATCATAGGGCAGGGCCTGCGGGTTCGTCAAAACCAGCCGGAAAAAACAAAATTAGTCGTTGTTGCTGTTCGTCGAGCCCGAGGAGGAACGGCGCGTGACAGAGGGCTTGCGCTCGACTGTTGTACCGCCGCTATCATTGCCGCCCTGGCTGCTCATGCTGTCGAAGAAATCCGCGTTGGTCTTCGAGTATTTGAGCTTGTCGAGCAGGAACTCCATCGCATCCGTGACGCCCATGGGCAGCAGGACGCGGCGCAGCACCCACATCTTTGACATGGTGCCCTTGTCGACCAGCAATTCTTCCTTACGCGTGCCGGACTTGGTGATGTCGATGGCGGGGAAGGTGCGGCGGTCGGACAGCTTGCGGTCGAGGATAATTTCTGAATTACCTGTGCCTTTGAATTCTTCAAAGATCACTTCGTCCATGCGGCTTCCGGTATCGATCAGGGCTGTCGCGATGATGGTCAGCGAACCACCTTCCTCGATGTTGCGCGCGGCACCGAAGAAGCGCTTGGGGCGCTGCAGGGCGTTGGCATCGACACCGCCTGTCAACACCTTGCCGGACGATGGCACAACCGTGTTGTAGGCACGGCCGAGGCGCGTGATGGAATCCAGCAGGATAACAACATCGCGTTTATGTTCCACCAGGCGCTTGGCCTTTTCGATGACCATTTCGGCGACCTGAACGTGGCGCGTAGCGGGCTCATCGAAGGTCGAGCTGATAACCTCGCCCTTCACCGAGCGAGCCATGTCCGTGACTTCTTCGGGACGTTCGTCGATCAACAGAACGATCAGATAGACTTCCGGGTGGTTGGTCGTGATGGCGTGCGCGACATTCTGCATCATCACCGTCTTACCGGTACGCGGAGGTGCCACGATCAGGCCACGCTGACCTTTGCCGAGCGGCGAGATCAAATCAATGATCCGCGTTGTGTACTCTTTCTTGGTCGGGTCCGGCATTTCCAGCTTCAGATGCTGGTTCGGGTACAGCGGCGTCAGATTGTCGAAGCTGATGCGATGGCGCGCTTTTTCTGGATCTTCAAAATTGATCTTGTTGACTTTGAGTAGGGCGAAATAGCGTTCGCCTTCCTTCGGTGCACGGATTTCGCCTTCTACCGTGTCGCCAGTGCGCAGGTTGAACTTCCGCACCTGGCTGGGGGAAACATAAATATCGTCGGGGCCGGGCAGGTAGTTGGATTCCGGCGAACGCAGGAAGCCGAAGCCGTCCGGCAGGACTTCCAGCACGCCATCGCCGTAAATAATGGTCTCGTCGCGCGTGCCCATGGTTTTCAGGATGGCAAACATCATATCCTGTTTGCGCATCGCTCCGGCGCCTTCGATCTGCAATTCTTCGGCCATCGCCAGAAGTTCGGCGGGCGTCTTGTTCTTCAATTCTCGTAAATTCATGGAAACCTGAGTGTGGGTGTGAGTAGGAAATTAACGCGAGGATTCTGCCGTGGCAGATATAGTCCTTGACGCTTTGGGTGGGGTTCCGGTCCGAAGACAAATATCGTCGGGTTTGAATAAACTACCGTACCGGAGTTAAGGAATATCTAATGGATTATGGCCTAGGAGTCAATGCGGCATAGGGTTTTTAGGCATTATTTACGGATGCCGGGCTGGCAATACCCCGTTAACCATAAAAGTGGTTGTTAGATAAGTGATGGTTACCCCAGCCCAAGTTGTGCGCATTCAGGAGAACGATGTCCTGCTTTAAATTCGCCCTCACGGACGGGAGCCATATGCACCCGTCTTGTTATGGGTTCTGTACCGGATTTATCGCTCCAGAAAGATGCAGGCATGTCAAAAGTGGCTTCAGCTTCAAATGTGTGAGTCACTTCTGTCGTGCCATCCGGTAGAAACTTCTGCTGATTTTCGGCGCTGGTCACGACAACCGTATAATTTGTACCGCCTACAGTCATTTTATAGGGATGGTTGAGTTCAAGGCAACCGTGATCGTCTATGGTGTTGATCTGTGCTTGTAGGGCTTTGTGTGTCCATTCGGCAAAAAGAGTAGGTCCCTTCCAAAAACCGCCATACAAGACTGCTGCAAAAAGCCCCGCGCCTATTATGGCATCGCCATAGCGATCGAATTTATATTTGAACATTGATGATTTGCCGTCACTTATCGCTTCTTTCCGCCATATATCCGCAGAGGCATCGGCAAGGCGGTCTTGCAAAAGCACGCTTGAGATTGCTGTTGGAATAACGACGCGAAGCGGAAAGAAAGCAGCGCTTCCAAGAGCCGACAGGGTGGCGGTTGTTACAATAGGGTGGCGCTTTGCAAAACTCAGAAGTCTTTGGCAGATGCCTGATTTAGCATTTTGTATCTCTTTCTGTATTTCAGGGCCATTTGCGGGGCCAAGATCTTCGCTGTGCAGCATAATGAATTGCCTTTCCATATATACGGTTGTTCTTTAATTCATAACGAAGCTAATCCAACTTGTATCCAGTGCAAGCCCTTTGTTTCTTATGGTTAATGCGCTTCCCGTGTGCGTAACCCTTGCCAAAAGCCCGTTTTAGCTGCTAAAGACGCCGCCTTGGTCGGCACCCCTGGAGGCCGACTTCATTTTTAGCCACGGAGAAGCATCATGACGCAAGTGACCACACTCGCGGCTGGGATGCGCGATCGGGCCGGTAAGGGGACGGTACGCGCATATCGCCGCCAGGGACAAATCCCTGCAGTAATCTATGGGGACAAGCAACCGCCTGTTTCTGTTGTCATTGAAGATAAGGCGCTCACCCGCCAAATCGAAACCCCAGGTTTTTTTACGCATCTGATCGACCTCGACGTCGCTGGCAAGAAGCATCGCGTTCTGCCGCGTGACGTACAGTATGATCCGGTCACGGATCGTCCCTTGCATGTCGATTTCCTGCGCGTATCGGCCAGCACGAAAGTGCGCGTCGGCGTTCCGGTCGTCTTCCTTAATTCCGATAAGTCACCGGGTATTAAGCGCGGCGGTACGCTCAACGTTGTGCATCACGAGATCGAAGTTTCCTGTTCGCCGGATAAAATCCCGAACAAGTTCGAGGTCAGCCTCGAAGGCTTGCAGATCAACGATGCGCTGCATCTGAGCGCCATCACCTTCCCCGAAGGTGTCAAACCGACAACCCATGAAAAGGACTTCACCATCGCCACCATCGCCGTTCCGTCGGCCATCCGTTCTGAGAACGAAGCGGCGGCAGCTGCGGCTGCAGCGGCGGCGGCTCCGGTCCTGGCTGAAGGCGAAGCGGGCGCTGAAGGCGCGGCTCCGGTCGAAGGCGCAGCAGCAGCTCCGGCAGCAGGTGCCAAGGGCGCTGCTCCGGCGGCTGATGCCAAGGACGCCAAGAAGGCTGATAAGAAGTAAGCCCACTCAACGTCATCCCGGAAAACTTTCTCTTCGGTGCGTAGCAGCGAAAGAAAGTTTATCCGGGATCCAGTCAGCGTTGATTTGCCAGCTCTCTATCCGATAGTATCACTGGGTTCCGGACAAATTTGCTCGGCTTGCAGCCTCACAAATTTTCCGGAATGACGTTATGTGTTATGTTGTGCGTATGACCCAACCTCGTCTCATCGTCGGTCTCGGCAATCCCGATAAAGAATATGCCAGCACACGGCATAATATCGGATTCATGGCCGCGGATGCCATTGCGGCGCATTACAAATGTCCGGCATGGAAGCGCAAATTCAAAGGGCTGCTGACATCCCCTGCTTCCGGCCCTGACTTTCTGCTTCTCAAGCCCATGACCTTCATGAATCTGTCGGGGCAATCCGTGGGCGAGGCCATGCGCTTTCACAAACTGGAACCTAAAGATGTCATCGTCTTTCATGACGAGCTTGATCTCCAGCCGGGGCAGGTGAAAATCAAACAGGGCGGCGGGGCGGCAGGGCATAACGGCCTTAAGTCGCTGGATGAACATATTGGGCAGGATTACTGGCGGGTGCGGTTGGGCATAGGCCATCCCGGTCAACGCGGCGATATTGTCAGTGATTATGTTCTCAGCCCCTTTGCCAAGAGCGATAAAACATGGCTGGAGCCTTTGCTGGACGTCGTGGCTTCGGGGTTTGAAAGCTTGCTGTCAGGCGAGACATCCGATTATCTTTCGCATATTGCCAAGGCCATGCAGGGCAAGATTTGATTCATAAAATCAATCGTGTAAGTTAGACTTTCTACCAATTGCATGAGGCCTTAATGACGTCTTCTCCTGTTCCCACGGCTCCGTTCCCCGGCACGCTTATGAAAGGCAAGCGCGGCCTTGTCATGGGCGTTGCGAATGACCGTTCCATCGCTTGGGGCATCGCCAGCGCACTCGCGGCGCAGGGAGCCGAACTGGCTTTCACCTATCAAGGCGAAGCTTTGTTGAAGCGCGTCGGGCCCTTGGCGGAATCCGTGGGCTCCAAAATTCTTTTGCCGTGCGATGTGACGAATGAAGAAAGCGTGGATACGCTTTTCAAAACCCTGAAAGAAAAATGGGGCAAGCTGGATTTCGTTGTTCATTGCATCGCCTTTTCGGACAAGAACGAGTTGGATGGGCTTTATGTCGACACGACGCGGGCGAACTTCCTGCATACGATGGATATTTCCTGTTATTCCTTTACAGCGATTTGCCGCCGTGCCGTGCCGTTGATGTCCGAAGGCGGCAGCCTGCTGACGCTCAGCTATCTCGGCGCCGAGCGTGTGATGCCGCATTACAATGTCATGGGTGTGGCCAAGGCGGCGCTGGAAGCCAGCGTGCGTTACCTTGCCGCAGATCTGGGCAGGAGTAATATCCGTGTGAACGCCATCTCGGCCGGGCCGATCAAGACGCTGGCGGCTTCGGGTATCGGCGATTTCCGCTATATTCTGAGATGGAATGAAATTAACGCGCCGCTGAAGCGCAATGTCACCACGCTGGAAGTCGGCAATGCCGGGCTTTACCTGTTGAGCGATCTCGGTACAGGCGTTACGGGTGAAATCATGCATGTTGATGCCGGCTATCACACCATCGGTATGATGGCGGTTGATGGGGCGGCTGAGATCATGGAACTTCTCAGCGGTTTCGTTCAGAAACCCGGCTAGGGCGACATGGCCAGCAACAGCTTCGGCGAGCTTTTCCGTTTTACGACATGGGGCGAAAGTCACGGGCCTGCTATTGGCGTTGTGGTGGATGGTTGCCCATCACAAATTTCACTGAGTGAGGCCGATATTCAGCCCTGGATGGATCGCCGCCGTCCCGGCCAGTCCAAATTCACGACGCAGCGGCAGGAAGCCGATCAGGTCAAGATCATGTCCGGTGTGTTTGAAGGCGTCACCACCGGCGCACCGATCAGCCTGATGATCGACAATACCGATGTGCGGTCGAAGGATTACGACGACATCAAGGACAAATTCCGTCCTGGTCATGCCGACTACACCTATTGGGCCAAATATGGCGTGCGCGATTACAAAGGCGGGGGCAGGGCCTCAGCCCGCGAAACCGCCAGCCGTGTCGCGGCGGGAGCCATTGCGCGCAAAATTCTCGGCAATTCCATACAGATACGCGGCGCCGTCATTCAGATCGGTACGCAGAAAATCGACCGGGCGCGCTTGGACTGGAACGAAGTCGACAATAATCCGTTTTTCAGTCCGGACAAAAATATCATCCCGTCATGGACGGAATATCTGGAATCCATCCGCAAGAATGGTTCCTCCATCGGCGCGGTGATCGAGGTGGTGGCTTCGGGCGTTCCCGTCGGTCTAGGCGAGCCTGTTTACGGCAAGCTCGACAGCGATCTGACCCGCGCGATGATGTCGATCAATGCCGTGAAGGGCGTGGAAATCGGCGCTGGTTTCGCCAGCGCCGTACTGTCCGGTGAGGAAAATTCCGATGAAATGCGCGCGGGGCAGGGTGGTAAGCCCGAATTCCTGTCGAACCATGCCGGGGGCATTCTCGGCGGTATTTCGACGGGACAGGATGTTGTCGTGCGTTTTGCCGTCAAGCCGACCAGCTCCATCCTGCAGCCGAAAAAGACGATTGATGTTCACGGCAAGAATACCGAAATCTCCACCAAGGGCCGCCATGATCCCTGCGTCGGCATCCGCGCCGTGCCTGTCGGCGAGGCGATGATGGCCTGTGTGCTGGCCGATCATCTGTTACGATACAAGGCGTTAGGTCGCGGCGTTAAAGCTTAAAGCCCCTGAATCGTCGAATTGCCCAAAATAGGTATTTGTGGTAGCCTGCAAGCAGCAGGAGGTCAGTACCTATGGGTGACCGTCATCTGCAAGCCGTTGCACTAAAACCAGCACGCGAAGAGTGGTTCCGCTGGGCGGGGGTCGTTATCGACCGTTTGACTACCTGCGTACACATTTACAGCAAACCTCCCCATGATGATGTATTCGTTGCCGACAGCGAACGGCAGGGCAAAAATGGCCGCACGCTCGACCTGTTGCGTCGTATCCACGCGCTGACGGATGAGGCGGATACGCCCACGGATTCCCTGGATGATCTGGAGCATCATGATGAGCGCGTGATTGCCGGCCTCGCCGTCCTGCTGCGCGATATGATGAATCTGCTGCCTGATCTTTCCGCCGACATGCAGAAATTCCTGAAATCGCCCTGGTACGATAACTGCAACGGCCGGCTGGCGACCGAACTGTTCCGCGGGCCGCTGGGCCGCGAGCCGGAAGGCATCGGCAGCGGTTATACCGAACATGGACGCCTGCCGCTCGCGCTGCAGGAACTGCTGGAGCAGGAGCAGGCGGGCGATACCCGCCCCATGCGTGACGCCCTGCACCGGGAAGATAAGCCGCAGCGGCAGGATGAGGCCCAGCAGCGCCGCCGAAACCCCCGTTATCTGCGCTCCGCCGGTCAGGTGGAATAAGGCGATTTTGCATTAGGAAAATTGAAGGAAATTCAATTATTATCGCGGCATGAGCAAATACAGCCAACGCGCGCCCTTTAATGACTGGTGGTACTGGTCGGAATGCCTCGTCAAGCGGCTCCGCACGATGGGTGAGCTGTACAAGGAAAATGGCGAGATCGACCGTGCCAACCAGGCGAATGACTGGGCCAAGCGCCTGAAAGATAACTGCATGGTGCCCGTGATGCAGGCGCGCAAGGGCATGAAGACGGACGAAGAAAAAGCCACACTCAAAAAACTGGAAGAGGAAGCGATTTTCAGCGCGGCCGAAATGTTCCGCGAATTGCTGATCAACCTGCCCTTTATGTCCGATGCGATTCAGGATTTCCTCTATGTCTCCTGGGAAGACGTCAAATGGGAAGATCCGAACGAGCAGGAGGAGATCGACGAAGACACCGGCCTGCCCAAGAAGAAAAAGAAAAAACGCGCCGGTGACCAGCGCATTACCGAATTATTCTGGGGCCCCAAGGCACGGCAGGATGAAGGCATCCGCAGCGGCAAGGTGGCCGATGGCGGCTTGCCGGGCATTCTGGCCAACCTGCTGACTGCCGAAAAAACCTCCTCCAGCCGCGCGCCGACCGAATACGGGCAGGCGATGCTGGCCGCGGCGTCGCAGCAAAGCCTGGCCACCAGCATGCAGGCCATGGAAAAAATCGGCGTGCAGGTGAATTTCAAGCCGGGAGGGTCTATATAGTCGTTAGTGGCTAGTCCCTAGTCGCTAGCAACCGAGCCCCAACAACTAACAACTAGCACCTAGCAACTGATGCAAGATTCACTGCCCATCGAAGAGAGCGATTCTATCCAGCTTCACGGCCCCGAAGGCTTTGCCGCCATGCGCAGGGCCGGGCGGCTGGCGGCCGAGGTGCTGGATTTCATCACGCCCTATGTCGTGCCGGGCGCGCGTACGGGCGACCTCGACGATCTCTGCAACAATTTCACGCTGGAGCATGGCGCGGTTTCGGCGCCACTCGGCTATCGCGGCTATCCGCGCGCGACCTGCATCTCGCCCAATCATGTGGTGTGCCACGGCATCCCGGGCGACAAGCGGTTGGAGGACGGTGACATTGTCAATGTCGACGTGACAGTGAAGCTGGATGGCTGGTACGGCGACACCAGCCGCATGTTTTTCGTCGGCGACAAAATCGGCGTTAAGGCCCGCAAGCTGGTGGATGTGACGTATGAGGCGATGATGCTTGGCATCAACGCGGTGAAGCCCGGCGCGACGTTGGGTGACATCGGCTACGCCATACAGACCTATGCCGAAGCGGCGGGCTTTTCCATCGTGCGGGATTTCTGCGGCCACGGCATCGGGCGGATTTTCCATACCCAGCCCTCCGTGCTGCATTATGGCGAACCCGGCGAGGGCGATGTGCTGAAACCCGGCATGATCTTCACGGTCGAGCCCATGATCAATGCGGGCAAGCCGGGCACCAAAGTGCTGCAGGACGGCTGGACGGCGGTGACGAAAGACAAATCCCTCTCCGCCCAGTTCGAACACACCATCGGCGTCACCGATACCGGCGTAGAGATTTTCACCCAGTCACCGAAAGGGTGGCTGAGGCCGCCTTATTCGTAAGCTATACGATGCTGATTGCTATTGATGAATCGGGTTCTTTCGATGTTAAATCTAAGGATATAAATTTTTTTATCGCGGTTCATTATAGAGAAACGGGCTTACGGATTGAAAAAAAGAGAAGACAGTTTTGTGCTTTTGAGAAATCCCTTCCTAGATCGCTAAAAAATTCTAAAGGTGAATTTAAAGGGTCAAGACTTTCAGATGAACAACTATCAGAATTTGCAGATATTGTCTTTGGTCTCCCACCCAAGCTTGGTATTACCCCAGTCGCACTTCGTTCTTCGGAGCAGTCATCTCTAGTCATTGCTAAACATCGTCAAGTGGCAACCGCAGGAATTCAAGAAGGGATTAAGGGATATTTGTCACTTGGTCGTCCGGCAGTTGCGCGAACTTATGAAGAATTTGGGAATTGGTTTGGACGTCTTAATGATAGTCAATTTCTTAAAATTATATTGTTGGGACATTGTATAATTAATTCTCTCATCAACAATATAGGTCACGCAATTAGTGGAGGATACGACCTAGAATTGCCAAACATACGCATTGTAATTGATCGTGATTTTATCCGTGAAGAACGTCATTTAACATTTTGGAAAGATCTACTTAGAAATCAGTTGTGGCATATTTCTAAACAAACTCCAATCCCGCTTCTGAAGACTTGGAGAACTCAAGGCCATCCATTTCTTGACAAATTTACTCGTAATGGGAGATTGGATTTTAATGAGTTGTTTGTGAAAAGCTGTCAATTTGGATTCTCACATGAATCTCCAGAACTTCGTATTGCTGATTTTTCTGCCACTATTATTGGAAGATATTTAAATCGCAAACTTTGTGGTGCCGCATTCAATGCTGTTAAACAATCTTTTTTGCGTCATGGAAAAATTGAACAAATTGTTCTGAATGACTTTGATTTGGACTCGTGGAAGTATAACCCTGACGATAATCCATTTAAGTGAGAACATTTGTATGCGTTCGTCATTCCGGCGCAAGCCGGAATCCAGCGGCGAGCGTCTGCGAGCCAATGACTCTTTCGCGCTATCGCGCGATGCTAGACCCCGGCTTTCGCCGGGGTGACGTGAAGTGTTGGTCTACTCCCACACCCTCTTCAGCTTGATCTTCTCCGCATAGGCGGTGAGGAGAGCGCGGCGTTCCGCCTCGGCGAATTTGGATTCCTTCATCAACTGCTCAAGGTCGCGCAGGGCGACATGGCGGCGGCGCTCCCGCAGGGTGTTTTCGAGCGTGCCTTCCTCCGGCACCAGCGCATAGACCAGCTCGCAACGCAGAGCCTTCGCCACCTTGCGCAGGGTTTTCAGTTGGATGGTTCCGGCGGCCTCCGATTGTTCCAGCGCCACGACGCCCGACTGGCTGATCTTCAGGCGTGCGCCCAGCTGGGCGGTTGAGAAGCCGATCGCCTCGCGCACATTATGGATCCAGCCGCGTTTCGGCACATCATGCCGCACGCGGTTCCAGCCCTGTCGTAGCCGGTCGTCCAGATCCCGCCGCATCTGCTTCGCCACCAATTCGTTTTTCATGAAATTCATCCGTCGTTATTGGGTTTCTTTCATCGCCCATAACGCCGAACTTATAAAAACGCAAAAAATATCAACCGGAACTCATATCCGCGTATGCGTTTATGAGCTGCAGCTTACGAAAACAGGGCAGGGAGCGGGAATGCGGGAATAGAAAGCCACAACCTGGGGCTTTCCCCTTTTTTGTCATTCCGGCGCAAGCCGGAATCCAGAAACGCATAAACTAGACCCCGGCTTTCGCCGGGGTGACGGGAAGGATCAGGTATCCAAGAAACTGCGAAGCTTCCTCGACCGTGACGGGTGCTTCAGTTTGCGGAGCGCCTTTGCCTCGATCTGACGGATACGTTCGCGGGTGACGCTGAATTGCTGGCCAACTTCTTCCAGCGTGTGGTCGGTGTTCATGCCGATACCGAAGCGCATGCGCAGAACGCGTTCTTCGCGCGGCGTGAGGGTGGCGAGCACGCGCGTCGTCGTCTCGCGCAGATTGCCGAGGATGGCGCTGTCGAGCGGCTGGACGGCGTTCTTGTCTTCGATGAAATCGCCGAGATGTGAATCTTCCTCGTCACCAATCGGTGTTTCGAGGCTGATCGGTTCCTTGGCGATTTTCAGGACCTTGCG
>JANRKK010000022.1:0-3382 GCA_033763555.1 Alphaproteobacteria bacterium | reverse complement strand
AAACAAGATTCTCTTCCACAAGAGTAGAAATCAGAATATTACCACCATCTTCAAAGACAAGAATTTTTGACTGGCTGGAAGATGCCGCATTCAAGCCCAATGCTTCCTGAATAGAACGCGCCGCTTCGCCTTCAATATCGATATGCATTGTAATTTCTCCTAATAAAACCACACCATAATACTGACCCCCCACCATCACAGGTCAAGGTAATATTTACTTTCCATCATAGTTAACGATCGCTTTTTAAACGGATAAAACATCCTCCATCCCATACAGCCCCGGCTTTTTGCTGTGCAGCCAGAGCGCGGCCTGTACCGCGCCGCGAGCGAAAATACGGCGATCGGTAACACTGTGATGCAGACGGATGGTTTCGCCCTGCCCTGCAAAAATCACTTCATGCTCGCCAATAATCGATCCCGCGCGAACCGAGGCATAGTCGGGCTTTAACTTGCCACCGCTGCCCTGAATAACGGCTTCGCCAAGCGCCTTGGCGGTGCCGGAAGGCGCATCTTTTTTCATGATGTGATGTTCATCCAGAATGGCAACGTCGTAGCCCGGAAGCAGCCGTGCGGCCAAAGCCGTGATTTGCTTCATGACAACCAGAGAAAGGCTGGTGTTCGCGGCATAGAGAACCGGAATTTTCGCCGCCGCCTGTTTCAGGGCATCATGTGCAGGAGCATCGAGCCCGGTTGTCCCACACATCAGCGGTTTACCGTGCTCCGCAGCGAGGCGCGCGTGATTGGCCGTCGCATCCGCCAGAGTAAAATCCATTACCACATCACTGGCGGCTATGACTTCTGCGACTTTGGTTGTAATCAGAACGCCGCCCGCCTGATATTCCGGCTTCATGGTTTGCACGGCACCGCCTGCCAATGCGCAGGCAACATTCTCCGCGATTTCTGCGGCGATCATCTGCCCCATGCGGCCGGAATAGCCAAGAAGACCAATGTTGATCACTTGAGATAATCCTTCGCCAGAACTTCTGCGATCTGCACGGCATTCAACGCCGCACCCTTGCGAAGATTGTCAGACACAATCCACATATTCAGCCCGTTTTCGACCGAGATATCCTCACGAATACGGCTGACGAACACAGCGTCTTCGCCCGCACATTCAACGGGCGTGACGAAACCTTCTTCATGATGATGATCAATGACAGTTATACCGGGCGCTTTCTTAAGTGCGGCGCGCGCCTCGCCGACGCTGATCGGCTTTTCAAATTCCATATTCACCGATTCCGAATGGCCGATATAGACAGGCACACGGACGCAGGTCGCTGAAACCTTGATCCGCGGATCAAGAATTTTCTTGGTCTCCGCAACCATCTTCCATTCTTCCTTCGTCATGCCGTCTTCCATAAAACTATCAATCTGTGGAATGAGGTTGAAGGCAATTTGCTTACGGAAAACTTCCTTTTTCAGCGCATCATTCACATAAACGGCGCGGGTTTGCGTGAACAACTCATCCATTCCTTCTTTTCCAGCACCAGAAACAGATTGATAGGTCGACACGACAATACGCTTAATGGTCGCCAGATCATGCAGCGGTTTCAGTGCCACCAGCATCTGAATGGTGGAGCAATTCGGGTTGGCGATGATATTGCGCTTTTTGTAATCGGCAATTGCCTTGGGATTTACTTCCGGTACCACCAGCGGCACATCCGGGTCCATGCGGAAATGCGAGGTGTTATCGATCACAACGCAGCCCGCCTTGCCCGCGTTGGGAACAAATTCAGCTGAAATCTTGCCGCCCGCCGATGACAGGCATATATCCACGCCCTTGAAATCGAATTTGGCGAGATCCTGAATAGTCAGAGTATCGTCTTCGCCAAAGCTGACCTCACCGCCCGCCGATTTACCGGACGCCAGCGCATAAACCTCGGCCACTGGAAATTCTCGTTCCGCCAGGGTCTTCAGAATTTCACGCCCCACGGCCCCAGTCGCACCAACAACGGCAACTTTGTATTGTTTCATAAGGTTAGCCCTGTATGCTCAAGTATCACTCAACAAGTGGCAATCAACGGCTTATCCTATAGCATGGCAGCGCCCGCAAGGGCTACACTTGGGTTCGTGAGGTGCTTATGTCGACTGAAGAAAAATCCTTCCAAACCTATGCCGAGTTCTGGCCCTACTATCTGAGCCAGCACAGTAAACTTCATACGCGGCTTCTGCATGCCGCAGGCACTATTCTGGGGCTGGCCGCGGTTGTCTATGCCTTCATCAGTTTCACGCCGGAATGGCTGCTGGCTGCGCCCGTTATCGGCTATGGCATTCCCTGGATTGGGCATATCTGCATCGAAAAGAACCACCCCACCACTTTTACCTATCCCGGCTGGTCCTTGCGCGCCGATTTCCACATGCTGTGGCTGATGCTGACGCGGCGACTGAGCGCGGAAATGACCAAGCACAACCTCACAGGTTCGGTTTCAGCTTAACTCCATGCGCAAGGTTCTGGTTGCCTGTTCCGAGAACGGCCACGATACCGTGACCGAACTTCCTGCTGTTCTGAAGCGGGCGGGGCTGGATGTAACGCTGATGTCTAGCCGGAAAATAAGAAGCTATATCGGCTCTTATTCCAACCGCTGGATTGAATCTTCCGAAAATGCCGCGTCCATTATCCAGCAAATCGCCGAGCTTCTGGCACGGGATTCTTTCGACTGGATTATTCTGGGCGATGACTTCCTCCTGCGCGCGCTGGCAGACAGCCCACTTGAAGATGCCCTCAAAAGCCGTATCGGGCCGCTACGGCATAGCGAATATCTTCGACTTTTGGGCAGCAAGGCCGAAAGCACCCGTTTTGCCGCAGATATTGATGTTCTCACACCGCCTTTCCAGATTTGCTCGAGCTTTGCCGAGATCGAACGCGCCGCAGCCGAAATCGGCTTTCCCTGCATGATCAAAATCGACCGCAGCGGTGGCGGTGACGGCGTTTTTAAATGCAACAGCGCTATTGATCTGGAATACCAGCGCAATCAATTGCAAAGCGGCAAGTTTCTGGTTGAAAAATACATCGAAGGCGCGGCTGCAAGCGTTGAACCTCTTTTCCTCGACGGGCGTCTTGTTGCCTACAGTTACGGCGACATGCTGATGACTTATGGCAAAACGGGTGTTTCATCCCGCCGATATTTTCAACCCTGCCCCGCGCTGGCAGATACGCTGGAAAAAATCAGCATGCGTCTGGGTCTGCATGGTTTCTGCAATTTTACCTTTATGCGCGATGCCACAAGCGGCCAGCACTATCTGATCGAGATGGATATGAGGCCGAACGCCTGGGTGGCTTATACCCGCTTTGCCGGGATTGATTTTTCACGCGCCATTCAACAGTACCTGGCCAACCCGGATTTCAGGGCGCAGAATTTTTGTGCAGCCGCACAAAGGAAAG
>JANRKK010000021.1:0-72226 GCA_033763555.1 Alphaproteobacteria bacterium | reverse complement strand
ACCTGTGTTTGCCACCAGCATAGCAATACAGCCGGACTGCGGCACGCCGCTGAACAGGACCGAGAAAGCATCGCCGCCCGTTGTGATGGTTGAAGACGACACGAAAATCGAGCCGCCAAACGAGTTTGTTACCGTCCCGGCAGTTATATCAACCGTATCGTTCGGAAACACGCCTGCACGGATAAGATCGGCCGTGATATTGACGTTACCCGCACCTGCGCCTGTCACGCTTGATGTCGAATACAGGGCCCGCACAGCTTGTGTAACTTGCAGCAATTGCGTCGTTGCCTTCGACGTACGCATATTGCTGTAAACGGCTGCCGCTGCGACCCAGATCGCGCCCAGGATCAGACCGATGATCCCAAGAACGATCGCAATTTCTGTCAGTGTGAAACCGCGAGTGGCGGCCCGGCGTGCCGACGCGGTGTGCATTGTGTTACGCATATTTCCCTCTCCCCTCAGGATGTTGGCCAGGCCAAACCTAGCATCGATTCATTAAGCTGGAAAACCCTTAAAAACTCGTAAAAAAGCCTGCTTGTTGTTATGGTTTTTTATACGGATTTTTAGATTGATTTTGGCCTGTTTTCGCCCTTGATTCGATAGCGTTTTGATTCGTCTGCCCCATCCCTGCTATTACCCGAGTCATGCTTAACCTCTCTGATTCGCCTCCTCTTTCCCGGCTTTATGGCCGCCGCAAAGGCCGCCCCTTGCGCACGCGCAAGGCAAAGTTGGTTGATGAAGTGTTACCAAAATTAAAAGTCGAACTGCCTTCAGAAGGTCCGTTCTCGCTTCATGGGATGGCACTTTTTTCCTTCAAGCCCGCTGCCATCTGGTTGGAGATTGGCTTCGGCGGTGGCGAGCATCTGGCGGCGCAGGCTGGAAGAAATCCAAACACGGGATTCATCGGCTGTGAACCTTTTTTGAACGGCATCGCCAGTCTGCTCGATCACATCGACCGGAAGCAGTTGAACAATGTCCGCATTTTTCCGGGCGATGCGCGCGAATTACTGGATGCCTTGCCGGATTCATCCATCGCGCGCTGTTTTCTTTTGTTCCCCGATCCGTGGCCCAAAGCGCGCCATGCCAAGCGCCGCTTCATCGGACCGGAAAATATGCCGCGTCTCGCGCGCGTCCTGCGGTCATGCGCCGAGCTGCGCGTTGCCACCGATGATAGGCAGCTGGCCGATTGGATTCGCGATACCCTGAAGGCATCACCGGACTTCACAAAAACCTATGATTCACCGCATCCACCGAAAGATTGGGTGCCGACGCGCTACGAGCAAAAAGCGCTTAAAGCCCAGCGAAATCCTGCCTATCTCAGCTATTGCCGAATGTAAAAACGGTGATCTCAAGGCATAAAAAAACCGCCTTGCGGCGGCTGTAAATTCTACAGATCAAAAGCTTAGGCTTCCGTTCCCTCAGGCTTGCTGCGACCTTCCGGTGTCAATCCGGCGCGGAGATAAGCAACGACGGCAGTGGAAGGAATCTGCGCCTGAATTTCACCGCTGCCATTCAGATACTGGGTAATCACTCCCGCCAGCGGATCCACATAGATACGCGGTGAAATACCGGGATGGCTGTCCGCTGCCGGATTTTGGGCGGATGCACCAGAGACAGGGGAAATTTCCACCGCAGGCGCAGCCGGAACGGGCGCCGCCACAGCGTTATTGATGGAAAGACCGCCTGAAGTGATCGGGCTCGTCATATTCGCTCCTGCGAAACATCCTCTTCGTGGAGTGGTTGTGACGTCCTTCAGCAACCACTGTTGGAATATTTTGGGCTTCGTCTGTGCCCTGTTCCAACATAGTTTTCTAGCGTTCTCATTGTACCTCATCTCTTTTTTCTTGACAAGAAAAATGTGCCTCAAACGATCGTGAAATGGGGCTTTCTTAACTTTTTAGAAACCTTTTGGCACATGCCTGTGTGAAAATTTCCAAGTTGTGCTGCAATCTGTTATTAACCGACCGTTAGCCAAAACAACCTTCCTTAACTCTCCCTTCGGGGAAATTTTCATGTCCTCCCCTCCCTCCGGCCTCGCCATTTCCTGGGTTCTTGCGACCATATCAGGGTATGGAATTTATGGTTTGCAAATCCTGCTGCAGTTTCTTCGCCGCAGTGAGCAGCAGGCCATTCTCACCCGCCCGCCTGCGATTGTGGAGATGTCGCCGCTGCAGCGCGCAAAGCTGGAACCCGCATTTCAGCTTGCAAAAAAACTGGATACTTTTCTGCGCGAGAATCCGAAAGAGATTCTCAGCTTCCGCCACGCCGTGCTGCACGGCTCCAGCAGCAACTTCGCGGGCTTCGAGGGACAGGACCGCATCTGGGGCCAGCCGAATGTCGCCTGCTGCGCCATTGAGCATCTGGTCTGCAACGATCATGGCCGCAATATCGCCAAAAATTATGACATGTTCATCGCCATCTCGCACTGGAACGAAGCCTATCTCAAAAGCCTGAATGTCGGACCTGTGCATCTTTGCTATCAGGGTATTGATGGCAGCCTGTTCCATCCCGGGCCTTCTTCCGGACTTTACAAAGACCGCTTTGTTATTTTCTCAGGCGGTAAGCTAGAATTCCGCAAAGGGCAAGACATTGTGCTGGCCGCATTCAAGAGATTTTATGCCAAACATCCGGATGCCCTACTCGTCACCTGCTGGCAAAATCTGGTCAAATCATCGCCCGCGGCATTTGAACTCGCTGGACATATTTCAACAGTGCCTGAGCTGGCAAAAGATTACGGGCTGCAGATGACGCCGTGGCTGTTGCAACAGGGCTTGCCGCCGGGAAGTTTTATCGATCTGCCTTTCACACATAATCTGCTGATGCCCGGCGTGCTGCGCGATTGCGACATGGCCGTATTCCCCAACCGCTGCGAAGGCGGCACCAATCTGGTGGCAATGGAGGCAATGGCCTGCGGCGTGCCGACCTATGTTTCCTACAACACCGGACAGAAAGATCTTGTAGACTTAATTGGCTGCGGTGCGTTTAAAACCCAACGGTCTGTGAAACCGACATCAGACATGATGAGCGTCGAGGATTGGGGCGAAACGGATGTCGATGAAGTCGTCGCAGCAATGGAATATGTCTATAACAACCGCGAGGACGCCCGACGCGAGGCACAAAAGGTCGCCGCCAATGTCGCGGCATGGGAATGGGGGCCATTGAACGAAAAACTTTTGGAAATCGTGTGCGATGGCAAAACAGGCTAAACGCAAAAAGACTTCTTCCGAACCCGCCTGGTTCGGGTTTCAGCGCATGGCACCGGAGGACAAAACCGGGCGCGTGCGGGACATTTTTTCCTCGGTCGCATCGCGTTACGATTTGATGAATGATGTGATGTCGGGCGGCTTGCATCGGTTATGGAAAGACCGGCTTGTCCGCATGATGAACCCGAAGCCGGGCGAAGCCATTCTCGATGTCGCGGGTGGAACGGGTGATATAGCGCTGCGTTGCTACCGCCGCACGCAGGGCAAGGCGAATATCACCGTCTGCGATCTCAACCCCGATATGCTGGAACAGGGCCGCGCGAAGGCCGTCGATCAGGGCGTTCTGTCCGGCATCACATTCATCACCGGCAATGCCGAAAAACTTCCCATCCCGTCGCGCAGCGCGAATGTTTACGTCATCGCTTTTGGTCTGCGGAATGTCGGGCGCATCAACAAGGCGCTGGAAGAAGCGGTGCGTGTTTTGAAACCCGGCGGACGGTTTTTCTGTCTGGAATTCAGCCCCGGCGTGCGTCGCGAGATCAAGCCGCTTTACGACCGTTATTCAAACCTGCTGCCGTGGCTTGGACAATTCATCGCACGCGACCGTGATGCCTATCAGTATCTGGCCGACAGCATTCGGACTTTTCCTGACCAGAAAACGCTCGTGAAGAAAATGGAAGCAGCGGGGCTGGAGCAGGTGAAATACACCAACCTGATGGGCGGCATCGCCGTCATTCATTCGGGGTGGAAACTCTAAACGTCATCCCGGAAAATTTGTGAGGCCGCAGGCCGAATAAATTTATCCGGGATCCAGTTCCCCTACCAGATAGAAATCCTTTGCCGATAACCTGACTGGGTTCCAGACAAACTTTCTTTCGCTTATTCCATTCGCGAAGAGAAAGTTTTCTGGAATGACGTTGTTTTTAAGACTCAGCCTGCTTCGCCATTCTCTTCCGCATATTCGGATCAAGGTATTGTTTGCGCAGGCGGATGGATTTCGGGGTCACTTCCACCAGCTCATCATCACCGATGTACGCAATGGCCTTTTCCAGCGTCATCTGGATCGGCGGCGTCAGACGCACGGCTTCATCCTTGCCGGTGGCGCGAACGTTGGTCAGTTTCTTGCCTTCCAGAACATTGACGTCGAGATCGTTGCTCTTGGAATGTTCGCCGATGATCATGCCTTCATAAATCTTCACGCCCGGCTGGATCAGCATCGGTCCGCGATCTTCCAGCTTCCACATGGCATAGGCGACTGCTTCGCCCGTACCGTTGGAAATCAGCACGCCCGTACGCCGTGCGGCAATGGGCCCCTTATGTGGCGCATAGCCGTGAAACAAACGGTTCATCAGGCCGGTGCCGCGCGTGTCGCTCAGGAACTCGCTGTAATAACCGATCAACCCGCGCGAGGGTGCCAAGAAGGTCAAGCGTACCTTGCCGCCGCCCGAAGGCCGCATATTAGTCAGCTCCGCGCGGCGTTCGGAGAGTTTGCTGACAACGATACCGGAATAAGGCTCATCCACATCGACGACGACTTCCTCGATGGGCTCAAGACGCTGGCCCTTCTCATCCGTCTGGAACAGAACGCGCGGACGGCTGATGGACAATTCATAACCCTCACGGCGCATGGTTTCGATCAGGATGCCGAGCTGCAATTCACCGCGGCCTGAAACTTCAAACGCATCCTTGCCCTGCGTTTCCGAAACACGGATGGCGACATTGCCTTCGATCTCGCGCATCAAACGGTCACGGATGACACGGCTTGTTACCTTGTCGCCTTCCGTGCCCGCCAGCGGCGAGTCGTTCACCGAGAACGTCATGGCAATGGTCGGCGGGTCAACTGGGCGCGCCAGAATGGGTTCCGTTACCATCACATCGCATAGTGTATCGGCAACCGTCGCTTTACCGAGGCCCGCTAGCGCGACGATGTCGCCCGCTTCCGCTTCCTCGACCGGCACGCGATCCAACCCACGGAAAGCCAGAATTTTTGTCACGCGGCCCTGCTCGATCAATTGGCCGTCGCGGTTCAGCGCCTTGATATTCATGTTGGAACGTACCGTTCCGCCCTGAATGCGGCCCGTCAGCAACCGACCAAGATAGGGGTTAGCTTCCAGAATACAGGCCAACATCGCGAAAGGCGCGCCCTCATCCACCGTCGGCGGCGGCACATGGCGCGTGATCAGATCAAACAGCGGCGACAGATCGCCGGGCTCGTCGCCCATTTTCTCAACCGCCCAGCCGTTGCGGCCCGAGGCGAATAGGGTCGGAAAATCCAACTGCTCTTCCGTCGCATCGAGCGCGGCGAACAAGTCAAACACCTCGTCATGCACCTGATGCGCTCGGGCGTCAGGACGGTCCACTTTATTGATAACGACAATAGGCCTCAAGCCGAGTTCCAGCGCCTTGGAAACGACGAATTTCGTCTGCGGCAAGGGCCCTTCAGCAGCATCGACCAGCAGCACGACGCCATCGACCATCGACAAAATACGCTCTACCTCCCCGCCAAAATCGGCGTGGCCTGGTGTATCGACGATATTGATACGCAGATCGCCGCGCAACACGGAGGTGCATTTAGCAAGAATGGTGATGCCGCGTTCGCGCTCCAGATCATTGCTGTCCATGGCGCGCTCAGCCACTTGCTGGTTCTCGCGGAAGGCGCCCGACTGGCGCAGCATGGCGTCGACAAGTGTGGTCTTACCATGGTCGACGTGAGCAATAATAGCAATATTACGAAGTTTCATTTTTTATTTTCCAGAGAAAGAGGTTGAGTGGACTTTACCCAAGAAAGTCCATAAGGCCGCTGCCAACCGCCCAGACGGCGATGATCACCAGCGCCACGGCTGTGACGCGGTTGATGATCATGACACGGTTTTCGGTAAAGCGGTTGCGCACCAGCGCGACGCCACCTGCCAACGCAACCCACCACAAGGTTGAGCCGACAAAAATCCCTGTGGTGATGGTTGTTGCATCCAGCTTCGTTTTCAGGTGCGAGAAAGTTGCGACAACCGCAAGCGTGCCGACAATGGTCACCGGATTCGTCATGGTGATGACGAAACCGCTGAGCAAAGCATAAAAAGCGCTGAGCAACCCGGCGCCTTCCGGCTTGGGCGGCGGGCGGAAGCCGGGAAGGTGTGCGGAATCTTTCGGCTGGCGCGGCGCGTCATGCCAGGTGTGCCAGGCGGTGAAAAGCAAAATGCCGCCACCAATGACACGTAAGAACATATCGTAGCGCTGCATGAATTCCAGAATGGCAGCAACGCCAAAGGCCGCCACGCCGCCGAACAAGGTATCGGCAAAAGCTGCGCCCAGACCCGTGGCGAAGCCGATCAGCAATCCCTTCTGCAGGGTGCGGCGCATGCATAAAAGGCCGATGGGCCCCACAGGAGCCGCGATCATGACGCCTAGCACAAGGCCGCGGTAAAAAACGCCGACTTCGTCAAGCACTGCAATCTCCGGTTTTTCTGGCTTCGTTCCGGCGTCTTATCGCAGACAGCCGCCTTTTCTGCAACCTTTTGCGGTGCATCCAGACCACCGGGCAGGCGCGCGGATTCGCTCGATTGCTGTTAACCAGCCTTTCACCAATTCGGGTGTCTTCTTGGGTGTGACCATGGCACTGGCTTCCTCCCCGCCTGACTATAAATCCGTGCCCGGCATGGCAATGGGTGCGATTGCTTTTGCCCTGATGACGGCGCTGGACGTCGTTTTCAAATTGATGGCCGAAGGTCATCCCGCGCATCAAATTATTTTCGTCAATGGATGCTTTGCCCTTATCCCGATTTTCGGCTGGGCGCTTCTTACGGGCGGCCTGCATCGTCTGCATACCACGCATCCTGTTCATCATGCTTTCCGCGGCGTGATTGCTGTCGCCGCCGCCTTCTCGGCAATCTATGCCTATTCGCGCCTGCCACTGGCGAATTTCTATGCCATCGTTTTCACAGGGCCCCTTATCGTCACCTTGCTCTCAGCAATTTTTTTGAAAGAGGCGATCGACCGCGAACGCTGGATCGCCATAGGCGGCGGCTTTTTTGGCGTTCTGATCGTTACGCATTTTTTTGGCGATCTTCCGAACGCTCCACCGACCATTGACGTTACGGCAGGGCGCATCGCCGCTTTCATCAGCGTTTTCTGTTATGCGCTGTCGGTCATCATTGTCCGCCGTATGCGGCTGGGCGAATCCAACGTATCCTTCTCGCTGTACGGGCATCTGGCGGCCATTTCCATCGGCGGCGCGATACTTTTTGTCCAGGGCGGGCCCGCGCTGAGCCCCGACGACATCGCCCATCTGGCGCTTTCCGGCTTTCTCGGCGGCACGGCCACCATATGCCTGATGACGGCCTATCAACGTGCGCCCGTCGCACTGGTCGCGCCCTTCCAATACACACAGATTATCTGGGGTGCCCTGGCAGGCTATATGCTGTGGGGCCGGGTGCCGGATATTTATCTGATTGTCGGCGCCGTCATTGTCGCCGCATGCGGATTGTTTGTGATCTACCGCGAGACACACGCGAAAGAAGCCTTGTAAAATTAACCAACTCGATCTTTGTTTTTGTTTTCATTCGAGAAAATTCCTTATTTGCAGGCAAAAATTCATGCTATACGCATCTCTACATTTTGAATCTTGAAAGGGAATTATAATGAGTGAAAAGCCAATTTTTGTGACATTCCATGTCGTTAAATGGGACAGATCAGCAGGTCATGCTACTTACACAGTGCGCCCTTATACGACACAGGCGGATGAAATCAGATCGATAGTGCCATCTTCTTTCATGAGGGGCACGCCACCTTGCAGTCATGATGTGGAAGATGGGAAAGAACCCCCTATCCAGTCGGAGCTAAGGACAAAAGGTGACGGAGAATTTCAGATGTTAATCCCACACCGGGCTGCCCTTGATATTCTTGCCTCGGCGGGAATACAGACTGTTAAGATGCCGGATCTATCCAGTGAGCAAGGCATAAGAGAATTTGTGGCCGAGGCAGATGCTGCGTTTAGAGGGTTGGGAATTGATTTGGGTTTAAAGCCCAACCAACCCACTAACGGCTGACTTTAGAGGAAACGGCTAAGCCGCCTCGACAATCCCATCCCTGATTTCCACAACACGCTGCATGCCGCGCGCAAGGTCGTGGTTATGTGTCGCCATCAAAAGCGCAAGATTCTGCGTTTGCACCAGATTTTGCAAAACGCCGAACACATGTGCGGCCGTATGTGGGTCAAGATTCCCGGTGGGCTCATCCGCGATCAGGATTTTCGGCGCATTGGCCAAGGCGCGCGCCAGCGCCACACGCTGCTGCTCCCCGCCCGAAAGACGCGCAGGTCGGTGATCGGCGCGCTGTGTCAGGCCGACCAACTCAAGAAGTTGGGCACTGCGGCTCTGTGCGGCCTCGCGTGGCACGCCCGCAATCATTTGCGGCAGCATGATATTTTCCAGCGCCGAAAATTCCGGCAGCAGATGATGAAACTGATAAACAAAGCCGATGCTCTTGCGTCGCAGTTCGGTGCGTCCAGCATCATCGAGACGGCTGGCTTCCTGTGTGCCCACCATGATCGTTCCGCTGTCAGGACGTTCCAGTAGTCCGGCCGCATGCAGAAGCGTTGATTTGCCGGAACCGGAGGGGCCGATCAGCGCCACCTGCTCGCCTGCACGGAGCTTCAGCGAACAGCCGCGCAGGATTTCCAGCGGCGCGGCAGCCTGCACGAAAGTGCGCTTCACATCGCGCAGCTCAAGCACCACATCACTCATAGCGCAGTGCCTCAACCGGATCGAGCTTCGCTGCGCGCCAGGACGGGTAGATGGTGGCAAGGAAGGAAAGGCCGAGCGCCATCAGAACAACTTGCACCACTTCGCCGGGATCGACCACCGACGGCATGCGCGTCAGGAAATAAACCTCCGGCGAAAACGGGTCGGTCTGCGTGATGGCCTGCACGATCTTGCGCAGGCCTTCGATATGCCCGGCGATGAACAGGCCCAGCAGCAACCCGGCCAGCGTACCGACGATGCCGATACTTGCGCCGTTCAAAAAGAAAATCCGCATGATCATGCCGCGCGTCGCGCCCATGGTGCGCAGGATGGCAATGTCGCGTCCCTTATCCTTCACCAGCATGATGAGGCTGGAGATAATGTTGAATGCAGCGACCAGGATGATCATCGTCAAAATCAGGAACATGACGTTGCGCTCGACCTCCAGCGCGGTGACGAAGCTGGAATTATTCTGCTTCCAATCCAGCATGCGGAAGCCCGGCGCATCGATGGCAGCGACAATATCGCCGCGCACCCGGCCGAGGCTTTGCGGGTCGTTGACGAAGATTTCCAGCGCTGAAACCCCCGGGCCCGTACGGAAAAACACCTGCGCCGCAGGCAGAGGCATAAAGACGAAATTATTGTCATATTCAAACATGCCGACATCAAAAATCGCCGCAATCCTGTAACCGCGCAGGCGCGGGGCGGAACCGAACACGGTCGTCTGGCTGACAGGGGAAATCAGCGTCAGATTGTCACCCAATCCGACATCCAGCCTTTGCGACATGCGAATGCCGATGGCGATATTGTTTTCGCTGAGATCGTCCAGCGACCCGGCGATGATATGTTTGGCGATGGTCGGACGGTTGCGGATGGATTCCGGTAATACGCCGCGCACATAGACGCCAGACGCCATGCCATCCTTCGTCACCAAGGCCTGCGCCTCAACCGTTGGCGAAATATCGGTGACGCCCGCCACCTGCCGGATGCGTTCCATCATCGGCTGGTAATCATAAAGCTGGCCCTGCATGGCATAGATGTTCAGATGGCCGTTGAGGCCCAGCACGCGCTGGAACAATTCCTGTCGGAAACCGTTCATCACCGACATAACGACGATGAGGGTCGCAACACCCAGCGCAATGCCGATCAGCGAAAACCAGCCGATGACGGAGATAAAGCCCTCCTGCCGCCGCGCCCGCAGATACCGCATTGAAACCATGCGCTCGAAAGGGGAAAAGATCATCAGTAAGCCGCCGCGAAAATTGCTGTTTGTTTGGTCTTCGCGCCCGTCAGAACACAGGGGCCTTCTGTGCCATCCTGATCGAAAGGAATACAGCGGACGGTGACGCCCAGCTCATCCAGGATTTTCAGTGAAGCCGGATCGCCCGACCATTTGGCGCGGACGAAGCCCTGCTCGCCGACAAAATTATTGTCGCCGGATTTCTTGAAATAAGCCTCAAAAGCCGCACGGTCATGGATATTAACGGCCGTACGGTGCTTCTGAAACGCCAGCGCGGCATCAAACATGCCTTTCTGAATGGCTTCCAGTTCAGCGACGGCGGATGCCACAAATTCCTCACGCGTCGGAAATTTCTTGCCCGGCTGGTCACGACGCAACACGCAGACCTTGCCGCCCTCGACATCGCGCGGCCCGATTTCCAGCAGCAGCGGTGCGCCCTTCTTGATCCAGCCCCATTTTTTGTCCGCTCCGGTGATATCGCGCGCATCAAGTTTCACGCGCAAAGGCTGGCCACCATAAGATTGTTTCTGCAAATCATTTTTCAGCGCTTCGCAATAAGCAAGGATCTGGTTGCGGTCGCTGTCTTCGCGGAACATCGGCGCTATGACAATCTGCCACGGCGCTATGCGCGGTGGCATTTTCATACCGTCATCATCCGCATGCGTCATGACCAAAGCACCGAGCAGGCGCGTCGAAACACCCCATGAGGTTGTATGCACAAACGCCTCGGCCCCTTCACGGCTCTGGAATTTAATGCCGATGGATTTGGAGAAATTCTGGCCAAGATAATGTGAGGTTCCCGCCTGCAGTGCGCGGCCATCCTGCATCATCGCCTCGATGCTGTAGCTGTTCACCGCACCCGGGAAACGTTCATGCGCGGGCTTTTCCCCGGCGATCACTGGAACGGCCAAAATTTCTTCGGAAAACTGGCGATAGACTTCCAGCATCTGCCGCGTTTCATCCATCGCCTCTTTCTCAGTCTCATGCGCCGTGTGGCCTTCCTGCCAGAGAAATTCCGCCGTGCGCAACAAGATGCGCGGACGCATTTCCCAGCGCACGACATTCGCCCACTGGTTAATCAGCACGGGAAGATCGCGGTAGGATTCAATCCATTTCTTCATCGCCTCGCCGATCACCGTTTCCGATGTCGGGCGCACCACCAGCGGCTCTTCCAGCTCGGCATCCGGCACAAGCTTGCCGTCTTTCATGCTGAGGCGGTGATGGGTGACGACGGCCATTTCCTTGGCGAAGCCTTCGACATGCTCGGCTTCTTTCTGGAAATAGCTCAGCGGAATAAAGACGGGGAAATAGCAATTCTCGTGCCCGGTTTCCTTGAAGCGGCGGTCGAGATCGCGCTGCATCAGTTCCCAGGCGCCATAGCCCCAGGGCTTGATGACCATGCAGCCACGCACGCCGGACATTTCCGCCATGTCGGCTTCGCGCACGACTTGTTGGTACCATTGCGCATAATCTTCAGCGCGGGTCGGGCTGATGGCGGTTTTGGGGGCCTGATTTTTGGGCGCGGGTTTGTTCATGCGCCGACCATAACAAAGCCCCTGCCCCCTGCCAACAACGGACAGAGGGCTAAAACAGCTTTCCGCCGTTGGGCACAGGTTTATCGGGGTGAACCAGAACAACTGCACCATCGGCATCCGGAAAGCCTGTGCACAGGAACTCCGAGGTAAAGCTGCCGATCTTCCGGCTGCCGAGATTGAGACATCCGACCACTTGCCGTCCGATCAGGGATTCAGACGTGTAATGCACCGTGATCTGGGCCGAACTTTGTTTCACGCCAATCTCCGGCCCGAAATCGACCCAGAGTTTCAGCGCGGGCTTGCGTGCTTCGGGAAAGGCTTCGGCGCGCACCACGGTGCCGACGCGCAATTCGACTGATTCAAATTGTTCGTAAGGAATGGTTTGCATGAATTATTTATCCTTCTTCATGCACAGCACGGCCAGATTGTCTTGCTGCGCGGCGCTCAAGGGCTGGCCATTATACATGACCTTGTCACCCGTGACGGTCAGCTCACCCAATTGCACTTCGGTTCCCGGGCCAAGCTGATTGTAAGGGTATTGGCTGGTGTTCAGGTTCAAAACCTTGGCGAGCGAAACCGTCAGAGGAATTGTGAGAGTCGTCGGCAGCTGTATTGTGTTCGAGCCTGGCAGGTCCGCAGGCGCGACGGGTTTACCGTTTACATCCACGCCGGGCTGATAGGCGACATCGGCATCCGGCACATGCTTGACCAGGCCACGACAGAGGGCGGGGTCGACGGGCTCGGCGCTCTCGGCGGCATGAACGCCCTGAGAAATCATAAATATTAGAGTCATCCCGGCGCAGGCCGGGATCCAGCCTTTTATCCTTAAAATGTTGGTTTTCCTGTGCATGGCGCGCCCAAAATGGTCCTGTAAACCTTGCACCCGAAGGCGGCCTATGGCAAGAGTCCCGGCGAAGTCCGCAGGACGAAGACGGGCTGCCGTAGCTCAGGGGTAGAGCACGTCCTTGGTAAGGACGGGGTCGGAGGTTCGATTCCTCTCGGCAGCACCAGTTTTCTCAAAGACTTAGATTTTTGACCGGCACCGGAAATTATTACAGTGCAATAATTTAGATTCTGGCCTGATTAAGTGGTTGGGCCACGTTTGCCATAAACTTCTCCATGGTTTTTTATCTTTGCCATTTCTTTACGGGCGGGTGTTTGAACATTTTTGGATAGATTTTACATAAGTCAAACTGACGGCGTCCAAACTGTGTCCTTAATAAGGGAATACAAGGAGGACTGCCGTGAATCTTGCCGCAAAGGATATCGCAACCGTTGAAGAATATGAGCGCGTTTTCGAGCGCTATCTGGACATATGCAACCAAGCGATAGAAAAGAATAAGGACAAATTTCCCTATATGGAAATCTGGAAAGCCCGGTGGAAGAATTTGGGGCCGGACAATATCCTGCAATGCGCCGTCTATGACGACAGGCCAAAGCTGATTTATACCCTGCAACTGACCGAAGATATGAAAATCAAAATTATCAAGAAGACACATGCAACGCCGGAAGACGCATGGCCCTTTAAATACAGTTACCTGAAACATGTTGTCGACAACCCGCAGGATTATATCGAACATCCCGCCAATCTCGATTGGGGATGGCTAACGGGTATATTCGGATAGATCACAGTTTTTCAGGTGCGTACTTGGATGCAAGAGAGCCATAGACGAATTTTATCAATTGCTCCACCGAGTCAATTTCGATACGCGTTCCCATAATACGGATCCCCGTTTTTTGCCTTAAGATATTCAATGCCCGTGAAAAGGTCGCTCCCTTCATGCCAAGGGTATAGGCAATCAGCGTTTTATCGTAAGGCAAATGAAACACGATGCCCTTTTTTTCATCTCTAGGACATAACCTGAGGAGAAAAGTTCCAATACGTTGAGGGGCACTCTGCATGGCGTTCAGCGCAATTTCACCATAATGGCGGCGATGATGTCGGGACATGGAAGAGAGCATGCTCAACGCCAATGTTGGGCTCAAACGTATTTGTTCCTTCAGCATTTTTGCAGGGATACTGAGCAGCTGCACATCCTCAACGACCTGAGCGCTGCTCGTATGATGACCATGTTCAAAAATGGCGCTTTCACCCACCATGTGTCCCGCCGTCAGCATATCAACAACAATTTCTTCACCTTCTTGCGTCGTATGAAATAATTTTATCCACCCACCACAAATTACGTAAAAAAAATTCTGCCGGTTCCTCCTCAAGATATAAAACTTTTCCTTTTTTATAGGATCGAGCCTGCGCGGCATCCTGAAAACAGGCAATCTCTTCGTCAGAAAGTTTGGAAAAAAGTGAAGCTTCCCTAAGACAACCGAGAGCCAGTGATGGATGCTCAGTTATGTCTTCATCAACTATCTTCGATTGCGGCTTCATCCAGGCAAAGCGTACCACAACTAATGGGGTAGAGTCTTATATTAAAACCATAAAGGCATAAAATCATTTGATCGATGTCAAAACGAGATTGTCAGAACGAGCATAATACTTGCTCTCGAGAGAACACCCCCAGAATCTTGGGGTGACTGTGTTTAACCTTCACCAAAAGGAGATGAACATGAATCCAGATGAGATGAAAGGCAAACGTGACCAGTTATTCGGCAAAATCAAGGAAACCTGGGGCCGCTTGACCGACGACGATATCGCTCTCGCTGAAGGCCAGAGAGATCAATTTTTTGGCAAACTGCAAACCACTTACGGCATTGCGAAAGAAGATGCTCAAAAACGCCTCGATGAGCTTGAAAAGTCCTGCGGCTGTAGTTCCCGGTAAGTTCACCTAAGGCCATGGGTTTTCAGTTCTTGAGTGTCTTCTGAGAAGACATCGTAATGACATCCACAAAACACGGGAGGGGACACCATGTACTCGATAGAAAAGCCATCACCATTTATCATGACAAGTGTGGATCATCATGTGGCGGCTGCCGATCACCATGAGGACGCCGCCGAGTCACACCGTCAAGCTGCAGCTCACTACGCTTACGGAGATTACCAGCAAGCCAATGAACAGGCCCGGATAGCAAAAGAGTATGGCCGCCAGGCGGAAGAGCATTGCGCGCGGGCAATGGAATAACCAAAGCGCAATGCGGGTTGAGTGCCAACATTTTCGATTTCTGAAACCTGAAGAAGGAGGTCCATCATGAAAAAACGCTACGCACTATCTAACTTTAAACTGCTGGCTGTATCGATTTTTATCACTGCACTGGGGGTGTCATGCCCTGCTTTCAGTCAAGGCGTCGAGCAGTCCGTCAAGGATGCGAACTTAGCTACAGCGGTCAGGGCTGCAATCATTGCCGTGCCGATACTTAAGGAATCCACCCTGATAAATGTTGCAACCAGCGACGGCGAGGTTCTATTGAGCGGCCTGGTTCGCACCCAAGATCAGGCAACGCAAGCCATCAAACTCACCAGTCAGGTCGAAGGCGTCACATCCATCAGGGATCGCATAGATGTCAGGGGCTGGTAGGTAAAAGCATCAAGGTAAGCTGGGCGGCAGTTAGTGGAAGTACAACTAATAGCGATGAAGCTAGGTTGGAGCCATAGAGCCCTCAAGCTGTTTGATAAATGTCAAATCAGAAAGTGTGAAACCGAAGTACCAATGACGTCACTCCAAGACGTTTTCGATCCAACCACGAGTGTTCCATGAACCCCACCATGAAGGCGTCAGTTATTCATCTGTCTGAACAGGAATCCAATGTTCGGCTCAAAAAAACTGGCTTCAGAGTTGGCTTGAGAAAAATGGTGCATCCTCTCATGGATGAAGATTTCAATGAACACAACGCAAAGAATTGTGTAGCTGAAAAAAAGAATACAATTCTGATCATCGATTCCGATCCACAATTTCAGAAATTGATGTCTTATGTTTTAGATTCAGCAAATTTTAAAATTATTGAATGCCGAAGTGGCAAGGAAGCTTCCCGGCTATGCGCCTTGACCAGGCCCAATTTGGTGTTGCTTGACCTTACGCTGTCAGACATGGACGGCAAAGACGTCCTCGCTGCTATTCGGGAAAAGTCCCACGTGCCCGTTATCATCCTGACTATCCGGGAAGGAAATGATGACGTGATCATGGCTTTGAACATGGGTGCGAACGATTATGTGACTAAGCCCTTCAACACGGAGGTTCTTCTTGCGCGTATGATGGCCTCTTTGCGCAAATTTGCTGTGAACGAAGCGGGTGCGCCAGAAATAAGAAACGGACCTCTGCGTATGGATCTTGTTCGGCACAAAGTTTTCCTGAATGACGAATTACTGACGTTCACGCCCAAGGAATATAATTTACTGCGTTATTTTATCGTCCACCGCGGCAAGATGTTGACCCATAAGCAGATCCTCAAAGAAGTCTGGGGCCCCGCGCACGGTGAGGATACACAATATTTGCGTGTGTATGTCGGCCAGGTACGGGCCAAGATCAGTAAACATCCTGCCGCAACAGCTTTGATTACGACAGAAGCAGGTGTTGGCTACCGGATGGAGATCTCCGAGCCTAAGTTGCTATCTTAGCCAGTAGGGTTCTGCGCCATACGAGCCAAGAGTTCCGTTCTATGAGTGGTCTTAGTTGGTGGCGCGACAGATTTTACCCAGCATCTCTCCGCACAGCGTGTGATTTGAGTGCGAGGCCAGGTCACCGAGAGTCACAATTCCAACCAGCCGTTTATCGGCATCGAGAACGGCAAGCCGACGTACCTTGTTTTCGCCCATATTTTTTGCAACATCGTCAGCTTCATCCGTATCGTGGCAGTACAGGATGTCCGGTGTCATAACGTGCGCTGCCGTTGTTTCGGCAGGATTATGCGATTCCGCAATACAGCGCAAGGTTAGATCCCGATCCGTGATCATTCCTATGATACGGTCATCTTTGGCAACAAGGACACATCCGCAATCGCGACGCTGCATTTTCTTGGCAACTTCATCAAGAAGTGTGTCAGGCGAGACTACTTCCACATCTTTGCTCATGATGTCTTTGATTTTTGTCGGAACGCCTTTTCCTTCGGTTTTCATTAGACACCTTATGTTCGAGACTAATTTGAATCTAGATGCGCCCCATGAGCATCAGAATAAGGACGAGCATCAGTATCGTTCCTAGGCCGACTGAGGGGTAATAACCCCACTTCCGGCTATGCGGCCATGCTGGCAATCCGCCAATCAAAAGCACAACAAGGACGACAAGAAGGATTGTACCTAGAGTCATGTTCTTCCTTTGTAAAAATTGCCAAACCATTTTCGGGTCTACAGACCCATGAATAAGGAAGCGATATACATTTTAAAAACAACACCACTAATGGAGTCTTCTCGCAATAAGGCCATAGAAGCAGAAAACTATTTGATGAATGTCAAATCAGTCGGTGAAACTACGAGTATATCTACAGCACCGCAAGACTTCCCTGCTCCAAACCAAGAGGCCATCCCATGAATCCTAATGATACAAATCTTAAATTAAACCGCTCAGGTACGGCGGCACGGGCGTCTACTACCCAATTTCAAGGTAACAGTTCTCGCAAGGATGGCAGCATGCGCGCCGTAACTCTGGGTGGCCAAGCTGTGAATGCCAACCAGCTTTTTTGCATGGCAAGCGCCGTTCGGGAGTCACTTGAAGAAACCTTCGGTAGCAATGGACATGATACTCAGTTGGAGGCTGACAGGGAAATGTATGAGCTTAAAGACAATATTGTGAATTTCTTTAGCCGAGTGAAAAGCACTTCGAGATGAATAGAGGACACTGTCTAAGTTGAAATGTACAGCCAAAAGACAACTCAAAGGAAACCCAATGAAATATCCATTTGCCGCTGCAGCTATAGCCGCCCTCCTTGCTGGCGATGCCACCCCGGCCTATGCCGCCAACAGCAAAGTCGAAAACGCTCTTGCCCACCAAGGCGAAGTTTCCATGTTCTACCAGGCGCTCCTGAATACCGGCGTGGCCAGCGAACTTAGCGAAAATACCGAATACAGCGTGTTTGCCCCCACCAACGCGGCCCTCGCCAGAATCCAGCCGCGCGAATATCCATGTTTTTATGCCGTGCAATGCCGACGGGAAGTAGCCGCCATTCTGCGCAATAATATTGTGCCAAAAAATGAAACTATAAATCAATTTTCTAAATGGGGAGGCAATCCGATCCCAACAATCGGCAGCCGAGGCCTCTATGTCGAAGAGACATATAAGGATCAATACACCGTGGATGATCTTGCGGTGCTTTATCAAAGTGAAGGCAATGAGGCTAGCCTCTATCTGATTGACGGCGTGATCGCCAGCAGCCAGGAACTGACCGCGTTTCGTGCGCAGCCAGTTTCTGCCCTTCCTCATGCGGTTACAGAAAGAACGGTCACAACTTATCGCACACCAGTCTCCTATTATCACAACGGATATGGAGTTCCCGGTGGTTATTCTCCGGAATCTCCCGCTGTCTATAAGGATTTCGACACATACTCAGACGGCGCTACCGAGACAACAACCGTCACTCACACCACAACTGAACAAGGGGAATAAAATGACGCGCCTCAATACAAAAATTATTACGCTGACCGGTTTAGCTTTGGCTGGGCTCGTTTTGGCTGGCTGCTATGACATGACAACCGCCGATTCCGGCTGTCGCCCTGATTGCCGCGAAGTCGTGCGCGATCGCCAAGGCCATATTGTTCACAGCAGTAATGGCAATTGTGTCCGCACGCAATGGATGACGGACCATGACGCCTGCGCGTCGCAATATGTGGCACAGGAAACCGTCAGGGAACGGCGCACTGAACTCACGAAAGAAGAGCGCACAGTTTACTTCGCATTCGATCGCGCGGCTTTGTCGTCCGAATCCAGAAAGCGCCTGAGTACCTTGGCGAACACGCTCAAGTCCGATCAAAGCGTAAAAGAAGCAAGAATCGTAGGCTATGCTGACCGTATCGGAAGCACTTCCTACAATGAAAAGCTTTCCAAGAAACGCGCACAAGCTGTACGCGATTATCTGGTTGCGAACGGATATACAAACGCGCGTGTTACCGAAACACGTTGGGTTGGGGAATCTGAACCCGCCACCAACTGCCCTGCCGAAGCGCGGTCACAATTGATCGAATGCTTGCAAAGCGACCGTCGGGTTGAGGTTGAAATTGAATATATCCAGGAATGACACGTGCATAAACACTCACAAAAAGGATACCGAACATGCGTAATACAAAATATCTGACGAAGTGCCTGATGGGAGCCACGATCATCCTTTTGATGGCGGCATGTGGTCATGATCCGGGCGAGCGCGCCGTGAGCGGTGCCGGTATCGGCGCAGGTGTTGGCGCTGTAGGTGGAGCCCTTATGGGAAGTCCGTTGACCGGGGCTTTGATCGGCGGTGCCGTTGGCGGAGCGGCCGGAGGCCTGACGAGTGATAAAGATATCAACCTCGGAAAGCCGATATGGAAGTGACAATGTTGCCGACGTGCTATACCAAGCCAAGCCTGAGTAAAAAAGGAGAAATCATGACCAACACAACATACAAATGGCCGTTGATTCTTGGGGTCATTATTATTGCCAGTATTGGCACCTATGCCTTCCTAACCATGCAAGATCATCGCAGTGCAACCGAGAAAATTGGCGATGCCATCCATGAGCTGCCTCAGGGCCTCGATAAAGCGGGACGGCAATTGGAAGAGCGTACACCAGCCCAAAAACTGGGCGATGCCGTCAAGGATACCGGTGACGAAATAAAAGAGAATACCAATCCATAATTCCTGTTAAGCAAACTTGCTGGAGACTGCATAATGAAAGCCTGGTTTGTTCCACCTATCGTTATTCCAGTCGCCCTTCTTCTGGCGGTCATGGCGGTTTGGGCTCTCCGGACATATTCATGAGGCGCATAGTGGATAATTTGAGCCAATGGCCCTCGCGCCCTGAATGGCCTCTAGCAGTGAACGCTTCGCTTGCGCCCATATGGTGCCGGGCGGCCACTATGGGCCTCGCCGCACATTTGGATGATCAGTACGTAGAGATTCGCATTCTCACGGACATGGGAAAAAAGATTACAATCGTATGCGATAAAGATTCTATTTTTTCTCTGCAACAACACATCGAACACATAGGCCGTTCCTGCCCGGAGATCTCGACCTGGAAATCCGCCAAAGACCAAAAAAATCTCCAGAATGGCGATCAGCGCTCTTACGAGGCAGCCATGTGGGAAGGCTGGCCCGCAGTATAACCCTCACACACATAGCCATGACATTGCGGCCTGAGCGCATAAGGGGGCTTATATAGCAGGGCAATCGTGTCAAAAAACATTTCTACTCAAAATTCAAAAATATATTTTGATAATTGTTGACTGCTTCATTGTAATTCGACTTCCTCATGCCCATTTAACAATAGTCGGCAAATCCTTGCCGCGTTACCGATGAGGTGCTTCCATGATTCAATCTCCAACACAGGCGAAGCCTATGCCTGAGCAAAACAAACAGCCCGAAACAAAAACGGGTTCGCAAGTTCCAAACGCCGATACAAAGGCACAGACCGATAAGGCTCAACCTACCGGCAATTCGAATACGGCGAAATCTTAAGTTATCTGCATTCGGGGAAGCCGCGAGGCTTCCCTTCGTGCTTAGAGGAACCAGACACAATAACGCGTTGCCGTGTTATGATTATTACACTGTAATAAAATCCATATAAAACCATAGAAAATATGGGCGTTATATGAACCACGATACGCTCCAACATATTGATTGCGTTACAGTGGGCAGTTTTGGTAAGGACGGGGTCGGAGGTTCGATTCCTCTCGGCAGCACCATTTTCCACTCCAACCCGCGGAGCCCCATCATGATCAAAACCGGAGATAAAATTCCTTCCGTCACGCTCAAGCAGCTGACCGACAGCGGCATGCAGGATGTGTCGACCGACAACGTATTCAACGGCAAGAAAGTCGTGATGTTCGCGGTGCCCGGCGCCTTCACCCCCACCTGCTCGGCCAAGCATCTGCCCGGCTTTGTCCAGCATCTGAATGATTTCAAATCGCGCGGCGTTGAAATTGCCTGCCTCGCGGTCAACGACCCCTTCGTCATGAAAGCCTGGCAGGATGCCGGAAGCGCCCAAGGCATCACCATGCTGGCCGACGGCAATGGTACTTTTACCAAGGCGCTCGGGCTTGAGATGGACGGCACAGGCTACGGCCTTGGCACACGTTGCCAGCGTTTCGCGCTCTATGCCGAAAATGGTTTGGTGAAATCCATCGCGGTCGAAAAGCCCGGCGCGTTTGAGGTTTCCAGCGCCGAAGCGATGCTTCGCGCCATCGACGGGTTGAAAGCCGCCGCCTAAACCGGAGCGGCAAAGCCCATCGCAAACGGGTAAAAGCGGCTCCACCAGTCGTCGCCGTCCATATCGGCAAGCGGCGGATGCTGCGTCAGCCGGACGAATTTCTTCGTTTCCGGATTGAAGATGTAAGGATCCAGCGTCCGCAATTCCTTGTGAATCAGCGTGACACGCATGGGCGTTTCGCCCGGCAGGGTCAGCTTGGCGATGAAATCCTTGGCCAGCTTCATATTGTGCAGCCCATGGGCGATTTCCAGCGCCAGAAGCTGTTTATCGCTTTCGGAAAGCTGCGGCGCGTCCAGCATGCCAAGATAATGCTGAATGCCCTTTTCCTGCGCTATATCGACGATATATTTCTTTTCCAGCGCCATTTCACGCAAGGTGACGGCTTCCAGAGGCGCCGCGGGGTCGAGCGGCTTGTGATGGCAGGGATTCACGGCGTTGGAAATGCAACCGCATTTGCCATGCGTCACCAGAATGAAATCCTTGACGCCCATATGTTTGGCAAAACAGATAAAGGCTTCGGCCGATTTACTGAGGCGGCTGGGCTCCTGCGGATCTTCCAGTGAGCCGCCGATATTTTCAAAGCCGAAGGCTTCGCCCGCATGCATATCCAGCAGATTGAGGGTCTGGACACGGGAATCCGAGCAGCCCGCAATGGCAAACAGCGGACGCTGCGCGTCCTGCAGGTTCGTGGGCTGATCGATCAGCGCGTGATAGTCGCGGATAGACAGGGTGACGCTGGAAGCCACTGAAAGCATGGCCTCCCAGAAGGTGTCGAAAAGTATCCGGGCCCTGAAAGCCAGCGAAGGGGTGAAGAAAATCCCCCGCTTTTTATAGCTGGCGACCAGAACCTGATGGCGGGCGAATTGGCGGTAAACATAGCAGCTTCCGGCAATCAGCCGTCCGGCAATCGGATGCATATCTTTCGGAAGCTGTTTAAGAACTTCAGCTTTCTTCAGACTTCCCTTGGAAGCGCTTCGTACCGTTGTCCTGCCCATCGACCACCCTCCTGACTGATTCACATTATATATAGTGCGTTTGAGCGCGGGCAGAAATGGCCAGAAGAAAGTGACAAAAAAATGGCAAAGAGACTTTTGCCTAGGAAATGCGTGTAATTGCGGCTACAGCCAGCTGATCGGCGCGTTCATTTTCTGGATGGCCCGCATGGCCGCGCACCCAGATAAACTCCACCTGATGCGGCTGTATGGCGGTTTGCAGGCGTTGCCAGAGATCGACATTCTTCACAGGCTTTTTGTCGGCGGTTTTCCAGCCGCGCCGGACCCATTGCGGCAGCCATTCGGTAATGCCTTTTTGCACATACTGGCTGTCGGTATGCAGCCGCACTTGCGAAGGCTTGGTCAGGGCTTCCAGCCCTGCAATCGCCCCCATCAGCTCCATACGGTTGTTGGTGGTCTCCGGCTCGCCGCCCGAAAGTTCCTTTTCCACATCACCATAGCGCAGGATGACGCCCCAGCCGCCCGGGCCCGGATTGCCGCTGCAGGCGCCATCGCTGAAAATATCGACGATTTTACCGCGGCCATTCATGCGCCAATTCCATAGGCTGCCGTGTCGCTGACCAGCTGATGAAATTGCAGGCGTGTCAGGTAATCCAGCGGGTCTTTGGGTTTCACAAAAGCCTCGGGAACCTGATGCAGCCAGTCATGCAGCCGCGTCAGAAGAAAACGCAACGCAGCGCCGCGCGCCAACACCGCCAGCGCTTTGGTTTCGCCATCGGACAAAGGCCGCACCTGATTGTAACCGCCGAACAAAGCCCGTGCCTTGGTAATATTGAAGGCAACGTTATTTTCAAAACACCAGGCATTCAGGCAGATGGCCAGGTCATAAGCAAACAGATCATCGCAGGCGAAATAGAAATCAATCAGGCCACTCAGCTTGTTGCCTTCAAAAAACACATTGTCGGGGAACAAATCGGCATGGATGGCGCCCTGCAGAAGATCGCGCGGCCAGTTGGCATTTAAATATTCCAGTTCCGCCGTCAGTAATGCACCCAGTCCCGGCTGCACCTCATCCGCGCGCGGTTTGCAGAGATCGAGAAGATTTTCCCAGCCATCGAGCGACAAAGTGTTCGCGCGGCGCTGTGTGAAATCCATTCCCGCCAGATGCAGCCCCGCCAGAGCACGACCGACTTCGCCGCATTCATTCGGCGTGACGCGTGACAAAGGCTTGCCGTCCAGAAAACAGGTGATGGCGGCGGCGCGCCCGGCAATACGGCCGACGGGCTCATGCTCCCGGTTGCGCAAGGGCGGCGGGCATGGCACGCCCGCTTTCGCCAGATGTTCCATCAAGCCCAGAAAATAGGGCAGGTCATCTTCCTTCACCCGCTTTTCGTAAAGCGTCAGAACATAACGCCCGACGCTGGTATAAAGGAAATAATTGGTGTTCTCGACGCCCTGCTTGATACCAACAAGCTCGCGCAGCTCGCCGAGATCATAATCGGCAAGAAAAGCCTTGGCTTCGGCCTCTGAGACTTCGGTGTAGACAGCCATGCGCAAGGTTTAGCATTGTGCCTGATCTTCGGACAAGGCCGGGACTCGCTGTGAATATCCTTTTCATCACCTCCAACCGCGTTGGCGATGCCGTGCTGTCAACGGGCCTGCTCCGCCATCTGACGGATCTTTACCCTCAGGCGCGCTTCACGATTATCTGCGGCCCTTATGCCGCAGGGCTTTTTCGTGCCGTACCGCGCTTGGAACGGCTGATCATTCTGCGCAAGAAAAAATGGAATCTGCACTGGATGGAAGCCTGGCGGCAATGTGCGCCGACACGCTGGGATCTCATCGTCGATTTGCGCAACAGTATCATCTCGCGCCTGCTTCGCGCCGGGCAACTTGCCTGCCGTGCAAAAAATTCAGGCCAGCACAAGGTTATCGAAAATGCGCGCGTTTTGAATTTGAATCCTCCACCCGTCCCGAAAATCTGGCTCGATGCCGAAGCGGAGAAAAATGCCGCACGAATTCTTCCGCCTTCGCGTCCGCTGCTGGCGCTAGCACCCGCGGCCAACTGGCCGCCGAAACAATGGCCTGTGAAAAATTTTATTGCCCTCGCACAAAAACTCACGGCCGCAGATGGATCACTGCCCGGAGCTTCCATCCTTGTCATCACTGATGCACATGAACGCGCGACTGCTCAGCCTCTGCTCGAAGCTTTTCCCGGACGCAGCGTGCCCATTATCGGCGAAGACCTGCTGACGGCTGCGGCGTGCCTCAAGGAATGCGCTCTGTTCATCGGCAATGATTCCGGCCTGATGCATCTGGCGGCAGCCATGCATACACCAACACTCGGCCTGTTCGGCCCAGGGCAGGAAGCTGTTTACGGCCCATGGGGACCACACGCCCGCTATGTCTGCACGCCCGAAAGCCGCGACACACTGCTGGCGCGGCTACCTTCCCTGCATGCGGTTTCGCCCAATTTGATGGAGGGTTTAAGCACCGACTCCGCTTTTCGGGCTGCCTGTGGATTGTTGAACGCCGAGCCTTCCTGAATTCAGATTACCCATTGGCTTCGACATCATCCTCGGTTACTCTTTGCCGCTAGCTTTTTCCGAGTTTCCCGATGCCGGTTCACCAACGTTCCTCCGGATGGTCTTACGTCGCCGCCATATCCTGGCGGGTCGTGCTGCAGCGATTCTCCTTTATCGTTTTTATGGTCCTCGCGCTCGGGCTGCTTCTGCTCAATCGCGTCCATCCCGGGACGGTGCAGGGTGTGCGCACGCATCTGGTCGACGGTATCGCTCCGGTGCTGGACGCTTTCGCCCGCCCGCTGACCGCCATCGAACAGGCCGCCGCCAACGCGCGCAGCTATATGAGTCTGCGCACCGAAAATGAAAAGCTCCGCACCGATAATGCGAGCATGAAACAATGGCGTGATGCGCTGGTGACCCTGCAAAGAGAGAACCGCGAGTTGCGCGATCTCCTCCACTTCAAGGCCGAACCGGGTCTTGCCTATATTTCGGCGCGTGTGATCGCCGACACAGGCGGCCCTTTCACGCGCGGGTTGATCATCACGGCGGGCGCCACCGACGGCGCGCGCGAAGGCATGGCCGTCATGACCGGAGAAGGTTTGATCGGTCGCGTGATCGAGGTTGGCGACTGGTCGTCGCGCGTTCTTCTGATCACCGATTTGAATTCGCGCATTCCAGTGACGGTGGCAGGCTCCGGCGACCGCGCCATTCTGGTAGGTGAGAATTCTGCCGCACCCAAACTGATGTATTTGCCGCGGGATGCTGTGCTGAGCACGGGCGCACAGGTGGTAACCTCTGGCCATGGTGGCATTTTTCCGCCCAATCTTCCGGTTGGAACGGTGACGGAAACCTCGCGCGGGGCCTATAATCTCGTCCCCGCCGCCGATATGGGCCGTATCAATTATGTCCGTCTGGTCGATTTTAACCTGAAAGGCGGGGCCTTTAACCCCGTTGCCGCCAAAGTCGAGGCTGCGGCCAAAAAACGCTGATGTTTGATGTTGTCTGGCAACGCCTAGATTACGGCGCGCGGCTGTCTTTGCCTTTTATCACCGCGCTGCTCGGCGTGCTGCTGGGCGTTCTCGCCTGGCCCCTGCCCCATCTCGGCGCGGTCGCGCCGCCTTTCGCCCTGATGATGGTTTACTACTGGGCCATTCACCGCCCCGATCTTTTCCGCCCCTGGATGGCGTTTCTGATCGGCTTTCTCAACGACATCGTTCACAGCCTGCCGCTTGGCCTCTCGGCACTTCTCTTTGTCGCCGCCCATCAGGTTATTTTTCGTCAGCGGCGTTTCTTCGTCGGGCATTCTTTTTCCATGATATGGTGGGGCTTCGCGCTAACAGTTTTTCTTGTCACGCTCGCCGCATGGATTTTACAAAATCTGATTGCCTGGACTTTCCTGCCTGTTCTGCCTGCTGTCATGCAGTGCGTTCTGGCGATTGTTCTTTTTCCGTTGCCCTGCTGGCTTCTGATCCGGCTGCAAAGGGCGGCCTTTCCGCAAGGTTAGCCAGGCATGGCCGGAGATAACGACCGTTCCCGCCTTTTCACTCGCCGCGCCATCCTGATAGGCGGCGCGCAGGCAGGGCTGTTTTCCATTCTGGCCGGGCGGCTTTATTACCTGTCGGTCATTGAAGGCGAGAAATACCGCACGCTGGCGGAAGATAACCGCATCAATCTGCGTCTTTTGGCGCCGACACGTGGCCTGATCCTCGACCGTACCGGAGCGCAACTGGCACTGAACCAACAGAATTACCGCCTTGTCCTTCTGCCCGAGCAGATCAAAAATCTTGACCTCCTGCTCGACAAGCTGGGCGGCTATGTCGAGATTACCGAACCCGAGCGGCGGCGCATCACCCGCGAAGTGCGCAGCGCTTCGACCTTCAACGCCATTCCCGTCAAAGACAATCTGACCTGGGATCAAGTTGCGCGGCTTTCGCTCTACACACTCGACCTGCCAGGAACCGATGTTGATACGGGCGAGGTGCGCTCCTACCCCTACGGCGCGGCGACATCGCATGTGCTCGGCTATATCGGCATCGTTTCTGAAAAAGATCTGGGCAAGGAAGAAGACGGGGAGGAGAGCACTCTGGCCATTCCAGGTTTCCGCATCGGCAAGAACGGCGTGGAAAAACAATATGACCCGCTGCTGCGTGGTACAGCCGGAAATGTGGAGATGGAAGTTAATGCCCGCGGCCGCGTCGTGCGTGAGCTGGCACGCAAGGATTCCGAACCCGGCCGCGAACTTCGCCTGACGCTGGATATCGGCCTGCAGCAATTCGCGCAGCAGCGTCTGGCACGCGAACAAGGCGCAGCAGCCGTTGTTATGGATGCGCAGAATGGCGATGTGCTGGCGCTGATCTCCCAGCCCGGCTTCGATCCTAATTTGTTCACCTATGGCATCTCACAAACAGATTGGGATCGGTTGAATAAGGATGAAAACGCGCCGCTTTTGAATAAAGCCATCGCCGGGCTATACGCGCCCGGCTCAACGATTAAGCCCGTCGTGGCCATGGCAGCGCTCGAAGCCGATATGCTGAACCCCGAAGCCAAGACATTCTGCCCCGGGCATTTCGATCTGGGCAATCACCGCTTTCACTGCTGGAAGCGCGGCGGACATGGGCATGTCAATCTGACGCAGGCGGTTGCGGGCTCCTGCGACGTTTATTTCTATGATCTCGGCAAGCGCATCGGCATCGACCGTATCCAGGCGATGGCCAAGCGCTTCGGCCTGGGCCAGAAGCTCGGTCTCGACCTGCCGCATGAACGCGCGGGGCTTGTTCCCGGACGCGCATGGAAATCCGCAACGCAGGGCAGCAATTGGCAGCAGGGCGAAACGCTCGTCGCCGCCATCGGCCAGGGCTATATGCTGGCAACGCCCCTGCAGCTGGCGGTGATGGCGGCACGCATCGGTAATGGCGGCAAGGCCGTGGTGCCGCATATTGTACGCCCTGTAAAACCCGAAGGAACACCGGAGAATGACGCGACCTCATGGCCATCCCTGGGCTTCAAGCCCGACCATGTAGCGCTGCTGCAAAAAACCATGAATGCGGTCGTGAATGAAACTTTCGGCACGGCTTACAGTGTGCGTATCGACAAGCCAAGCATGGCGATGGCGGGCAAGACCGGAACCTCGCAAGTGCGGCGCATCAGCCAGGCCTAACGCGCCGAAGGCGTAACCGCGAACGAGGCTTTACCGTGGAAAGAACGCGACCATGCGCTGTTTGTCGGCTATGCGCCAATCACCAAACCGCGCTATGCCGTCGCGGTCATTGTGGAGCATGGCGGCAGCGGCGCGCATAACGCCGCACCGATTGCCCATGATCTTCTGCTGGAATGTCAGGTACGGGGAATTGGCGCCTAGTTCTTCATCTCGTCGATGCGGAGATCGACCAGGAACTTGATGACTTCGTCGTAATCCTTGCGCTGCAGCTTCGTCACATGATTGACGCCGAAATGCGCTTCGGTGATCGCCTGCACGGTTTCCTGCGCCGTATCCTGCTCATTCGCCACCCAGGCGCACAAAGCATAAACCGAGGTCATCTCGTGATCATTCAGGATGGTGAGCGCGCGGCTCTGGGCGCGGTTGGTCACATGGTGCGTGGCACCCAGTTGGCTGAGCGCACGGGCAACCGTAACAGGTTGCTTGTCTTCGGTACGGGCGGCGCGATGCTCTTCGCGGATGCGCTCGATCGTTTCGGTGATCATATCGCGGATGTCGAAGACAAGCGCGGTGCTTTCGGGTTGCGTCTTTTTAGCCATGTGCGAATTCCTTAGGCGGCGAGGCGTTGATCGGAAGACTGCATCACGCGCAGCCAGCGGTCTTCGAGTGAGGACGCCAGATCGGCGCGGACACCCTCAAAACGTTCGATATTTTCCAGAAGGGCCTGGGCAACGGCCTCACCGTGACGGGCGATGAATTGGTCGAATTGCAGCATTTCCGGCCTTCCTGTGGTTAACGATTTATTTTCATACTCATTATGTGACTTTATCAAACTGTTGCATATTTATGCCATTGACATTGGATGAAATCAAATAGAAAATTTGAATTAACGATAAAAAGAAGATTTGACAATGTTTTCTTTTACAACTATTGGTTAGAAAATTAACAATTCTCGGTAGGAGGGGCTAAAAAGTGACCCAAATACCGCTGAGCTGTGTCTTTAAGTATTTTTATTGCGCAATTTCCTTCCTCTCGGAATGAGGGGTTGGATGTTTGAGGAGCCGAGTTGGGATGATCAACGCTGAGCAAATCCGTGCCGCGCGTGCGCTGTTGGACTGGTCGACGGCTGAACTGGCCAAACAGACGGGCCTGACTGTCAACGGCATCAACAAGATCGAACGCGGCCATGTCCAGGCGCATGGCGGCACGCTGGAAAAATTGCAGGATGTTTTTGAGGCGGCCGGGGTGGAGTTTCTGCCAAGCTCCGGCGTGCGAAAGAAAGACCGCATCATTGAAACCTATGATGGCGAGGAAGCTGACCAGCGCATTCTGGATGATATTTACAAAACGCTCCAGAATGGCGGCGGTGAAGTCTTGATCGCCCATGTCGATGAAAAGAACGCCGCGGAAAGCCTGTCCAAGGAATTCCTGAGCAACCATCTTAAACGGCTCGAAAAAATTGATGTCACGGAACGCATGCTTGTCCGCACGGGTGACACGAACCTGATCGCCGACAAGGAAGCTTATCGCGCCGTTCCGGCCGAGTATTTTGTATCGACTCCCATGTTCATCTATGCCGACAAGCTTGCCCTGCTGTCCTGGCGGCCCACGCCGCGCGCGGTTATCATTCATGACGAGCGCTTTGCTGAAAGCGCGCGCCGCTTGTTCAATTTCGTATGGGACAATGCCGAACAGCCCACAATATTACGGAAGGGAAGGCCATGAACGCCCTGTCCCGCCCCAACCGCCGCATCCCCTCTTCCGGCAATCTTCTGGAGGCGTGGGAACAACGCGTTGAGCAATTGCCCAACGTCAAAAGAATTGAGCCCGCCAATCACGCTTTCCTGCAAAGCTGCCTGCAATCCAATGCCGACAGCTACCTGACGTCACCCTTGTATTTTTTATATACAGGTCGCAACGGGCTGTGGGCCTATTCTGCCTTCGGGAAAAGCATTTTGTTTTGCTGGCATCCGAACCGCGAAGGCCATGTCCTGGTATTTCCCGCGAGCGATGCCGCGTCTCTCAAAGCCCTTGCCAGCCTGCTGCGCATGCTGCCAACGCCACCTCTGGGCCTGCGTCTGGCGCGCGTACCGACGGATGCATCGCTTGATAAAATCACCAATGGCCTGAAGGCTGTTACAGGCAGGTCTTTGACGCATCGTATCCTTTCGGAAGATGTGATGGACTGGCGCTATCCCGCCCGTATTCTGGCGACAGAGAATCTGGTGACGCTTCTGGGACGAAAGCTGGGCGATGTGCGCAACGGGCTGGCGCGCGCACGGCGCTACCAAGCCGTCCGCGCACCCTTGCAGGCCGATTTACATAAAAACGGCCTCAGCCGCCTTATCCATCAATGGGCTGCACGCACATCCGTTTCCCGTGAAAGCTATTTCGACCGCTATGATTTTCACGAAAGCCTTTTCTCCATGTTGCGCGGTCAAAGCGCCATGGCGGAAGGCATGGTGTTTCTGATTGACGGCCAGATCGAGGCTGTCTCCCTGTGGGATGTTTCCAAAGGTGCCAAACCCACGGCAAACCTGCATGCCAATATCAGCAATCCTCAATTCCCCCGTTTGGCGGAATTGGCCCTGGTTGAAACGGCATCGGCCCTGCATGCTTCAGGCGTTGAATTTTTGAATCTGGGCGGGTCTGAAACAGAATCCCTCGACTTTTTCAAAAACAAATTCTGCCCAGCGCTCAGCCTTGAATTATGCTCCATCGATATAACCCTTAGCGAAGATGCCATCGTGCCCTCTTTCTCCTCCGTGACGAAGAAGAGTTTCTATGATCAAGCTGGGTAAGGAGCTGTCAGTTAAGATCGGGGGCAAAGTTATTACGGGGTCCGTCGTTGGTATCGATTGCTATCGGCTGGAAAATTTTGAAGGCCGGACGCTGCAATGGGCCAGCTATACCCTCACATCCCCCCGCAAGCATCCTTTCACACGCTACTGGATTACGGATTGGGGCAAGCGCGGATGGGTTTTGTGGCTGGCCACCCGGAAAAAAACCCCGGCCGGAAGATTCCTTGCCGAGCGGAGTGGTGTAGCGGGCATCAATTTTTCAGGCGAGCAAGGCGCATCGACACCTGTCGCAGCCCTTGTCGTTTACCAGAAAAAGGACGGAAGCTATTATTCGCTGGAGCGTTTTGCAGGCTCCCGCACACTTTTCTTTGAAGGAAGAAAAGTTAAAAGGCCCCAAAGGACAGGAAAAAATACTTACGCATCCCCGCGCTTGGCAAAGTAGGACGGGTCATATTTCCAGGTGCGCAGCAGATCCTGCGCCAGCGGCACTGTCAGGCGATCAAAAGAAGCCAGCGCCTCACTCAATTCACGCGGATGGACGATTTGCTCGCCCGGGCGCGACGCGCGGGACAGCAGGAAAATCGAAACAAAGCTGGGTTTGTCCACACCGATGGCGCGGCATACCACGGCCAGGCCGCGGCCGCCTGTTTCAGCGACAATCGTATCGACCAGCGACAGGGTCAGACCCGCAAGGCGGCTGATAAGAATATTGAACAGGCGGAAATGCTGCAGGCGCAACACCTGCGGCAGAATGCGCGACGACACCGCCTGCCGTTCATTCAGCCAATCGGCCACCTGTTCCATCACGCTGTCATTGTTGCGTTCCATGGAGTGGTAGCTCAGAAATTCATCGATGGTCTTGGCCAGCGCCTCATCCACCTGCCCGGCGGCGATGCCAAAGCGCTTCAGCGCGTAACGGCGCAGATCCTGCGACACCCACCAGTAAAGACGGGCGGCGGACTCCGGCGTCATTTCCGGACGCTTCATGATCGGTTCACGCAGTTCAGCAGCAAAACGCGCAGCGTTGGCAACAATATCAACCGCCTGCACGCTCAGATGCGCGCCGAGGTTTTCAGCCACCAGCTTCATGACGCCCAGATCGCCCGTGATCACCAGCGCATCGGCCACGGCCTCGCTGATGCTGGCGCGCTGGGCAACAGCGCGGGCATGGTTGCTGCCCTGCGTCTCGACAACGGTGATGAGATCTTCGTCCGCCAGAGTCTGGCTGGTCATCAGAATGCGTTCGGCGACTTCAATCGTGTCGCAGGCTAGCGTCATCGCCATCTTGCGCGGCATGCGCACCGTATCGGCGAATTTATGCACCAGCTGGGCGCGGATGGCAGGCGTGTCGTTCTGCAGCAGCTGGTCGATCAATTCATTGACCAACTCCTCTTCGCGCAGCGACAGAGATTTTTCTTCGGCCAGAAACACATCGGCCAACATTCCCGCCAGCCGGACGCGCGCACCCTCGGTGCGTTCATGGGCCAGCGCAAACATCGCCGGCAGCTGATGCTGGAGACGTACGGTCATGGGGCGACTCGAACCCGAAGGGGGGTCATCGTTCTGCATTTGTCCAACAATATCCGGCATTTATCTAAAACACTGCCTATTACAAAATGATTAATGGAATTTTCATGTTGCCAGGGCAATAATTGGGCCGATAATTGGCGGCGAATACGGGAAACCACCGCCCGAGGGTGATCATGCAAGTTCCGCCCCTGCCAGCGCCCGTGGCACCCAACACTTTGCCAACTGAAGCGGCAAAGACGGTCCCTCATGTCCAGGCCCAGGCCAGCGTCCCCGTAACCCAGCGTGCCGTCGACCCCTCGCCCAAATCCGAGCGGGGCAACCAGACACGCAGCAACAGCGACAGGGCCAAGGGCGGCAAAGGGAGCAGCGGCGATAAGCGCGGCGGCTCGGTGAATTTGAGGGTCTAATTTCTTCATCACGAAACTCTCAATCTTCTGAATTTTGGTGCTGCCGTTTCAGGCAGGCGCCGAAGCCTTAAAGCACGGCTTCTTAAAATTTTTCTCAACTGCTATGCAAAAAACTATACATGCGAATCTTGAAACTAATTCATTGATTCTATGGTAAAAAATCTGTTAAAGCAGAAGCGTAAAATCTTGCTTCTTGTCGGTATTTTCTTCCCCCGTTTTGGGTAGTTTTGAATGAAAAAATCTCACCGCACCCTCCGCCTGGGTACGCGCGGCAGTCCTTTGGCTCTTCGGCAGGCTGAGGAAGTGCGTCAAAAAATTTCTGCGCTGCACGCAGAGGTTGCTATTGAGGTCGTACCCATCCGTACGCATGGCGACTGGCAGCCGGGGCAGAAAGACCGCTCTTTCATCGACAGCGGCGGCAACAAAGGCATGTTCACCAAAGAAATCGAGGATTCCTTGAAAAGCGGCGCGATCGACATCGCCGTGCATTCTATGAAAGACGTCGCCAGCCGCCTGCCCGACGGGTTGGTGATCGCCGCCATACTGGAACGTGCCGATCCGCGCGAAGCCTTCATCAGCAAAAAATCCAGAACGCTGGACGATCTGCCCCCCAATTCAACTGTCGGCACTTCCAGCGTGCGGCGGCAGGCACAAATTCTGGCGCGGCGGCCCGATCTGCGCGTTGTACCCTTACGCGGCAATGTCGATACGCGCCTGCGTAAACTGGATGAAGGTGCCGCAGATGCAACCCTGCTGGCGGTCGCGGGTCTTGTGCGGCTTGGCGTAGCCGACCGTATCACCTCGATTATCGAAACCGATGTCATCCTACCCTCGGGCGCGCAGGGCGCTTTGGGTATTGAAATCCGCGAAAAAGACGACGCGCTGCGCACGCTTTTGCAAGCCCTCAATCACGCGCCAACCTCCACCTGCGTCCGGGCCGAGCGCGCTTTTCTCGAGATGCTTGATGCTTCCTGTCAAACACCCATTGGCGCGCTGGCACGGTTGCAGGGGGACGCCATTACACTGGAAGGCCTGGCGGCGCGGCCCGACGGCTCCGAACTACTCCGCATGAACGAAACCGGTCCTGCCCGTGATCCGGAAACGCTCGGTGCGTCGCTGGGTAAAAAAGTAAAAGCAAATCTGCCGCAGGACTTTTTCACGGCGTAAGTCTCTTGCCTTGTGACGAAAAATAGGAGCTGCTACTTTTGAGACGTGGAGAAATCAATGGCTGCGCCGTCCAGAAAAAAGCAAAAAAACAATAATAATAGAAGCTGGTGGCTATATGCAGGCATGCTGGTTGTCATTTGTGCATTAATTTACGGTGCAGCATATTTAAGTTTTTTTTATTCCGACTTACTCGCCCTTATTCTCCACGCCTTCACGCCCGAAGCCATTCTATATGGTTCTTTGACTGACCCCTTTCTCTATGTTGCCGTTCGGGCCAGCGCATATTTTTTATTACTGTTTGGCGTAGTTCTATCCTTTTCAATTTTGAAAATAAAAGGCTACCGCTATAAGTCCTTAAAAAAACACTCAGCCCTACTGGCAATTCTTCTATTGATCCTGATAGGAGGTTCAACAGTTATGGTCTGGGGCAGATTTTATGTAACTCCACAGGGAATTACCGATTATTCGAGGGGCGTAAAACGAATTCACGATTGGAAGAATATCAAGTCCGTGGAGCTAAAATGCATGCCCATTCATTGGGGCGGAAGGTATAGCAGATCAACCTATGTACCTTCGTATATTCTTAACTTTGATGACGGGCGGATAATCGATTTGTGGTTTGGCTCTTACACCACATCACTCCATAAGAACGGTCGACTACAAGACTTCGTTGACCATTACCCAGCGATAAAAGCGCTCATTCCTGCCTCGATTCCTGTTTCCATAAACAAGGAAAATTTTCAGCAGTGCCGTCAATATTGTTCGGATTCTTTTGCAAGATTGCATGACCCGGTCATCGATAAACTCCTCGCTTCGGTAGCGCCTTAGCGATGGTCAATATTCTAATTACCCGCCCGCAGGCCGCCTCGGAAAAACTGGCGCAGGAGCTGGGTCGGGCTGGCTATGATGGCGTGATTGAACCGTTGCTCACTATCGTGCCGTCCGCCCTGCCGATGCCGGATGCTGAAAATCCTCAAGCCGTGATGATCACCAGCGGCAATGTGTTTGAGGTTCTGGATAAGGACTCCATCGAAAATCTTCTGCCCCTGCCCTGTTTCTGTGTCGGGCCGCGCACGGCGGATAAGGCGCGCGATTTTGGTTTTAGAGATGTGCGACATTCTGACAGTGACGGTACGGCGCTCGCCCAATTGATCGGAGAAAGCCTTGCGGAAAAAACCTCACCAATTCTGCATATTGCCGCTCAGGACATTGACAGTGGCGGACAGGACGAACTGCAGCGGCTGGGCTATCAGGTCGCCATCTGGCCGCTTTATGTCGCGCTAGCCGCCGGGCAGCTTTCGGGCGGCACAACCAGCCTGCTGGCACAGCGTAAAATTGACGCCGTACTGGTCTTTTCCGTGCGGACGGCGGAGACGCTTGTGGCCCTTCTGAAACAACGCGGATTGGAGGCTTGCTGCGAAAGCCTGACCGCGATAGGACTGAGCGAGTCCGTAGCCGAAGCGCTGCGGGTGCTTCGCTGGCGCAGCCTGGCCGCCGCGCCGGAACCCAGCGAAGAATCCGTTATCGCATGCCTGAGACAGCTTCACCCTGTTTCCGGAGGTTCCTAATGAATAACACGAACGCCCCACCATCCTGCCGGAAAAAGAAGCTGGCCTGCTGGCTGAGCCTGATCGCCTTACTTGCGCTTCTGGGTGCGGCAGTCTGGTTCGCCTACCCCTACATTCTGAAAATGCGCGGCGATGCGCCGGGTGCGGCACAGGAAAAATGGGCGGAGATCGACCAACGCCTGCAAGCGCTTGATACCAAACTCGGCGATCTGAGCCAGCGCGTCGAAGCTGCGAAGACAGATGGCCATTCTGAAACCGCCCAGCAATCCGCCGAAGCCGTCACGCGCTTGCAGTCCGACCTGACCGCCCTTTCCGCGCTGGTCAGCGGCCTGCAAACCGAGATGAGGCAGACAGGCGCCAACGCACAAACGCAACAGGCGACGCTGGCTTCCATGGCTTCGGCCATTGCCTTCCTGCAATTGCGCGATACGGCACAGACAGGCCGCAACTTTACCGCTGAGCTGAGTACGCTGCGCCAGGCCAGCAAAACCTATCCTGCCCTGCAGGAAAAGTTGAACCTTATTGAACCCCATGCTGCGCAAGGCGCGCCTATGCCGGATGCCCTGCGTGAAACATTCATCAACCTTGAACCTGCGGTGCTACAAGCCATCGGCAAAGCGACGGCGCAGAATTGGTGGGAACGTTTTCTGGCAGTGCTGCGTGGCCTGATCTCTATTCGGCCTGTGCATGGCGGCAGCACGAACGATGCGCTGACGGCGGCAGAGACGGCCCTGGCAAAGGGCGATGTTGCTGCGGCACTTGAATCAACCAAGTCTTTGCCCACTGAAGCGCAGGAAGTTTTGAAAGACTGGCGTGCGCAGGCCGAAGCGCGGCAGCAGGTAAATGCCGTTCTGCAGGCGCTGGCACATGAATTTGCCGGGCTCGCCACCACGGCGAAGTCCAACGCACAAGGCGAGCCGTGAGGCGGCTTTTTTTCTTCACGCTCAAGCTCGCCCTTCTGACCGGGCTGGCCGTTTGGGTCGTTGCGCGCGACGGTCCGGCGCGAATGGTATGGAACGGCTATATCATCGAGACCTCGGCCTCTTTCCTTGGTTTCAGTGCCGTCGCCATCGGTTTTGTTTTTTATCTTCTGTTCCGTCTTTGGAATTTGCTGCGCAACGGACCGGAACGCTGGAGGCTGCACCGTAAGCTGAAAAAATGGCGGCAGGGGCAAGATCATCTCGCCGAAGGGCTGGTCGCCGTCGCAGGTGGCGATGCCGCCGAGGCTGGGCGGCAGGCCGTTTATGCGCGCCGCCTGCTGGGCCCCACAACCACGACGCAATTGCTGCAGGCACAGGCCGCGCAGCTGGCGGGCGATCACCGCGCGGCGCAGGAAATCTTCCGTGCGCTGGCCGGGGAGCCCGCAAGCGCGGTGCTGGGCTATCGCGGGTTGATTATGGAAGCGCGTCGTGCGGGCAACTGGGAAGAAATGGAACGGCTGATCGAAAAACTCAACCGCCTGAAACCGGAAACGCCCTGGTTGAATCTGGTGCGTTTTGAATTGCTGGCGCGGCAGCAAAACTGGGGCGAAGCCAATCTTGCCCTGTCGCAGGTCGCTTCCGCGCAATTGCTGGAACCCGCCAAAGCCAAGGCGCAGCGCGCGGCACTTCTGGTTGCGGCATCACAGGATGATGCGCGGCAGGGGCGAACTGATAAGGCACTGCAGGCCGCCGAGCAGGCCGTAAAGCAAATGCCCGGCTGGCTGCCCGCCGTGATCAATCTGGCGCAGCAGCAGGCAACTTCCGGCCATCGCCGCGCGGCCCAGCGCACGATTGAAAAAAACTGGGAACGCGCGCCACATCCGCAGTTGGCGGCTATATGGCGCGAAGGCGCACAAGACCCGATCGAAGTCTGCAAGCAAATCGAAAAGCTTTGCCGTGGCAGCGAAGAAGCTCCGGCCAGCCGCCTTGCCATGGCCGAAGCGGCACTAGCCGCCGATATCTGGGGCGAAGCGCGACGACATTTGATCGCCCTCATCAGCCATGGCGGGGCGACGCAATCGGCCTATCGCCTGCTGGCGCGGCTGGAACGGCGCGAAAGCGCCGATGAGCAGGCAGCGCTGCAATGGCTGACCCGCGCCGTGGATGCGCCTGCCGATCCAGCCTGGCTGTGCTGCTCCTGCGGCGGCTCGCATGCCACCTGGCAGGCGCTCTGCGCCCATTGCGGGCAGTTCAATACGCTGGAATGGCGCAGCCCCGGCGTCAGCCGTGTTCAAGGCACAGCCCTGCAGGAACTGGAGTTCAGCGATGCAACCTCCGTCCTCTGAGACAGGCCCGGTTATTGCCGTCTTCGATTTTGACCATACGCTGGTCAAGCATGACAGCTTCTGGAGTTTTCTGGCTTATGTGGTGGGCTGGCGCCGAACCATCCGGACATTTCTGGAATCCCTGCTAGCCTATGCCGGACGCTGGGCTGTCAACAGCTATGATCGCGAGCTGAGAGACAAACGCACATTCATCAAATCCTACCTGCTGCGCCACCTGCTGGCTGGACGGAGTCTGGATGAGTTGGCTCCCGCCATCGAACGGTTGCGGCGACGGCAAAGATGGAAAGAGGATGTCCGGCAGCGGCTGATGGAACATTACGCGCGCGGCCATCACATTGTTATCGCCTCGGGCGGCCTGGATATTTACCTGAAAGATCTTTTGCAGGGTGTGCCGTATCACGGATTGATCTGCACAGTTCTTGAACGCAACAGCAGCGGCAAAATTACCGGAGTGATGTCGTCTGGCAATTGCGTGCGCCAGCGCAAGGCCGATTTGGTCGCCGCCTATATCGCCGCGCACGGCCCCTTCGCCGACAGTTGGGGCTACGGCAACCTGCCGCATGATGTACCGATGCTGCAGCTTGTGCAGCATCCCGTCACCGTTTAACGGCGCAAGAAAAAACGCCGCGATGTTGCCATCGCGGCGTTTTGAACTTCAGGGATAAATCCCCAAAAGAATGTTTTAGGAGGCCATACGCAAGTTGGTCGCGGCTTCACGGCCATTCTTGCCCATGCTCATGTCGAATTCGACAATATCGCCTTCCTTAAGACCCTGCAGCCCGGCTTTCTGAACTTCAGAGATATGGACGAAAACGTCTTTGGACGCTCCTTCCGGCGCGACGAAGCCATAACCCTTCACCGCATTAAACCACTTAACTGTTCCACGCATGTTTCTTGCTTCCTTTTGCACGACACAGTCCTTGTAACAATCGGATGGACTGCTTAATCCGGCAAGCTGTTGAGCTCCTCTTGCACAGCCGGTTGCCGGATCCGAACATGAAGCCCTGCGAAGGGAACAGGCTTGGCCGTGACAACACCGCCATTGTCATGGCGCAATTTGAAAAGGAGCGCAAGCGGGAAAGAAAAGCGGGGGTTGCCCCCGCTTTTTCCTTAGTTTCTCCGGCCGCCTGTGAGGCTCAGGATAAACTGGAACAGATTGATAAAATTAAGATAAAGCGACAGAGCGCCAAACACGGCGAGCTTGTCATTGGCTTCGGTTCCCCAGCCTTCGGCATAGGTCTGCTTGATACGCTGGACATCCCAGGCGGTCAGGCCCGTGAAGATCACAACGCCCGCGACCGAGACCATCCATTGCAGCATGGAGGAAGCCAGAAACAGATTGACGACGCTGGCGATCAGAAGACCGAACAGCCCCATCAACATGAATGCGCCCATGCCCGCCAGATCGCGTTTTGTCGTGTAGCCCCACAGGCTCATCGCGCCGAAGGTCGCCGCGGTGATGAAGAAAGCGCGCGCGACGCTGGCTTCGGTGAAAACCAGGAAAATCGATCCCATGGAAAGACCCATGGTGGCGCAGAAACCCCAGAAGAGCAGGCGCAGCCGTGAAGCCGGGATACTTTGCATGCGGATATTCATGTACAGAACGAAAACCAGCGGCGCGAACATCACCACATAGCCAAGGAACGTGCCGTAGATCAGGCCCGCCAACGCCGTGTTCGCCACGATGTAGGCCAGCACACCCGTCAGCGCCAGACCGCCGCCCATATAGTTGAACACGCGCTGCATGTGCGCACGCAGCCCGGCGTCGAAACTGACGCGGTCAACTCCGGCAATGCCGGAACGGGAAAATTCTTCAGCCATGGCCTAACCTCGCAAAAAGAGAGTGGAGTCTGCTTAATGATATGGTGCGCATCCTTAAGAATTCAAGAAAAATCGAAAAACCCTTGTAATTGAAGTTATTGCCGCCCGAGAACACAACGAACATTTAAGCCAAACTTTATGGCTTTTTCAGGCCATGAAAACGGAAAAACTTCATGCCCTGTTCAATCGCCGTCATACGGTGAGTCCACAAGGCCGTGCGGCGCTGCAAAGCCTGCTTGGTCACCGCGTCGGGATAAACGCCGGATGCAAGAAATTGCGCCAGTCTTTTGAGGCCAGCGAAAATCTCCTTGCGGTAAAATTCCGTCTGATCGTCATGCGCCGTCAGATTAAAACCTACCTTGGCCCAGCTTTCCGCCATCTCCATCAGACTGAACGGAGATGCGTCTTTTTCATACGACATCCAGGCTTTCACGGCAGGCTTGGTGCGGTCTTCAGGATTTAAAATGTAATCGGTAAAAGCGATCTGGCTCTGCGCCTTGGCAGCATCCGCCAGCGCCTTGAAAAAAGCGGGCTTGTCTGCAACGCGATAAAAAGTCTCGCGCGCAATGATACAGTCATAACTATGCGCCACGGAGAAATTCGCGGGGTCATACGCAGCAATCGCATCATGCTTGCCCTTGCCAGCCATGATCGACATTTCCATGCCGCGCGCAGCGATCTGTGGGTCAGGCTCCAGCCCCGTTACGGCAACGCCGAATTTTTCCGTTATCAGGCGCATGCGCCCGCCCAGCCCCGCGGAAAGATCAAGAACACTCATCTCCTTGGCAAGATTCAGGGGAGCGATCAGCATATCCGTCACCGCTTCGTCACCCGGCGTGACAAAACCTTTGCCCCACATTTTTTCCGAAAGCTCGCCCGGCGCGGCATGCCACTCCGGCCCCGTCCGGACAGATGAAGAAGCTGCGGCCGGAGCCGCAGGCGCCACGGACCGGGGCGCAGACTGTTGAACACCAGAAACACCGCCACGCTTGAAGGGGTTTTCGCTTCCGTTTTTCCAGAAATCCTGCGCCAGCCCTTCCGCAAAGCGCCGCACGGCCAAAAGTTTTTCGGCGTTGGCGTGCTTTTGAACAAAATCGCGCAGAGGGTTGAGCATCGGGAAGAACAGGTGGCAAAAACGACTCAGATACAATAACATATTGCTGCCCGCCTGAAAGCTTGCCGCCACACGGAGCCGCCCAGCGCCATGTATGCCGATGTCGTCGATCTGCGCGAATTTTACCTGAGCCCCCTGGGCCAGACGGTGCAGCGCATTTTGCAGGCACGGCTGCGGCATATCTGGCCCAGTGTCCGGGGTGAAACGGTTCTCGCGTTGGGCTATGGCACGCCGCTTTTACGGCCCTTGCTGGAAGAGGCCGGAACCCTGGCCGCCCTGATGCCCGCGACGCAGGGCGTCGCCTATTGGCCGCGCGAAGGCCCCAATATCTCCTGTCTGGTGGATACCGACAGCCTGCCCTTGCCCGATCAGTCAGTCGATCGCGTGATTCTGATTCATGCGCTGGAAGGTGCGCCCGATCCGAACCGCATGCTGCAGGAAATCTGGCGCGTCATGAAAAGCGGCGGGCGCATGCTGCTGATTGTGTCAAACCGCCGCGGGTTGTGGGCGCACAGTGACCGCACACCTTTCGGCACCGGGCAGCCTTATTCCGCCTTTCAGATCAAGGATACGCTACGCGACCACGGATTTCTGGTCGACCGCAGCTGGCGCGCGCTCTATATGCCACCCAGCGCTTCACGCCTGAATCTGTCGCTGGCCGACATGCTGGAAAAATACGGCGAGAAGATTTTCCCGGGCTTCGGCGGGCTTCTGCTGATGGAAGCGGGCAAGCAAATTTACGCCCCCCTCTTAATGAAACCTAAAGACTATGCGCGCCGCCTGATTTTCCCCTTGCCTGCGCCAATGCCCGCTGGCTACACGCCTTTTTCCAAATCCAGCTAATTTTATTCATATAATATCTATTTGTTTTTCCTTGGAAAATCCGGGTTTCGATTCACGGTTTCTTAAAGGATATGGCTTATTCTTGGCGTCAGCTCTGGACCTTCACAGGTTCTGCAATTGCAAGGAGGAACTTACTATGCGTCATATTACCCGCTTTTTGAAAAAGGACGAAGGCGCCACGGCCATTGAATACGGCCTGATCGCTTCGTTGATCGCCGTCGCCATCGTTGGTGTTCTGGTTACCCTGGGTCCGGCTCTGTCGGGCATCTTCCAGACGGTTCAGAATAACCTGTAATCTCAAACGACCGATCAGTTTCGACAAGATGCGCCAGCCCTTATGGGGCTGGCCTTTTTGTCTTAAGGCCATGTTAAAACCCTTATAAGACCTATATTAATTCGGATACGGAATAATTGTCCGATTCATGGCTCCTTAATCATCCCAAGTTCATATTGGTAGGGCCGGGCTCGCCGGCCGGATCTGTCTTGAAGGCTTCCTATGACTGTGGAATTGACTGCTTTTCACATAGCCATCCTTTTGGCTGCCGCCGTTTTACTGATCGCGGCTGCCATCAACGATGCGCGCAGCTATCGGATTCCCAACGCGCTGTGCGCGGGGCTTCTGGCGCTGTTCCCCATGTATGTGCTCACAGCGCCGCGCATGATTGAATGGGATCAGCATCTCATGGTCTTTGCTCTGGTTCTGCTGTCGGGCTTCGCCATGTTCGTCGGCAATCTGGCGGGCGCAGGCGACATCAAATTGCTGGCGGCGACCGGATTATGGGCCGGGCCTCATTTGATCGCGGTTTTCCTGATCACCACCGCCATTGCCGGGGGCTTTTTAGCCCTTATAATGGCAGCCCTCACCTATGTTCGTAACAACTCCGGCCATCAGGCCGTTGCTCTTGCGAAAGTTCCTATACCCTATGGCATCGCCATCGCTGTCGGCGGCCTGAGTACGATTTATATGTTGTCGCAACCCATCCTTTTCCCGAGCTGAAGGGTTTCCGTCATGACCAAGCGCAAAATTTCCCTTCTGATGGCCGCAGCGATGATTGCGCTGATCACCGTCATGCTGGCGCGTTCCATGATGCGCAATCCGGACGCCGTGGCGCCGCCGCCTGTGCAGGGCAACGAAGTCATCGGCGCGTCGCGCGATCTTGCGATGGGCACAATCCTGAAGCCGACCGATCTGAAATGGATTCCATGGGTGGCCGACGGTGAAACTTCCAAGCTCTATGTCAAAGGCAAAACCGAAATGACGAGCCTGGTCGGCAGCATTCTGCGCGAAGGCGTGCATGCGGATGAACCGATCGTCACCAGCCGGATTGTGCAATCCACCGACCGCGGCTTTCTGGCCGCCGTTCTGGCGCCCGGAAAACGCGCCGTGGCCGTAACCCTGACCCCCAGCGCAGGCGTCGCGGGTTTTATCTTCCCCGGCGACCATGTCGACGTCATCCTCACCCATTCCTTCAGCCGCAAGGATATCGCCGATCTGACCGAGCGCCGCATCAGTGAAACGGTTGTCACCGACGCACGCGTGCTGGCGCTGGACCAGAAGAGCGACAGCGCAGGCATGGACCCCAAAGTAGCGCAATTGGCGACCCTGGAAGTCACCCCCAAGCAGGCTGAAAAGCTGATGCTGGCGATTGACCTTGTGAGCCAGACCAGCGGCGGACGCGGCAGCATCTCGCTGGCTCTCCGCAGCCTGGCGGTTGACGAATCCGCACCGTCCAAGGAAAGCGCCACTATCATGAGCCTGACGCCCGACGCACCCACATGGGACAGCGAAGTATCACGCGCCCTGCCCGCGGTGAATGGCGACGATCTTCTGATCCAGCGCGTTCAGATCATGCGCGGCAAAGACAAAATGGAAAACAACTTCGAGCGTCACCGCTAGGGAAGAGCCTTATGACAAAACGCTTTCTCATCCTCCTGACCCTCCTTTGCGCCGCACCCTTCGGCGCATGGGCGGCAGGTTCCACACCGCTGGATGTGCGGGTTGATCACGGCATTCCGCTGACGCTGAGCGCCCCGGCGGCTTCGGTGTTCATCGCCAATCCCGAAATCGCCGATGTGCAGGTGATGTCGCCAACCTCGATCATGATTTTTGGCAAGCGCACAGGTGAAACCACTTTCATGGCCACAGATAATTCCGGCAACACGCTGGCGCAACGCACGGTGATTGTAACGCAGGATCTGTCGAGCCTGCGCCGTGAACTCAACATGTCCATCCCCGACCATAAAATCCGCGTCGCGCCCCTGCCCAACGGCCTCGTGCTGACGGGCGAGGCAAAAGACGCTGCAACCATTCAGGACGCTTACAAGCTGGCGCAGCGCTATCTTCCATCGCAGGGCGGCGAGATCATCAACCGCATCCGCGTCGTCGGCAGCAACCAGATCCAGCTGCGCGTCCGGTTCGCCGAAGTCGCACGCAACATCGACGACTCGCTGGGCTTTAACTGGCAGAACCTGGCCACCGTGGGCGGCTTCGCCTTCGGTATCGCCACAGGCATTTCCGGCATGGCGGTCGGCGAAAGCATCCTCAGCAACCGCCCCAACAACACCAATCTCAGCCTGCCCAATAACGCCATCGGCTTTTCCCGCCAGGGCGGGCATTTCAACGTCAACGGCCTGATCGATGCGCTGGCGCAGAACGGGCTGATCACCATTCTGGCGGAACCGAATCTGACCGCCATGTCAGGCGAAACGGCCAATTTCCTGGCGGGCGGTGAATTTCCCATCCCCGTTCCACAGGGCAACAACTCGATCAGCATCGAGTTCAAGAATTACGGCATTTCGCTTGCCTTTACGCCGACCCTTATCGGTGAGAACCGCATCAACATCCATGTGAAGCCCGAAGTCAGCGAACTGACGACCACGGGTTCCATCACGCTCAACAACATCGCCGTTCCCGCCCTGTTGACCCGCAAGGCGGAAACCACGATTGAAGTCGCCAGCGGCCAGAGCTTCGCCATCGCCGGGCTGCTTGACAACAATCAGAGCCAGACGGTGAACAAATATCCTCTGCTCGGCGATCTGCCTGTGCTAGGCGCGCTGTTCCGCTCCAACCGCTATCAAAACGGCCAGACCGAACTGGTCATCATCATCACACCTTACATCGTCAGACCGACAGGCGAACAGCTTGCACTGCCGATGGATGGACTCAGCCCGCCGTCGGAAGCCGAACGCCTGTTCGGTCTGCGCTACAGCGGCAGCGACCCCAATGCCCGCCCCATGAGTGGCGCACCCACTGGCAAACGCGTTGAGCAGCCCGCCGTTTCCGCTGCACCTGTTGTGCCTGTGGAAACCACGGCTGAGACGGAAACCCCGTCCATGCCTGCGTCCGCCGAAGTTGCTGTACCCGAAGCGGCCGTGATGCCTGCAGCTGCGCCTCCGGCACCCGCTGCTGCACCTGTCGCCATTACGCCATTCCGCAGCAAGGCTCCTGCCCGTGCCAATTCAACCGACGTCGGTCCGGCAGGGCCCGGCGGCTTCATCCTGGAGTAAACGGCCATGCGTTTGTCCTCCACCCTCTTCGCCTTCGGCCTGCTCACACTGACAGGCTGCGTCGATATCTATGAGCCGACCCTGAAGCCCGATTACACCATTCGCGTCATGCCGACCGAAAATGGCATGGTCGCCACGCCGCCGGATTGCCCCAGCTGGTCGAAAGATGTCGCCAACCCCTTTGACAACCAGCCTGTGCCGCAATTCGGTTGCGCCAGCGCGCGCAACCTCGCGATCATGGTGGAACGCCCCGAAGACCTTGTGCAGGGCCGCGAGCTTGGCCCGGCCGATGCCGCCATCAGCACGAACGCCATGAGCAATTACCGGGCAGGCACAACCCGCGGTCTGATCGACCCGGGCAAGAGCGATTCCCAAGCGGCTATCACAACGGCCCCTTCGCCTTCGGCGGCTTCTTCGTCTTCCGGTTCCGGCGGCGCTTCGGGCGCGCCCTAGGATCTACGCATGAGCTCCCGCGGACACTTCTCTTCAACCGACCAGGGCGGGGCGGTCATGCATGGCGAGTTCATGGCCTTTGCCATGGACGACGAGTCGCTGACGGCCCTGCGCGGCTGGACCGAACGTCAAGGCTTCCCCGCTGCCGCCGTTCAACAAGGCGGCCCTGATCTTTTCGCGCAGATGCTGGAATCCGCAGCACCGCCGAAAATGGTGATCATCGATATCGACGGACAGGCTGACCCGATCAGCGTCGCCACGCGGCTGGTTAGCCTGGTCGGCCCGGATAGCAAGCTGATCATCATGGGCTCGGCCAACGATGTCAGTCTTTACCGCCGTATGCTGAAGGCCGGGGTTGTCGATTATCTCGTCAAGCCGCTGAACTCCGAAACACTCAACCAGGCGCTGGCGGCAGCGCTGCGTGGCGGCACGGGCGGCAAGCTCGAAGCCCGCGACGCCAAGATCATTATCACCGTAGGTGTGCGCGGCGGCACGGGCGCCAGCACCATCGCCGTGAATACCGGATGGCTTCTGGCGCATGAAATGAAATTCAACTGCGCCCTGCTTGATCTCGACCTGCAATTCGGTACCAGCTCGCTGGCGCTCGATCTCGAACCCGGCCGCGGATTGCGCGACATCGTCAATTCACCGCACCGCGTCGACGGGCTGATGATCGCCAGCTCCATGGTATCGGAAAGCGACCAGTTCTCCGTTCTCGGCGCCGAAGAAGCGGTGGATGAGCTGGTTCCCATGGATGGCGGCGCGATTGCCGCGCTGCTGAAGGAAATGCGCGGCAATTTTGATTTTATCATTGTCGATCTGCCGCGGCATCTTCTGGCGGCGCAAAAACGTTTGCTGACCGCCGCACATGATATCGTACTGGTGACGGAACTTTCGCTCGCAGGCATCCGCGATACGCTGCGCGTCAAGACAGCGCTGACCAATCTGGGCTGCACGGCAGCGCTGACGGTTGTGGCCTCGCGCGCCGGAACGGCCCATCCTGGCCAGGTTGATGTGGCGACCTTCGAGAAGGGAACGCAGGTCAAGATCGACTTCTCCATTCCCGAAGATCACAAAAGCATGATGCAGGCAGCGAACAGCGGCAAGGCTCTCGGCGCAATTGCCGCGCAGGCGCCTGTGACCAAAGCGCTTCGCACGCTGGCACAGAAATTTGGCGGCAGCGCAGGTACCTCATCTGCTGACAAAGAAGGCGACTTCCTCACAAAACTTTTTAGCCACGGCAAGAAAAGTGGCGGTGGCAAGAAAGAGGAATCGAAATCATGACACCCGCCGACGGCTCGTCCTCCCTCAGCATGGACATGACGATCACGGCCTTGAAAGACCGGGTGTTACCGCGCCTCAAAGAAAAACTGCCCGTTGAAAAAGCCCGCTGGTCGCCGCGCAGCGATGTCGTCAAGGAAGCCAAACAGGCGGTGATGGATTTTCTGACCATCAACCGTCTGGAACTGAACCTGCTCGACCAGCGCGATCTGGTAACCATGCTGGTCAACAGTTTCATGGCGGATTCCGGCCTGGCGAATGTCGAGGTTCCCACACCGCAACAAGCTGCCCCGCCCTCAGGCGATGCGCCGCCATCGCTGCCCATCCGGTCGGTCATTCCCACCTCATCCACGACGGCCAGCATCGCCATCGATGCCCCGATGGAACCGCCCAAACAGGATCCCTACGCCCGCAACCCAAGCCGCGCGAGCGTTGATCAGGCCAAGCTGAAACTCCAGCCTATGGTGCTGGAACGTATCGATACCTCCGCCGCCGCCAAGATGGCACGCGAAGATTTGGCGCGTGACCTGACCGGGCTTGTCGCCGAGCTTCTGGCTGAAACCCGCACGCAACTGAATGCCAGCGAACGGCAGGATCTCGTCAAGCAGCTGCTGGATGACATGCTGGGCCTCGGCCCGCTGGAGCCCTTGCTGTCCGACGAAGGTATCTCCGAAATCATGGTCAACGGGCCGAAGCAGGTTTTCATTGAAAACCGCGGCAAGCTGACTCTGTCCGAAGTACAGTTCCGCGACAATGCCCATGTGCATGCGGTTGCTACGCGCATCGTCACGGCAATCGGCCGACGTATTGACGAAAGTTCACCACTCTGCGACGCGCGCCTCGCCGACGGCAGCCGCGTCAATATTATCGTGCCGCCGTTGGCCATCGACGGCCCGGTCATCACTATCCGTAAATTCGCCAAGAAAAAAATCACGCTGGATACGATGCTGAAATACGGCAGCATTTCTCCATCGATGCAGAAAATTTTACGCATTTGCGGACGCTGCCGCCTCAACATCCTGATCTCGGGCGGTACGGGCTCGGGTAAAACCACCCTGCTCAACGCTCTGTCACAGATGATCGACCATGGTGAACGCGTCGTTACCATCGAAGATGCCGCCGAGTTGCAATTGCAGCAGCCGCACGTTGTCCGCCTCGAAACCCGCCCCGCCAACCTTGAAGGCCATGGCGAAATCACCATGCGCGATCTGGTCAAAAACGCCCTGCGTATGCGTCCTGACCGCATTATCGTCGGTGAAACCCGCGGCGGCGAAGCGCTGGATATGTTGCAGGCGATGAATACGGGCCATGACGGCTCACTCTCCACCGTCCACGCCAACCGCCCGCGCGAAGCCCTGATGCGTCTTGAAAATCTGGTCGGCATGGCCAGCGCGAACCTGTCGCCCCGCGCGATCCGCCAGCAGATCGCCGCCGCTGTCGATATGATCATTCAGGTCAGCCGCCTGCGCGACGGCTCGCGCCGCGTCACGCATATTTCGGAAATCACAGGCATGGAAGGCGAAGTGATCACTATGCAGGATTTGTTTGTCGCCGAGGTGACGGGTGAATCCGCCGACGGCAAGCTGATCATCGATTTCAAGAATAATGGCATGCGCCCGCATTGCCTGCCTAAAGCCGCCTATTTCGGCCTCGACAAGCAATTGCTGGAAGCCATGGAGTCGTCATGACGCTCGATGCCAGCCATATGTACTGGATTCTGGGCGGCGGCATTTTCCTGTTCCTCATGCTGACGGCCAGCGCTTTTTCGGACAATGTCGCCGAAGACCTGAAACGCCGTCTGAGCCGCGTTGGCCCCGGCGGTACCGTGCGCAAAATCAAAACTCACGACCGTGCGGCGCACGTCCTGCGACGTTCCGGCGACAGCGGCATCCCGCTGATGAACCAGCTGATCCGCCTGCTGCCCAACCCGGACAAGCTGCGCAGCCGTCTGGCGCGCACGGGCAAAACCATCAGCCTCGGCGAATATCTGATGTTCAACGCGCTGGGCGTCATGATTTTCTTCCTGATCTTCCATCTGTTCGGCTGGGCGCGGCCAATTGTCGTGCTGCTGGCGCTAGGCCTTGGCCTCGGCATCCCGCATTTCATCACGGGCTTTATGGGCGCGCGGCGCATCAAGAAATTCCTGGCCAGTTTTCCTGAAGCCATCGACACGATGTGCCGCGGCATACGCTCGGGCCTGCCCATCACCGAATCCATTGCCGCCGTCGGGCGCGAAATGCCGGAGCCCGTCGGCACCGAATTTCACCGCATCGCCGACGGCGTACATATGGGCAAGAGCCTGGAATCCTCGATGTGGGAAGTGACGCGCCGCATTGATACGCCGGAATTCCGTTTTCTGATCATCGCCATGGCGATTCAGAAGGAAACCGGGGGTAATCTGGCGGAAACGCTTGGCAACCTCGCCGACTTGATCCGCAAACGCCGCCAGCTGCGCCTGAAAATCAAGGCGATGTCGTCCGAAGCACGGGCCAGCGCCATGATCATCGGCTCGCTGCCCTTCATCATGTTCACGCTGCTGATGATCGTGAACTCCGACTATATGATGACCCTGTTCACGAGCCTGAAGGGCAAAATGCTGATGGGTGCAGGTGTTTTCTGGATGTCGCTGGGCTGGGCGGCGATGATCAAGATGATCCATTTCGAGATCTAGGCAGATTACGGCCCGAAATCCGTCAGTTTCCAGCGCAGCAGAACATAATTCCCCAAATCCGATGTTTCATTGTTCCGTACGCCTGCATGCAATGTCAGGTTCGGGTCGAATTTGATTTCCGTATGCATGTCGATGCCACGGCCGTTATCCATCAGCGCCGGGTCGCCGTCGTTATAGCGCACAACCACGCGGCCCCAGGGCTCTGAAGCCTCCAGGCGGCGCAAGCCGATGCCCAACTCCACCCCCCAATGGCCGTTCGTGCTCAGCCAGTTCTGGCCATAGAAAGGCCGGACATCGAATTGCACGCGTTCACTCCAGGCGCGGTGGCGGAAATTGACGCCTGCGATCAGGGAATCATGCAGAGGCAGAAAACCTTTATGGCGGTATTCCGGCGACAGCCAGACCGCCTGCGCTTCATCCACGGAGGGCGACTGCATCCAGGAAGATACGGGCTGGAAGAGAGGAACAAAAAAACCATCTTCCTCACTCAGGGAATCAAATCCGAAGAATTCTCCGGCAGCACGGAAAGGCGAACGGAACGCGCCGGATAATCCCGGCACCCATCCTGGCCCTTCCTTGCGGACATAATCCAGCAGCTGGTTCAGGCGGCGGTTTTTCTCGATGACATCGATCGGCGATGTGGCGGAACGGTCTTCCGTTCCCGGCACGGGAATAAAAATCACACGCTCTTCAGTCGCCCTTGCGGTTGAAAAAGGCGCGAGCGCGGCACAGATGAAAGTTAAAAAGAGTGCGGCCCAGCGACAGGGATAGGGTAAAAGACGGCATATATTGAAAATCCTGTCCATTTTATACCGTTCCCTGAAACCGCCAAAAATTGGCCTTATCATGGAACTTTCTGAGAACTATTATACGTTAACCATCGTTAATTTAGATTGAACAGGGTTAAGAACGCTCTCGCAAAAGACTCAATAAAAACAGAGATGGCTTTGGCTGTTGCAGTGCGATTTTTTCGGATAGGTTGACCTCATACTGATTCGCTTAAAGGAGAAAAACAGCATGATTAAAAGAATAGTTTTGGCAATGGCGCTTGTAATAGGCGGTTTGTTATTTTCCCATGCCGCAACAGCATCCTGTGTTGGGCATTTTCCCTATCGGTGTGTTACGGCAACATTTAAGAAAGAACTTCACAACAACAGCCCCTTGAAAAATACGGTCATTACAACGCCTCAATGCGAGGGAATTATAGCTTTTTCGTATGAAGGTCAGGACATAGAATCAAAAGTAATCTTTGACGACAGAAGCGAATGCCCAAAGAAGGGGACCAAACTTCAAGGAGATGTAGAGTCTTTGTGTCAAGACGAAGGCCGCTACACGCCTGCTGACTGGACTTTTACCGAAATGAAATGCGTATTGGATTAGCTCATGCAATTCCTTGTCCTCGCCAGTGACGGAACCGATGTCGAAGCGCCCATGCGGCGCCTCAAGGTACGCGCGGCGCATCTGGCTAATATGGCGCGGCTGAAAAAAGCAGGGCGCTATCTGATCGGCGGGCCCATTCTTGACGATCAGGAAAAAATGGTCGGCTCGGCGATGATTCTCGATTTTCCGGATCGCGATGCCCTCTATGCCACGCTTGCCGAAGATCCCTACATCACCGAAAAAGTATGGCATAGTATTGAAGTGAAGAATTTTCGCGTTGCCCCGCTTGACTGAGAAAACCCATGTCCGCAATCGCCCAGACTGATGAATTATTCTTTGCCCAGACGGGTATGGATCGCGCAGCGGTTGAGCGCACGGTCAATGACGCGCTGAAGGGCGCGGATGATGGTGAACTGTTCCTCGAATACAACCAGTCGGAAAGCCTGGTCTGGGATGACGGAAAACTGAAAAACGCCAGTTTCGACACAACGCAGGGCTTCGGTCTGCGCGCCGTGGCGGGTGAAACCACAGGCTATGCCCACGCTGTCAATCTTGACGAAAAAGCCATCAAGCGCGCGGCTGAAACCGTGCAGGCGGTGAAAGGCGGCCATGGCGGCACCATGGATGTACCGCCGCAAGGTACCAACCGCCATCTCTATGCTGATGCCAACCCGCTACTGGGCAAAAGCTTTGAAGAGAAAATCAAATTGCTGCAAGAGATCGACGCCTATATCCGCACCAAAGAACCGCGCGTGCATCAGGTCAGCGTCTCGCTGGCCGCAAATTGGCAAGCCGTGCAAATCCTGCGCGCCGGAGGCTGGCGTGCCGCCGATATTCGCCCCCTCGTCCGGCTGAATGTATCCGTTGTCACGCGCGATGGTGATCGCATCGAAGCGGGCGGCATGGGCGGCGGCGGGCGGCTGGAATATGCGCGCTGGTTCGCGCCGGAAGAATGGCAGAAACTGGCCGACGAGGCGTTGCGCAAATCTCTGGTCAATCTCTCCGCTATAGAATCCCCCGCAGGCGAGATGACCGTAGTGCTAGGCCCCGGCTGGCCCGCCGTGATGCTGCATGAAGCCATAGGCCACGGTCTCGAAGGCGATTTCAACCGCAAAAAAACATCCGCCTTCGCCGGACTGATGGGCCAACAGATCGCGGCCAAGGGCGTGACGGTTGTCGATGACGGCACCATCGACCAGCGGCGCGGCTCGCTGACCATCGACGACGAAGGCACGCCGTCGCAATGCACGACGTTGATCGAGGACGGCGTTCTGGTCGGCTATATGCAGGATCGGATGAATGCGCGGCTGATGGGCATGAAGCCGACGGGCAATGGCCGCCGCGAAGGCTTCGCGCATCAACCCTACCCGCGCATGACCAATACCATCATGCGGCCCGGGAACCTGACACATGAAGAAATTATCGCTTCGGTACAAAAAGGCATTTATGCCGCCGATTTCGGCGGCGGGCAGGTGGACATCACCTCCGGCAAATTCGTCTTCAGCGCCAGTGAGGCTTACGAAATCGCGAATGGCAAAATCGGACGGCCCATTAAGGGCGCGTCATTAGTCGGCACCGGGTTTGAGGCGCTGAAGCGCATCAGCATGATCGGCAATAACACGATGCTGGATGGCGGCATCGGCACCTGCGGCAAGAACGGCCAGAGCGTCCCCGTTGGCGTTGGCCAGCCTACGATGCGTTTAGAGCAGATGACCGTTGGCGGACGCGGTGGGTAGGCTGCGGCAAATGCGGCACATAGGGCGCCAGATATTTGTATGCGTCTTCCGACAACTCAGGACCTATTCCATATCGACTCGCTACGGCATTCAGATTCGCTACAGACACGATACTTGGGCGGTACCGTCTCCACGACCCATCATCCCATCTGCGGTTTTCTGTGTGCTTGTCCAAATAAATAAGTCCGCGCACGACACTCTTCAAATCCAACACTGCAATACGAGAGGGCCTTTCACTAATCGGGTGCGATACTAGAAAATCAGGAAGGTATCCTTTACGAACTTCAAGATTATAACAAGCATGAGGCGAGTCCGTTCTTATACGCACAGCGACATACCGTATTGTTTCGATTTTTTCTATGGAACCAGTTTCATGAGGCGACATAGTCTTCTTGGCAACATACAGGCCAGATATTCCGGGATAATGCGGTATAAAGACCGCTGAGCTTATAATCATGGGAGGACGCACCTCGTTCATTTTATCTGCGAATCTATTTTCCGCGCGCGCAACAATATCTGCCGCCGCTCTTATAAGTTCAGAAAGTTTCATCATAGAATGTCCCCTTTAAAAAAGCGGGGCACTATAGGACAAAAAGGAAAGACTCGGCAATTCCGCAGTTCTTAACCATGGAAATCACGCAGTAGAAGTGTTTTTCTGGCGTGCCGATTAGTTTCTGTACACTTCCGGTATGCCGCCCAGCTGCTCTTGCAGCGCCTGAATTGTTCCCTGAGTTCGCTTTTGAGTTTCAGGATCCTGGGATGCCATGGCGACTGTCCATGCAGCGATCTCGGCCTTCAGGCGGAAAGCGTTTGCTCTCTGCTGTGCCTCAAAAGCCTGCTTTTGAAATTTTTCCTTCTCGACTTTTGCGATGTTCGCCTTGTCCTGTTCCGCTTTCTTGGCGGCTTCGGCAGCATTCTTATCTAATTTTGCCTGATATTGTTTCTGGTAATTTTCAGAATTGGTTTTTTTGATGCCGAGCCGTTCCTGCCAGCCTTTTTTAAACTGCCCTGTTTCGCTTGTGCCAGCCTTTATGGAAAAAGCATTCACGCTTTCTTTTGCGCTTTCGCCTGTCTTCTCTGCTCCCGGCACGGGAGAAGTTCCAGCTGTTTCTGAAGGAGGAGTTTCCGATAAAGCTGCAGCGGCTTTCCGCGTATAATCATCGGGCGCAGCGCTGTAGGTCGTGCCGCTCTTGAAGCCCGGGGTAAAACCGCTGAAGGGATTGCTGCCGGAGGATGAGCCCGACCCTGCACCGCCCGACGTTCCGCCTGAGGACGCGCCACCGCCCGAACCGCCTGAAGAGCTTTTGTCCGCCATAGTGCCTGCTCCTTATTGTTCATTTTATCACAAATCACGGTTAAACGGGGGTAAATTAACTTGCGCTCACAAGGCGTTTCTACTCTTATGGGTTTGTATCCATTGGGTTTTATGGCCATGAAGCTTCTTCTGACAGGCGCAGCCGGATTTATCGGTTTTCACACGGCGCAGGCCCTTCTGGCGCGTGGGGATGAGGTGATCGGCGTTGATAATCTCAACGACTATTACGATGTGAGGCTGAAACAGGCGCGGCTTGATCAACTTCTCAAACATAAGAATTTTTCTTTTCATAAACTGAATATCGCCGACAAAGACGGCATACTGCATCTGGCAAGAACAGGTTTCACGCATATCATCCATCTCGCGGCGCAGGCGGGCGTGCGTTATTCGCTGATCAACCCCTATGCCTATATCGAATCCAACATCATGGGCCAGACAGTGATGCTGGAACTGGCGCGTGCTGTCGGTGCGAAGCATTTTGTCTATGCCAGCTCCTCCTCCGTCTATGGCGGCAACACCAAAACGCCTTTCGCGGTGGAAGACGCGGTCGAAAAGCCTATCTCGCTTTACGCCGCAACCAAGCGCGCGGATGAGTTGATGGCCTGGACTTACGCGCATCTTTACAAAATTCCCTGCACCGGTCTGCGGTTCTTCACCGTCTATGGCCCGTGGGGGCGGCCCGATATGGCGGCCTATCTGTTCACGCAGGCGATCATGGCCGACAAGCCGATCAAGGTCTTCAACCACGGCAAAATGCGGCGCGATTTCACCTATATCGACGATATTGTCGTGGGCGTGCTAGCCGCGCTTGACCGCGCGCCGGATGGCGCGCCGCTGGCGAGGCTTTACAATCTCGGCAATTCACATGCTGAAAATCTGATGGATTTCATCGCCACGCTGGAAAAGACATTGGGCAAAAAGGCTGAATATGATTTCCAGCCGCTGCAGCCCGGCGATGTGCCGGAAACCTCCGCTGATATCGCCACCAGCCGCAAGGATTTAGGCTTCCAGCCCAAAACCTCGATCAGCGAGGGGATTCCAAAATTTGTGGGGTGGTATCAGACCTACCATAAAGCCTGAATTATAAACTCAACTCATCAACCTGCAGTGTGGCGGACTTTCCTTCCAGAAACATATTAATCCACCGTTCCGGTTCCAATCCATCCTGCAAACCCTGTGCATTATCAATCCAGTGTCTGCCGACTTTTTGCCCGCCCCTTGCGGCATAGTCCGCATCAAAATCATATTTTTTCGGATAAGGTTTCCGGTTTTTTTCCCGGTCAAATTTGACTGCTCCCTGCCATAAAACGGTCTGGCGCGCCGCATCAGAAAAGACGGTGAGAATATCCCCATCCATAAGAGAAACGGTACCGCCATCAAGTGGGCCTGCGTTCTCCTTCAAGAAGATGAGCTGAAGTCCCTTGCAAGCGCTTTGGCGGCCACCGATCAATTTTCCCTGCAGCAATACGTTCCCCATAATGCTCTCCTAAAAATTTATTTTATATCCACCATCACCGGAACATGGTCGCTGGGCTTCGGTTCCCAGCCACGCGCTTCTTTTAAAATCTGCGCTTTTTTGAGCGACGGCGCAAGGTCGGGCGTCACCCAGATATGGTCGAGGCGGCGGCCGCGGTCGGACGCTTCCCAGTCATGCGCGCGGTAGCTCCACCAGGAATAAAGCTTTTCTTCCGGTGGCACGAAATGCCGCACGGCATCGACCCATTTATGCGCTGTCTGCCAGGCCGTGAGCTTTTCCACCTCAACGGGCGTATGCGAAACGACATCCAGCATTTGCCGGTGCGACCAGACATCATTTTCCATCGGCGCGACATTCAGATCGCCGACAAGAATTTTCGGCTTCGTCTTATCCTTGCGGCTTTTCCACCAGGCGATTTTTTCATCGAGGAAGCCAAGCTTGTGCGCAAATTTCGGATTGGCCTTGGGGTCGGGAATATCACCGCCCGCCGGGACATAGCAGCAATGAAGCTCGACGCCGCTCGCCATCTCGACAAAAATATGGCGGCAATCTTCGCGCTCCTGCCAGTTGCGGCTGTCGGTTTTGGCGAAAGGCAGGCGCGACAGAATGGCGACACCGTTATAACTTTTCATGCCCAGAATATGCTGGTGCTTGTAACCCTTGGCCGCAAAAGCCGCGCCGGGAAACGTATCATTTACCGTCTTGGTTTCCTGCAGGCAGATGACATCCGGCTTATGCTCATCCATCAGCCGCATGACGAGGTCCTGCCGCAAACGCACCGAATTGATGTTCCAGGTCACGATTCTCATGGGGGTTATATCCCCCATCTTCACAGACGCGTCAAAGCCTTCTAGAAACCGCCTATGCTGTTTGAAGTTCAATCCCTTGCCGGACGCCGCGGCCGGCGCCCTGTTTTCCGCGATATATCCTTTACCCTCAGCGCGGGCGATGTGTTGCTGGTCACGGGGCCGAACGGCAGCGGCAAATCCAGCCTGCTGCGCGTGTTGGCTGGGCTTTTGTCACCTGCCGACGGCGTCATGCGCTGGGCTGGGCAACCCATCGACCCAGCCTTGCATAAAACCCGCCTGCATTATCTCGGCCATCTCGATGCCGTAAAGCCGGAGCTGACGGCAGCGGAGATGATGGATTATTGGCGCACGGTATTTGCGCCATCCTCATCACAAAAATTGCCGGAAAATTTTGGCCTTCAAAATGTAACGGATAAACCCACGCGCTACCTCTCCGCCGGGCAAAAACGGCGGCTGGCGCTGACGCGGCTGCTAATTCACGACATGCCGCTCTGGCTTTTGGATGAACCCGCAACGGCGCTCGACCGCGATGGGCAGGAACTTTTATCATCGCTAATCGCGCAGCATCGCGCCAAAGGTGGCATCGCCATCATCGCCGCGCATCAGGATGTGAAATTGCCGGATGCGCAGCTTCTTACGCTGGGAAAAGCCACATGAGCCGCCTGATCGCCCTTCTGAGTCACGATATGCGGCTGCAAGCTCGTGCGCTGACGGAATGGGCTGCGCTGATTTTGTTTTTCCTTATCGTTATTCTGCTGCTGCCCTTTGCCATCGGACCGGAGCCGGAATTGCTGCGCCGCCTTGGCGCGGGGCTAATTTGGCTTGCAGCCTTACTCATGATCCTTCTGGCATTGGAAAAACTATTTCTCCAGGACGCGCGCGACGGCACGCTTGATCTTCTTTTTCTGTCGCCGCTGCCTCTAACGCTGATCGTCTCTGTTCGGCTGATTGCGCAAATTTTGATGATCATCGCTGCGCTGACGGTTGTTGCCCTGCCCGGCTTTCTGCTTCTGGGAATGAGTCTGGCTGTGCTGCCTGTTCTGGCGCTTAGCCTGCTGCTGGGTGTTCCAGCGCTTGTGCTGCTCGGCGGTATCATGAGCGCGGTAACTATCGCGCTGCGGCGCCACCCGGCGTTGCTAACGCTGCTGCTTGCGCCTTTTTACATTCCGGTTCTGATCTTCGCCGTTGCTGCCTGCGATGCCGCCGCCATGGGCACATCGCCTGCACCGCATCTGTTGTTGCTGGGCGCCATTCTCGCGCTGCTGCTGCCAACCGCGCCTTTTGCGATTGCCGCCGCGCTGCGCAACGGGCAAGGATAAACCTATGCGCCTGACGCCTCGCTTTGCCAATCCCGGACAATTTCTGCGCCTTGCGGAAAAGCTTCTACCCCTGCTCGGCTTCAGTGCAGCCGTTGCGTTCGGCGCCGGGCTGTATCTCGCTTTGTTTCATTCACCACCGGATTACCAGCAGGGCGAGACGGTGCGTATCATGTATGTGCATGTGCCCGCCGCCTGGATAGGCATGATACTGTATGTCGCCATGGCCGTCGCGGCCGCTGTCGGCCTTGTGGCACGGCATGCGCTAGCCGATATTTTTTGCGTTGCCGCCGCGCCTGTCGGTGTGGTTCTCGTCGCGCTATGCCTGATCACCGGAAGTATCTGGGGCCGACCTACTTGGGGCGCCTGGTGGGTATGGGACGCAAGGCTGACCAGCGTGCTGATTTTATTCCTGCTCTATTGCGGTTATATCGTTTTACGCCAATCCTTTGACGATCATGAACGCGGCGGCAAGGCTGGAGCCATCCTTTTGCTGGCCGGAGCCATCAATATTCCCATCGTGCGTTTTTCGGTGGATTGGTGGAACACGCTGCACCAGCCCGCCAGCGTGATACGCATGAAAGGCCCTGCCATCGACGCCAGCATGCTGTGGCCTTTGTTGACGATGGCGCTGGCCTACATGCTGTACGCGGCGTTTGTGATTATTCTGCGGATGAAAACGGAATTGGTGAAGCGGAAGATCGAAGCAGCGTTATTGCTCAACGACTGATTACATAATCACCTTTCCAGTTTTCACCTTCGGCACGGCCTGACGCAGCGCGACGACGCCCGGCAATTCCTTGCCTTCCAGCCATTCAAGGAAGGCACCGCCCGCCGCTGACAGGTAACTGAGGCCATGGACAACGCCCGCATTGGTCATGGCGGCAACGGTATCGCCGCCGCCCGCCACGGACAGAATTTTTCCGCGCTTGGTCAGATCGGCAACGCAGATCGCAACCTCGTTGGTGGCGCGATCGAAAGGTGGGAATTCAAATGCACCCAAAGGCCCGTTCCAGACCACTGTCTTGCACATATCGAGATTATCCTTGATCTCTTTCGCCGCTGCCGGGCCGATATCCAAAATCATCTGATCGGCAGGCACGGCATGGATCGGTACTGTTGTGACCGCCACGCCTTCTTTCAGTTCCGGCGCAACAACGGCATCTTTCGGCAGCAGGATATGACAGCCTTTTTCTTCAGTCTTCGCCATAATCGCGCGCGCCGTGTCATACATATCCGGCTCGCTGATGGATTTGCCGATGGCGACGCCCTTAGCGGCAAGGAAGGTATTCGCCATGCCGCCGCCCAGCACCAGAATATCCACTTTGGCTGTCAAGTTATGCAGCAGTTCCAGCTTCGTCGAAATTTTTGAGCCACCCACCAAAGCCGCCAGAGGTTTTTCCGGCTTGGTCAGTGCACGAGTCAACGCATCCACTTCCGCCTGCATCAGACGGCCTGCGCCCGCAGGCAGAAGATGCGCCAGCCCTTCCGTCGAGGCATGGGCGCGATGCGCTGCCGAGAAAGCGTCATTCACATAGGCTTCACCGAGCGCCGCAAGTGCCTTGGTGAAGGCGGGGTCGTTGGCTTCTTCGCCCGCATGGAAACGCGTGTTTTCCAATACAAGAATTTGCCCAGCGCCCAACGCCTGTATGGCGGCTTCAGCCTTGGGGCCAATGCAATCTTCGGCAAAAGACACGGACTGTTCCCAGATGCGTTCCAGCTCCTTTGCCACCGGGCGCAATGTGTATTTTGGATCGGGTTTTCCTTCCGGCCGTCCGAAATGCGACAGGATGACAATTTTTGCATTCACCTTGGCGAGGTCTTTCAAGGTCGGCAGCAAACGCTCCAGCCGCGCCGTGTCGGTCACGCGCCCGTCTTTCATCGGCACATTCAAATCCGCGCGTAGCAAAACAATTTTTCCGCGCAACGACAAATCATCAAGGGTCAGAAAATCAGGCATAAGCGGTTTATAGCTGATTCTAAAAAGAAAGAAACGTCATTCCGGACGTCCCGAAGGGACGATCCGGAATCCATGGTGCTGGCTTTGATGCTGTTTCCTGGATTCCGGGTTTGCGCTGCGCGCCCCCCGGAATGACGATTTTCTTTTTACGCAATCCCGGCGCGGAGGAGATCGTGGATATGCAGAATGCCAACGGGCTTGCCATCTTCCACGACAAAAACATTGGTGCGTTTCTTTTCATTCAGAATGCGCAGGGCTTCAGCGGCCAGGGTTTCCGGCGTCATCACGCTGGGGTTGCGGGTCATAACCTCACCCGCTTTTTTCTGCAGCAGATTGCCTTCCATATGGCGACGTAAATCGCCGTCGGTAATCAGGCCGATCAGCGCGCCGCTGCCATCGACAATCCCGGCGCAACCAAAACGTTTTTCTGTCATGACCACCAGCACATGCGACATGGCGTCGCTTTCCTTCACCAACGGCAATTCATCGCCGCCATGCATGATCTCGCGCACGCGCAGCAGGATTTTGCCCAGCTTGCCGCCGGGATGGAAATTGCGGAAATCCTCGGCCGTGAAACCCTTGCTTTCGAGGACCGTTACCGCCAACGCATCGCCGAGCGCGAGCATCATAGTCGTCGAGGTCGTGGGCGCGAGGCCCATCGGGCACACTTCCGCCACTTGCGGCAGCACCAAGGCCACATCCGCCGCGCCGCCGAGCGAGCTTTGTGCGCGGCCTGTGACGGCGATCAGCGGAATGGAAAAACGACGGGTATAGGCGACAAGGTCGGTCATCTCCGCCGTCTCGCCGGAATTGGAAAGGGCAATCACCACATCCTCCGGCACGATCATGCCGAGATCGCCGTGGCTCGCTTCGCCTGGATGGACAAACAAAGCGGGCGTGCCTGTGGAGGCCAGGGTCGCTGCGATTTTACGCGCGATATGGCCGCTTTTGCCCATTCCGGTTACGACCGTGCGGCCCTTGCAGGCCACAAGGATTTTCACGGCCTTGATGAAATTCGCGCCAAGCTCGCCCGCCAGCGCGGTCAGCGCCGCGCTTTCGGCGATCAGCACATGCCGCGCCGAAGCCAGAAGCGCTTGGTCATTCATAGCAGCAGGCTTGGAAGCTTGTTTGGCCGCACTCATTCAGACGCTCACATAACTCAACAATTCTACGGATGGTAAATGTAGCCTATTTTTAAGCACCAAGTGAAGCAATATAGGGGGCTCGGTAATTTTCCCGCTTTCCCCGCAGATATTCATAAAAATCCGATGGAATATCCGTGCGGCCATTTGATATGGCCGAAAAAGGCAAAGCCCCTCTCCATACGGCAATTGCAACCGTCGCTTCTATTGAGTCCGGCTGATATTTAAAAATCCCCGATAAATTTTGTGCGGCCACTTCCTGGTCGCTCGTGCGTTCAATGTAAATCCAGGTGTCGATGCGGGATGCTCCTTTTGGCCGTTCTTCATGCCACAACCAGGCACCCGTCATGTTCGAAGAAAGTTGCTCATGCGCCGCATCCATCGCGCGCGTCCAATCCTGCGGGGCTGGCTGGCCCCACGTCAAAAACTGGGGAGAAATTTTATATTTAAAAGAACCTGCCTCGAAGGATACGGCTTGAATGGAATCGGCAATATGGTCGAGATTCAGTTTTTCTTGCGGCGTTATCTCATGCCTTCCGTAACGAGGTTCTGGCAGCAAAATCGTTTGCACCCCCTCTCCGTTGCCCAAGCTGTAATCAAAAATACGCGGCATAAATATGTCCTCCTCGATACCGCGACCATACCTGCGTCGAGCGCTTTAATGCAACTTCTACGCCTGCGTTTAACTTTCTTCCGCCAGTACGTCTTTGACCTTGCCGGCTAACTGCTTGAGCGTGAAGGGCTTGGGCAGGAAATAGATGGTTTCGCCGGAGGTAAACTGCTCACGCAGCCGGTCTTCGGTGTAGCCCGAAACGAAGACTACCTTCATATCCGGCCATTTTTCACGGATGTGTTTGTAGAGGGTCGGGCCGTCCATCTGCGGCATGACAACGTCCGTGACGGTCAGATCGATATTCGCGCCGCCTTCTTTTTCCAGAACCATCAGCGCCTCTTCGCCGCTGCGTGCTTCCAGCACGTTGTAGCCTTTGTTGCGCAAGGCGCGGGCAGAAAAGACGCGCACGGCATCTTCATCCTCCACCAGCAAAATGGTGCCTGCGCCGGTGAGATCGGGGCCGGGCCTGTCCTCGCGCGTTTCCTCGACACGTGCCTCAACGACCTTTTCGGTTTGGTGATGAACCGGTAGATAGACCGTGAAAGTCGATCCCTTATTCTCCCGGCTGTCGACGCTGACATAACCGCCCGTCTGCCGGACGATACCGTAAACAGTGGAAAGGCCGAGGCCGGTGCCTGAGCCGACTTCCTTGGTGGAGAAGAAGGGCTCGAAAATCCGCTGGAGATTCTCTTTCGGAATGCCGACGCCCGTATCCGTAACCTGAATGACGACATAATCGCCCGGCTGCATCTCGTCCTGCCCGCGCATGACGGGTTTGTCCTGGCGCACGGCAGAGGTACGAATGGTAATGCTGCCGCCCTGCGGCATGGCGTCGCGCGCGTTGACGACGAGGTTGATGATCACCTGTTCCAGCTGACCCTGATCGACTTTCACAAGCCCGACATCGCGCCCATGCACCATGTTGAGCTGGATTTGCGCGCCGATCAGGCGACGGAGAAGATTGGTCAACTCCGAAAGCACATCCGCGAGGTTGAGGATTTTTGGTTGCAGGGTCTGCTGGCGCGAGAAAGCCAGCAGTTGGCGGATCAAATTCGCGGCGCGGTTGCCATTCTGCTTGATCTGCATGATGTCGTTGAAACTCTGATCGCCCGGCTTGTGCCGCTGCAACAGCAAGTCGCAGAAACCGATCATGGCGGTCAGCAGATTGTTGAAGTCGTGCGCCACGCCGCCCGCCAGCTGGCCCACCGCCTGCATCTTCTGCGACTGGGCGAACTGCACTTCCATGCGTTTGGGTTCGGTGGCGTCAATGAAATAAAGCATCAATCCCTGCTGTTCGGCAGGCGCTTCCGGCGTGGTGACAAGGCCGAAGCGTTTGACAAAAACCTGGCAGATAATGTCGCGGTCGCCCGCCATGAAGACTTCCAGCGGTTTGTTGAGGTCCTTGCCACTCATCACATCGGTCAACTTGGCCATGGTGGCAGCGCGGTCACGCGATGCGATCAGATCCGTCATCGCAGCACCGACAATGCCGCCATGCGGACGGCGAATAATGACATCGAAGGTATGGTTGCATTCCATCACCGTATATTGGCTGTCGAGCAGAACGATGCCGATTGGCGCTTCGGCAAACAGCCTCTGGAAACGGTATTCAGAAACCGACAAAGCCTGTTGCCATTCGCGCTCGGGCGACAGGTCGCGCACCACCGAACGGGTGCGCAACGTCTTGCCGTCTTCGCCAATGACGATGGTCTGCGTGATGGCAACCGGAAAAAGCTGCCCGTCGCGACGGCGCATGACGGCTTCGCCGCGCAATTCGCCTTGCGGGCCGGAATCAACCGCGTGGGCCGCCAGACCCTTGGGAATATCGCCTAACACATCATGCAGGCGGATATCGCCTTTTACCAATTCTTCCGGCGTCACCTGCAGCCATTCGGCCAGTGTGCGATTGACGAAGCGGAAACGGCCATGCTGATCGACCGAATAAATGCCAACAGGCGCATGCGCCATGAAATCGACCAGCTTGCCCTGCTCGTCGCGCATGGCTTTTTCCATGCGGCGGCGCTCGCTGATATCTTCAAACCGCCAATGGTAGAAATCCGGGAAACCTTCGATCGGCCGCGTAATCACGCGCCGCCATTCCACCATCTTGCCGCCGCGAATGACCGGGAGCTCGGCGATCGCAGGCTGGCCTTTTTGCAGAGTTGATTTCAACTGCTGGAATTCCGCCGCCACCGCGGAACTGGCCGAAAAACGCGTGGCGAGAGCCTGTTCGGCATTCTGCTTGCCCAGATCAATCCAGCCGCGGAAGGCGCGGTTGGCAAGAACGGCGTTGCCATTTTCATCGGTGATCAGCTGCGGTGTCAGCACACTGTGAAAAGCTTCGCGGAGCAGAATTTCCTGCTGGCTGTCGACACGCTGGCGCTTGACCTGAGTCCATGTCACCCAGGCCGCACCGAACAGAAGAAGCGCGACAAGCAGGCTGGCCACAACCCCGGCAAAGCCGGGTATCAAATAGGGAACAATAACCGCCACAGTGCCCAGCACGGTCAGAACGACAAGGCCCCACAGCGCTTTTGGAACATCCTCGCCCGGCTTGCGGCCAAACGAAACCTGCGCCGAAAAGCCTCTGGCCTCAGGCATCCGCTCCGTTTTGGGAAGATTCATGATCATGACAAAGCTGGCGACGGCGGAAGATAATTCATCGGGCGGATTCTTGTAACATGATACAAGATCGCGCCACAGATAAAACAAGTGGCATCATTTCCGATTCCCGGAAACCGCAAGCCGCACGGCTGCCGCTATTAACTTTCCGTTAACCGGAAATGCGCAGGAAGGCCGGAAAAACAGGCTTTTTGCGCATGGCCGCGCGCATAGCGGTAAAGACTTTTGAAGAAAAATCCGCTAAACTGCGCTTTCCAGACTACTGTTTCCCAGCGGATGCCGGAACGAAGAAACAATGCCTATTCTTCTTTCAAAACACACCGTAGCCCAGCGCACCATGTTGCGCGATGTGCGCCCGGTTTCCGTCATTTTCATGGAAATGATCGGGAAACCGGATTTTATCGCCATGAGCGCTTTTGGCATGAGCGCAACCTTCATCCTGGCTTCAGCTTCCATTGGCGGGTATGCGGATCTGATCTTCCTTTTCCTCTGCTTGTATTTCCGCTGGGGCATTAAGCGCCCAATCGTCCTACCCTTCAAGCTCCCGCGTTACGCCAACATGGCCGACCCAAATAATCCTCCGCCCGGCCGTTCAAAAGGCGGCAAATCTGATGGAATTCTTTTCATTGGGAATGTGTCCGACGCCGCCGATGATAATTTCGGGCGGGAATTATGGCTGACCAACACCGATGCGCGCACGCACATTCTTTATCTCGGCACCACCGGGTCGGGTAAAACCGAAGGGCTGAAATCCATGGTGGCCAACGCCCTCGCCTGGGGTTCCGGTTTCTCCTACACCGACGGTAAAGCCGATACGGATTTATGGGCATCGCTGTATGCCATGGCGCGACGTTTTGGCCGCGACGACGATATTTTCGTCCTGAACTACATGACGGGTAACGCTGACGACGGCGCGACCTCGAATACCATGAACCCATTCTCGAACGGCTCCGCCTCCTACCTCGCCAACATGATCACCAGCTTCATGCCTGATGCGGGCGGCGATAACGCGATGTGGAAAGAGCGTGCCGTCGCGTTGATGTTCGCCTTGATGCCTGCGCTTACCTTCAAGCGCGACAAGCAGGGCCTGCTGCTGGATGTCGGCGTTGTCCGCGATTATATTGAATTGCAGCCAATCATCCGTCTGTCGCGCGATCCTAACCTGCCCGAACGTATTGTTCACGGCCTGCAAGGCTATCTCAACACGCTGCCAGGTTTCGTCGATGCAGCGTTCGACGATGAAGGCAATGAACGCCCGCCCTCGCCCGACCAGCCGATGTACGATTTGCAAGTCGCACGGCAGCAGCACGGCTATCTCTCGATGCAGTTTACGCGCTCGCTGCAATCGCTCGCCGACGAATACGGTTACATCTTCAAGGCGCAGTTAGCCGATATCGATGTTCTCGACATCGTGTTGAACCGCCGCATTGTCGTCGTGCTGATCCCGGCGCTGGAAAAATCCGGCGACGAAGCCGCGAACCTCGGAAAAATCGTCGCCGCGTCGCTGAAGGGAATGATGGGCGCCACGCTCGGCAACACAGTCGAAGGCTCGTGGGAAAGCGCCATCGGCAGCAAGCAAACCCATTCCGCATCGTCTTTCATGACCGTGTTCGACGAAGTCGGTTACTATACCGCGCAGGGTATGGCCGTGATGGCAGCGCAGGCCCGTTCACTCGGCTTCTCGCTGGTTTTCGCGTCGCAAGATTTGCCGTCGATGGAAAAACGCGTGAAACAGGAAGCCAAATCCATTGTCGGTAACTGTAACTTGAAAATTCTGGGCCGTATCGAAGACCCGACCGATACCAAGGAATTCGTCCAGCGCCATGGCGGTACATCCTGGGTCATGGAAACCAAGGGCATGACCGCGCCGACCAATACGGTTTCGAGCCTGTTTATGAACATGCCGTTCTATGACGAACGCGGCGCGTCCTACCAAAACCGTCAGCGTGTCGATTATGACCATTTGCGCGGCCAGCGCGAAGGGGAGGCGCATCTTCTGTTCGGCGATTGGGCCGTGCAGGCGCGTATGTTCCACGCCGTGCCGGAGCGCGTAAAGGCTTTGCGCGTTCATCGTCTTCTGCCTGTGCCGGGCACAACCTCCTCCACCGCCGCGCGCGAACGCGCGATGAATGAGTTAAATGCGCGGTTGAAAGACCCTGAATGGACGGCGGCGGGAGCAGGCGCGGCGGTCACCGCCACGCCAGAACTTGCGGCCATGGCCAAGGGCATTGCCGTTGCCAATGCCGTCAAGCGTAGCCCTGTCGAAACCGGGATTATGGCGCTGGCGAGCCTGGCTGGAACAGCGGCGAAACCTGCCGAAGACGCGGGCACAGAAAAACCCGCGGCGAAAACACCACCCGTGGCCGCACCATCCAACGGTAAAAGCGCGGCGCATGCCAAACCGGAAAATGGCGGCATTGTTGAGGCGCGGGTTATCCCGGCCAATATTCCTGAAATATCACCCGCCGAAAAAGCCAGCCTGCGGGCGCATCTGCCGCCGCTGCTGGAAGGCGACCAGTTCGCCATCACCGAAACGGATTATGCTGCTTCATCCTCGGGCAAAGCACCAACCAGCAGCCTGAGTGCCACCGAAGCGGATCTGGGCACGGTCATGCCGCGCAGCGCCAGCGAGGATGCAACGGATATTCTTGCCACCAAGCTGCCGGATGATGTTTCCGCCATGCTGGAAGAATCCGCCAAGAAGCTTAACAAGGGCCTCACGGGTCAATCAGAAGACAGGTGACAGCGACCCCCTGTCGGGGGTACCTGTTTTCCCATGCGTATTCTTCACATTATGGCGGGCCGTGGCCTGGGCGGCGCCGAAACTTACGCGACCGATGTCATGGTCAGCCTGCACAAGGCGGGTGTCGATCAATGCATCGTCATGTCGCGCAAGGCGCCGCGCTACGAAGAATTGAAACGGGGCGGATTACGCCTCGCGCCCTGGGTTTTGGATATTCCGCTTCGGCCGCTGCAGAAATTTCTGATGCACCGACTGGTGGCCCGCGAAAAACCCGATGTCACTCATTGCTGGATGCGCCGCGCCGCAAGCCTGACGCCGCGATCAAAAAAACCTGTCATCGGCTGGTTCGGTGGCTATTACAATCCAAGACATTTCCGCTGCTGTTCGCATTTTGTCGGTGTGACGAAAGATATCGTCGCGCACATGGTAAAAAACAACGTGCCGTTCGCAAACGCCTATTTCATTCCCACATTTCCCGACATCGTCACCATGCCGCCTGCCGACCGCATGGCGCTGGCGACGCCGAAAGATGCGAAAGTGCTTTTGGCGCTTTCGCGCCTGCATCCGAAAAAAGGTCTCGATACGTTGTTGCAAGCGCTTGTCGAACTGCCCGCCGCCTATGCGTGGCTTGCTGGCGAAGGCCCTATCCGCAAAGAGCTGGAAAAGCTCGCGAAAGATCTAGGTGTCATCGACCGCGTGCGCTTCCTTGGCTGGCGCACAGACCGTGCTGCCCTGCTGCGCGCCGCCGATATTTGCGTGTTGCCGTCGCGTTATGAACCCTTCGGCACCGTCATTCTCGAAGCCTGGGCGGCGGGAACGCCCTTTGTCGCCTGCCGCAGCGCCGGACCCGCCGCGCATGTGGAAGATGGCGAAAATGGATTGCTGACGCCCATCGACGATGCGCCCGCCCTTGCCGGAGCCATGCGAAAAATTCTGGGCGATGATGATCTGCGCCGCCGCCTCGTGGCGCAAGGCTATGCAGCCTATATCAAAAGCTACACGCCGGAAGCCGTCACCCAGCAATGGATTCAGCTTTACCGGAATTTGGCGGGGCGGTAGATACAAGCCATGCGCGTTATTCTGATCAGCCTCGCCCGTGCGCCGGAACGCCGCCAGAAAATGACGGCGCGTTTTCAGGAACTTGGCGTTCCCTTTGAAATTCTGGAAGCCACGGACGGGCAAAAACTGACCGAAGCCGATCTGGCGCTAGTCGACCATGAAGGGCGCAAGCGCATCACGCCTTACCCTCTGTCCAACAACGAAATCGGCTGCTGCATTAGCCATTGCCGCGCTATGCAGATCATTCGCGACAGCGGCGAACGCATGGGCGTGATCATCGAAGATGATGCGGCCCTGTCGCCTGACTTCCCGCGCGTGCTGCAGGCTATCGAAAATCTGGCCGCGCCTTTCGACATCATCGATCTGCACCGCACTTTCAAGAAGAAGGAAACATTTGTCATCTGCCGTCCGCTGCTGCCCGGCTTTGCCCTGGGGCGCATCGGCTATTCGCACATCAACGCACAGGGCTATGTCATCACGCGCGAGGGCGCGGAAAAATTCCTGTCGGTCATGCCGCCTTTCAACCATATGGTGGACAAGGAAATGCACCGCACCTGGGCGAATGGCATCAATCTGTACGGGTTGGAAACGCCTGTCGTTTTCCACGCCGATGAAGGTCATTCCTATCTCGATGAAACGCGCAGCCACGACAAGCCAAAAGAACGCAAGCGCTATCCCGACGCCGACAGGCTGTACTGGAAATGGCAACGCTTCCTGACGCGCAGCTATGACAGCATCTTCAAGCGCATTACCTTCCCGGCCTATGTACGGCAGGGAAAGGGTTCGTAAACGCCATGGCTGCTCTGGCGCGCCTTCTTCCCTCTTTCACTCTTCTGCTTTTTATTCTTGCCACCACCATCGGCGCTTTTCATGGCGGAATGTGGGCCAGCCTCGGCATTGGCGGCGCAGTTATTCTCTTCATCGCCACAGCCATTCTGGACAAAAGAATTTCAGGGCCGCAGCGCGATCTGACCATACTGGCCCTGTCAGCACTCGCCATCATGGGTATCCTGAATTTCCAGTCCTTCCGCCCGGATATATCCTGGGAAATGGAGTTGCGTCTGGCGACGATTTTCCTGCCGCTGATTTTGCTCAGCGCTCCACGTCTGCAAACATATGCATCGCATCCGAAATTTTTTACCACGCTGCTAGCCGCCATGGTTGCAGGTGCGCTTACACTCAGTGTGGAGCTTTATCTGAAAGGCCCGCTTTTACATGCGCGCGACCCGATGGGGCGTCTGACACAATATAATCGCGGTCTTTCCTACCTTATCATTCTGGCATTCCCGACGATGGGCTTTCTGTGGCGGTCGGAGCGCCGCTGGCTGCTCCTGCCTTTTCTTTGTGCCCTTCTCATCCCTGCCAGCCTGACGGAATCGCGTTCGGCCAAGCTGGCGCTGATGCTGGCACTGCCCGCGATCATCATCGCACAGGTCTGGCCCGTTCTGGCACGGCGCGGACTGGCGCTGCTGCCTTTCCTCGCCATCGGCTGGCCTTTCGCTGCCCAGCAATTTTTCCTGAAATATGAAAATCTTTTGCCGCGCTTTCCGGATTCCTGGCGCGCGCGGATGGAAATCTGGGATTACATGTCCTACCGCATCATGGAAAAACCATGGCTCGGCTGGGGGCTTGGCACGGCATCATCCCTGCCATTTCAGGAGCCGCACGGCACGCAGTATGTCTTCACCATCGTTCCGGCGGCGCATGCGCATAATGCGATCGTTCAATTGTGGGTCGAATTGGGATTGCCAGGCGTCGCGCTTGGGATTGCTTTCGCGCTGCTGCTCCTGCGCAAAGCAAGCCGCCTGCCTGCCGATATCGCGCCCTTTGCCATCGGCGCGTGGGTGGCCGCTCTGTGCCTTTCCATGACAGCCTATAATTTATGGACGGATTCGCTGTTCGCCTGCTTTGCCCTGACAGGATTAGCGTTCGCGTTGCTGGCGAAAACTACGCCGTCTCGGACTTAAGCGGCCGCGCCAGCAATTCGGCAATTGTCGTTTCAATATCCGCCTTGCGGTTGAGGATGGCATCCACCGCCGCGACAATCGGCATATCCACATTATGTTTTTTTGCCAGCGCTTGCGCCGCAGCAGCCGTGGTAACGCCTTCGGTCACGCTGGAACGCGAGGCCAGAATATCCGCCAACGTCTTGCCTTCGCCCAACGCCATACCAAGCGACGTATTGCGCGACTGCGCGCTGGAGCAGGTGAGCACAAGGTCGCCAAGGCCCGACAGGCCCATCATGGTTTCGCTGCGCCCGCCGAGCGCAAGACCGAGTCGCATCATCTCAGCCAGGCCGCGCGTGATGATGGCGGCGCGCGCATTTTCACCCAGCTTGCGGCCCGCAACGATGCCGCAGGCGACGGCCAGAACATTCTTCACTGCGCCGCCGATCTGCGCGCCGACAATATCGTCCGTGCCGTAGAGGCGTAGCGCAGGTGTCACCAGCGAACGCACCAGATTTTCGCCCAACGCCTTATCTTTTACCGCCAGAGTCAGCGCGGCAGGCTTGCCTTGCGCCACTTCGATGGCAAAACTGGGGCCGGACAAAACCGCCACCGGATTTTTCGGCAGTTCGGCGGCAACAACCTCGCTGAGCAGCGCGGACGTATTCTGCTCAATCCCCTTGGCGGCCAGAATGACGGGAGCAACGCTGGCGGGCGCTGTTTTCGCAAGCTGCTTGCAAATGGCGCGTACATGTTGCGCGGGCGTCGCCAGAAGCCAGGCTTCGCAGCCCGCAAGTGCATTTAAATCGGATGTCACTTTCAGATTGGGGTCGAGCGCAATGCCCGGCAAATACTGGATATTCTCGCGCTTGGCGTTGAGGGAGTCCGCTACCTCCGGCGCATGCGCCCAAAGCGTCACCTGCCGCACGCCGCGCAATAAGGCCATCGCCAGCGCCGTTCCCCACGCGCCGCAGCCGATAACACCGATATGATTGAAAGACTGAGCCATGATCTTCGCTAACCCGTTCTGCGCTTATTCGCAAGGGCGGGCTCGCGTTTCTCATCCAACGGCCATCTGGGCCGCGCGGCGGTGTCGAGGCCGTCCGTCAGGCCGAGACGCAGCCTCTCCAGCCCTGCCCAGGCGACCATCGCGCCATTGTCGGTGCAAAGCTCCATCGGCGGCGCGATGAAAGACAGGCCGTGCCGGGCCGCCAGCGCCGTCAAACGCCCGCGAATGGCCTGATTGGCCGCCACACCGCCCGCTGCTACCAGCGCGGTGATTTTTTCGCCCTCTTCCTGCAAAAGCTCCAGCGCATTCTGGGTACGATCCGCCAGAATATCGGCGATCGCCGCCTGTAAACTCGCCGCCGCATCGGCGACAAAAGCGTCGCCTGGTTTTTCCGCATGCACCAGCTGGCGCAGCGCCGTCTTTAAGCCTGAGAAAGAAAAATCGCACCCGGCGCGGCCTGTCAGCGGACGCGGCAGGTCGAAAGCCTTGGGGTTGCCTTTGGCTGCAGCGCGTTCGATCAGTGGTCCGCCGGGATAGCCGAGGCCGAGCAGCTTGGCCCCCTTGTCGAAACATTCACCCGCCGCATCATCAATTGTGCTGCCGAGACAGCGATAGTCGCCGACACCCCGCACCAGCAGCAACTGGCAATGCCCGCCCGAGACCAGCAGCAGCAGATAGGGAAATTCCACATTGTCCGAGAGGCGCGGGCTGAGTGCATGCGCCTCGAGATGATTGACAGCGATGAAAGGCAGCCCGCGCACGGCGGCGATGGCTTTGCCTGTCATCGCGCCGACCATGACGCCGCCGATCAGGCCGGGGCCCGAAGTCGCGGCAATGCCGGACATATCTTTCAGTCTAAGCCCTGCCTCATCCAAAGCGCGCTCGACCATGCCATCAAGATGATCGAGATGCGCGCGCGCCGCAATCTCCGGCACCACGCCGCCATAGGGCTTATGCTCAGCCAGTTGCGACACCAGAACATGCGCGCGAATCCGCCGCCCGGCATCGACAATGCCGACCGACGTCTCATCGCAACTGGTTTCAAGGCCGAGAACAACCACGCAAAACCCGCAAGACAGAAAAACCAAAACCCGCTAGTCTCAATTGGTCATAACACAGGTTTTCGTCAATTTCCTATGATCAGCATTGAACAAATCCGTGCCGCACGAGCCCTGCTCGACTTGAATCAACAGGAACTGGCCAAACTGGCCGGTATTTCGATGCGCACATTGAATACGCTGGAGCGGGCCGTGGTTGCCCCGCGCACCGAAACCCTGCGCGCGATTCAAGCGGTGCTGGAAGCACGAGGCATCGAATTTCTTCCCGATCATGGCATCAAGTTGCGCAGCGAACGGCTGGATGTCATCAAAATCGAAGGGCCGCACAGCGTCGAAAAATTTCTTGAAGACATTACAGATCAACTGAAAGAAAAGGGTGGCGAAGTTCTTTTCAACGGCATCGATGAGCGGAAATTTTCGAATATCGATTCCAGCATTATGGATAATTATTTTCGCCGTTGTCACAAAGCCGGAATTACGGAACGTCTTCTGATGCGCGAAGGCGATTATTTCTTCGCCGGTCATCCGTCCTTTTACCGCTGGGCAAGTTCTTCGATTTTCGCGAAAGTGCTGCATATCGTGTATGGTGACAGCACATCGTTTCTTTTTTGGGAACCCGCGCCGAAACTTGTTATCATGCGCAATCCATCGGTCGCGGCCACGTTCCGTGATCAGTTCAACATCACATGGAAGAGCGCTACCGTTCCTCCCGGCATCAGCAAATTGAAAGCTCCCGACACGCGCCAGCCCTGGTCGATGAAACGTGGCGGGCAAATGCGTGCGGAGCTTGAGAAAATTCTCAAACGCAAAATAGTCTAACTTATTGATATTGAATGTGAAAATAATAATACTGTTGCTTTTGTATCATTTTTTATGTATAAAACATCATACAAATTGATTTTATATGAGGAGATTTATTCATGTCTAAAGCCATTAAATCCCCGGATTTTCCGGAAAGTTTTGATGAACTGATGCGCATTGTCCGCAAGCAG
>JANRKK010000020.1:0-48835 GCA_033763555.1 Alphaproteobacteria bacterium | reverse complement strand
GGACGGCCACTCATCCGCGGCGATTTTTCGAATATCGCGCTGAATAAAACGGATACTTTCATGCCCTGTTTTGGCATTGAAATCTTCGATGGACTGCTGCTGGTCGGTCAGATCAACAAACAGAACAGATGCGCCTGATGCAGCCATTCTTTTGCTTTGCGCGCCGGAGCCGCCGCCAATATCAAGAGCCTGACAAGGCTGTTTCAGGGCTGTACGGCTGCTGACGAAATCAAGACAGGTTTGATCCAGCTCATCCATCCGTTGTTCGGATATATTGTAGCCGTGCAGTCCGGTTGTCTGTATCGCGATGTCGCCGTAGAGATCAACGGCTTCGCGGCTCACTCCGCCGCGTCCACAGTTTCGCGGGGTTCAGGGTTCGCTGCCTTGCGCGCCTTTTCGGCGTGAATCTGCGTCAGTGCTTCCTGCACATGCTGGCTGAAGACATATTCCGCCGGGCGTTGCTTGGACAAATCGATGTCCTTCGCCATGGCGCCTTCGGTCTTGATACCGCGCAGCGCGACCATCAGGGCTTTCCAGGGACGGCGGATGGAATCTTCGGCCGCGGTGGGTTCGTAACCGCAATGCACCATGCAGTTGGCACATTTTTCGTATTTGCCTGTGCCGTATTTTTCCCACTCGGTTTCTTCGATTAGCTGTTTGTAGGTCTTGACAAAACCCTCGCCGAGCAGATAGCAGGGCTTCTGCCAGCCGAACACATTGCGTGTTGGTAGACCCCACGGTGTGCATTCGTAAGTCTGGTTGCCCGCGAGGAAATCCATGAACATGGCCGATTGGCCAAAGCGCCATTTGGTCTTACCCTGCTTCACGCGTTCCTTGCCCATGCGGAAGATATCGCGGAAGATATTCTTGGTGGTTTCGCGGGTCAGGAAATGCTGCTGGTCCGGCGCGCGCTCGTAAGCGTAGCCGGGCGAAACGGTGATCGCATTCAGGCCGATATCCATCATATGATCGAAGAAATCGGCCATGCGCTGCGGCACCGCATTGTTGAACAAGGTGCAGTTGATATTGACGCGGAAGCCCTTGGCCAGCGCGGCCTTGATGGCGGCTTCGGCCTTCACATAAACGCCTTCCTGGCAGACCGAGCGGTCATGGTCGCCCTGATCACCGTCCAGATGCACCGAGAAATTGAAATAGGGCGACGGCTCAAACAGATGCATCTTCTTTTCCATCAGAAGCGCATTGGTGCAGAGCGTTACATATTTCTTCTTGGCGATCAGGCCTTTGACAATCTGGTCGATCTCGCGGTGGAGCAGGGGCTCGCCACCCGGAATGGAAACAACTGGCGCGCCGCATTCATCGACAGCGTCGAGGCATTCCTGAACCGTCAGGCGTTGGTTGAGGATTTCATCGGGATAATCGATCTTGCCGCAGCCCGCGCAGGCGAGGTTGCAACGGAACAAGGGCTCCAGCATCAGAACGAGCGGATAGTACTTATTGCCCTTCAGCTTCTGCTTCAGAATGTAAAGACCGACATCAAATTGCTGGCGAAGGGGGACGGACACGGAAACCTCGTTGTTAGGCTGCGCTTGTCGTAGATTCGGTTTTCCTGACCCGCGGCTCGGCCTTGGTGAGGGCCAGCGGCAGGCGGAAATGGACGTTTTCCTGAACGCCGGGGAGGATGGAAACTTCCACGGGCTCGATCTGTTTCAGGCGTTCGATCAGCTCCTGCACCAGATCTTCGGGGGCCGAAGCACCCGCCGTGATGCCGACGCGTTCTTTACCCGACAGCCATTCGACTTCCAGATGCGACGCATCTTCGATCAGATAGGCCGGAATGCCTTCTTCCACGGCGCATTCCTGCAAACGCTTGGAGTTGGAGCTGTTATGCGCGCCGATGACCAGCACGACATCCACATGCTTGACCAGCTCACGCACCGCGCCCTGGCGATTCTGCGTCGCATAGCAAATATCCTTGGTTGCCGGGCCGATGATGCTGGGGAAACGAGCCTTGAGCGCATCGATAACAGCGCGGGTATCGTCGACGCTCAGGGTCGTCTGCGTGATATAGGCCAGCTTGTTCGGGTCTTTGATTTTCAGGCCTGCGACATCCTCAACTTCCGAGATCAGATGCACGCCGCCGGGAATGCGACCCATCGTGCCTTCAACTTCGGGGTGGCCTTCATGGCCGATCAGGATGATTTCCAAGCCCTGCTTGGCATAGCGCTGACCTTCTGTATGGACTTTTGATACCAGCGGGCAGGTGGCATCGAGAACCTGCAGCCCACGATTCTTGGCGTGGTTTTCCACTTCCTCGGCAACGCCGTGCGCGCTGAAGATCGTGACCGCTCCGGCGGGAACCTCGTCGGTTTCCTCAACGAAGATGGCACCCTTGTCAGCCAGGCGCTTCACGACATGCGGGTTATGCACGATTTCATGGCGCACATAGATCGGCGGCCCGAATTTATCGATGGCCATTTCAACGATTTCGATCGCACGCTCAACGCCTGCACAGAAGCCCCGCGGCTGGGCCAGAATGACTTTCATGTTTCTCAAACCTTCATTTTTACATACGAAACGGCAATGTAGGGGACAGGGTGTGGTTTTGCAAACCAAAACCGGGCCAGACTCCCATAAAAATTGCATTTTGTTGTTGTTTTTCAAGGCTCAAAGAGAAAAGCCGCACTGCTCTTTTCTTCGCCGAACTGTCACGGAAGTGGTACAATCCGAATCCCTATGGCTATTTTCGGACATGCCGGGGTAGGAAGTCGGGTTTCGGCAACCTCAAAAGGGGCGAAGGAGGCTTCAAGCTAAAAAAAGAAATAAAATTGCTTGTTGGTTTTAGGGGGAATCTTCCTGATAAATCAAAAGCAAGCCGAGGTTAACCGCGCTCATTTCGGACTGTTGTCGATAGGTGACAGACCCACGAGATATGGTAAGATCGGGTCCTTCAGTAACTAGATCTAGTGGAAAATCCACATATTTCACATTATACTTATCCACAGGCGTTGATAGTTTGCATGAGCAAAGCTGTCTAACTGTGGCGGGAGGCAGGGAATGTTTGACGTCATGCAAGTCGAGCGCGGTCCGCAGGTGGTTGTGGATCGTTCACGGGATCAGGAATTGACCCGTTTCGGTATTGCGACCCTGGAAGACCGCTATCTGCTTCCGGGCGAGACGCCCCAGGACATGTTTGCCCGAGTCGCGATGACCTATGCCGACGACTCTGATCACGCCCAACGCCTCTATGACTATATCAGCAAACTCTGGTTCATGCCTGCGACACCCGTCCTTAGCAATGGCGGCGCCAATCGCGGTTTGCCGATCTCCTGCTTCCTGAATGAATGCTCCGACAGCCTCGATGGCATCGTCAATCTGTGGAACGAGAATGTCTGGCTGGCAGCACTGGGTGGCGGCATCGGTTCCTATTGGGGCAATCTGCGTTCGATCGGTGAGCCCGTAGGTCGCAATGGCAAAACCTCCGGTATTGTTCCTTTCATTCGCGTGCAGGACAGTCTGACGCTGGCGATCAGCCAGGGCAGTCTGCGTCGCGGCTCGGCGGCCTGCTATCTGCCGATCAGTCATCCGGAAATTGAAGAATTCATCGAAATGCGCCGCCCGACAGGCGGCGACACCAACCGCAAGGCGCTCAATCTGCATCACGGCATCGTCATCACCGACGCCTTCATGCGCGCTGTGGAGCATGATGAAGAATGGGCGCTGACCAGCCCGAAGGATGGCGCTGTCATTCATCGCGTGAGTGCGCGCGCCCTCTGGATTCGCCTGCTGACCGCCCGTGTTGAAACGGGTGAGCCTTATCTGCTCTTCATTGACAATGTAAACCGCTCCATTCCCGAACATCACAAGATGGCGGGTCTGACGGTCAAGATGTCCAACCTTTGCAGTGAAATCACGCTGCCGACCGGACAGGACAAGGACGGTCAGCATCGCACCGCGGTTTGCTGCCTCTCCTCAGTCAATCTTGAGAAGTTCCTCGAGTGGGAAAATCACCCGACCTTCATCGAGGATTGCCTCCGTTTTCTTGACAATATTCTGGATGACTTCATCAAGCGTGCTCCTGACAGCATGTCGCGTGCGAAGTATTCAGCCGGGCGCGAACGCTCGGTTGGACTCGGCGTCATGGGGCTGCATTCCTTCTTCCAAGCCCAGAATGTGCCGATTGAAAGCGTCATGGCCAAAGTCTGGAACAAGCGCATGTTCCGCCATCTTAAGGCGCAAGCGGACGAAGCTTCCGTTAAGTTGGCGCATGAGCGCGGCCCGTGCCCCGATGCCGCCGACTATGGCGTCATGGAGCGTTTCTCGAACAAGATCGCCATTGCGCCGACGGCGTCCATCTCCATCATCTGCGGTGGTGCCAGCCCCGGCATCGAGCCAATGGCGGCGAACAGCTACACGCATAAGACGCTTTCGGGCAGCTTTGGCGTGCGCAATAAATATCTTGATCAGGTGCTCGAAAAGTACGAGCGCAATGACGATGAAACCTGGACAAGCATCATCACGCGTGAGGGGTCGGTTCAACATCTCGACTTCCTCAGTGAGCATGAAAAGATGGTCTTCAAGACCGCGTTCGAGCTTGACCAGCGCTGGCTGATTGAATTGGCAGCCGACCGTACGCCCTTCGTCTGTCAGGCGCAGAGCTTGAACATCTTCCTCCCGGCGGATGTGCATAAGCGCGACCTGCATCTCATCCACTTCATGGCCTGGAAGAAGGGCGTGAAGAGCCTTTATTACTGCCGCTCGAAGTCCATCCAGCGGGCGGAATCCTCGGCACATGCGAGCAGCAAGCCCGCGCAGAATGTTCCCTTTGTGGCGAATGACGATCCGATGCCAGCACCCGCTGCCGAAGAAAATCAATACGAAGAATGTCTGGCGTGCCAGTAGGGGCGAGGTGTGGCTATGCTCAATGCCCACGAGTACGCCATTCCCTCCAGCCTCCTGCAGTCGATTGAAGACGCCATTCTTCTCGGCCATGTGAAGGAAATCGACGCTGTCCTGTCCGTCATTGAATATGACGAAGATTTTCCCAAGGAGCTGCGTTATGGGTTGGAGGCTTTGCGGCATTTCCGCGCGCATTACGGAAAGAACGGACCTTTGCAGCCACGCGAAAAAATCCAACAGCAGAAAGCCGCTTTGATGGAGTCCGCATGGGGCTCGGAATTGCTTGAAATGTTAAAGCATGAAGAAAGTTCGGTTGCTGTTAGGAAGGCATAGTAGGGAGGTGTAACGATGAGCGATATTGCGGCAAAAAAGCCAAAAAGAACTGTCTTGTGGCGTGAATCCTTTGCCGTGCTGAAGCGGCAGGTTCCGGCCTGGTGGCCCTACCTCATTTATCTTTCCATCCCCAGCGTTATATCCCAGGCCCTTATGATGAAGTCCGAGCTTGGGCAGGGCGCGAGTCAGCTTTCGGACATGTCGGTAGCGGTTGTGGTTGGGCAGTTGATCAACGCGTTGACCGTTTTTGCTTCCTATTATGTTTTCACAGTTCTTTGCTTGCAGCATCAGCCTATAACCGCCCGGCCTGCTTTCAGCGCCAGGGAATTTTTTCACTGGCTTGGCAGGATAGCACTTAAATTTCTGATCATTTTCGCAGCTTTTATACCCTGCATTGTGATCGGCATAGTTCTGCAGATGAAAGTATTGGTGGTCATCACAGCCGTTCTGGGCATGGGCGTTATGTGGTTTCTGATGATCAAATATCTTTTTGTGGGGCCTTTGGCGGTCAGCCGCGTGTCACCCGTTCTGAAGACCAGCTGGCATTTGACCGACAATAACTGGTGGCGGTTATTTTGGAATTATCTGGCGTTCGGTTGTATCCTGGGGCTAGTCTTCCTGGTGTTGTTTGTTGCATTGGGCTTTATGTCCTACGTTGTTGGAATCGGGGGTCTTGAGTCGCCCATTTACATAGGCGGTGTCAGCCTGATTGCAGGTGTGGCAACAATTGCTATGATAGGTACGTCGATTAGTTTTATATGTACGGCGAACTATGTTCTTTATCAGGAACAGCAGAGTGCTCTTTAAGATTTGTGAGGTAGTTATCAATGTCCGGACTTCTGACCCCCAATCCTGTCTATAAGCCCTTCCGTTATCCGTGGGCTTATGAGGCATGGCAGAAGCAGCAGCAGATTCACTGGCTGCCGGAAGAAGTTCCCATGGCCGATGACGTCAAGGATTGGCGGCACAAGCTGACACCCGCCGAGCGCAACCTGCTGACGCAGATTTTCCGTTTCTTCACACAGGCCGACGTTGAAGTGAACAACTGCTACATGAAGCATTATTCACGCGTGTTTCAACCGACTGAAATTCAAATGATGCTGGCGGCCTTCGCCAACATGGAAACCGTGCATATCGCCGCTTATTCGCATTTGCTCGACACCATCGGCATGCCGGAAGTCGAATACTCGGCCTTCCTCCGCTACAAGGAAATGAAGGACAAGTATGATTATATGCAGGGTTTCAATGTTGACAGTCCGGTGGAAATCGCGCGCACGCTGGCGGTGTTTGGTGCTTTTACCGAAGGGCTGCAGCTGTTTGCCTCCTTCGCGATGCTGATGAATTTCCCGCGCTTCAACAAGATGAAGGGCATGGGGCAGATCGTCACCTGGTCAGTGCGCGACGAAACGCTGCACACCCATTCGATCATCCGCCTGTTCCGTACTTTCATCGATGAGAACAAATTCATCTGGACCGACAGTTTCCAGCGTGAGCTGTATCTCGCCTGCGACACGATTGTCGATCATGAAGATGCCTTCATTGATTTGGCGTTTGAGTTGGGCGTCATCGAGGGCCTGACGGCGGACGATGTGAAAGCCTATATCCGCTATATCGCTGACCGCCGTTTAACGCAGTTGGGCCTGCAGCCCATCTATAAGGTGGCAAAAAATCCGCTGGTCTGGATGGATGAAATCCTGAACGGCATCGAACACGCCAACTTCTTTGAGGCCCGCGCCACCGAATACAGCAAGGCGGCAACCCGCGGCACCTGGGAAGAAGCCTTCGCCACCGAAGCGGCGGAATAGCACTGGCGTTAACTATAAAATTGAATACCTGTTGAAGAAGGCAGGGTTTAGCGCTGCCGATTGCGTTATTGCTTTCATCCAAAATCCAGTAAAATAACCCTTATTTCAAAGGGTTATATTTCAATGTCGAATAAAGAAAAATTGCTGAAGGCTTTCCGCATCGCCGCGAATGTTGTGACAGATTCCGGTGTTCTGTTTCAAGCGGCTAACACCATCTTCAACTGGACAACCTCAGGAATCCCGGGGGTTGTTTTCAATCTGGCTGCTTTAACAATATGTGCCGGATTGAGGCTGGCATTTGAATTGAAAAAAGACGTCCCTCAGCCTCTGGAAGAAAATCTTTTTCACAAGGCCGTTCAGAATCCAAATACATCATTGCTTGTCGTAAGTGCTGCGCAATTCATCGCCATGATCGCTGCGGTGCCAGATGCCCATCTGGGCAATTGGGAATCAATCAAAGGAGCAGCCATGCCTATGTGCTTTGCGGTGGGTTGTGCGGTTGCTCCACTTAACCAAGAAAATATTAGATCAAAACTGGCAAAAACAATTTTAACGAAGGAAGTGTACTTTGCTGCAGGAATGATCATGGCGGGTGCTTCTTGGGCGCCTGCCGTCGTCTTTGGCGCGGCCGGAGCTTTGGCCGTTTATCGTAATCTGTCTGGCAAGAAAGCAGGACCCGATCCTCTTTATCTGTTGTCCGGCGGCAATTCCCTAGCTGTGATAGCTAATGCGGGCAACATAGGGCCAATGGTGGCTTTGGGAAGTAATTGTGTTGCCTATCTGAGTATAAAGGCAGGGATAGAATGTGGCGGTATATCTGAAGCCGTTCAAGCCGGATGGGCAAGGATCAGGGGCAGTTCAAGAAATCCGCAGCCCTGTTAAGTTTGAGTTGACCATTTCAAGAACTGCAGTAATCTGCTCTATGAATATGGAGCATGATTATGAAAAACCTTCTTCTTACCATTCTTATCGCCGCTCTGGCTGCTTTCGGAGTTATAAAAATAACTGGAAACACATCTGTCGGCAGTACATCCGCTGCACGTCAGCCAGCTTATGAACGGGTTACATCTTCCAAAATTTTACGCTGCGCCTATGCAGCCTACGATCCGTTCATTATTATTGGCGCTGATAAAAAGATCAGCGGAATATTTTTTGATACTCTTGAGGAAGCAGCCAAGCGGTTGGGCTTGAAAGTTGAGTGGGCTGAGGAAGTCGGTTACGGCAACATCAATTCTGGTTTTATGACGGGCCGTTATGATGCCTTCTGCGCCGGGCTTTGGCCTGCAGGCAGCCGGGCTGCGAACACAATTTTCTCCCGCGCCGTCGTATGGGATCCTGTCAGCGTCTATGTGCGTGGCAATGATGCGCGTTTTGATGGACGCATGAATGCTTTGAATGATCCCACATATAAGATCGCCGTTATCGAGGGCGATGCCACTATTTCCATGGCAAATGCTTTCTTCCCTAAGGCAGGCCGGGCCGCCATTACGCAAAATCAAACAATTGGTGAAGAAATCCTGCAGGTCACAACGGGTAAAGCCGATGCCTTGTTTCAGGACTATATAACCGCCGACAAGTTTCTGCAGAATACGCCTGGCAGCTTGAAAGATTTGTCACCCGGTAAACCGCCGTTGGTCTATGCCCTAACGGTTGGATTCAACCAGAATGAAACAGCACTCAAAGGCATGGTTGATGTTGTGCTGGATGATATGGATCGGGACGGCACAATCGGCCATATTGTAAAGCAACATATGGGCGAGAAGGCGAATTTGCTTTTCTACAGGGAAAACCAGTTCAAGCCCTATTAGCAATCAATCCAAATCATAATTGCGATAGGGCCGATTATCCGGCAAGCCACCCATCTGCGGGCGCGGAGGCGGTGGGTATTTGTCGATGAATGCTGCAGACAGACTGCGCGCAGCATGTGCGAAGGCAGGAGACCCTTTCCGCTGTTTACTAGGCGCGGGTGTCGGGCTGGGTGGCGGCGGACGTTTTCCCTGCCGAACCATGGCATATCGGCGCTCGGCGGTTAATTCACGCAAACGCGGAGCAGGGATTGCAACTTTATGCTTACGGGTTAGATCTGTGGCGTACCGGAGCAAGACTTCCGAGAGGTGCAGGGCATCGCGCGGGACTCTTTTTTGCCGCTCGGTAAGTCGTCTCAAATATGATTTTCTATCCATTTTTGGAAGTATAACACAATTTTCGGGCTTTTACCGCTTGTCTTTTGCCCGCAATATGCCATGTAGAGCGCCCTTGTAACCTTCTGATTCCAATTATGTTCCTCCGCCCCATTCATCTTATTCCGCCCGATACGAAGATTGATTTCGTTGCCAAGCGCTGGTGGGCGTTCGGCGTAACCATTCTGCTTATGCTCATCACGATTGCGGCTTTGTTCGTAAACGGCCTCAATCTCGGTATCGATTTCAAGGGTGGCATTCTGATTGAAGCGCAGGCGCAGCAGGCGGTGGATGCCGCGGCGTTGCGCGCGCAAATCGGTACGCTCGACCTTGGCGAGGTCGAACTTCAGCAGTTTGGCGGCCCCACAGGTGTGCTCATCCGTATCCAGCGGCAGGAAGGTGCCGAGGATGCGCAGATGAAGGCGGTGCAGGCTGTACGCGACAAACTCGGCGAAGGTTATGAATATCGCCGCGTCGAAGTGGTCGGCCCCACGGTGGGAAAGGAATTGCTGCATGCGGGCATTCTGGCGACAATTCTGGCGATGGTCGCCATTTCCATCTATGTCGGCGTGCGGTTTGAATGGCAGTTTGGCATCGCCGCCCTGATCTCAACTTTTCACGATGTGCTGACAACCGTCGGGCTTTATGCCGTGCTGCAACTGGATTTTAATTTAACGTCCGTGGCGGCCTTGCTGACGCTCGCAGGTTATTCCATCAATGATACGGTTGTCGTGTTCGATCGTATCCGTGAAACGCTGCGGAGACAGAAGGCGACTGACTTACGCGTGATTATCAATGATGCTGTCAATCAAACGCTTTCGCGCACGATCATGACCGCCGGAACGACCCTGCTTGCGCTTCTGCCTTTATTGCTGATGGGTGGGCCTGTGCTTGTCAATTTCTCAGCGGCGCTGACTTGGGGCATCGTGGTTGGAACCTATTCATCCATCTATGTTGCCGCCGCCTTCCTGCTTTATATGCCGCCTTTGAAGAGGATGGAGAAAGTAAAAGGCCGCTAACTGCCTGTATTGAAGGCATTAATCATAAGGCTTTTACCTTGTTGATGTGCCGCCAATTTTGTAAAATAAGCCATTAAAAATTGAATATATAAAAGGAAATCATAATGTCTTCGCCGCGCCGCCCGAACCCGCGCTCTCAACCACCACGCTATTCGCCCAGGATTCCACAAACGCCGCAATTTCCGGAACTGGACTCTGTCGACATAAATTCCTGGGATGATTTGGCTACGGCAATTGAAACCATTCAAGGCTCCATGGCTTCTGAAGTGGAGTCGATCATACGGTCATTGCCGCACAGCAAGGGCCATTTGCGTCTGGCCGTGCGTCATGGGAAAGCAGTCGGTGAAGATAAGTTGGATAACGACAGTCGCACCAAACTTCGCCGTTTTTATGAATATTTTGCCCTGTATTTTGGTGCTCGGGTGGCCAGCGAACAAAAAATCCCTTTTCTTCAATTTGATCATCCAGAATCTCAAGCTATCCGTACGGCTTATACAGCAGGCGAACGGGTATGTGCTGTCCATAATGTATTTATGGTTATGTTTAGTAAACGGAGCGAACCAGATGATACGGACTATCAAAACCTAGAAAGCGAATTCAGACAAATTGCATTGTTTCGCGGTTGGGCTGATCAAGAAGGCCATAAATACGGATTCTTTTGTCCCACGAATGTTGCCATTCTTAAACTTATGGGAGAAGAGTTTTCTGGCATACACGATGATGTGATCACAAGAATTATTCAAATCGCAAAGAATTATGAAGTTGTAACGTCAGCTTCCCGTTCAGGTAGGCCATCTCTCAAAATGTAAAAGACACGCTGAAATTTTTCAGTCTCAGCCAGTAAATTCCTGCCATCAGGCCCAGCAATAAGAAAGGCGCGAAATAGACGCGCGTGATTTTGTAGCGCACCAGACTCAGGCTGCCCATCCACAACACAGCCAGGCAGGCGCCGAAGCCCCAGGCGAACACAACAGGCGACAGGCCGAAGCACGCAATGGCCAACATCGTCCATTTGGCGTCGCCCATCCCGAGCGCATCATGTTTAAAGGCCAAGAACCACAAATGATTAATGGCCCACAGGCTGAGCCCGGCAATAACGGCCAGCCTTAAATGCTCACCTGCGAAGGGCCATGAAACATAAAGGCCCTGCAGGGCCGTAAGGGCCAGCAGCCCGACAAATATCAAAGCATCCGGCACAATCGCCTTGATCGCATCAATCGCTGCGGCAGCCACCAGAATTAAAAAAACAAGGGCAGGCACCCACCAAGCTTCTGGCGGAAGATCCAGCACGGAACGTGCGGCAATATACTTGATGACGCCGGGTACATATTCATCGAAAGGGAGGCTGGAGAGCATAATTCAGAAAATACCGGACTTAGGGCAGGCAGTGCGCATCCGCTGTGCCTGTCGGCAGGGTGATCCACAGCACAAATTTCTGGGAATCGCTGGCGGGATCATAAATCACTTCATTGTTGGCGCTGTAGGTGGTCCCATTGCTGAATTTTCCGGCGGCTTTCTTCAACCCCGCCACGAGACCGGGATTTTCCTTAGGGTTGCTGATCGTCGGTTGCGTCCAGATGCATCGCCCGCCGTCTGCCGTACCGCCAAGACCCGAGCCGTTCGTGTTGATGTAGTACCAAGGGCTGAAACCGGATGTCGGGGGCGGCAGGTTCGCGGCGCGCTGGCCCGTCCAAAGACCTTTTAGGCCCACCGGATCACCTTGGCATTCCAGAGCGGATACCAAGGTTCCATCATCCGTGTCTGAGCTGGGGTAGCCATCATAATTGGCGTTGGTGCCGTATTTGATGTTGCATTCGTTGATCTTGGCGCGGACGAGGTTTGCCTGGCTGATAATGTCTGCCGTCACGCGGTCACTGACGCCGACGGTGCCGAAATCGCCGATACCGGACGAAACCGCGACAGCCAGAATGGCCAGCAGCGCGATAACAAACAAAATCGGGCCGATGGCGATGCCGGATTCAGAAGAAAGGCGGGAGCGTAGGGACATGGGGAATCAGCCTCTTGGCGCGTACCTTAAGCCTATTCATGCGATTGGACAAAGCAAAAGACTTCCGTTATCAGAAGTCCCTGATATTGAAGCTTTGCATGGAGTTTGCACCCTATGAAAATGTCAAACCGCGTTCGGGAAATTCTGGATTGGTATGAAGGCGAAACGCCGGGAACCAAGGCTAATCTGGCCCGCATGCTGATGGCTGGTCGTCTGGGTGGCACGGGCCGTATGGTGATTTTACCTGTCGATCAGGGATTTGAGCACGGCCCGGCACGCAGTTTCGGCATGAATCCTGACGCCTATGACCCGCACTATCATTTGCAAATGGCGGTTGATGCCGGGCTGAGCGCCTATGCGGCTCCTCTTGGTTTTCTGGCCGCCGGGTCGGAAACTTTTGCGGGTTGCATTCCGACAATTCTGAAAATGAACAGCGCCAACAGCCTCTCGCGCCAGAAAGAGAATGCGGATCAGGCCGTGACCAGCAGTGTTCAGGATGCCTTGCATCTCGGTTGCTCGGCGATCGGCTTCACGATCTATCCGGGCTCGGATGCCATGTACAACCAGTTCGAGGAAATTCGCGAACTGTCCCGCGAGGCGAAGTCGAAAGGCCTTGCCGTTGTCATTTGGTCTTATCCGCGTGGCGGCGAAATCTCGAAAGATGGTGAGTTGGCAGTCGACGTGATCGCCTATGGGGCGCATATGGCGGCCTTGCTGGGCGCGAACATCATCAAGGTGAAATTGCCGACGGCTTTCCTGGAAAACAAGGAAGCCAAGAAAATCTATGAGGAAAAGAAAATTCCCATAAGCACGCTGGCTGAGCGTGTGAAGCACGTTGTGCAATGCTGCTTCAATGGCCGCCGCCTTGTTGTTTTCTCGGGTGGCGCGACCAAAGGTGAAGAAGGCGTTTTGGATGACGCCCGCGCCATTCATGCCGGGGGCGGCAATGGCTCCATCATCGGCCGCAACTGCTTCCAGCGCCCGCGTGAGCAGGGCATGAAATTGCTGGATGATTTGGTTGAGATTTATAAGGGTAAGGCGTAAGCGCTTTACTTTTTCTCTGCCAGCATCGGCCCCAGGGCGCGTCCGCCGAGAATGTGCACATGGTAATGTGGCACTTCCTGATGCGCGTTGAGCCCGCAATTTGAAATCAGGCGGTAACCTGTTTCCGCCACCCCGGCCATCTGCGCCACTTTGCCGATGGCGCGTTCAAAGCCCATGATCTCTTCGTCGCTGGCGTTCTGCGTGAAATCATTATGGGTGAGGTAGGGACCTTTGGGAATAACCAGAATATGCGTTGGCGCCTTTGGGTTGATGTCGGGAAAGGCCAGTGCGTAATCATCCTCGTAGATTTTTTTGCACGGAATCTCACCGCGCAAAATCTTGGCGAAGACGTTGTTGGGATCATAGGACATATCTTTTTATTCCGTAAGGAACAGAAAAAATCAAGCTGCCGCCAAAGCCAGCGCTTCTTCGGCCTTTATCCTGCCATTATAGAGAGCGCCGCCGAGAATAAGTCCCGCGACTCCCGCTTTGGCATGGGATTTCAGCGCCTGTAAATCCTGCAGGGAATTAACGCCGCCTGAGGCGATAACGGGAATATTCAGGGCGAAAGCGAGGTCGATAATGGCTTCCATATTGATATCGCCAAGGGCGCCATCGCGGTTGATGTCGGCATAGATCAGGGCGCAGGCCCCGGCATCCTCGGCACGCAAGGCCAGATCAAGTGCTTTGGTAGAAGAGATTTTCTTCCAGCCCGTGCCGATGACATAGCCGCTGCGCGAGTCGATTTTTACGGCGATTTTATCAGGGAAAAAACGGCAGGCTTCGCGAACCATATCAGGATTGTTGACGGCAGCGGTTGTCAACACAATGCGCGACACGCCTTTTTCAATCCAGCTCTCGATGGTTTTCAGGTTGCGGATGCCGCCGCTCAATTGAACCGGGATTCTCACATTTTTGAGGATTTTTTCGACCGTCTCCACATTCACAGGTTTGCCCTCGAACGCGCCGTTGAGATCGACAACATGCAGCCACGGGAATTTTTGTACCTCGAACTGCATCGCGCGCGCGATGGGGTCGGTGTCAAGAATTTCGGCTTCGTCGAGGTCGCCCGCGCCGCGGGTCAGTCGCACGACAATGCCGTCCTTGATATGGATGGAGGGGTAAAGGATCATGATTGTCGATTATCCGGCGAGACGCGCCAGTTCACTTTCTTCAATATCGAAATTTCCGGTAACATTCTGCACATCGTCATTATCTTCCAGAACCTCGAGCAGCTTAACCAGATTTTGCGCAGCTTCACCTGTAACAGGTGCGAGCGTTTGCGGTTTCCAGACAAGCTTGGCGCTTTCCGGTTCGCCGAATTTGGCTTCCAGCGTACTCCGTACCGGGCCAAAATCCTCGACGCTTGTGGTAATTTCATGGCGTTCCGGGCCGGATTCGACATTTTCGCCCCCGGCTTCAATCACAGCTTCCAGCATGGCATCGGCAGAAGCCGTTTTTGCCGGAAAAATAATTTCGCCGACACGGCTGAACATAAAGGCGACCGAGCCGCTTTCGCCCAGTGTGCCGCCGAATTTGGAAAAGGCAGTGCGGAGTTCGGGTGCCGTGCGATTGCGATTATCCGTAAGGGCCTCGACAATCAGGGCGCATCCGCCGGGGCCATAGCCTTCATAACGTATTTCTTCGTAGTTAGCTGCATCATTGGCTCCCGGCATGGCCGATTTCATGGCGCGCTCAATCCGGTCGCGCGGCATGTTGTTTTTGCGCGCTTCCGTGATGGCCGAGCGCAGGCGTGGGTTGGCATCCGGATCCGGTACACCCTGTCTGCAGGCGACCGAAATTTCGCGGCCGATCTTGTTAAAAAGTTTCGCACGCTTGGCATCCACCGCGCCTTTGCGATGCATGATATTCTTGAACTGAGAGTGGCCTGCCATGATTACGCCTTCGCCCGGACTTTTTTGATGTCCTCGACATAGTCGAGATCAAGCCCATGCGTTTCCTTGAGCTGGCTGAGGGCGAGGAAAGCAAGCGCATAGAAGACGGCGCCAATCACGATAGCTGCGTGCGTTATGCTCATTATTCCGCGAAGCCATTCAAAGGCAAACAACATTGGAATTGTGCAGCCGCGCACAAGATTTGTCAGTGTTATGGATGTTGTGGCACGAATATTGGTGCCGAAATGCTCGGAAAAGACTGTAGCCATGAGAACCCAGCCGCCGCCTACAATGCCGAGGATAAAATAAATAATGTAGAAAGCCGTGGTTGTGTATTGTGCCGAAGGTCCCAGTATCAAAAAGCCCAACCCGACAACAGCTCCTATGACAAAAAGAAGGGCAAGTGTTTTGCGGCGGCTTTTCCATATTTGACTTATGGCGCCGCTGATAAAATCACCAAGGCTGGTGCCGATGTAGAAAATCAAAAGGCAGAGCTTCTGATTGAAGGCTTGATCGGGTGCCAAAGTCGCCTTGCTGAATTCCATAGAGAAGAAATTAAGTAGGCTCCAACTGTACATGAGGGGCAAGCCCATCAAGAGGCAGTAGATAAACAGTAAAGCCTGCTTGGGCTGCATAAGAATTTTCAAGGAGCCGCGCGTGTCCAGACTGCGGCTGATTTTTTGGAACAGAGCGGGTTCTGTTAAATTCATGCGCAATATCAGCAGTGCCAGTCCCAGAATTCCAGCGATGACATAGGTTGTACGCCATTCGACAAACCATGAGATCAGCACCGCTGCGACAGGGCCGAGGAAGCCAATTCCGGCAACAAGTGTGATGCCCCAGCCGCGCTTCTGTGGCGACATCATTTCGGCAATCAGGGTGATGGCGGCGCCTGTCTCTCCGGCCAAGCCGAAACCTGTAACGAAACGCAAGATACCGTAATCGAGCGGCGTTTGCGCCAGGCTGCAGGCCAAAGTGCCGAGCGAGTAAATCAGGATTGAGCCATATAGAGCCTTCAAGCGACCAAAGCGGTCGCCCAGCCATCCCCATAGGAAAGCGCCAGTGATCATGCCCAGCATTTGGGCGTTCAGGATGTAACCGGAAATAACGGGCAGCCTTTCAGCGGTGACGCCCATTTCGGTGAGGCTGGGGACGCGCAGAACGGCAAAAAGCTGGATGTCAAAGACATCGATGAAATAACCGAGCGCGCAGATGATGATGGTGCGCGTAAGAGAAGAAGTCTTTGCCATATGGTTTATCTGAACTTTAAGTTCCCTTGTTCAACCATAACTTTAAGAAGGTTCCAAGATATTTGTTGTATTCCGTTATCAGCAAATTTGCCGTGCCGGGATGCGCCCACCAATCCTCCAGCCGCACGCTGTCCGGCACAACGGGATGAGGGATAATTTCGGTTTGCGGCATCACAGCATGAAAGATCATCAGGCTGCGCGGCATATGGTAATTGGCCGTGACGAGCCGCAGCGAGCGCACATTTTCCCGTTTCATCCAGCGTCGCGTTTCTTCGGCGTTGCCAAGCGTGCTTTCCGCCGTGTGATCAAGAATAATGCAGCATGCGCGCAATTCTTTGGCGACAGGCTGACTGCCCAGGACCTGATCGAGGGTGAGTCCTGGATGCACGCCGGAGATAAAAAGTTTTTTGGCTTTGCCGAGATTGAGCAGGGCAAGCCCGGTCATGACGCGTTCGCTGCCGCCTGTCAGGACGACAATCGCGTCCGTCGTTTCCACGCCGGGGCCGATTGCAGGTTCATGCAGCCTTTCGACATGCGCGGCAAAGAACACAAGACCGCCCAGCCATAAAGCCGCCAGCGCTCCCACCATGAGGATGAGATTATGTGCCGGGTTTCGTGCGATCACGGCATGCTCCGCAGAAGCTGGAGCGCTGAAAGCCGTGCCGTCAGCGCGGCAATGCCGATCGCACCCAGCGGGATAGCAAGGACAGCCAATCCAAGACCGATCCAGTGAATTGTGGTGAGCGACAGCGGGTCGGCAAAATTGCGCAGGAAAAAGAAAAGAACTCCGGCGCTTAAAACCGCCAGCGTAAATCCTGCGAAAGAAGCGGGAATGGACTGACGCCCGGCGTGAAGTTGAAAATGCCGTGCGATATGGTCATCTTCGGCGCCAAGAGTGTGCAGCAGGGAAATCGTCTCGCGCTCGGTCGCCATAATGGCCCGGCAAACCAGGCTGATGGTCATAACCAAGGCCGTGCAGGTCAGGAAGATGGTCAGGGCTGCCATGGCCGCTATGCCGCGCGCCAGATGGGCAAGATCATCAAGCCATGCGGCATGATCATTGACGCTGACATCCTTCACGGCCGTTCTCAGCTTGCTGTGAATATCGGCGGCATCCAGTGATGCTCCGCCCCGAAGTTCGATATCGATCAGCGTCGGCAGGGGCAGAGATTTCAACAAATCCGACTGGCGTATCCACGGCTTCAGCAATTCGGCGGTTTCGCTATCGGGTAAGGGCACAACTTTCTTGATGTCCGGCATACCGCGCAGCTTTTCAAGAACCTGTTTGACCCTTTCGCTTTGCGGCGTGGAGGATTCATCATCAGCGGGAGGAATTTCGACGGTCAGGCGGCTGCTCATATTCCTGTCCCAGCGGAAGGTCATGACCGATAGCCCGGCCTCTGCCGCCATCGCAAAGCTGGCGAGATAGACCATGATGCCCACCAGCAAAGCAAGGAACCAGCCGAGGCCACGATGCCGGAAAGCAGGAGCGAAGATATGGTTGGGGAGGGCCATCTAGGCCGCCTTCGCCATAGTCGAGATTAAGCGTCCCGCTTTCAACTGCAGCGCCGGTTTTTTGAAACGTTCAACCAGATTGTGCTGATGCGTCGCGAGGATGACAGCTGTGCCCAGCCTGTTCAGCTCGTCAAACAAATGAAACAGTTTGATCGCCGTTTCATCATCGACATTGCCGGTCGGTTCATCCGCCAGAAGAAGTTTCGGGCGGTTGACCACGGCGCGGGCAATCGCCACACGCTGCTGCTCACCACCGGAAAGTTCCGCGGGCAAGGCATTCCGCCGCGCGCCGACGCCGACCCATTCCAGCAATTCGCGCGTATGGCGTTCGATATAGTCTTCATTGGATCCGGCAAGACGGAGCGGAAGCGCGGCATTTTCCTGCGCCGTCAGGTGGGGGATAAGTCGGAAATCCTGAAACACCATACCGATCTGGCGACGCAGGGCTGGAAGTTCGTTGCGGTCGGCATGAGTCGTGTCATGGCCGAACAGGAAGACCCGGCCTGCGGTCGGCCTCTCGGCGCGGTAGATCAGGCGGAGAAGGGATGATTTCCCCGCACCGCTGGGCCCCGTCAGGAAATAGAAACCCCCTGCAGGCAGCGTGAAAGTAATATCCTCCAGCACCGGACGGGAGGCGTCATAACGGAGGCTGACATGTTCAAAGGCAGCAAGCATGGGCCCATCATAAAGCCCCGCCGCCATGCGTCCAGTGCTGCTTTCCTTGCCTGATAGGGCAGGGGTTTTTATAAGCTTGGCCATGATCCTGGCTTGCCCCTTTTGCCAAACCCGCTTTCTGATACCAGCAAGCATCTTTGCCGCTGGGCCACGTCGGGTGCGTTGTGCGCGCTGTTCCCACAGCTGGCAGGCAGAATTGCCCAAGGAGATTGACGCGGTCGGCCCGTTGCCGCCGGAACCCACCCCGCCGCCGGAAGCACCTGCTCCGATACCGCCGGGCTCGAACCTGCCTGCCTTGCGGCGGCAACCTGTGCCGCCGATGGTGTGGCGCATTCTGACGTTGGGAGCTTCCGCGGTTGGCGTTCTGCTGCTTCTGATTTTAATCTTCGGCAGGCAATATATCGCTACCATATGGCCCTCAGCCGAAAGATATTACCATGCAGTCGGCTTGCATATTTACCATTACGGGGAAGGACTGAGCTTTGAGGATGTGAGGTCCGAGTTGCGTTATGAGGGCGGCATCATGCGCCTTGCCGTGGAAGGGGCCATCCGTAACGGAACCAAAAATGTGCAAGAAATGCCGCATATTGTGGCGGTTGCAATAGGCTCGGACGGCAAGCCCATGCAAAGCTGGCAGATTGAAGCGTCAGCGACTAGAGTGCCTTCCGGCGGGAGCGTTCCCTTCCGTTCCAGCATTATAGCCCCGCGGGAAACCGTCACTGAAATAAGCCTGAGTTTTGTCGAGATCGAGCATGAGTCCAAGTGAGAATGTTGCAGCGGGCGGTGCCCGCGTTTTGGTTGCCGAAGACAACCCTGCTGTGCGGGAGTTCATCATCCGCTCACTGGCTTCGGCGGGTTACAGGGCCGTGGCCGTCGCGGACGGGCAACAGGCGCTGGATACGCTCGCCAAAGAAAAATTCGACGTTCTGGTGACGGATATCGTCATGCCGAATGTCGACGGTATCGCGCTGGCTCTGAAGGCTGTGCGATTATTTCCCGATTTGCGGATTGTCATGATCTCCGGCTATGCGCAGGAGCGCATGCGCGCGCATAATCTGGATGCGCTGGTTCATCGCATTATCGCCAAGCCGTTTTCGCTTGAAGAAATCTGCGACGCTGTGAAGGACGCGCTCGCTTTGCCGCCGGGAGGCGCATAGGCATGTCGAAGCAACGTGTTCGTAAAGCTGTATTCCCCGTTGCGGGTCTGGGCACGCGCTTTCTTCCGGCAACCAAAGCCATGCCGAAGGAAATGCTGACCCTGGTCGACAAGCCGCTGATCCAGCATGCGGTGGATGAAGCCCGTGCCGCCGGAATTGAACAATTCATTTTTGTCACCAGCCGCGGCAAGGGCGCGCTGGAAGATCATTTCGATAATAACTACGATCTGAAGCGCACGCTGGAAGCGCGGAAAAAGACACAGGCGCTGGAACTTCTCAAGACGACGGAAATTGACTCCGGCCAGCTTCTATTTACGCGCCAACGCGACCCGTTGGGCCTTGGCCATGCCATCTGGTGCGCACGGCATCTGGTTGGCAATGAGCCTTTTGCCATTCTGCTGGCGGATGACGTGGTGCTGTCGCCCAAGCCCTGTTTGCAGCAGATGATCGAAGCTTATGACAGCACGGGCGGCAACTTGGTTGCCGTTGTTGATGTGCCGCGTGAGCAGACGAACCGTTACGGCATCCTCGAAACCGGCAAGGATGACGGCAAGCTGGTCGAGGTTAAGGGCTTGGTTGAAAAGCCCGAACCGGACAAAGCGCCATCGACGCTTTCCATCATTGGCCGTTATATCCTGCAGCCTGAGATTTTTGCCGAGCTGGAAGCCAAGCGCGTTGGTGCTGGCGGCGAGATTCAAATTACCGACAGCATGGCCCGCCTGATCGGCAAGCAGCCCTTCCATGGGTTGCGTTATCAAGGCACGCGCTATGACTGCGGCGACAAGGTCGGCTTTATCGAAGCTAATGCCGCCTTTGCCCTCGCGCATCCCGAAATCGGCCCGCAAGTGCGGGGAGCATTGAAAAAACTGCTCGGCTAAGAGGCTTTCATGCAAATCGTTGTCATGGGCGCAGGCTATGTTGGTCTGGTATCAGCCGCATGCTTTGCCGAGTTCGGCGTCAAGGTTACTTGCATTGATCAGGATGCCGCGCGCATCGAGCGCTTGCGTAAAGGTGAGATTCCGATTTTCGAGCCGGGCCTTGATGAAATCGTTGCCAAGAACATGGAACGCGGCACGCTGCGTTTCGACACAAAGCTTATGCCTGCGCTGGCGTCGGCGGACGCGGTGTTTATTGCGGTCGGCACTCCAGCGCGGCGCGGCGATGGCTATGCCGATCTGACCTATGTTTACGCTGCGGCGAAAGAAATCGCCCAGAATCTTTCCCGCTACACTGTCGTTGTGACCAAATCCACGGTTCCCGTCGGGACGGGGCGTGAGATCGAGCGCGTGATGCGTGAGACAAACCCCAAAGCGGAATTTGATGTCTGCTCCAATCCGGAATTTTTACGAGAAGGTTCGGCGTTGAATGACTTCATGCGGCCTGACCGCGTTGTGATCGGCTGCGAAAGCCGCCGCGCTGCGGAGGTTATGCGCGCGCTGTACCGTCCGCTTTATCTGATCGAAACGCCGATGGTCGTGACGGAGCTGGAGACGGCAGAACTTATCAAATACGCCGCCAATGCCTTTCTGGCGACCAAGATCACCTTCATCAATGAAATTGCCGATCTTTGCGAGAAGACCGGAGCCGATGTGCAGATGGTAGCCAAAGGCATGGGACTGGACGGTCGCATCGGCCGGAAATTCCTGCATGCCGGGCCGGGTTATGGTGGTTCGTGTTTTCCAAAAGATACGGTCGCTTTGGCGCGGACGGCGCAGGACAAGGGCGTTCCCTTGCGTCTGGTGGAAACCGTCATTGATGTGAACGCCAGCCGTAAACAGAAAATGGCTGAGCGTATCGTTGCCGCTTGCGATGATTCCGTAAAAGGCAAGAGCATCGCCATTCTTGGCCTTACCTTCAAGCCGAACACCGACGATATGCGTGAGAGTGTCAGCCTCGATATTATTCCGGCGCTGCAGAAAGCGGGCGCATCGGTTCGCGCCTATGACCCGGCAGGCATGAAAGAAGCACAAGCGCTTCTCAAGAATGTCACCTGGTGCAAGGGGCCTTATGATGTCCTGCAGGGTGCTGATGCTGCTGTGATCTTGACCGAATGGAACGAATTCCGCGCGCTTGATCTCGAGCAAATGCATACGGCAATGAAACAGCCACTTCTTATCGATCTTCGCAACATCTACCGCCGCGAAGACATGGAAAGATCCGGATTTAGGTATTTTTCAGTGGGAAGATAGTCAGGGTCTTGTACATGTTGGAACTGAAGCAGCTCGGTCATAGAATTTGTATTATTGGGCCAAGTCACAGTGGCAAATCCATGCTGACCCATATGCTGGGTCAAAAAACCAGTTTTCCTGTTTTTCATCTCGATCAATTTGCTCATGAGCCTTACACAAAATGGAAGCGCCGTTCCGACCAGGATTTCCGGATTGATCATGAAAAAATTATTTCCGGCGAAAGCTGGATCATGGATGGTGAATACAGCGCTTTCATGCGACAACGTTTTGAGCGAACGACAGCCGTCATCTGGCTGGATTTCCCGTTTTTCTGGGGAATAAGCCGTTATTTATGGCGTAGGCTTCGGCGTATTCCCAAAAAATTCGGCAATCTGGAGGGCGGGGTTAGTGTATTCAGCCCATGGTTGGTGAAATACATGCTCTTTGGTTATCGGAAGATCCGGCCAAAATCTAAGATGATTATCAATGAGAGCAAAGTCTTGCTCTTGCGTATTCGATCCGTTGGGGAGCTCAACCGCTATTATCGGCACTGGGGATTGGGAGCTTAATTCCACCCCAGTTTCTTACGCGGGTCATAGGCGTTCTTCTTACCCCATTTCTCGACCCATTCGGTGAGGTCGGTGGGCAGCGGATCGGGCATCATCACGGTCAATTTCACGAACATATCGCCGCCCGCGCTTTTGCCGTTGGGAATGCCCTTGCCTTTCAGGCGCAGCACCGTGCCGGAATTGGCGCCTTTCGGGACTTTAACCGCAACGGAACCATCCAGCGTCGGCACTTTGATGCTCGCGCCTAGCACGGCTTCGGGCAGGCTGATGGGTGCGTCGAGATGAATGTCATTATCCTTGCGGGTGAGGAAAGCATGCGGCTCGACATGAATTTCGATGATGGCATCGCCCGCGTTGTTGCCGCTGCCTTCGCCTTGGCCGCGCAGGCGTAGCTTGTCGCCTTCATTCGTACCGGGCGGGAGAGTGACGTCGATGGTCTTGCCGCTTGTCAGCGTCACGCGCCGCTTGCCGCCAAGGCAGGCTTCGGTAAATGGCACGGCCAGGGAATAGGTGACATCCGCACCGCGCGGCTTGTTGCTGCCGCCGCGTTTTCCGCGCGCCGCGCCAAAAAACTCCGAAAGAATTTCTTCCATATTGATGCCGCTACCCCCGCCATATTGAGCGAAGGGATCGCCCCCGGCCTGGGAATGCGTACGCCATTGTCCGCCACTCCCGCCGAAGCCGCGTTCGTTGCCCTGAGCATCGACTTCGCCGCGATCGAAGCGTGCGCGCTTCGCAGTGTCGGATAGAAGATCATAAGCGGCTGTTACATCCTTGAATTTTTGCTCGATATCCTTGCGGCCCGGATTGACATCGGGATGAAGTTTTTTTGCCAGTTTGCGGTAGGCGCTTTTGATCTCATCCGCGCTGGCGGATTTGGTGACGCCAAGAATTTCGTAAGGATTACGCATCAGGGCAGATTACAGGTATCAGGCCCCGGACAACAGGGGCTCTCTCTTGATTCCCGTTGTCTGTTTACTGAATGATTTTCCAGCTTCCATCCGGCTGCTGGCAGGCGCGGCCATAGCCTTGCTGCTGCCGTCCGCCGACCATGATGGTTTGCTGGAACTCGCGGCAATAGGAGCCGCCCTGATCATAGCCATCGCGCACAGGAACAATCGTGCCGTTGTTGCCATTTTGCGGGTTGTTCCAGGTGATCTGTTGGCCGATAGGCGCGGTATAAGCGCGCCGCTCAGCTTCCGAGGCGCGACGGCGATCGGCGTCATCCACGGCCCCGCCAAGCTGATTGCCAAGGAATCCGCCAAGAAGAACGCCCGTCAAAGTCGCGGCGGCATTGCCGCTACCGCTGCCGATCTGGCTGCCGATCAGGCCGCCCGCGGCTGCACCGCCCAGCGTGCCCAAAGTTTCGCCGCCGCCCCAGTTACGCGGCTGCTGCTGGCAGGCGGGAAGGAGTAGGGACATTCCGAGAAGAGCGATAACCGACTTGCGAATCATGAAAAACCCCTTTGGTTGGCGTCCTGATAAGGCTGCGATTGAAAAATACCCTAGGATTTAATCTTGGCGCAACTATGGCGGGCACGGGGTATTTGAGCCTTTTCCGGGGCAGGGGGTTAGCCTAGGATATGTCTTAACAGGCATTTATTGGTGAACGGTAGCCTACAAGGCCAAGGGAGAGTTCCATGAACAAACTGGCAGGTATTCTTTTAAGCGTCATTATTTCCGTTGCTCTCTCCTGGCTTGTGCTTAATCAGCATCCCGGCATTCAAGGTTCTTCGGCAAGAAAGACATCCGTTTACGAGAAAGTCATTAGTTCGGGCACTTTACGCTGCGGCTATTTTGAGGAAGCGCCGTTTACGTTTATCGATCCCAACACAGGTAAAAAAAGCGGCATTGCAATCGAGTTGGCCGAGAAAATTGCCTCGGAACTTGGATTGAAAGTGGAATGGACAACGGCAGTTAACTTCGGCGCTCTTGTCGACGATTTGACGAATAATAAGTATGATGCGATCTGCGCCTCGCTTTTCAGCCTGCCGCGTGGCGGCCGCATTGATTATACGGCCCCTTACGCCTATGTACCAGTTTACGCCTATACGCAGGCGGGGCGTGCCGAGTTTGATAACAAGCTTGAGCAGCTGGACTGGTCAAAAATCTCCGTTGCCGGTCTTGATGGCGAAGGCGGTACAACAGCAGCACGCAAAAAACTTCCGGAAGCAAAGTTTGTGCTGCTTCCCCAGAATATGCAAATCGCCGATATGCTGACGAGTGTAGCCGATAAAAAGGCTGACATGGCTTTTGTCATGCCGACGGTCTTCAAGAATTTCGACAAAAACAATCCCGGTAAACTGACGAAGGTTGCAGCGGACAAGCCCTTCCATGTTTTTACTGTGACGTTTGGGATAAAATCGGGTGAACCCGCCCTCAAAAATATGCTGGATTTCATGATGCGTAATCTGGCTGCGGAGGGGTATGTTGAGGGCCTGTTCAGGAAATATGACCCCGATAATTTGCTCTTTCAGCCGGAGAGCCTGTATAAGGCTGCCCGGTAGGACATGGGTATGCCAAACAAACTTGGTCACTATATAGCCGTTATCATTGTTGCTGCGCTGACAGCCTTGGCAGTTCATGCGCTGGCACCACAAAGCAGCGGCAACGCGAAGCCGGAATCTGCTTCCGAACAACCTGCCTTCGAGCGCATGATGCAAAGCAATGTTTTGCGTTGCGCTTACATCGTCTTGCCGCCGAGTTTTTCCAAGGACCCGAACACAGGTCAATATAGCGGCGTCGCTTATGATCTGACCGAAGAAATTGCGAAGAGCCTGAATTTGAAAGTTGAGTGGGTTGAGGAGGTCAATTTTGCCAATTTGGCGGAAGGTCTGAAGACTCAACGTTATGATGCAGTTTGTTTCCCGCTCTATCTCGGAAATATTTCCATGGCGCGTGTCGTGGAATATACGACGCCTGTTTATTATACCGGAACGGGTGTTTATGTGCGTGCCGATGATCACCGTTTTGACAATAATCTTACCGCCATCAACTCGCCGGATGTAACCGTTGTGACGATTGATGCAGAGATGTCGCAATTCATCCGCGCCGAGACATTCCCGCAGGCGAAGGATTTTTCGCTGCCGCAGAATGTCGAACTTGCACAAACGCTTGAGGCTGTTGTTACGAAAAAAGCCGATGTTGCCTTTTTTGATCAGTCCAATTTCTCAGTTTATCTGGCATCGGGCAATCAATCTCCGCCTGTCCGGGACTTGGCGATAGGCAATCCCTTGCGGTTGCATGCGCTGGGGTTGGTCGTGAATAAAGGCGAAGCTAAACTGGTTTCGATGTTGAATGTTGTTTTGCATGAAATGGGATATGCAGGACGCATTGACGCTATACTGAAAAAGCATGAAACGGCGCCGGGCCAGTTCCTGCGCACCGCTAAGCCCTACGCTCAACCTGCTGCACGCTAGGATAAACCGTGTTTGAAAAAGTCCTCATTGCCAACCGGGGTGAAATTGCATTGCGCATCCATCGCGCCTGCCGCGAGATGGGCATCCATACGGTTGCTGTCCATTCCACGGCAGATGCCGATGCCATGCATGTGCGCCTGGCCGACGAAAGCGTCTGTATCGGCCCGCCGCCTGCAAAAGACAGCTATCTAAATGTCCCGGCGATCCTGAGCGCTGCGGCTATTACGGGCGCGGATGCCATTCATCCCGGCATTGGCTTTATGTCCGAAAATGCCGCCTTCGCCGAAATGGTCGAGGAACACGGCTTCACCTTCATCGGCCCGACGCCTGAGCATATCCGCATCATGGGCGACAAGGTCACGGCCAAGACGACGGTCAAAAATCTGGGGTTGCCGACGGTGCCGGGTTCGGATGGTGCTGTGACGACCGTCGAAGAAGCTATGAAAGTTGCCGAGGATATCGGCTGCCCGGTTCTCATCAAGGCGGCAGCAGGTGGCGGCGGCAAAGGCATGAAAGTCGCCCGCGATGCCAAAGGTCTGTCCGAGGCTTATCAGCTGGCACGCGGTGAAGCGCGAGCCGCCTTTGGCAATGACGAAGTTTACATGGAAAAATACCTCGAAAAGCCGCGCCATATTGAGGTGCAGCTGCTCGGCGATACGCACGGCAATGCCGTGCATTTCGGCGAGCGCGACTGCTCCATCCAGCGCCGCCACCAGAAAGTCGTGGAAGAAGCGCCATCCCCCGGTCTGAACGAAAGTGAACGCGAACAGATCGGCGCGCTGGCCGCCAAGGTCGTTCAGAAGCTCGGCTATCGCGGCGTCGGCACGATCGAGTTTTTGTATGAGAACGGCCAGTTCTATTTCATCGAAATGAACACGCGCCTGCAGATCGAGCATACGATCACAGAAATGATCACCGGCATCGATCTGGTGCGTGAACAAATTCGCGTCGCTGCCGGGCTGCCGCTCAGCTACAAACAGAAGGACATTGTCTTCAGCGGTCATTCCATCGAATGCCGTATCAATGCTGAAGACCCTGAAACTTTTACGCCATCACCGGGCAAGATCACAGGCTATCATCCGCCGGGTGGCCTCGATGTGCGCGTCGACAGCGCCCTCTATGACGGCTACAGCGTGCCGCCGCATTACGACAGCATGATCGCCAAGCTGATCGTCCATGGCAAAAACCGCAATGAATGCCTGTTGCGACTGCGCCGCGCGCTGGAAGAGTTTGTGATCGGCGGCATCAAAACCACCCTGCCATTGCATCAGCGCATTATTAGCCAGCCCGACTTCATCAATGGCGACTATGATATTCACTGGCTGGAGAAATTCCTCGGCAGCAAGTAAACCCGCGCTGCCATGGGTTTTATTGACAAGGGCTTGATTCTTAACCATTTTTGAACGAACGCTAAAATACAATGTTTTTTTGTTTTAGCCTGTAGTATGCCCCCGGTCGGAGGTTCTCTCGTGCGTCATCCCTATTATGAAGCTGTTCTTCTGGTTGAGCGGGCTCATCGGCATTTTCTCGAAGTCGTGAAATCCGACCTTGATCATCAAGGCATTCAAGACATCAACAACGTCCAGGCCCTCATTCTTTATAATGTTGGCCAGGATGAAATGACGGTCGGCGAATTGACCGTGCGCGGCTACTACCTTGGGTCGAATGTTTCCTACAATGTGAAAAAGATGGTCGAGAACGGCTATCTGCTGCAGGAACGCTCACCGCATGACCGCCGCTCCGTCCGCGTGAAACTGTCGGAAAAGGGTCTCGCCCTGCACAAGAAAATGGGCGAAGCTTTTGAAAAGCAGGCGGGCACGCTCTCGGGCGCTTCGATTACGTCGGATGAGTTGACCAAGGTGATTGATGTCTTGCGGAAGCTGGAACGCTTCTGGACAGGCATGATCAATTACGGCGGCGGCTAAAGCCGTCTTCCCATGATCATCGGCATCGGCAGCGACCTCATCGATATCAGGCGCGTTGAGCAGACCATCGCCCGTTATGGCGAGCGTTTCATGGAACGTCTTTTTACGCCAGTCGAGCGCGCCAAGGCTGCGAAGCGCACCAATCCCGTTCCCACTTACGCGAAGCGCTTTGCTGCCAAGGAAGCCTGCGCCAAGGCGCTTGGTACGGGCATCAACCGCGGCGTTTATTTCCGCGACATGGGGGTTGTTAATCACCCCTCGGGACAACCGACGATGGAACTGACGGGCGGGGCGCTGGAACGGCTGCGTGCCATTACGCCAGACGGCATGAAAGCCCATATCCACCTGACCATCAGCGATGAAAAAGACTGGGCGCAAGCCTTTGTTGTGATCGAGGCTATCCCGTCCGCCCACACGCTTGTGAAGCTGCAGGGTTTCCTTTAACGTCGCGCCGTTCCCGCGCATGACGGGTTTCTGCACAGCTGGATGTTTATGACCGATACGCCATCTTCTTCTCCGTCCCAAACTGAAAAAAGCCGCGTCGATGGCTGGGGGGAAACCATACGGACCATTATCTATGCGATGTTGATCGCGCTGGTCATTCGCACCTTTGCGTATGAGCCTTTCAATATTCCATCCAGTTCGATGGTGCCGACGCTTCTGATTGGCGATTTCCTGTTCGTGTCGAAATACAGCTATGGCTATGGCAGCACGGGAACCTTCTGGCGGCTGGTACCTTTTTCCGGTCGGGTTTTGGGACATGAGCCCAAGCGCGGCGATGTGGTTGTCTTTAAGACACCGCGCGACAATTCCACCGATTACATCAAGCGCCTGATTGGCCTGCCAGGTGACCAAATTCAAGTCCGCCAGGGGCTACTTTATATCAACGGCATTCCCGTGGAGCGCACGCGCCAGGAACCACCTGCATCTGCGGATTCCGAAGCCCATGCCAGCTATACGGATTATGAAGAGCGGCTGCCGGACGGCGTCAGCCATATCATCCGCGAAGAAGGCGATGATCGCGCACTGGATAATACGGATGTTTTTACTGTTCCACCGCGCCGATATTTTTTCATGGGCGACAACCGCGACAATTCGCAGGATAGCCGCACGACAACTGTCGGTTTCGTGCCCGAAGAAAACCTTGTTGGTCAGGCGCGCTTTTTGTTCTTCTCGCTCGATGAGAATGCGCGCTTCTGGCAGTTTTGGAAATGGCCCTGGGCGGTACGCTGGAACCGCGTTTTCACAAAGATCAAATAATGCCCCCGCCGCGCAAAACGAATATCGATGAACTTGCGGCGCGCCTCGGCTATGAATTCAAGACGCCGGATTTGCTGCAGGATGCCTTGACGCATCCTTCGTTGGCGGGGTTCCGTCAGCGCAAAAAAGGCGTGATGCCTTACGAGCGGCTTGAATTTCTGGGCGACCGCGTTCTCGGTCTTGTGATCGCCGATTGGCTTTATGAAACTTTCCCGGAATCCAGCGAAGGCGATCTGGCCAAGCGCCACGCAGCTTTGGTGAACCGTGAAGCCTTGCGTGGTGTAGCGAATGAGATTGGCCTTGGCCAGTATCTCCGCCTCGCGCGCGGTGAGGAAGCGAGTGCTGCACGCAAAAATCTGGCAACGCTGCCGGATGCGATGGAGGCGGTCATTGGCGCGCTTTATCTCGATGGCGGGCTCAAGGCGGCGCAGAAATTCATTCAGCGTTATTGGCAGAAAGATATTGCCGTCAAGGAAGCTCCGGCTGACCCGAAAACCGCGTTGCAGGAATGGGCGCAAGGGCAGGGGCTGCCTTTGCCGCAATATAAAGTTGTCGAGCATTCGGGCCCTGCGCATGCGCCGAAATTCGTCATCGCAGTAAGCGTGAAGGGCCATGATCCGGTCTCGGCTGAAGGGGATTCCAAACGCGCGGCACAAAAGTCGGCTGCTGCCCTCTTGCTCAAGCGTCTTCAGAAAGCATGACGCAAGCGGAGTCGCCAAAAACGCAATCCGGTTTCGTCGCCATTGTCGGCGCGCCGAACGCGGGCAAATCCACCTTGCTCAATGGGCTGATCGGCCAGAAGATTTCCATCGTCAGTCCCAAGGCGCAGACGACGCGCATGAAAATTGTTGGCGTCATGACCGAAGATTCTGTGCAGGTTGCTTTCATCGATACGCCCGGGATTTTTGAGCCGAAACGCCGCCTCGACCGCGCGATGGTGCAGGCAGCGTGGCAAAGTTTGGAGGGCGCGGATGCCATTGTTCTTCTGGTTGATGCAAGCGGCAAAATTGACGACAAGGTCAACGCGATTGTGGATGAGTTAAAACGCCGCAAGCGGCGCGTGGTGCTGGCGCTCAATAAAGCCGATGTTCTGGAGCCTGCAAAATTATTACCGCTGGCTGATCAGTTGAATGCCACCGGAATCGTCAGTGATATTTTCATGATCTCGGCGCTGAAGGGCGATGGCGTCGATGACCTGAAAAAATATCTCATCACTAAAATGCCGGAGGGACATTGGCTGTTCGATGCCGACCAGCTCAGTGATCTGCCTTCGCAATTGCTGGCAGCCGAAATTACCCGCGAGCAGCTTTTCCGCCAGTTGCAGCAGGAGCTTCCCTATGCCGCAACCGTCGTTCCCGAAAGTTGGGAGAATAACGAGGATGGCTCCGCGACCATCCGGCAGCGGATTGTGGTGGCCCGTGAGGGCCATCGCCCCATCGTGCTGGGCAAGGGTGGGTCGCGCATCAAATCCGTGGGGCAGGCGGCGCGGCGGGAAATCGAACAATTAACGGGCCAGCGCGTGCATTTGTTCCTCGAGGTCAAAGTTGACGAAAAATGGCAGGACAGGCCCGAATTTTACCGCATGTTTGGGCTGGAATTCGGCTCCCGCTGAAACCCTTCTTCGGGCTCGAAACAGTTGCGCCACTGGCCTGGCTTTGCTATGGAAAACCCGCCCCTCGCAGGGCTGAGGCGACGACCCCCTAACCCTTTGGATTTTCTAGCGCTTATTCATGCCGCAAGCCGCTTCCACCCCCATCGTTGCCGGAGATGCCGCTGTGCTGGCCCGCCGCTATGCCAGTGCGCTCTATGATCTCGCCGAAGAGCGCAAGATGCTGGACGCCGTGGCCGCTGATTTACGCAATCTGCGCAAGCTCAGCGCCGAAAGTTCTGAATTCCAATATATCGCCGGGCAACCACGCCTGGGCCGCGCCCAGCTCGTGAAAGCCATGCAGCAGGTTGCCGTTGCCGCCAAGCTGGGTCCTTTGACCGCCAATTTCCTCGCGCTCCTCGCGCAGAACCGCCGTCTGGCTCAGCTGGATGCCGTGATCGCAGCGTTCTTGTCGGAACTGGCCGTGCAGCGCGGTGAGCACAGCGCCGAAGTACGCACGGCGAAAAGTATGTCATCCGCGCAGCAAGAACAGCTTGCTGCCAAACTTGCCAAATGGGCAGGCGGTAAAGTGCATTTGTCGGTACGCGAAGATGCCGGGCTGCTCGGCGGCTTTGTCGTCAAAATGGGTTCGCGTTTGATCGACGCTTCGGTAAAAAGCCGTTTGGCGCGGTTGGAGCGTCAGTTAAAATCAGAACATCTCGTTATGCAAAAGGGAGCCGCTTAAGATGGATATTCGCGTTTCAGAAATTTCTTCGATCCTCAAAAAGCAGATCGCTGATTTCGGCGCCATGGCGGAAGTGGCTGAAGTCGGCCAGGTTCTGTCGGTCGGCGACGGTGTTGCCCGTGTCTATGGCCTCGATAATGTCCGCGCCGGGGAAATGGTGGAATTCCAAAGCGGCGTCAAAGGCATGGCGCTGAATCTCGAATCCGACAATGTCGGTGTCGTGATCTTCGGTGACGATCGCAGCATCCGCGAAGGCGATATGGTCAAGCGTACGGGCGCGATTGTGGAAGTTCCCATCGGCAAGGGTCTGCTCGGCCGCGTGGTCGACGCGCTCGGCAACCCCATCGACGGCAAGGGCCCGTTGAAAGACGTCAAGATGACCCGCGTGGAAGTGAAGGCCCCCGGCATCATTCCGCGTAAATCGGTCGGTGAGCCGATGCAGACGGGTTTGAAAGCTATCGACTCCCTCGTCCCTGTTGGCCGTGGCCAGCGCGAGTTGATCATCGGCGACCGTCAGACCGGAAAGACCGCAGTCGTGCTCGATACCTTCATTAATCAGAAGGCCGCCAATCAGGGCAAGGATGAATCTAAGAAGCTGTACTGCATCTATGTCGCCATTGGGCAGAAGCGCTCGACCGTCGCACAGATCGTCAAAACGCTGGAAGACAATGGTGCCTTGGAATATTCTATCGTCGTGGCCGCCACGGCGTCGGAACCCGCGCCGCTGCAGTTCCTGGCGCCTTATACGGGTTGCGCCATGGGTGAATTTTTCCGCGACAATGGCATGCATGCCCTCATCGTTTATGATGATCTGTCCAAACAGGCCGTGGCCTACCGCCAGATGTCGCTCCTGCTGCGCCGCCCGCCGGGCCGCGAAGCCTATCCGGGCGACGTTTTCTATCTCCATTCGCGCTTGCTGGAGCGCGCCGCGAAGCTGAACGACAAGAATGGCGGTGGCTCGCTGACGGCCTTGCCGATCATCGAAACGCAGGCGGGTGACGTCTCGGCCTACATCCCGACCAACGTCATCTCAATCACGGACGGGCAGATCTTCCTGGAAACCAGCCTGTTCTATAAGGGCGTGCGTCCGGCCATTAACGTCGGTATCTCCGTCAGCCGCGTCGGCTCTGCCGCGCAAATCAAGGCGATGAAGCAGGTGGCCAGCTCGATCAAGCTGGAGCTTGCCCAGTTCCGCGAAATGGAAGCCTTCTCCCAGTTCGCTTCCGATCTCGACGCCACGACGCAGCGCTTGCTGAACCGCGGTCGCCGCCTGACCGAGTTGCTCAAGCAGCCGCAATACTCGCCGCTGGCGGTGGAAGAGCAGGTCTGCGTGATCTATGCGGGCGTTAAGGGTTATCTCGACAAGGTGAAGGTCGAAGATGTCTCGCGTTACGAACAGGGCCTGCTGAGCGAGTTGCGCAGCCGCGGCGCCGATATTCTCGCTACCGTTCGCGACGACAAACAGCTCAAACCGGAAACCGAGGACAAGCTGAAAAAGTTCCTCGAGAATTACGGGAAGGTATTTGCGTAAGATTAACGAACCAACCGCAAATACGAAGGCCGTACACTTTTGTGTGCGGCCTTTTTGCGCTCCGGGGCGTTGGCAGCTTGAACGAGTGCTTGTAAGGTTCGGCTGACTTTTTCAACCCCATATGTTTTGGATAATATCGCAATAGCTTCTGCCGGGCATGACGTATTTATTTTTAAAATTCTTTCTTGGTATGAGTCCATTGGCTGTAGTACCCCAAGAAATGCCCAACCAATATTGTTGTCAATAATTGCGCGTGCAACCGGGTGTACCGATTGCCTTTCTGACGTAATCTCATCAATGACGTGCAAAGCCGAGCGAAAACTCGTGAGCGCATAAACAGTTGTTTCGCGCGATATTGCTGTTGAGCTTTGTTTCACTTTTATTTCCTTCTTCTATCCAGTTTTTAAAATTCGCTTAAGCTACGGCCAATTCCGCTCGCGCTACTTTCACGGGTGCTCCAACGCGTGGAATGGGATAAGATGGGTCTGTTTCCGCTGGTTTTTGGCGAACAGTTGCAATAATAGGGATATGACCGTCGACATTGTCGGAGTGTCTCGAGCTTGACCGAAGAGCCACGATGTTCGTGTTTAGGGGCGCTGCAAATAAGGTTGGTGCAACCCGTGCCCTAAGCTGTTTTGTGTGGTTAGGGCGCTGATCCCATCGCTCGACAGAATTGAGTATACCAAAACCGAAATACACTTCTGCCCCTTCATGTTCGCGTAAAAGCGCAAGGTCTGCTGTCGAAGGGAACAATTTCACATTTCTAAAATTATCAACTTCAAAAACATGCGTGGTGCGAGGAGTAGAGCGTACGATGTCATCCACATTCTCTTCCCTTTGCAGAATACCGTTGGTAACCAATCGTACGCGATGTTCAGGGTTCGCAAAGAGCAGGGCATGCTCCGGAAGTATTTCAAGTGAGCGAAACTGACTGCCAAGGCTGTTGGTGTTGGTCAGGCGATAAAGTTCCTTGATCTCGCCTTTCACATATGAAAATTCATAACCGTTGCTTGTGCCGCAAACGGAAACACCATTCCCTAAATCTGCGCAAAAGAAATCATTGCGTGCGTTATTGGTGGTGCCTTCCGCTTTATCCGGCGGTGCACAATTCACAGCCAGAATGAGCCGATCCGGCCGTTGCGTATTATTGAAGAGTTCAGAGGCGACAATACCGATATCCAGAGTGTTAAGTGCCGGGGCAAAATCGACTGTTGCACCATGCAAGCCTGTCCTTCCCAGATGGCGGACATAGGCTGAGCGGACTTTCAATTTTGCATTGCGATCTGTCGTGTCTGTAACATGGACGACATGCGTAGCAAGATAGGGTTCTGACATTCTTTCCTCCATCACGTTTCTGTCGCCCGATTCAGGGTGCGACGGTAAGGCCCTTGAGCCGGAAAATTCCGGCGCGGGTGACCAAACGGATGTGGAGAGGGCGTAAAAAAAAGCCTCCGGCACATATCCCCCAAAGGGGTCGTGGTCACTCACCAGGGACCACAGTGCGGAAGCCGAAAGCTTTCGGTGTCTGTGGCGCTTTAGCTAGTTTTAACGCGGCAGCAAGCTGCTCCTGTCAAATCCCGCGGATCCATAAGGGGCCGGATCAGGCCTTAAGCATCCCTATGGAATCATTTTTGACGCCGGATTGTCAATAAAAATCCAGCTCAGGCGCGTCATGGTTAAAATTTTTTCACTTACCGGAAATCGGCAGGCCATTGGACTTTTGCCGAATTCTGGCCTATTCTCGCGACTTCGAGGCGTTTTACTGAAGTCAGAAAGTTGTCCCCCATGGCTCTCAAGACCGTTGCCGTTAATCCCGATAAGCAGGCTTTGGCAGACCTCCGGGCGCAGATTGATCGAATCGACGCTGCCCTGCACGATCTTCTCCGCGACCGGGTTGAAATCATCGACCATGTCCGCAAACTCAAAGGCAAACAGCATATCTATATCCGCCCGGGCCGCGAGGCGCAGATGGTGCGCATGTTGGTCGGTCGTCCGCAGGGCAAGCTGCCTGAGGGGCTGATTGTCCGCGTCTGGCGCGAACTCATCTCCGGTTTTACCCTTATGGAAGGTGCGCTGAAAGTCGCCGTCTATGCACCGGAGAAAGGCGCCGATCTGTGGGATCATGCGCGGGATTTCTACGGCTCCTTCACACCGATGATGGAAGTGCCGTCGGCTGTTGCCGCGATCAAGGCCGTACAGGCGAACAAGGCAACGGTTGCCGTCGTGCCTCCGCCGCAAGCGAATGACAAAGACAATTGGTGGCCTCTGCTGGCGGGCGACAAGAAAAACGTCCTGACGGTTTTTGCCTGCCTGCCTTTTGAGAGCGTGAAGCCCGGTCGCAACAATGCCCGCAACTCCCTGCCGATGGGGCTGGTGGTCGGCAAGCTGTATCCGGAACTGACCGGGGATGATCGCAGCTTCCTTGCCATGCAATGTGTGCATGTGCCGGAAGGTGAAATGCGCCGTCTGCTGGGCAAGGCGGGTTACAAGGTTCGTCATATGCTGGCGCAAAGCACGGGCCGCGGCAGTTCTGCGCCCATGGCATATCTGGCGGAAACCGAAGGTTATGTCGGTCGCAACGATACGCGTCTGGCGCGCCTCCGGGCCATGCTGGGCAGCCGTTTGCAGCATTTGGCCCCGCTTGGCGGTTACGCCGTTCCGCTGAAATCTGGCCGCCGCTAAAGCGGTTTTGGGGTGTAACGCCCTATGACACGGCAAACTCTCGGCATTATCGGCGTTGGTGCGTTCGGCAGTTTGATGCAGGAGCATCTGGCGCCGTATTTCGATCTCGTCCTGCATGACGCGCGCAAGAATCCAGTCTCATCGGCAAAGAATGTAAAAATCGGCGATCTTGCGGCTGCGGCGTCCTGTGACGTTGTGGTGCTGGCCGTTCCGGTTCAACAGATGGAATCCGTGCTGCGCGCCATCGCGCCATTGGTAAAACCGGGTGCGTTGGTGATGGATGTTGCTTCGGTGAAGCTCAAGCCTGTGGAGCTCATGCAAAACCTTCTCCCTGCGCATGTGGATATTGTCGGCACGCACCCGCTGTTTGGGCCGCAAAGCGCCAAGGACGGCATCAAGGGGCTCAATATGGTCGTTGCCAATGTGCGTGGCGAGCGCGCGGCTTCCGTTTGCAGCTTTTTGCGGGATGAGCTTGGCCTGAATGTATTTGAAGCCACGGCTGAGGCGCATGACCGCGAACTTGCCTATGTTCAGGGCCTCACCCATCTTCTGGCAAAAGTGGTTGTCGCGCTCGACCTGCCGGATTTTTGCTTCACGACCAAAACCTACGAACACATGCAGAAAATGGTTGATATGGTGCGCCATGACTCCGACGAACTCTTCATGGCCATCGAAAAAGAAAATCCGTTCGTCGGCGAAGCCAAGAAGGCCTTTTTCACCGCCGCCAAGGCTTTGGAAGACAGGCTGAGCCAGAGATAACGCCGTATCCGTTCCGAAGCGCTTGACTCATTCTTCAATAAAAAGGCATATATATACTGTTGTTTTTATAAAAACTTGGATAGATCCAAGTATTTTGGAGTAAAAATGGCTGAAAATCTTTCCCATACGGATCGTTTAACCGCGCTGGCCGCCCAGATCGCCGCCGCCTATGTCGGTAACAACACAGTCGCCGCGGCCGATGTTCCGGCCCTGATTGCCACGATTTACCAGGGCCTGTCGCGCCTCGGCCAAAATACGGTCAGTGATAACCGTCCCGAACCCGCCGTGTCACCCAAGAAATCTGTGTTTCCGGATTACATCATCTGCCTGGAAGACGGCAAAAAACTGAAAATGCTCAAGCGGCATTTGAAGACGGCTTACAATCTGACGCCTGAACAGTACCGCGAGCGCTGGAATCTACCGATTGATTATCCGATGGTTGCGCCCAACTATGCCAAGCAGCGCAGCAAGCTGGCGAAGCAGATTGGCCTGGGTACATCCTCGCGCCGGACGCCGAAGCAAAAGGCCGCTTAAGCTTCTGCGGCGAAGCCCGCAAGAAATGCCCTTAATTCCTCGATACCTTCGGCTTTTTTGGAGCTGGTGATCAAAACGCCGGGCCGGGCCGCCGGATGCTGGCCTAAGGCCGCTTCCGTCTGGGTTTGTTTTACCCCTTGCTCGGTGGCGTGAATCTGGTCCGCCTTTGTCAGAACCAGCTTGTAGCTGCAAGCCGCGCGGTCGAGAAATTGCATCATCACAAGGTCTTTCGCCAGAATACCGTGCCGCGCATCCAGCAAAAGGCAGACGCAGCGCAGGGTAGGGCGGGTTTGCAGATAGTGATGCACCAGCTCATTCCAGCGTTCTTTTTCCTGCCGCGGGGCGTCGGCATGGCCATAGCCGGGCAGGTCGGCCAGCATCAGCCGGTCGCCCAGATCGAAAAAGACAATATGCTGCGTCCGTCCGGGCGTATTTGAGGTGCGGGCGAGGTCTTTGCGGTGGGTCAGAGCGTTGATGAGTGATGATTTTCCAGCGTTGGAGCGCCCGATAAAGGCAACCTCTGGCAGGCTGCTCGCGGGAAAACCCTCGGATGTGGGGGCGGACAGCAGGAACTTACAGGGCTGGCTGAAAAGCTTGCGGCCTTTATCGATATCACTCTTTGTCATGCGGGCATGATACGCGAAAGAAGGGTCTTATCCTATCGGATTTACGGGCCTTGATCGCCGCCTGTCCGGTCTGCTAAGCCTCTAGTCCTTCCAGACTTGCGGTCGTGGCGGAATTGGTAGACGCGCAGCGTTGAGGTCGCTGTGGGAGAAATCTCGTGGAAGTTCGAGTCTTCTCGACCGCACCACCCTGCTCTGCCTCGCAAAGCGAGGCTACGCAGGGCAAGGCCCTGCGGTTAAAAAGTGCAGGGTGTCCTGCGAAGCTTCCACAAGAAGCGAAGCAGGACGAGTATAACTGATCAGGAAAAATTATGGGCTTCAATTGCGGGATCGTCGGCCTGCCGAATGTCGGCAAATCGACCTTGTTCAATGCACTCACGGCAACGGCGGCGGCTCAAGCTGCGAATTATCCGTTTTGCACCATCGAGCCGAATGTCGGCCGCGTCGCGGTACCGGATGAGCGGTTGGAAAAGCTGGCGGCCATCGCCGGATCGGCGAAGATTGTCGCGACGCAGCTGGAATTTGTCGACATCGCGGGCCTTGTGCGCGGCGCGGCCAAGGGGGAAGGCTTGGGTAACCAGTTTCTTGCGCATATCCGCGAGGTCGATGCCATTATCCATGTGCTGCGCTGCTTTGAGGATGGCGACATCACCCATGTGGAGGGCTCGGTTGATCCTGTGCGTGACGCCGAGACGGTTGAAACCGAATTGATGCTGGCCGATCTGGAAAGCCTCGAAAAGCGCGTAGCGAACACCCAGAAAAAAGCAAAATCCGGCGATAAAGAGGCGCTGGAACAATTAATAGTCATGGAACCTGCCATGGCGGCCCTGCAGGCCGGAAAACCTGCCCGTACCCTTTGGGCTTCGCTGGATGCACCGAAGAGAAAGCTTTTCCGTCAGCTACAACTGATTACCTCCAAACCCGTTCTTTATGTCGCCAATGTCGGTGAAGCGGATGCGGCGAAGGGCAATGCCTTGTCGGACAAAGTTATTGCCAAAGCCAAAGCTGAAGGCACTGAAGCGGTTGTCATTACTGCCGCCATTGAATCCGAAGTTGCCGTGCTGGAAAATGCCGAGGAAAAGAAGGAATTTCTCGCTTCGCTGGGGCTCGAGGAGCCGGGGTTAGACAAGATCATCCGCGCCGGATACCGGAGGCTCGATTTAATCACCTTCTTTACTGTGGGGCCCAAGGAAACCCATGCCTGGACGGTACGGCGTGGCGCCCTAGGGCCTGAGGCTGCCGGGGCCATCCATACGGATTTCGAGCGTGGCTTTATCCGTGCCGAGACGATCGCTTATGCCGATTATATCGCCTGCAAGGGTGAGGCCGGGGCACGCGAAGCAGGTAAGTTACGCCAAGAAGGGAAAGACTATACCGTGCAAGACGGCGATGTCCTGCACTTCAAGTTCAACGTTTAAGAAGTTACCGGAATAACCGCGAGGAGGGTTACTGGTAGTCCTGGAATACCGGCATGCTGTCAGTGTTCTGGTGTCCCAGCTGCTTGGCGCGGTATTGACGATAGACGCTGCGCATCTGGGCATAGAAGTCCAGAGAACCTTCGCGCAGGGCATCAAGCGCTTCGATATTCTGTTCGCGCCGGACGATACCGCTGGCCGCGAAGGAAGCGATATTGAAGCGATCTTCCGTTGCCGAGCCATCGATTTGAGCCAGATAGCGCCAAGGCGACATCACCATATCAACGCCCATACCGATACCGTCACGGATGTTCGATGGACCATAGAGCGGCAGAACGAGGTAAGGCCCTTCGCCCATGCCCCATACAGCCAGAGTCTGACCGAAATCGCCCGTTTGCTGATAAACGCCTCTCCAGCTTCCGGCGACATCCCACATACCACCGACACCGAGGGTGGTGTTCAGGGCAAAACGTTCAGCCGTCATTCCGGCGCGGGTGATTTCACCCTGCATCAGGTTGTTGGCGAAAATGACAGGCTCTCTCATGTTGGTGACAATGCCTGCAACGCGATCACGGATACCCGGGGGTATCATGGCACGGTACAACTCGGCCAACGGGCGGAGGAGCAAGCGATCCAGGAAATCATTGACGTCGAAGATGGCCCGGTTGACGGGTTCGATGGGGTCGTTCGCTACATCATATTCGGCTTTGTCAGCCTGGGATTTAGGCATATCCGCGCAGCCAACAAGCATGGCGGGCGCAACCAGAAGGGTTAACGCGAGAACAAAGTGACGGCAGAACGACATTGGGAACCTCAGACCTGACAATCTAGAATCACACATAAAGCTTCAGTTTCAATCTTTATCGGTTTTAGAAGGGCCTAGCAAGGCCGGAAGAACAAAAAAGGTGCAGATGAGGGAATATAACAACGCCACGGTTAATAATTTGCCCATACCGCTGGTTCCGGGATGGGTCGACAGGGCTAGTGACCCAAAAGCCACGAGTACCGTAGCTGCACTGAACAGCACAGCCCGAGCCATGCTGGACTGCAAGGGGTTGTTCATTCCGGCCCGCCAATAAGATATGAAATATATGGCGTAGGAGACCCCCAGGCTCAGCAGAAGCGGCAGGGCAATGATATTTGCAAAATTGAGCGGCAGGCCGATCACGACAATTGTCGCTAATGTTAAGATTCCAGCAAGAATCAGAGGGGCCAGCAGACGCAGCACATCGCTTGTGCGGCGCAAGATCAAAAGCGCCAGAAGGCCGATGGCTGCTAGAGCATATATTCCCGCATACATAAAAGCGCTGGTGACTGTGTGTCCGGATTCCTGGATAGAGATGGGTGTTCCGGCCGCATCCGGCGCGACCTGCCGGACAGCTTTGGTGAAAGCGACCAGCGCATCATGTTCCGGCGGGCTGCCTTTAGGGTAGGCTTGCACCAACCAACGGCCATCCGGCGTCACCCAGTCGCGGCGCAGATCTTCGGTAATGTTTTCGACCGTGACGCGTTCTGCGCTGAGCGTTTGTTTCACCATCTCCAGCTTTGACTGCATGACGCCGATCAGATTTTTCTGCAGGCGGGGAAGAAGGGCGGGGTCGTTCTTTGCCAAGACATCATCCAGCGCTTTTGCCAGCCGGACGGCTGAGGGATGTTGAGAGGCAACGGCTTTTAACGCGGCGCTGGTCTTGCGTATGCTATCGAAAATTTCCTGGTCGGTCGGTGGCTTCTGTGTGGCGGGAAGATTCAGAGTCGGTTCCAGCAACATGCGCGTGTCGGCAATCATGGCCAGCTTGGCGTCCTGACCGTCCGGCACAAAGCTCGCCAGCGTCATGACATGATCGACTTCCGGCAGTTTCTCCAGAGTAGCCGCAAGATCTTGCGCTTCTTGTGATGAAGGCCGCAGCATGCCGATTTTATAAAAACCGGAATCCGGGTCTTTCATGACATCGAGTAAGGTCGAGACGGATTCTGTTTGCGGGTCTTTAAGATGCAGCGGGTCAAAGTCAAAACGCAATTGCGTCATGATGCCTGCACCAAGCAACGCCAGCGCGATGGATACGGCTAAAATGGCGCGCCGCTGTTTTATCAAAAAAACATCAAGAGGCGCGGCCCAGCGATAGCCGATAGCTTCTTTTTCCGCTGGCGGCTGGGCCAGCGTCAAAAGAGCAGGCAGCAAAGTGATGTTCAGAACAAATGCGATAAGCATGCCTGCGCCCGCGATCAGACCGAGTTCCGACACGCCGCGATAATCCGTTGGAATAAAAGCAAGGAAGCCCAGCGCGGTTGAGCCCGCTGCCATGGCCAGAGGAATGGCGATGACGGCGGCTGTACGCTGCATGGCGCGGCCATGTTCGGGATCTTGATGATGCTGGTCGCGGTAGCGGACGCCGAATTGAATGCCAAAATCAACGGCAATGCCGATGAACATGACGGCAAAGGCGACCGAAATCAGGTTCAGAGAGCCGACGGCGAAAAGCGCGAAAGCGCTGGTGATGACAAGCCCGACCGTCAGTGTCAGCAGAATGGGTAGAACCAACCGCAAAGATCGCAAGGCCCACAAAAGCAATAGGAACACCAAGACGCCAGAAAGAATGGTGGCAAGTCCCGTACCTTCGGCCACGCTGGCGAATTCCTCGTCATTCAATGGGACAGAGCCCGTCAGCCTCACTCGCACGCCATTTTCAGGTGTGAGGTTGAGTGCCTGTGCTGCCGCGCGCAGGGCGTTGTTGGCGGCATGGCCGGGTTCCAGCGCCGTATAATCCAGCACGGGCTTCGTCATGATAAATTTCTGCAGATCGCGCAAGGAAGGTGTTTCATCGCCTGCGGCCATGCTTTGGAAAGCCAGCGGCCTGTCCTGCCCGGCCAGTGCATCCTCGATAGTTTCGGCGATTTTGGTCAGCGGCTGGTCAAGGCGGCTGTAATCTGTCTGGCCATGCTGCAACCCCTGCAACATCAGGCCAATCATGTTGAGCAGGCCGCGTAGCGACGGGTCGCTGGCCAGCATGCCGAGCATCGGCTGCGCCTGCACAAGCTGCTCCAGAATGCCTGCGAGTTTTTCCGGCTCCAGATACAGCAGGCCGTTCTTGCGGAAGAAAGGAATAGAATCCGGCCGCTCGACCGAAGAAAATTTATCCGGCATGGTGCGGAGTTTTTCTGTCAGCGCGGCGGCGGCATTTTCGGCAGCATCCGGCGTATCGCCGTCAATCACGACGACTGTTGTATCGACATTCTGCGGAAAGGCTTTTTCCAGCACCGCTTCCTGCTTGCGCCATTCCAGATCGGCAGAGAGCAACTGGTTGACGTCCGTGTTCATCTTGAAATGATTGGCGGCATACCAGCCGCAACTCACGGCCGCCAGCACGCATAGGGCAATCACCGTCAGCGCATGGCGGCGGCTGAGATCGACAAGCTGGACAATGGTGTGAGTAAGCAAGGTGAGGTTCTCCAGAAGGAATTGGGTATCAGAAATAAGATGAAGAAAGAAGGGGTTTTAGCGTTTTGATATTGGTATTTTGCCAATTTTTTGTCTTAGAGGTATAGATAAAACGTACTTAATATGAAGGAAGCATTCGCTATGCCCAGGAAAAATGGCCCTCAAAATCCTCACCTTGATGAATTGAGTTCCCGCCGTGTGCTCAAGCGAGTGCGTGCTCGTCGTGGCAATCACGGAGCTTCTTTATTGGATGAGCAGATGTCCCGAGTTTTAAGCACCCTTTCGCCACACGAAGAAAGGATTTTGCGTCAGCGTTTTGGTGTTCAATCTAAAGCGCGTCTTATGGCGGGTGATATAGGAACTGTGGGCCAGCGTTTTTCGGTTTCAAAAGCGGAAGTATACCGGATTGAAAAGCGTGCATTAGAAAAACTGAAAGCCAGGCAACCTAAAAAGCCTTCACGGCCAAAGACAAGAATGGTTTTAAAAGGTACCGAACCCGCTTAATTTTTTAAATTAAGCTTTCGGACTTTTTGATTTCAGAAGGGCCTCGCCGAAACTTTCCAGTGCCGTCCGCAGGTTTTCGTTTTCCAGGGTTTCCGTGGTTGAGCGCAACTGCGCCAGGCTTGCAGGGTCGGCTTCTGCTTGCGCAGAGCGAGTTTCGGGTGTGGTGCCATAAACAGGTTCAAAAACAATTCGCCCGACGGCGCTGTAACCGAAATAGGTATTGATCCTCTGGCGGATCAGGTCGGTCTTGAAGCTGAATTCCATCGCCAGCCCTTTCGGCAGGCGGATGCAGAGGGTTCCGTCGCCGCGGCGGGCTTCGTTAGGCTGGTGCGGGAAAGTGATTTTGACAGGCGTGGTAACACGGGCATAATCCGGCCCGACAATTTCCTGCCAATGCTCGAGAAGGTTGGCATAGATATTCCAGTCCTTGCCCACGGTCTGGCGGGCAACCTGATCGATGGCTTTGGCAAGGGCGCGAGGCATAAACATGAAACGAAGTCTGTCTGTGCCGAAGGTAAAAGTCAAAAGAACGGATAAACCCGCCCAGCGATTGCTGGAATGGTATGATCAGCATCAGCGCATCCTGCCCTGGCGGGCTTTACCGGGAACGGTTGCTGATCCCTATCATGTCTGGCTGTCGGAAATTATGCTGCAGCAGACAACGGTGGCAGCAGTCGGGCCTTATTATCAAAAATTTCTCAAGCGGTGGCCGACCCTTCAACATCTTGCCAAGGCGCGGCTGAATGATGTCATGCAGATGTGGGTGGGGCTTGGATATTATCGCCGTGCGCGGTCATTGCACGAGTGCGCGCGCGTTATTTGTAAGAAATATGGCGGCCAGTTTCCTGAAACAGAAGTCGAGCTTCTGAAGTTACCGGGTTTTGGGCCTTATACGGCAGCAGCAGTTGCTTCTATCGCTTTTAATCGCCGCGCCAATGTCGTGGACGGGAATGTTGAGCGTGTCGTTGCGCGCATTTTTGCCATTCGCCAGGCTTTACCTCAGGCGAAGGCGGCTATCCGTGCAGCGGCAGCCACTTTGCTTCCTGATGAACGCCCCGGCGATTATGCACAGGCGCTGATGGATCTGGGTGCCACGATCTGTACGCCCCGCAATCCAAAATGCGGATTATGTCCCTGGATGCAAAACTGCCAAGCCTATGTGCTTGGCATTGCGGATAAATTGCCGCGCCGTATGAAGGCAAAACCAAAACCAATCCGCCGGGCTGTTGCTTTTGTGCTGACAAATAAGAAAGGGGAAGTCTTTCTGCGTCGTAGACCAAAAAAAGGACTGCTTGGCGGCATGATGGAGGTTCCATCCAGTGCTTGGCGTGAGAGGCCCATGCCGACTTTGGCGCGAGCGCGAAAGGAGGCTCCCGCTGCTCTCCATTGGAAGCTTTTGCCGGGCCATGTGAAACATGTTTTTTCGCATTTTGAACTGCAAATTGCCGTGGCGGTCGGCAGGACGGCAAAGCCTGTAAAGGGGCAATGGGTTTCTCCGACCTGCCTGGGAAAAACTGCTCTGCCAAGCGTTATGCAGAAGATTGTGTGCCATGCCCTTGGGCTGGTATAAGAGAGACATGAGTATGATTGCGCGCCTTATCCTTCTTGGTCTGTGTATGCTCTTCGCTTTCTCTGCGCGAGCCGAGGAAGAGTATATCAAGCCAAATCCAACAAGCCTGCTGCAGACGCTTATTCGCTTTGATGCGCTCGACATCAATGATGATTATCTGCTCGATAATTATGCCATGATAGCCGAATGTGATCTGTATAAATCTTTTTACGGTAATGATTTCAAATGGAACAATGAGGTGCGTGTTGCTTTGCGTAATTCTATTCGCAAGGAAAAAAACAATTATCCCATTTTGTATTTAGCGCACACCCAGCTGCAGCTTGATCGATATGATTTTAATGAGAATCTGTTCCGTTTTACTCCGGAGACAGCCATTCGCAGTATCAATCTCCTTTTGTTGTATGAGTTGCAAAAGCCAGTTTGTGGCAAAACAGCGGCCCAATATATTCCATTAAATTATAAGGCTGTGTTGGATGAGCCTGTTTTCGTGCCGGGACTTCCTTTTGAGCAAAAAGATGCTGAAATGCTTCTGAAGCTTATGAAGGAGGATAATAACACGGCGCGCAATATCTATACTCGTTTTTACATTCGTATTTTTAAAGTAAAACCCTTGAATGTAAGTGTGGAGGGGGTAGAGCCTCGTTTGAGCCGTCGATATGCTCAAGCAGGTACGCCCGGACCCCGGAATATTCATCTTCTCGCCCATTTGCAAACCATTGAGTTTTTTGAAGATCCGGCCATGACAAAATTGGTGTACACATATAAATACAAGCCGTAATCAGCGACGCTGGCGCATGACTTTTCCGATTTTTGCCGATGTTACGAGGCCAGATTTCAGGCCGGAAGCCGGGAAAAAATTTGTCCTTAAATCCGATTTCAAGCCCGCAGGTGACCAGCCGCAGGCCATTGAAGATCTGACGCGCGGCTTGCACGAAAATCAGCGCGATCAGGTTCTGCTCGGCGTTACGGGTTCCGGCAAAACTTTCACAATGGCGCAGATTATTCAGGAGCAGCAGCGACCTGCGCTGATCCTCGCACCGAACAAGACGCTGGCGGCGCAGCTCTATGGCGAAATGAAGAGCTTCTTCCCGGACAATGCTGTGGAATATTTCGTCAGTTATTACGATTATTATCAGCCTGAAGCCTATGTTCCGAAAACGGACACCTATATTGAAAAAGACGCGATGATTAACGAGCAGATCGACCGCATGCGCCATGCGGCGACGCGCGCGCTTCTGGAGCGCGACGACGTCATTATCGTAGCTTCGGTTTCCTGCATTTATGGTATTGGCTCGGTTGAAACCTATCAGGAAATGGTGCTGACTTTATCGAAGGGTCAGACTATTCCACGCCAGCAGCTGCTCGCGGCGTTGGTGGAGCTGCAATATAAACGTAACGATATAGCCTTCGGTCGCGGTGATTTTCGCGTGCGTGGCGATACGATCGAACTGTTTCCGGCGCATTTGGAAGACCGCGCCTGGCGCTTCATCCTGTTCGGTGATGAGATTGAGCAGATCGTCGAGATTGACCCGCTGACGGGGGAGAGGGGCAATGCGCTGGACGCCGTAAAAATCTATGCCAACAGCCACTATGTTACACCCAAGCCAACACTGACGCAGGCCGTTGAGCAAATCAAAAAAGATCTGAAAATCAGGCTGGCTGAATTGCTGGCGGAAGGAAAATTACTGGAAGAGCAGCGTCTGCGGGAACGCACGACCTTTGATATTGAAATGATCATGGCAACGGGCAGTTGCTCCGGCATTGAAAATTATTCACGCTATCTGACGGGCCGTCCACCGGGTGATCCGCCGCCGACCTTGTTCGAGTATCTGCCCGAAAACACCATGCATTTCATCGATGAAAGCCATGTCATGATTCCGCAATTGCAGGGCATGTACAAAGGCGACTTTGCGCGCAAATCAACGCTCGCTAACTATGGCTTTCGCCTGCCGTCCTGTGTCGATAATCGTCCACTGAAATTTGAAGAATGGGATCGCATGCGTCCGCCGAGCGTGTTTGTTTCAGCAACGCCCGGCGCGTGGGAATTGGAACGCACGCAGGGTGTTTTTGCCGAGCAGATTATCCGTCCTACGGGTCTGATGGACCCGCCTGTCATCATTCGCCCGACAGAAAAGCAGGTTGATGATCTGTTGTTCGAGGTGCGCGAGACCGTGAAGAAAGGTCTGCGCGTTCTGGTCACGACGCTGACCAAGAAAATGGCCGAGGCGCTGACGGAATATATGACGGAAGCAGGAGTGAAAGTGCGCTACATCCATTCCGATGTGGAGACACTGGAACGTATTGAGATTATCCGCGATCTCCGCCTCGGCGTTTATGATGTTTTGGTCGGCATCAACCTGCTGCGTGAAGGGTTGGATATTCCGGAATGCGGGTTGTTTGCTATCCTCGATGCGGACAAGGAAGGCTATTTGCGTTCCAAGACATCACTCATTCAGACCATCGGTCGCGCCGCGCGCAATGTCGAGGGCAAGGCCATCCTTTATGCCGACCGCATCACTGGCAGCATGCAGGCGGCGCTGGATGAAACCTCCCGCCGTCGCGAGAAACAGCAGATTTACAATGCTGCCCATGGCATCACGCCCGAAACCATCAAAAAATCCATCCATGATATTCTGGCATCGGTTTACGAGCGCGATCATTTGACTGTGCAGGCAGGGCTGGCGCAAGAATTGTCGCTCTCGGGCAAGGATTTGCGAGGACATATCCGTGATCTGGAAAAGCGGATGAAACAGGCGGCAGGCGATCTGGAATTCGAGGAAGCCGCACGTCTGCGCGATGAAATCCGGCGTTTAGAAGCGATGGAGTTGGAAATTGTCACGGGACCGTCGCCAGCTTCCAGCGTGCGGGCGAAAATGCCCCATAGCAAAAAGGGCCGCAAGTAAGGCGCCTTGTCACTTGCGCCGCCTTTTGACATGATCGCGGCATGACATCCGCCCTTCCCCAGGAAACACCAAAAGATTCCCTTGCCACCGATATGAAACGGCTGGAAAACCGTATGTCGGTTCTCGAGGATTTGCTCGACCGCGCCATGAAAGAGAATGCCGCGTTGGGTCAGGCCGTGCTGGAACGCGCAAAGAAAGACGGCGTGCGCCTTGCGGTTCTTGAAGCCTATCGCATCGTGCATACATTGACGCGCGCCTCGCAATTTTATCAGAAGGCGCGGACGGTTGTTTTTGTCGGCCGCAGTTATTTTGGCGATAACATCAAATATGCCTTTCTGTCTTTCTGTGCCACCGCGCGTGAGAAGAACATCGATTGTTATTTTCTGGCCTATGATGAAGCGCAATATGATCAGCTAAAGGCGGCCGGATTGCCGTGTTTAACGCCGCAAGTGGCGCGCTGGACGCAAAACGACGCTAAAATTCTCATGGGAACATCGGTCGTTGTGTTGTGCGACAATTACCATCCGCATTACGGCATCAACCCCATTCCTTATGCGCTGCTGCAGGGTGCACGGTTTATCCAGCTGTGGCACGGCATACCGCTGAAAGAAATCGGTCTGCAGCATGTGTTCGCACCGGGTGGACAGAATATCATGCTGTCGGAGATTATCGGCTCATCCGGATTTTTTGATGTTCTTGCCGCCACCAATGCGGCGTCGGAAAAAGATTGGCGACGTTCTTTTGGTTTCCGCGATTTTGCGCCAATCGGCTATCCTCGCAATGATGTGTTTTTCCGGGAAGTTACGCCGCAGGATCTGATGGGGGTCGATCAGGAAAGTTTCCGGCTTGTGCAAACCGCACGGCAAGAGGGTAGGGCTGTTGTCATCTATGGCCCCACTTTCCGTGACCATATTGGTCCCAACTGGTTTGAGCGCGCGCGGATTGCCGAGTTGGCGGAGTATTGCCGGGCCAACAATCATGTTTTCCTTATCAATCTGCATCCGTTCGAGCAGCCCGCCGTCGGTGATCTGCGCAAGCTTTACCCCGCTGCGCGTTTTATTGAGCCGCACACGGATGTTTATCCCATTGTGAAATATGCCAGCGTCTTCATCACTGATTATTCGTCACTGGTGTTTGATGTGCTTCTGGTGGATTGTCCACTGGTCTTTTACCGTCCCGACCATGAAGAATATATGGCCCGCGCCCGCGCCCTGATACCCGGCCGCGAAGGCTATACGCCCGGTGAGGTGGTGACGGATATTGCCAGTCTCATTCAGGCCGTGACGGCAGCGTTGCATTCCACGGACTCTTTTAAAGAAGCTCGAGCGGCTCTGCGGGCAAAACTTTTCGATCATAATGACGGTTGTGCAGCGCAGCGACTCGGAGAGGTAATTTTGAAACAGTTGGAAATTATGCAGTCAAAAGCCCCTAATACATAAAAAAAAGAAGGTGATAAGCGAGTCGTC
>JANRKK010000019.1:0-4733 GCA_033763555.1 Alphaproteobacteria bacterium | reverse complement strand
CGCGAGCCGGATGGCGCGCAAAGATTCATGCGCGCTAAGCTTTTCCAGCTTACCCGTAATCCGCGCCCTGCGCCGCAGCCCGGCGGTATCCACCAAACGCACAGGCTTGCCTTTATATTTCCATGCAATCGGTATAGCATCGCGTGTCAGGCCCGGTTCCGGACCTGTTAACATGCGGTCTTCGCCGATCAGGCGGTTGATGAGGGTTGATTTCCCGGCATTTGGGCGGCCAACAACAGCAACATGAAGATGTTTTTCATCTTCGGACTCATCATCGTCTTCATCATCTTCGGATTCAATGTGTTTCTGCATCGCCTCATGCAGTTCCATTAGGCCTTCGCCATGTGCAGCAGAAATAGCCACAGGCTCACCAAAACCCAAGGCGCTGAAATCATCAAAACCATCCGGCAGATGCGTGCCTTCGCATTTGTTCACAGCAAGGATGATCGGCTTGCCTGTTTTACGCAGTTCTCGGGCAATCGTTTTGTCATCCTGAGTCAATCCCGCGCGGCCATCAACGACCAGCAGGACAAGATTGGTTTGCTCCAGAGCCTGTTTTGTTCGCGCCGCCGTGCGCGCCGAAAGGCTGCCTTTAGGCCGTGTTTCCTCCAGCCCTGCCGTATCCAGCACGCGAAATTTCAGATCGAACAACGTCGCTTCGCCTTCACGCCAGTCGCGCGTGACGCCCGCCTCGTCGCTGACAAGCGCCATCGCCTTGCCAACCAGACGGTTGAACAAGGTCGATTTGCCCGTATTTGGCCGACCCGCAATGGCAACAGTGAAAGGCATGAACCGCTTTCTCAAATGCTGAATTCGCCCTATCTGGCGATGTTTCTCAATAAAACGCTTTTCCTAGCGTAAAGCAATCAAATCGCCATTATCCGTCACGACATAGAGAACTTTATCGGCAATCACGGGCGGCATATATATCGGCTCATCGATTTCGATGGTCTCGACTTCCCTGCCATCATCCGGCGAATAGGCCATCAACTGCCCCAGGGAGTTCGTAAGCCACAAACGGCTTCCGCCGAGAACAGGTCCCGACCAGAACACCGGGGTCGAGCCGCGATCATCTGGATCGGTCAGTTTCTGCAGTTCCTTGACCCACATAATTCTTCCGCTAGTGCGGGACAGGGCAACCAGCTGGCCGTCGTTGCTCAGGATAAACACGGCATCGCCTGCCACCAGCGGCGTGTTCAGCCCACCAATATCCACTTCCCAGTCACGGTCGCCCGTACGGTGGTCGATGGATGCCATGCGGCCACTGTGGCTAACAACGAAAGTCCGCCCATGGCCAATGACAGGCAACCCGCGAATATCGGCGATGGCCGGAAGCGCGCCGACTTGCGTTGGCATGGTCAGCGCATAGCTCCACGACACGCGGCCATTTTCGGCACGGAGATTATAGACTTCGCCCGAGCTGTAGGTCACAACAACGCTGTCGCCTGATACAGCCGGGCTGGAGGCACCCATAAGGGTCGCGCTTTCCGAAATGCCGTTGTGGTGCCACAAAACATCGCCTGTACGCGTATCAAGCGCGGATAATTGATTGTCGATACTGACGGCATAAACGCGCCCGTCGGAAATCGTCGGCGCGGCCCGGAGCGGATTCAGAAGCGCCCGCCGCCATTTCAAATTCCCGGTCTCGGCTTGAAGCGCCAGAACCTCGCCAAAACCTGTTGTGGCATAGACCGTATCGCCATCAACACCGATGCCACCGCCAATGGCGTCATCATCCCGATCTTCAGGAGTTGTCTCGAAATACCACAGCCTGTCGCCTGTTTTATTGTCGAACGCTTTGACGACGCCATGGGAATCCATGGTGAACACACGCCCATGACTGACAACCGGGCGTGCCAGAAGCGCGAAGCTCGAACTGGAACCCGAGCCTACATTCGCCATCCATTCTTCCTGCAGATTTTCGCCCAGTATGGCGTTGGGCATAAGATGCGCAGTGTCATAACCCGCCTGAGGCCATCCGGCATTATCAACCATGCCGGGCACCTGCGGCTTTTCGCCCTGCAAATCCTTATCGGCTTCCAGGCCCTTGGCCTCCTCCATGATGGAAACGCGCGTGCCTTTGAGCGCTGTGCCCTTCTTCGCGCCCATATAACCGCAGCCCGCCAAAGCGAGGCACAGCACAATGCCGAATGCCGAAACCAACCTGCCTTGCATGAAGAGCGGCTCCTGAAGTTATTCCGCAGCGATGTGAAGCATATCGGTTGCGCGTGTGCGCAGAGTTTCCGGTGCACTCATATCCTGCGACAAAGCCGTGAATAGCTGCTGAGCCCTGGCTTTATCGCCCGCCCTGATAGCGAGATAGCCTTGATATTCCTTCGCCGTGTAGCGCCAAGGGGCATCTTCATTCGTCAGAGGCTGCAGGCGTTTGTCCAGTTCAGCCGGGTTACCGCTGTCGATCTGGGTTTGCACAGCCAGCAAATCCGCCAGTTGACGGAAAGCCGGGTCGGCTCCCTTGTCCTGCGCGAGACTGTCGTAAAGCTGAACGGCTTTATCTTTCTGGCCTTCCTTGACGGCCATGGAGGCAGCCTGCAGCCGCGCAAAGGAAGCCTGCGACGAACCGCCATTCTTATCAGCAAAAGCGACGAGAGCTTCGATCTGCTTCGTCTGGTCGGCATTGGCCTGAGTTGTCATAACCTCAATCAACCCGTCGGTCGCGGCCTGATGTTGGCCACTCTGCCACGAGTTCCACATGGTAGTTCCGGCCGAGCCCAGAACAATTACAACCGCCACAGCCACGACCCACTTGCCATAATTTTTCCAGAGCGTCTCAAGCTTCTGTCGCTCCAGATCCTCATCAATTTCCTGAAAGATGTTCTGATTGCTCATGCTTATCTCTTCCATTTAACGGAGCAGCCGATGCTGGCATGCTGCTCGGACGGCCCAACGCCTGCTTCGGCGATCAGCTTCATTGCTTCAAACAACTCACGCGAACTGCCCGGCGGCGGGACATTCTTGCCACCTGCATCGATACGACCATGATACGCCAGCCTGAGGCTTGCATTAAAGCCATAAAATTCCGGGGTGCAGGCGGCATCATAGGCACGCGCCACTTCCTGTGTTTCGTCGATAACATAAGGGAATGGCAGGCGTTTATCCGTAACCAGCTTCTGCATATTCTCGAAACTGTCATCCGGGTAATTGACTACATCGTTCGGCATGATCCCGACGGCGTTAATACCCAGCGCCTTCAGCTCGGTTACATCACGGATGATGCGGTCAAGCGCGCCCTTCACATAGGGGCAATGGTTGCAGATGAACATGACCAGCAGCCCCTTGGGCCCGCGCACATCCGCCAGCGTGTAGAATTTTCCATCGGTGCCCTTCAGCCGGAAGTCAGCCGCCTGCCAGCCGAGCTGAACCGGATTGTTTTGATCTTTGACAGCGGTTTGAGACATGGCATTCTCCTTTCGTGCCGGGAGGGTAATAGGCATATCGAACCCGTGAATAACCTGCAAGCCGTAGGACAAAATCAGCCTTATGCCTTCCTCTTCTTCTCTTACTGCCCTGTGCGATGCCGCGATCTTCACAGGCGAAGCCATGGTGGAAGGCCATGCACTGCTTATTCAAGACGGCAAAATCGTCGATATTGTGGCGCAGGGCAAAATACCCGGCGATGCACAGAAAACTTCGCATGGTGGCCACATTCTGGCGCCGGGCTTCATCGATGCGCAGGTCAATGGCGGTGGAAATATCCTGTTCAACAACACGCCAACCGCCGAGGCTTGCCTAGCCATTGCCAAAGCGCACCGCAGGTATGGCACAACGCGTATCCTGCCGACATGCATCACCGATACGCCCGAGATTACGCGGCAAGCTGTCGTGGCGGCACGCGAAGCGCGCAAAAAAGACAAATCCATCCTCGGTATTCATATCGAAGGGCCGCATCTGGGCATGGAGCGGCGTGGTGTTCATAAAGCCGACTATCTCCGCCCTCTGAACCCTGCTGATATGCAGCTCTACCGTCCGCAAAACGGCGAGGTGATGCTCATAACCGTGGCGCCCGAAAACACCAGTCCAGAAAACATCAAAGCCCTGCGGCAGCAAGGCGTGATCATTTCACTCGGTCACACGCAGGCAAAACCGGAAGAAATTCATGCCGTGCTGACAGCCGGAGCAACAGGCTTTACGCACTTATTTAACGGCATGGGCGGTATCAGCGCGCGCGATGCCAGTCCTGCGCAGGTCGCACTGGATGACCGCGATAGCTGGTGCGGGTTGATCGCCGACGGACATCATGTCAGTGCAGAAATGATACGCCTCGCGCTGCGCGCCAAGCCCAAAGGTAAAATCTTTTTAGTCAGTGATGCCATGGCTCCCGCAGCCACAGATACACCACAACCCTTTCAGCTTTATGGCGAAGCTATCCGCGTCGAAAGTGGTCGCTGCATCAATCATGAAGGTAAACTGGCAGGCTCATCCATCACGCTGGCGGACGCCGTGCGGCATTGCGTGCAGAATGTAGGCGTCGAACTCGAAGAAGCCCTGCGCATGACTTCGACTTATCCGGCAGAGTTTCTTGGCTTGGGTAGACAGCTCGGCAGGCTTTTGCCGGGGTATGAGGCGGATGTTATTGCCCTCAATCAGGAACTGAAAGCGTCTCCGGTTTAATTCTGCCCCACCCATGCCGCGCCGCGCAGGCCGCTCATCGCGCCATGTTTGGCTGAAACGAATTTTGTTTTCGGATTGCCGCCAAGGACATAACGCCCCCAACG
>JANRKK010000018.1:0-37937 GCA_033763555.1 Alphaproteobacteria bacterium | reverse complement strand
TCTTGGCGCGGATCTGGCGGTCAATTATCAGAAAGAGGATTTTGTCGAGGCCGTGAGCCGGATGACAGCGGGCAGGGGCGTTGATGTCGTGCTGGATATGGTCGGTGGAGATTATGTGCCACGCAACCTGTCTGTACTTGCACCACAGGGGCGGCATGTGAGTATCGCTGTTCAGAAAGGCCGACTGGTGACGGTTGATATGGTTCAGGTCATGCAAAAGCGGCTTGTCCTTACGGGCTCGACCATCCGGTCGCGCTCTAAAGAGGAAAAAGCCCTTCTGGTCGGCGAGGTTGAAGAAAAGATATGGTCTTGGATTGTTTCAGGTGAAATTAAGCCATTGATTTATAAGGTATTCCCAATAAAACAGGCTGTTGAGGCGCATAAAATGATGGAATCCAGCGCGCATATTGGTAAGATTGTCCTTGAAGTTGCTTCCTGACATTAAGAGAGCGCTTTAACCGATCCCCTGAAAATAGGTTCGAGGATCGTCCGGCGGCGGAGCCTGCCCGGATAACAGCAGGACTATGTCCTGCATGATGATGAAGGAGAAGACCATGGCTGCTATGCCCCTGATGCCCAAAGCGACCGCTGTATGGCTGGTTGAAAACACGACCCTGACTTTCGAGCAGATCGCCGAGTTCTGTGGCCTGCACAAACTGGAAGTCCAGGCGATTGCCGACGGTGAAGCCGCGATCGGTATTGTCGGTATGGATCCGATTGTTCAAACGGGCCAATTGACGGCTGAAGAAATCAAGCGTTGCGAGAATGATCCGCGCGCACGCCTCAAGATGGTCAAGAGCGATTTGCCGCAACCCGTCACCCGTACCAAAGGGCCGCGTTACACGCCCGTCTCCAAGCGCGCCGACAGGCCGGATGCAATTGCTTACCTGATCAAGACCTATCCGGAATTACTGGATGCGCAGGTTGCGCGTCTGGTTGGCACGACCAAGGACACCATCGCCAAGGTTCGCAGCCGCACGCACTGGAATTCCAACAACATCAAGCCGCATAACCCAGTTCTGCTGGGGCTGTGCAAACAGAGCGATCTGGATTCCGCTTTGCGCCGTGCCCAGCGCCGTGTTGCGCGGGAACAGGCGGCTGCAGGCATAACGCCGGAAACCGCCGCACTCGAGACGGAAGCCATGGAACAGCAGGAGCAGACGACCGATCTTGGTTCTCAGGATCAGCCAGAGCTCGATGCAGACACTATGTTCCGCGGTATGGGCTGATTAACGGCTAATCCGTTTATAACGGCTGTGGAAATAGAGCAGGGGCTTCGATTGCCCGCTCCGTCTGTGTAATTCCAGCACTTCACCTAGAAAGATTGTGTGGTCGCCGCCTTTGTAGCTGGCGACTTTACGGCATACGGCCCAGCCCAGCGTACCCTGGAGCAGCGGGCAATTTTTCTTTGGCTTGGCCCAAAGTTTTTCAGGTTTTTTGTGGTGGCGGTAATCAGCGAAGTAGCGTGAAACATTCTCCTGCGTATCGGCAAGGATGTTCACGGCGAAATGTGTTGCGCGCGCGAAAACCGGATAAAGATGCGCCTTCTTTTCAAGGCAGAACAGCACCAACGGCGGCTTGAGCGATACGGATGTCATCGAATTGATGGTGATGCCGACCGGGCCAAGCTTGGGGTCATGCGCTGTCATGACTGTGACGCCTGTGGCGAAACAGCTCATCAAACCGCGGAAAGAACGCTCATCAACCATAAGAACCCGGCACAAGACTCGGCAGCTGGAATTTGGCGTTCTTGATACACGTTTCAGCTTTGCGAAGCACCGGAAATTTACCGGATAGCAAGATCGGCCTTTCACGTTATGATGTGCCTCCTGTCCGGGCTGGTTTTTCATGGGATATACTGGTTTCTATATCAATCTCGATCGCAGTACGGTGCGCCGTGCCGAAATTGAGGCTGAATTATCCCGCTATGGGCTCTCGGGGCATTACCAGCGTTTTGTCGCCGCCGAGGGCAACCCGCAATCTTTTCCGAACCCGGCGAAGCTGAAGGAAGGGGAGATGGGATGTTTTAGGTCCCATTATCTTCTGCTCAAAGCGAATGTGAACAGTTCAAAGCCGCTGCATGTGGTCGAGGATGATGCCGTTTTTTCGCAATTTACGGGCGATGCGCTTCGCGCGGTGATCGCTGAAGGTAATCTCAATCATTACGACATCGTATATACCGATTTATTTATCCCGACTTCCAATGTTCTCTATCGCGAACTGAAAAAAGCCTATGACAAAAATATTGTCCGCGATGCGACAGGGCGCGTGACGCAAGCATACTTCAGCGTCATGGATATGAAGGGGCAGAAATTTGCCTCGACAGCTTCGTTTCTGGTCAACCCTCAGGCTATCGGCAAGCTGCATCACTTATATGAAGCTGAGCTGGTAAAGGGGCCGACTTTGCCGATTGATTTGTATATTTGTCAGAAAGCGGCTGAAGGTGTCCTGAAAGTCGGCTGTGTATTTCCATATGTGACCTCGATCAAGGTTGCTCTTGAATCCGACACGACGATTCGCGGTAGCAACCCGCAATTGTCGGAATTTGCTGCAAATCTTGTGCGCCGTTCGTTCTTTATCGAGGCCGATCTGCAAGATTGTCTCGAACAGGCAAGGAAATTCCTGCCTCTGCCCCCGGAAGACCAGCAATTACAGCTTCTGACACATATTCTGGGCTTTTCCGTTACTGATAAATATATCCGCTTTTAAGGGCATTTGCCCCTTAAGCTTAAGGCAGCAGATGAAGCAGGCCCTTAAGGTCTGCACCAAAACGTTAAAACCATTTTAACGATAATGGAGACAAAAATAGACCATCACGGGCCTGTTCTGGCCCTGCTTTCTCTTTGGTTCTGTCTGCCTCCTCCATGAATTTTATCATCGGCCTTCTTACCGTTTTCGCTTGTACTTTCGGGGGGTATGTCCTTCAAGGCGGCCACTTGGAAGTTCTGGCCAAGGCCGCACCGCTCGAACTGCTGATCATGCTTGGAACGGTGACAGGAGGTTTCATCATCGCTAATCCCACCTTCGTTATTAAGCGTTCGCTGCGTGGCATGGGATTGCTGCTGAAGAAGGCCAAATACAACAAGCCGTCCTATATCGAATTGCTGTGCATGATGTATCAGGTTTTCAAGCTGGCGAAGACCAAAGGCTTGCTGGTTCTGGAATCGCATATCGAAAATCCGCATGAGAGCAGTTTGTTTGGGCAGTTTCCGGGATTTCAGCATGATCATCATGCAACGGATTTCTTCTGCGACTATCTGCGTCTCGTGACTTTGGGTTCGGACAAACCCTATGAAATCGAAGCCTTGATGGATGAAGAAATTGACGTTCATCACAATGAAGACAATGCTGTCGTAACCGCTGTGCAGAATATCGCGGACGGTCTTCCGGCCATCGGTATCGTCGCGGCGGTTCTCGGGGTTATTCACACCATGGGCTCGATCACGGAGCCACCGGAAGTCCTTGGTCGCCTGATCGGCGGCGCGCTCGTTGGTACGTTCATGGGTGTGTGGATGGCCTATGGTTTCTTCGGCCCCATGGCAAATTCGCTGAAGTCCATTCTTGAAGCGGAATCGCGGTATTTCACCTGCATGAAGGTTGGCCTTTTGGCTCACCTGCAGGGTTTTGCGCCGTCCATTTCGGTTGAATATGCGCGTAAGACGCTTTTGAGTGAAGTGCGTCCAACCTTCGGCGAGGTTGAAGAAGCAACATCTGCGCTGCCCGCTCCGGCGGCATAGGAATAAGCCATGGCTGACGGCAAGGCCCCGATCATTATCATCCGCAAGAAAAAGAAGGGCGGACACGGGGGGCATCACGGTGGCGCCTGGAAAGTCGCTTATGCCGACTTCGTGACGGCAATGATGTCATTCTTTCTTTTGTTGTGGCTGCTGAACGTCACGACGGACATGGAGCGCAAGGGTATTGCCGATTATTTTGCTCCGGCAGCTGCCTCGCGTTCGGAATCCGGTTCCGGCGGTGTTTTCGGCGGACAGACCATCACCTCGAAAGGCGCATCGATGTCATTGGGTTCTCCACCGACGACACAGAGCGTTACATTGCCAACCGTCGGCAAAGGTGATGAGGGGGATGAAGATACGCCTGAGAAGTCCCAGGAAACGCCCGAAGTCAAAGCCGGGGAGGGCGGCAAGGAAGCTGGCACAACGCCTGTTAATTTGACCAAGAATGAGCAATCCATGGTTGCCGCCATGAAGACCGAAGAGGAGGGCTTCAGGCAAGCGGAAGTCGTTTTGAAACAGGCGATTGAATCCAATCCAACCCTAAAAGAATTCGCCAATCAGATTGTTGTTGACCGAACGCCGGAAGGCTTGCGCATCCAGATTACCGATCGTGACAGGCTTTCCATGTTTCCCTCCGGCGGCGCGATACCTTATGAACGCGCACGGGATTTGCTGTTAATGGTTGGCCGGGTTGTCGCTCAGTTACCTAACAAAATTTCAGTGACAGGCCATACCGATAGTGCGCCTTTTACGGCGGGCTCGGGTCGGGATAACTGGTCGCTATCGACGGCCCGTGCCAATATCAGCCGCGAATTTTTGGTAAAGGCAGGTGTGGATGAAAAGCGCGTCGCGCGTGTTTCGGGCCTGGCCGACCGCGATCCCTTTGTCGCCAGTGAGCCCATGGATGCTCGCAATCGGCGTATCAGCATCGTTTTGCTGCGGCAGGCTATACCCCCGGCGGATATGCCTGCATCAGGACAGGCGGGCGGCACTCGTTAAATGGGAAGGTCATAAATGCATTTCTCAATCAGACCCGTCTTTGTCGGCTGGATTACTTTCTTGCAGCAGCTTCCATTTCAGCTGTTTCTGACTTTCTGGGCAGGCATGTTTTTTGGCGGCATGGCAATAGCCGCCAACCTTTTTGATAAAAAATCGGATGTTCCTTTTATCTTTTCCGGAGCCTTAGCCTTTGTTGGTGTTTTTCTGGTCGCCTATATCGGCAAGAAGCTGAATTACGACCGGACGGAATATAAATTTTATGATGACAGGCTGGAATTCGAGGAAGGCTTTTTTACTATCAACAAGAAAATCATAAAATACAAAGACATCCGGGAAGTGACTTTACGGAAAGGAATTCTGCAAAGGGCATGTGGGCTGGGAACCATCTATCTTGCTACGCTGGCGACGGGATCGACGTCCTATGCCAGTGCGGCGGTGGCATTTGGTTTTGGGAATGTATCGGCCAGCGGCATCTGCGTGCGGGATATTTCAGAACCGGATGAGATGTACGAAAAGATTAAAACACTCGTCGATGTGAAGAATTCTTAGATTTGTACCCTGCGCCTGAAGCGTGGTAGATTTTTGCCATGTCCGTCATCCCTCCCGGATTAAGCCGCCTTCTGCAGTTTTACCTGTCGGGGCCTTTGCCATGCCCCTATTTGCCGGGGCGCGTGGAGCGGAAGCTATTTACCCGCCTGACAGGCAATGAAGACACTGATACGGAAATCAACGCGACCCTGACACGCGCCGGGTTCCGCCGCAGCCATGATATTGTTTACCGCCCGGCCTGCCATGAATGCATGTCCTGCGTGCCTGTGCGTGTTCCTATACGCACCTTTGTTCCATCGCGCTCTTTGCGCCGGATTGCGTCGATCAACCGCGATCTGAACCTTGAAATCAAGGATACGGAAGCGACGGATGAGCTGTACCGCCTTTTCATGGATTATCAGGCCGCGCGGCATCCCGACAGCGACATGGCGCGTATGTCTTTCAGCGATTTCAGCCATATGCTGCATGAAGGCGAGTCCGCAACGCAGATATATCAGCTGCGTAATGGGGAAGGGGCTTTGGTTGGCGGTATTATCACTGATCATGTCAGTGACGGTTTGTCGGCTGTCTACAGTTTCTTTGCACCCCATGAATCGCGCCGCAGTCTTGGCGCGCAACTCATTCTGACCTTGGTCGAGGAAGCGCGCCGTCAGAATCTTTTCCATGTTTATCTGGGCTATTGGATCAAGGGTTCGCGTAAAATGTCGTATAAGGAACGCTTTCGTCCATTGCAGGCCCTCGGGCCGCAGGGCTGGGACTGGCTGGAGTAGAATTTGAAAGATATGTCAGCCGTTCAGCCTCAACCTTTGACATCCAGCCGGAGCAAGCCCCTGAAAGGGGAGATAACGCCGCCCGGCGACAAAAGCATTTCCCACCGCGCTGTCATGCTGGGAGGTATTGCCGAAGGCACAACCGAAATTCATGGGTTGCTGGAAGGCGAAGATGTTCTTTGCACTGTAGATGCCTTGATCGCGCTGGGTGCAGAAGTCAGCAAGGACAGTAACAGCGTTTGGCGCATTAAGGGCAGGGGTCTGGAGGGTTTGCGTGAGCCTGCGCAGATTTTCAATATGGGTAACAGCGGCACGGCAGCACGGCTGCTGATGGGGTTACTGGCTGGACGCCCTTTCAACAGTTCTTTTACGGGCGATGCCTCGCTTTGCAAACGCCCGATGGGCCGCGTAATCACGCCGCTGGAGCAAATGGGCGTAAGCTTTGCCAGTGAGCAGGGGCGCATGCCGTTGACACTGACAGGAGCCAAAAAGCCGAAACCTATCGCCTATCATCTGCCTGTGGCTTCGGCGCAGGTAAAATCGGCCATTCTGCTAGCGGGATTAAGTGCTGAAGGCACGACGACTGTTATTGAATCCATTCCGACCCGCGATCATTCCGAAAATATGCTGCGTTGTTTCGGTGTGGACATCAAAATTGAAAAACAGGCGGATGGTGCCGAGGCCATCTCTGTAACGGGTCCGGCACAGCTCCGGGCGCAGACCATTCATGTGCCTGCGGACCCAAGCTCGGCGGCATTCCCTCTGGTTGCAGCGCTTCTTAATCCCGGTTCGCAGATAACGTTACGCGGTGTGGGGCTTAACCCACGTCGCACCGGATTGTTCACGACCCTGCAGGAAATGGGCGGAAAAATTTCTATCCTCAACCGCCGCGAAGAAGGTGGCGAGCCTGTCGGTGATCTGGTTGTTGAAGGTAGTGCGTTGAAAGGCGTCACGGTTCCACCGGAACGCGCGCCGAGCATGATCGACGAATATCCCATCCTTGGCATGGCGGCGGCTTGTGCGCAGGGTACAACGCGGATGCTCGGCCTGGGCGAGTTGCGCGTGAAAGAGAGTGATCGTCTGGCGCTGGTCGCGGATGGGTTGCAGCGCTGCGGCGTGAAGCTGGAAATTCAGGGCGATGATTTAATCATTCATGGCACAGGCAAGCCGCCGCAGGGAGGCACAACCGTCGCCACGGCCATGGATCACCGTATTGCGATGAGTTTTCTGGTGCTGGGCGGAGTCACAGAAAAACCCGTCACCATTGATGACGGGTCTTTCATTACAACAAGTTTTCCGCGCTTTATCAGCCTGATGAACCGACTGGGTGCGGATATAAAAGGCTAGGTCTTAGTTCATGCCCCCGGCGCAAGCAGCGAGAACTAGGGCATAAGAAGCAGCCAGAACAACGCGAAGAACGGAACGGATCATGTCACTCTCCAGTTTACGAGGGGGATGAAACGGCACGGCTTGGTTTTATTGGAAGCGGTAATTGACGCCCAGACGGAAGATGTGATTAGCCGAGCCGCCCGTGAAAGGTGTTACGCCGATCGTCGCCGTTTCGTTTGGTGCGTTGGCGTACAGATATTCGCCCTTTAACGACCAGTTGTCGTGGCAGTTATATTCAACACCGCCACCCGCAGCCAATCCAGTATGCCAGTTGGATTCCGAACCACCTCCGGCCAGTTTGGATTCCGTGTCGGTCAGCGCGATACCTGCGGTTATGTAGGGCAGGAAGCGGCCCATCGCGTAACCCAGACGTCCGCGGAAGGTCATCATCCAGTTTTCTTCAAAGGAGCCGGGGGTTCCGGTGGCTTCAAAGGGAATCCAAGAGAAATCAGCTTCGCCGCCGACAACAATCCGGCCTGTTTGCCAGTTATATCCAGCCTGAACACCACCCATGACGTTGCCACCCGTATCGTTAGGCCCGATAACGCCGCCTGCATTGGTGAATTCACCCGCGACACCGCCAAGATGGCCGCCGACATACATGCCAGTCCAGTTTGTTTCTGCGGGCGCAGGGGCCGCTAGGGCCTGGCTACCAGCAAAGAGCATGCTGACAATAGCAAAAAGAGAAAACAGAGAGGTGCGAAGGTTTTTCATGGAAGGTTCCTTGCAGGTCGAGGAGAAGGAGTAATTTGTGTGCGTGAATTTACAGCAATCGCGTGTTGAAAGCCAGAAAACATAAGATATTGTTTTGATCTCGTTACAAACCTGCATATATCTGCCTGAATGCCTGCTATGATGCGTTGGATTAAGTGATATTACGGGATTTGCATGCTGGGCCGTATCGCCTTTCTCCTCTGTTTTCTGTGTGCCTTCGGTGCTCCAGCCCTTGCGGCGCAACCCGGCGCACAAAAGTCACTGGGCGTTTTTGGCGCATGGAACACCTACAGCTACACAGAACACAGTCAGCCCGTTTGTTATATGGCGCTGAATGTGCGCCTGCCGAAGAATAAGAAAATTAAACGCGGCGCGGCCTATCTGACCATCACGCATCGGCCTGTCGAGAACAGCAAGGATGTCGTCAGCTACACCTCTGGTTATAATTTTAAAACCGCCAGTGAGGTTGAGTTGCGCATCGCCAAGGACAGCTTCAATTTATTCACGCAGAAGGATACTGCCTGGTCGCGCGATGCCGCGAGTGATCGCGCCGTGACCAAAGCCATCCGTAATGCAAAAAGCCTGACACTGATCGGCATCCCGTCGCAGGGCCCTTCAGTTACTGACACGCTGGACGTCAAAGGCGCGGATGCGGCCTATCGGGCCATCAGCAAGGCTTGTGGCTATGCGCTGGAAAAAGAACCTGCGCCGCCGCCTCCGGCGAAGAAAAAAGATAAGAAAACCCCGCCAAAACCGGCAAAACGCAAGCATTAACCCTCGTTTTTCCTACCTTTTGCCCCGGCTGATCTGATATGGCTTTGCCGTTATGGGTATCAGCAACCACGCCAAAAACTTTGTGCCGCCTTCGGCCCATGTCGCGGGCAAGCGCAACCTGATCGGCCTCAGCTATGACGAGCTGTCGGACGCGTTGACCACGCGCGGCTTTGAGCCGTTCCGTGCCAAGCAGGTCTGGTCGTGGATTTACTGCCACGGCGTCAGCGATTTCAGCAAAATGACTACGCTGGCAAAGCCTGCGCGGGAAAAACTGGAAGAACATTTCATTGTCGCCCGCCCGACAATTTCGCAAGACCAAAAATCCGAAGATGGTACGCGCAAATGGCTACTGCGCATGGTAGACGGGCAGGAAGTCGAGTGCGTGCACATTCCTGAAAGTGACCGTGGCGCCTTGTGCGTATCCAGTCAGGTTGGCTGCACGCTGACCTGCCGTTTCTGCCATACGGGAACGCAGAAGCTGGTGCGCAATCTGGAAGCTTCCGAAATTGTCATGCAGGTGCTGCTGGCGCGTGATGCGCTTGGCGAATGGCCTTCGACCAAAGATGAACGGCTGCTTTCCAACATCGTCATGATGGGCATGGGCGAGCCGCTGTTTAATTATGAGAATGTCGCCAAGGCGCTGCGCATCATCATGCATGGCGAAGGCATTGCCATCAGCAAGCGGAAGATCACGCTCTCCACGGCGGGCGTTGTGCCGATGATGAAACGCTGCGGTGAAGAACTGGATGTCAATCTGGCCGTCAGTCTGCACGCGGTAACGGATGAGTTGCGTGACCAGATCGTGCCGATTAATCGCAAATATCCGATCAAGGAGTTATTGCAGGCTTGCCGTGATTATCCGGGCGCCAGCAATTCGCGGCGCATTACCTTTGAATATGTGATGCTGAAAGGCGTAAATGACATCCCGGCAGACGCGAAGCAACTTGTGCGCCTGCTGCGCGGCATTCCATCTAAAATTAATTTAATTCCTTTCAACGCTTGGCCAGGCGCGCCGTTTGAATGCTCGGATTGGGACGTGATCGAGAAGTTCGGCGATATGGTGAACGCGGCAGGCTACCCCAGTCCCATCCGTATGCCGCGGGGCAGGGACATCATGGCCGCCTGCGGCCAGCTGAAATCGCAAAGCATCCGTCTTTCTGCCGCCGAACGTGCAGCCATCGACAAAATCCTCGCCGAAAAAGATCAGGCGGAGGGGCTTGCGGGTTGAGCGGCCAGAGAGGGCAATTCTTCGGGTCTTAAGGCGCCTGGATAAGGAGGTGGCTCAAAACCGCGCTGACGTAAAGCTTCATCAAAACCGATGGCATGTAAAAATCCAGCAACAGATTTGCATTCCGATTGGAGCTTTGCAGGCAGGCACGGAATATAAAGTTGGTAGACCGCCTCACATATATCTAAATCGCGATATTCAAAACCAAGTACGAGGCGCGCCATGTCACCAGCCAATTCATCGCGACGAGCCTGAATAGATTGAAAATCAGGATTGAGATTTTTGCTATTAATTTGTTGAGCTAACCATGCGGCGGCTTCTATAGCGGCTTGAGAGGCCGCCACATTGCGTCGGCCATTATTTTGTTCAACGCTAACTTGAATTGACCCATCATCGGCATCATGCTCCGTGAGCTGAAGAGTTGTTAAGCGATTGCCTGTAGAGTCTTGAAGACTGAAGAGATGGTTTCGTTCGGCCACACAATTCGAGGTATATGACCATACGCAGTGGCGCATAGCATCTGCCTCTTCATGCAAGGCCGCCTTTGAAGTGAGGGGGATGAACTGAACGCCATTGGGCGCTTTTATCTCTTGATCCAAGAGGGGTAGCCAATGGTCGTCGGTCTCTACTCCATATGAAGAGATGCGTCCACCAAAGTTAACGCGTTCGCTATGCCAGTAGCTGCTGCCTTGCAATAGATGCCTTAAATTGAAATTTTGTAATATGCAGGAGTGAAACGCCTTATATAAAGGATCATATGTTGACGTATCATATCTTGGGTTGCTGCGCAAAACACAAGGTATGATGATCTTTTCATACATTGACGCCATCATATCTTTTATGCCTGAGGTTTGACGTGCGATTTCCCTTCGATATGAGTTTGTAACTTGGTTTTTTGCATAAAGTTCGTCGTAAAATCTTTGCCATGAACGCATATCATGCGCCGCGCGCCACGTTCTCGTGATTAGGTCAACATCTTCATGGCCTGATTCGGCATCTACACTATGGACAGAGGTAACATATAAAACTTGGGTCTGAATTTCGCTCATGATGAAGCATTCTTCCTGTGTTTTGGGTTTCGCCAATTCAAGAAGCTTAGACATATGGGCGGCACTGTCACCATGTGGCGATACGAACCTGTTTCCTACTAACCTAGGTATGGGAACACTTATTTTTAATAAGCCTTTCCACAGTTTTTCATTGTCGGGAAAAAGCATTTCAAGGGCTTTTATTGGCGGCATGCCTTCGTCAATCTTTTCCCAAAAAAGAACTTTATCTTCTGGATTCTCTGACCACCAATTACTACCTGGTTTCCGATAATCCGGTATAACAGCTTGAGTAATTCCAAGTCGGTGAAAAATGGCAGTGGCTGTTTCGCGGAATGCTCGTGCTTGTTCCGAAGGTGCATCCTTGAGGCGGTCATAGATAGTTAAGCGGCCGATATCACGGCTGTGCCATTCCCAGCTGTATTCATCCTGAGCGCGCATAAATTCAAGAGCACGACGATCTAAATGATCAATGAGTACATCCATATTTTGTTTGAAAGTAACGACACAGTCTTGCTGCAATGCGTTGATTAAGTCGTTTATTGAGCCAAAGATGCGCGCCCCATGAGTCTTTAATGGCTCAGGCTGATCCAGAAATGTACCGCGAATTAAAGTGGCTATGAGTTCTCCCATATAGCGGCGTGGGGGGATTTGCCGACTGGTTCTGCGAAGCTTCTTATGCATTGTATGCGTATCTATTTTAATGCTGATACCCTGAGACGGTGTTGTTGGATAACTAATTTGAGGGAATCCCAAATACCTTTCCCGCACATCCCTGGTAGTCCACCGTAAAGTCTCTATATCTAAAGAGCGTGTGTTGGGAGATAGGGGAATTTCATGAAAGAAAAATCGCTTATCATGGGTGGCTCGCCCGACCAATGCATAAAGTTGAGGTCCTCCGGCGCGCCCCGATTCTCTTCGATAACTTTGTTCCAGTTTTTTTCTCAAAGCATAAAAAGGATAAGCAACAGTAATGAAGTCTGTTTGAGGGTTTTCCCCAGATTCGGACGGAGCATCACCCTGAAAAAAGAAAAATTTATTCCGTATCTCGGCGCAAATAGAATCTACAATTGCCGTTCGGCGGTCCGTGGGTAAATCCAGCAAGGGCTGGGCCGCGAGGGCTGTGTGAAGAGTGGCCGCAAAGTTTGTAGGATAAAACTGATTTACGAGTTTCATTTGATATGCTTCCACTGAAAATAATTTTATATGCCTATATGCCTAACGCTGAGCCGATTAAGCAAGATATTCTTTATGCGGAGAGAGCAGGTGGGCGTTAACCATATAGTTGATTGAATGATTGAGGCTAATTTGATTATCTGATGCGTCATGGCGCGAGGAACTGGTTTCCTGTATGAGAATACTCGGTATATTTTGAAGGGAACTTTATAATGCCGCACGATATCAAACCTGCTTCAAGCCCCCGTCCGACCATAACGGCAGAGCCGCTTTCCGACCTTCGTTTGGTTGAGATGAATGTAGATGCTGCCTTGCAACTTCATATAGATCCTGAAATGGCGCGTTCTATTGGCCGGGCAGTCAGCGATCTTCTTGCGCAGTTGCCGCAGATTGAGGGGGATGATTACCTCGATGCTCCGGTTGGAATGCCCGAGAATCTGACGACGGAAACATTACCTGCCTTGTTGACGACATTGCCTGCCGTTTCAGATTCTGCTGATGTGCGTTGGGCAAAAATTAAACAACTTCCGGGCTATCGGTCTCGTCCCATTCGTAATTTGGGCGAAGAGGTTTTTATGAGTTTTCCATGTTTCCGCGCTTATGCGGAGTCAGCGCAATCACACCATCGGGATGCGCAGGGTGAGGTTTTGGTCATATCTGATTTCACGCATGGCCGTGATGTTACCGAGCGGGTGGCAAAATTTATTGCAGAGAAGGGCGTTTTCTTTGAAGCTGGAGAGCTTAATCATCCTCTCTTATCGGGATATCATCCACGCATTGCCGTTTTTATGACGGAGACGTGGACATTTAAACTTGTTCAAGACAGTATCGAAAATGGTACGCCCGTTAACGCGAACTATATTTATGCATGGCCAGGCGGTGCAAAGTTTTATCGTGCGCAGATGAGCATTGCGTTGGAGCCTCAGGTGCCTGAAGTCGGGGGTACTCTAGTGAGGAACGGTCAAAAACGCCTTGAGGGGCCGGGCGGCTAATGGTGGGTGCGACAGGGATTGAACCTGTGACCCCTACCGTGTGAAGGTAATGCTCTACCGCTGAGCTACGCACCCTAATCCTGTGGGAATTGCCTTCCGAGGCCCTGGAAGGGCCGTCATTAAGTCGTTTTGCCTAGTTTATGTCAAGCTTCCGCCCGGCACTTTAAGGCCCTGATTTCGCCGATTATTTCTTTTAAAACAGATGCTTGACACGGACCCCTCAATCCTTATATTACCACCTCCCGAACCCGAAATGAACGGGCTCGGGCGCTTTTTTGCGCCCTAGTTTGTCTCATCGCCAGAGTTCCCCGGAGCCTCGCAAGACGGCCGATGGGGTGCTTTTGTTTTTGGTTCAGGAAAGATTTTTACTCAGGGAGTCGTTCGTGGCCCGTATAGCAGGTGTCAACATTCCAGCGGGAAAACCGCTGCACGTCGCGTTGCGTTACATTTATGGCATCGGCCCGGCGAACGCGCTGGAAATCTGCGCTCGCGTCGGTCTCGATCCGACCAAGCGCGTGAACCAGATCGCGGAAACTGAAATCCTCCGCATCCGTGAAGACATCGACCGCCACTATAAAGTTGAAGGTGATCTGCGCCGCGAAGTGGCAATGAACATCAAGCGTCTGATGGATTTGGGCTGCTATCGCGGTCTGCGCCATCGTAAGGGTTTGCCTGTTCGTGGTCAGCGCACGCACACCAATGCGCGTACTCGTAAGGGCCGCGCCAAGCCGATTGCCGGCAAGAAAATCGCGACCAAGAAATAACCGGATTTGAACCATGGCCACCAAGCAACCCACCGAAGCCAAAGCTGAAGCCGCAAAAGCGGGTCCTGTACGCCGCCGTCGCGAACGCAAGAACATCGTCAACGGCACAGCGCATGTAAATGCCAGCTTCAACAACACGATCATCACGATCTCCGACGCGCAGGGCAACACGATTGTCTGGTCGTCCGCGGGTCTGATGGGTTTCAAGGGTTCACGTAAGTCGACACCTTATGCCGCGCAGGTCGCCGCTGAAGATGCAGGCCGCAAGGCAATGGAACATGGCGTGCGCACATTGGAAGTTGAAGTGAAGGGTCCGGGTTCGGGCCGTGAGTCGGCCTTGCGCGCGCTGCAGGCCGTGGGTTTTTCGATCACCTCCATTCGCGATGTGACGCCAATCCCGCATAACGGCGTCCGTCCGCCAAAAAAGCGCCGCGTATAAAGGTATTGAATAGGCGGTTTGGCCGCCGAAGCTTTTCTCGAACGAAAGAGGTAAGACCGTGCTGCAGAATAATTGGAGTTCACTCATTCAGGGCCACAAGCAAATCCAGGTTTCGGAAAGCAACCGGAACGTGGCAACCATGGTCATTGAGCCTTTGGAGCGCGGCTTTGGTCTGACGCTCGGCAACGCGCTGCGCCGTATTCTGCTGTCATCGCTGCAAGGCGCTGCCGTTACATCAATTCAAATCGAAGGCGTGCTGCATGAATTCTCGTCCGTACCGGGCGTTCGTGAAGATGTCACTGACATTGTTCTGAACATCAAGGGTCTTGCTCTGCGTATGCACAATGAAGGCCCGCGTAAAATCCGCCTGCGTGCCGAAGGCCCTGGCGAAGTCACCGCCAAGCAGATTGAAACGGGTTCGGATGTTGAAATCATGAATCCGGAACTGGTCATTTGCACGCTCGATCGCGGTGCGCACCTGTCCATGGAAATCACGGTTGAAACAGGCCGCGGCTACATTCCGGCTGCTGCGCTGCGCAAGGAAGACACGCCCATCGGCCTGATGCCCGTCGATGCGCTGTTCAGCCCGGTTCGTAAAGTCGCATACAAAGTTGAAAACAGCCGCGTCGGTCAGGTCACCGACTATGACAAGCTGGCCCTGACGGTTGAAACGGACGGTTCAGTTTCGCCGGAAGACGCCATCGCCATTGCCGCGCGCATCATGCAGGATCAGTTGCAGCTCTTCGTCAATTTTGAAGGGCCGAAACACGAAGTCCGTCAGGAAGCTGTGGGCGAACTGCCGTTCAACCGCAACCTGCTGCGCAAGGTGGATGAGTTGGAACTTTCGGTCCGTTCGGCCAACTGCCTCAAGAGCGACAACATCATCTATATCGGTGATCTGGTGCAGAAGTCGGAAGGCGAAATGCTTCGCACGCCGAACTTCGGCCGCAAGAGCCTGAACGAAATCAAGGAAGTCCTGACTCAGATGGGCCTGACCCTTGGCATGCAAATCCCCAACTGGCCGCCGGAAAATATCGAAGATCTGGCCCGCCGCCTCGAGGAGCCGTTCTAACCCATGCGTCACGGTAAAGCCCAACGTAAGCTCGGCGTCACCAGCAGCCACCGCAAGGCCATGTTCAGCAACATGGCGGTAGCGCTGATTCAGAACGAGCAAATCAAGACCACGCTGCCCAAGGCGAAAGAATTGCGACCGGTGGTGGAGCAGTTGATTACGCTCGGTAAAAAGGGCGGATTGGCTAATCGCCGTCGTGCGCATGCCATGCTGCGCGACGATGAAAGCGTCAAAAAACTGTTCAGCACATTGTCCGAGCGCTATCGCAAGCGCGCGGGCGGATATACCCGCGTGATGAAGGCTGGTTTCCGTTACGGTGACGCTGCGCCTGTGGCGATGATCGAACTGGTTGATCGCGATCCCGAAGCCAAGGGCGCAAAAGACCGTAACGCCAAGCTGGCGCAAACGGAAAAAGAAAAGGAAGCGGCTAAAGTCTAAGCCGAGAAGGGGTCTTTATGAATTCCCGGCTGTCCCGCCTTCTTCTTCTGGTTTTTACAATTGCTACGTTGAATGGCTGCATTTCAGGCGTCCGTGAGCCGGATGCCTATGTCAGCCCTGTTTCCGGCGAAAAAACCCTGATCGAAAACAATCGTGAAATGTGCACGCGTTCATGTAATCAGGATTATTCGCGCTGCATGGATACGGGTTCAGCGCAGGGCAGCGGGGTTATAGGCCCATCCGGCATGTTCGGTGCCAGCGCCGATTGCCGCCGCGACCTGCGCGGCTGCCTGTCGGATTGCAACGCCAGGTAAGGAAACAGCCGACAGGGGGCTTTTCCCTTGCTTTTTTTATGAATAAGCCTAATAAAAGGCCCCAATATGAAGGTTTCCGGATGTCCGGAACCGCTTGATTATGAAGTGCGAGTTTCATCATGGCCGTACCTAAAAAGAAAACCTCGAAATCGGTCCGCAACATGCGCCGTTCGCATCATGCGCTGAAGGCCAAAAATTCGATTGAATGCTCCAATTGCGGCGAACCCAAGCTGCCGCACCATGTCTGCGCGTCCTGCGGCCATTATGATGGCCGTTCGGTCGTGAAGTCGAAGACCGCCTAAGTCTCCCTCGGTCCGGGTATCCATCATGACAGCCAGTCCCGTGATCGCATTAGATGCGATGGGCGGCGATCATGCCCCGGAAAGCGTTATCTCGGGCGCGGCGCTGGCGCGGGAGCGCTATCCTAATATCCGCTTTCTTATTTTCGGTGATGAGCCGCGTGTACGGCCTTTGATCGACCGCTATCCGGATTTAAAGGCGTGCAGCGAATTGCGTCATGCGCCGGAAAGCATCGCAGCGGATATGAAGCCTTCTCTGGCGTTGCGCCAGGGGCGGCAATCCAGCATGCGCTTGTCTATCAATGCGGTTGCCGAAGGTGAAGCCGCCAGCGTGGTGTCCTCGGGCAATACTGGGGCGCTTATGGCGCTCGCGAAATTTGTTTTGAAAACCCTTCCCGGCATTGACCGTCCAGCCATCGCCAGCTTGCTGCCAACCAAGCATGGCGAAAGCGTGATGCTGGATCTGGGTGTGAATGTCGAATGCGATGCTGAAAATCTCGTCCAGTTTGCTTTGATGGGCGTGATGTTCGCCCGCGTTATTCTGGGTGTGAGTGAGCCTTCTTTCGGCATCCTCAATATCGGCACGGAAGAAATCAAAGGCCATGATGAAGTGAAAGCCGCCGCCATGATTTTGCGCGAACGCCCCATTCCGGGCGTTTTCCATGGCTTTGTCGAAGGCAATGATATTGCCCTGGGAACAGTAGATGTCATTGTGACAGATGGTTTCAGTGGTAATATTGCGCTTAAGACGGTTGAAGGCACGGCCCAGTTGATCAGTTGGTTCCTGCGACAGACTTTTTCTTCCTCCCTGATGGCGCGCATTGGGTATCTGTTTGCCTATGGGGCGATGCAGAAGCTGAAGCTGCGCACAGACCCGCGCCGCTATAACGGTGCGATGCTGTTAGGCCTGCAGGGCATTTGCGTAAAAAGCCATGGCGGTTCGGACGCCGAAGGTTTTGCCAACGCCGTCGGTGTTGCCCATGATTTAGTCGAGCGTAAATTCAATGACACCATCCGCCAGGAAATCGGTCGCCAATATGGCAGCGTGAATGGCTTGACGCTTTCCTCATCCGAAAAACCTTCTTTGACGGATGGGCGGAACTGATGCGCCGCTCAGTTATTACGGGATGTGGCAGTTATTTGCCCAAAAATATCGTCACCAACGATGATTTGGCCAAACGCGTTGACACGACTGACGAATGGATTGTCAAGCGCACAGGCATTCGCCGCCGCTATGTCGCCGCGCCGGATGAAAAAACGTCCGATCTGGCCACGGCTGCGGCAAGGGCAGCTCTGGCGAATGCGAAATGCGATGTCAGCGCCATTGATTTGGTCATTGTCGCGACGACAACACCCGACAACACATTTCCATCCACCGCAACCAAGGTGCAGGCCAATCTTGGCATGACCAAGGGGTTTGCCCTGGATGTGCAGGCCGTCTGTTCAGGCTTCGTCTATGCTCTGGCGGTAGCAGACAATTTTATTCGCCTGGGTCAGGCGACACGGGCCATTGTCATCGGTGCAGAAACCATTTCCCGCCTGCTGGATTGGGAAGATCGCACAACCTGCGTCCTGTTTGGGGATGGGGCGGGAGCCGTTATTTTGGAAGCTGCCGAAGGTAAGGGTGACAAGAGTGATCGCGGCATTCTTTCCACACATCTGCATTCCGAAGGTCAGCATTACGAATTGCTGCAGACGGATGGCGGGCCAGGCTCAACAGGCTCTGTCGGCAAGATCAAGATGCAGGGACAAGAAGTCTTCCGCCATGCTGTGCACCGCCTGTCTGAAGTTGTGGATGAAGCTTTGGCGGCTAACCAGTTGAAGCCCGAGGAAATTGACTGGCTGGTTCCACATCAGGCGAATCGCCGTATCATCGACGGCACGGCCAAGAAACTGCATATGCCGCCAGAACGAGTGGTTCTGACCATTGAAGATCATGCCAACACCTCCGCAGCGTCCATTCCTCTTGCGCTTGCGGTGGCGACGCAGGATGGCCGTTTAAAGCGCGGCCAGCTTGTTCTTCTTGACGCCATGGGTGGCGGTTTCACATGGGGCGCAGCGGTTGTCCGCTGGTAACCGGAGGGTTAATGGGTTACTTTAACCTGACCTCAGATGCCTGCTTTCTGCCTTCTGAATTGGGTTTGACGGGACTGAAAACCCGTATTACCATTTCGACTCAGTTCTCTTGGAGTGCAACGGAATGACCGACAGCACCGTGACCCGCGCCCAACTCGCCGAAGCCGTTTATCAGGAAGTCGGCCTGTCGCGTAACGACTCCGCCCAGCTTGTTGATGTAATCCTTGAAGTCATCAGCCAGGCCCTTATCAACGGCGACATGGTCAAGCTGTCCTCCTTTGGCAGTTTCCAAAAACGCAGCAAAGGCGCGCGCGTCGGCCGTAACCCCAAAACGGGCGAAGAGGTTCCGATCAAGCCGCGTAATGTTCTGGTCTTCCGTGCCAGCCATGTTCTTAAGGATAAAATCAACCGGGCCCTCAGCGGTACGAAAGGCGGTCATGCATGAGCACGAACCTTTCCCAATCTCCTTTGCCATTGCCTGAAGTCTCGGAATCTCACCGAGCCGTTTCCCTCCGCTCGGTCGATATGAAATCCCCTGCTGCCTTCCGTACCATCAGCGAAGTCGCGACCGATCTTTCTGTGCCGCAGCATGTGTTGCGCTTCTGGGAAAGCAAGTTTCAGCAGATCAAGCCGCTCAAGCGCGGTGGTGGGCGCCGTTATTACCGCCCGGAAGATGTCCAGTTGATCAGCGGCATCAAAGACCTTCTTTATAATCAAGGTTTCACCATCCGTGGCGTTCAAAAGCTGCTGCGTGAAAATGGCCGTGGCGTGTCCTCGGCTCGTTCCATGGTGGCAGAGCCGCAGGTTCCGGCTTCCATGACTCCCATGCAGGCGCCTTCGACATCCGTTCAGTCGCAGGCTCCGCGTGGATTGCCCAGTGATAAGCGTCGTGAGATTGAGGGCGTTTTGAACGAGCTCAAAGCTCTCCGTGAGCTGCTAAGGCAAAGCGGAATCTAACGATCTTCCTTTTAACCCTTATGTATCGCGACTTGCGCCATGGTGATGCGCATGGCTATAGTCCGCCCCTTCGTACGGTCGGGATGTAGCGCAGCCTGGTAGCGCATCAGTCTGGGGGACTGGGGGTCGCAGGTTCAAATCCTGTCATCCCGACCATTTTTGCCTTTGACCACATCATGACCACTTTTCCCATTATCCTCCCCTACCGCGGCAAGATGCCGAAGATCGACCCAAGCGCCTTTATTGCGCCGGGGGCGGTGATTATCGGCGATGTTGAAATCGGGCCCGAAAGCTCCATCTGGTTCGGTTGCGTGGTGCGCGGGGATGTGAATTACATCCGCATCGGTGCGCGCACGAATATTCAGGACGGCTCGGTCATCCATGTCGCTAGCGGGGAGCAGCCCGCGCGTATCGGCAAGCCGGATTCAACACCGCCTGAAGGCTGGCCGACGATTATCGGCGATAACGTGACCGTTGGGCATATGACGCTGCTGCATGCCTGTACGCTGGCGGATAATGCCTTTGTCGGCATGCATGCCGCCGTGATGGACGGCGCGAAAGTGGAAAGTTTTGGGATGCTGGCGGCGGGTGGGCTGCTGACGCCCGGCAAGGTGATCAAGAAAGGCCAGCTCTGGGCTGGAAGCCCTGCCAAATTTTGGCGCGACCTGAACGACGACGACATCGCCCAGTTTGATATGCGCGCAGGGCAGTATGCGGAGTTGGGAAAAGAGTATAGGGAAGGCTAAACGGCCCTCACCCTCACATAACTTCCCGGCGCATTTTCCAATCCGTCTTTAATGTCGCGGACAGGGACGCCCTCGCCAGCATATTGCGCCAGCCATTTGACCCATTCCGGCCACCAGGAGCCTTTGTGCTCCCTTGCGCCCTTGAACCAGTCATCGGCTTGCGGCGGGTTGGTGTCATTCGTCCAGTAACCATACTTCTGCGCGGCTGGTGGGTTAACGACCCCGGCGATATGGCCCGAGCCTGACAGAACGAATTTCACGGGGCCTCGGTACAGTTGCGTAGCGGCGTAAGTGGAGCGCCAGGGTGCAATATGGTCTTCCCTGGTTGCCAGCATAAAGCTGGGCGTGTCGATGGAGTGTAGATCGACAGGCACACCTTTCATGCTCAGGCCGTTCGGTTCAACTAGCTTGTTCTCCATATACATTTTGCGCAGATAAAAACTCTGCATCGCGGCGGGCAGGTTGGTGGAATCGCTGTTCCAGTAGAGAATATCGAAGGGAAACGGTTCACGACCCAGTAGATAATTGTTGATAACAAAGGACCAGACCAGATCATTCGCCCGCAGGAAGTTAAACGTCATCGCCATGCTGGCGGCGTCGAGATAGCCCTGCTTTGTCATACGCGCCTCGATAGCAGCGACCTGATCTTCATCGATGAAAACGCTGAGATCACCTGCTTCGGCAAAATCTGTCAGGGCGACCAGATAGGTCGCGCTTTTTACGCTCGGCAGGTCGGACGGTTTTTCCGGCAGGGCATTCAGATAGGCCAGACTTGCCGCCAGCAGCGTGCCGCCGATGCAATAGCCTATGATGTTGATGTCCTTCTCGCCTGTCGTGCGGCCAATCTCACGCATCGCTGCCAGTGTGCCGTCGCTCATATAGTCATCAAAATTGACCTTGGCGTGGCGTTCATCGGGATTGACCCAGGAAATACAGAAAACCGTGTGGCCCTGTTCGACAAGATAACGGATGAGTGAATTTTTCTCACGCAGGTCGAGGATGTAATATTTATTGATCCAGGGCGGGATGATCAGTATCGGCACCTGATGCACATTTTCAGTCAGCGGTGCATACTGGATAAGCTGCATCAGATGGTTCTGATAAATCACCTTGCCCGGTGTAGTGGCAAGATTTTCACCCACCTTAAAGGCGCGCGGGTCGCTCATGCTGATGTGCAACCGCCCGTGGCCGCGTTCCAGATCTTCCAGCAGATGTTCAAAACCTTTGATCAGATTTCCACCGCCGCTTTCCAGCGTTGCGCGCAGCACTTCCGGATTGGTCATCCAGAAATTGCTGGGCGACATGGCATCCAGCAGCTGATCGGTATAAAAATCGATTTTATGCGCCAGTTTGGGGTCGAACCGTTCGGCTTCCTGCCGCACCAGCCCATGCACCCATTGCGCCGTTAGCAGATAGGACTGCTTGATGTAATCGAACAGCCAGAGATTCTGCCAATCCTTGTCTTTGAAGCGCTTGTCGGACGGCTCCGGCGTGACCACAGGGGCAGCGGTTTTGCCCTGCATACGGGCCACCGCCCGTTGCCAGATTTTGACATAGCCCTGCCACAGGGCGATTTGCGCGTCGGTAAAACGTTCCGGGTCTTTCAAGAGGCGGTTGGTCAGCTCCATAAAAGCTTCGGTGATCCGCATCGGGTTAAAAGCGGGAATATCCAGCGCGTTGTCTTTCTGCCGTTCCAGATAATCCTGGATCAGTTTCTGGCTACGCTCGACAATGCGGAACATGGCCTGAGGCCATTCTGTGGATTCATATATTTTTCTTTCAGCCGAGGGTGCAGGTTCCGGTTTGATTTCAGGTTCCGGCGCCGCTTCGATTTTCGGCGGGGGCTCAGCTGCTTTAAGGATGGGTGGTGGTTCAGGTGGAGATTTACATGCAGGTTCAGGAAGCAGCTCGGGTACGGGTTCAGCTATGGGCTCAGGTTCTGGCGCAGGCGGCGGTTGCTGGGCTTCTTTTTGCGCCTCGTCCAGCCGTTGCTGCATGGCGATTCGCAGGGCGGCAATAGCGTCCAGCGATTTGGCCAGTTTTCTGGTCGGTCTTGGTTTTTGATCGTCGTCTGCTAAGGTCATGACAACGCTTCATCCGAATGGCGAGAGAACCGGGTTATAGCATGGAAAACCAACAAAAATCATCCTGCATCAGCGCCATTTGGGCAGGAATTTTCCTAATACTTCTGGGCGGATGCGATGGCCCCCATATTTTTGATGGCAATGAAGTACCGCTGGAGCTCCGCACGGCGCCACGGGTTGTCACAACCCCTTCACCCGAGGAAATCGAGAATACATCATGGCCGCGCCTTGGCGATGTTCCGTCCAAGCCGAAGAATTTTACGGCACAGCCTTTGGTCGATCAGACACGTTTGGAAATGCAGAATAACCGCGCCGAGGCCGAAAGGCTGCGGCAGCAGGCCGAATTTCCTCCGGCACGGCCCTAAGGATACAGCATGCTGAATATCGCCATCGCGGGTTTGGGAACAGTCGGGGCGGGGGTTGTCGACCTGCTGCAGAAAAATGCCGACCTGATCGCCACGCGGGCCGGAAAGCCGATCATCATCAAGGCCATCAGTGCGCGCGATAAAAACAAGAAACGCGATTGCACCCTCCCGAATGCCGAATGGGTCGAAGATGCGCGCAGCCTGTGCAAAATGCCGGGCGTCGATGTTGTGGTCGAACTGATCGGCGGTGCAAATGGTATTGCCCGCGATGTTGCTGAATCTGCCTTACAGAACGGCAAGCATCTGGTTACGGCAAATAAAGCATTGCTGGCCATGCAGGGTGCAGCGCTGGCTCGCACGGCGGAATCCAGAAAGCTGCAAATCTCGTTCGAGGCGGCGGTGGCGAGCGGCATTCCCGTCATCCAAACCATCCGCGAAACGCTTGCGGGTAATCATTTATCGCTTGTGCGCGGCATATTGAACGGCACTTGTAATTACATCCTCACTCGTATGGAGCAAGCCGGGTTGAGTTTCATTGATGCTCTGCGGGAAGCGCAGGAACAAGGCTATGCCGAGGCTGATCCTGCTGCTGATATCGATGGGCATGATACGGCGAACAAACTGGCCATTCTCGCCGCTCTGGCTTTTGGCAATGAGCCGGATCTGACAGGTGTTTCAATCGAAGGCATTCGCCATTTGACGCCGCTTGATCTGCAATTCGCGCGAGAGCTTGGCTGCCGTATTAAATTATTGGGTGTGGCGCGTATGTCGGAATCCGGTCTGGAGCAGCGTGTCGCACCCTGTCTGATTTCGCTGCAATCTTCGCTGGCGCAGGTCAATGGCGCCTTGAATGCCGTTCTGCTGCGCGGCGATTTTATCGGCGATCTGACGCTGGAAGGGCAGGGAGCCGGAGGACGGGCAACGGCCAGTGCCGTCGTCGGTGACCTTATTAGCCTCGCACGCGGGCATGTGAGGCCAGCCTTCTCTATCCCCGCGGCTCAACTGAAAAAACAATCTTCCGCCAAACCGGGCACGGTGCAGGCTTCGCGTTACTATATGCGGCTGCAAGTCAAAGATAAGCCCGGTGTGGTGGCGGATATGTCGGCCATCCTGCGTGATGAGGCTATCTCGATTGAATCTCTCCTTCAGCGCGGCAAGGCGAAGGCGGGATTGGTTCCCGTGGTGCTCATGACTCACACAGCGAACCCTGATGCCATACAGCGCGCCGCTGTAAAAATCGCCCAGATTTCGACGGTTACCGAAAAACCCTGTATCCTGCGGATTGAGGATTAAGCCATGCATGATGAACGGGGCTATCAGGATCGTAATCTGGCGCTGGAAGTCGTGCGCGTGACCGAGGCTGCAGCCTTGTCGTCGTCTCTGCTGGTCGGGCGCGGCGATGAAAAACAGGCTGATCAGGTCGCTGTGAACGCCATGCGCAAGGCGCTGAACGCTATTCAGATTGCTGGGACAGTTGTTATTGGCGAAGGTGAGCGCGACGAAGCGCCAATGCTTTATATTGGCGAGAAAGTCGGCACGGGGAAAGGGCCAAAGGTTGACATTGCGCTTGATCCCCTGGAAGGCACGACGATCACCGCGCGCGGCGGCAATAACGCGCTGGCAGTGATCGCTCTGGCGGAAGAGGGCGGTTTCCTACATGCGCCGGATGTCTATATGGACAAGATTGCCGTTGGTGGCGGGTTGCCCGAGGGCGTGGTTGATCTCGATGCCTCGGTAGCTGAAAATTTAAAAAACTTGGCGAAAGCAAAACAGGCCGATCTTTCCGATTTACAGGTTTGTATTCTTGACCGCCCGCGCCATACAGAACTAATCGCCAAAGTGCGCGAAACGGGTGCGCGTATCACGCTCATCACCGATGGCGATGTGTCGGGCGTTATTGCTACGTCGCAGACTGACAGTGGCATCGACATCTATATGGGCACGGGCGGTGCTCCGGAAGGTGTGCTGGCAGCCGCGGCTCTGCAATGCATCGGCGGGCAGATGCAGGGGCGCCTGACCTTCCGCACCGATGCCGAAAAAGAACGCGGCACGCGGGCGGGGATTACGGATTTCAATCGCAAATACGGCATTTGTGATCTGGCGAATGGCAATGTCATGTTCGCCGCCACGGGTGTTACTAACGGGGCCATGTTGCGTGGCGTGCGGCGCTTCGCGGGCGGGGCTGTAACTCATTCGGTCATCATGCGTTCCAAAAGCGGCACCGTGCGCATGATCGAGGCGCATCATAATTTCCGTCGTAAGCCTTTGGCCGACGCCTGAAATCAGGGTTGAATGCGTGTTGCGCGGTGGCGGAGGGGCCGCTATAAAGCCCTCTTTCCGGCGTCGGGGAATAGCTCAGCCTGGTAGAGCACTGCCTTCGGGAGGCAGGGGCCGGAGGTTCGAATCCTCTTTCCCCGACCATTCTTTTCAAGATGTTAGCCGCTTGTAGGTATTCGAAAATTATTACAGATGTAATAATTTTTTTTATTCTGTTGATCAGTTGATTAGGATTTTAATGTGTCAAACTTTGGTAATGTAAGAGCTTTCACAGCTCGCCGCAGATAATCCGGTGAATGCTTCCCGTAGACTTGCTCCACCATCGCCTCGCTATTGCCAAGCAAGCGAGCGACCTCACGCAATGGCACACCATCCATAACGAGCCATGTCGCTGTTGTGTGGCGCAGGACATGTGGGCTGGCTTCGATACGGCAATCGTTACATAGGTTCCAAAATGCACCTTTCACAGACTGGATGCGTTTGCCGTTAAACTCGATCACATTTTCTGTTTGGGCCAGTTCTTTCGCTGTTTTCAGGGCTTTGTAAACGTCGTTATTCATCGGTACGATGGCGCGGCGCTTATTGCCAAAGCCTCGGCCGAAGTCGATCAGGCATTCCTCAAAATTGATCTGCGACCATGTTAAATCGAGAATTGCTCCTGACCGCGCTGCCGTCGAAACGGCAAGTAGGATGAATAGGCGTAGATGATGCGATTTGGCTTTGCTGATGAGCGTTGCCACCTGTTCGCGCGTTAGCCATAAGCCGCGCGGCGGTGGCTTGCGGACAGGCATCCTGAAAGTCGGTACGGGCGAAATCCATCTGTTACCTGCGGCATAGCGCAATGCCGCTTTCAATGTGCTGAGCTGGCGCAGGACCGTTCCATTCGATCCTGTGCGTTGTTTGGTATATTCTTCCAGCAATTTGTTGCTGATATGGCTTGGCAACAAGTCGCCAAAGAACGGCTTGAGGGCCTTGAGATGATACCCAATCGTCTCCGGCGAACGTGTTTTGGGGGCGTGCTCGGCTTGGTAGCGCTCTAACAAATAACCTATAGTCGGTTCAGCACTAGAAGCTGGATTATTCAGTCCGGCAATGAGCTGGGCGCGGTAGGTTTCGGCAGCGCGCCAATCTGTTGTCCCCGTTGAAACGCGCTTTGTCTGTGCACCGGTTTTGGTTGTGGGGTTCCGTTCAGTCCAGACAACGTAGATAGTTCCATTGGCATGTTTCCAGAGTCGGTATTTCTCTTTGTTATTTGACATGCGGTCTCCTCAAATTGTTTGACGAAATGATTTGGAATACGAATGGCTTTACCGATCCGCATATGGCGGAGCGTGTTGCTGTGAATAAGGTTGTAGATATGGCTGGGTGAGACTTCCCAGTATTTAGCTAATGACTGCACGGTGAAATGACGCGCAGGACCTGCGCCTGAACCTTCGTTCATGCTTCCTCCTTTCAGTTTTTAGAAATGATCTTCAGTAGGGATGCTTGGCTGTGCTTGCTATGGCGGCACGCAGGTCGTTTAATGCCTGCCCTATGGGATGACTGATGCCGGAGAGCATATTTATGGCTTCGTCTGACGTGATTTCTCCGCCGTTAAACTGCTTGGCAATCTGGTTGAGGTTGATGCCTTGCCTGGTTAGCTCGTAATTGGCCCTCATGAGATATTTGTTTCTTTGAGGATCGAGGCTTGGGGCCTTCAAAAGTGTCAGCCGGGCATATTGGCTGATTGTCATACGGGCACTTTCGGCGTGGCTGACGATGGTTGCCCGCTCTTTTTTGGAAAAACGTATGACAAGCCGACAAGACCTTGAAATATCGGGCTTTAGCCCGCTGGGGTTTTGTTTGACGGATTTCCGGCTGACAAAACCCGCAACTTGCGCGTAGCTTTTGGTATTACCCGGTCTGGAAGTACCCGTGTTTAACGAAGTGGTGCTACCCTTAACCGTAGACGCAGAAATATCGTCGTCAGTCATATGACGCCTCCGAAAGTAAATTGTTTGAAAATAAAAAAGCCGGTCCATTGACCGGCTGAGATCCAGAGGCCCTTTTGCAGAGTCCTTACACCCTATGTAGGGAGACTCTGCGTTTTGCCATCAGGATCGATTGTAGAGACCACAGTAGATCGTCTCATGGAAGTTTCCATTGTCAAGGAAAGTATCTAAAAACCAAGTTATTGCAGCAGGTTAGATTATTATTTTGAATAACTTCCTGCCAGACTACCCTGCTGTCAAAACCGGCTCTCTTTTTGTTGTTCTGGATCCTGTAGGTAGAGCGGGGGCTATTTTGAACGGCATCAGCAGTGCGGTAAGGGCATTCTGAAGCCTTGCTCTGATTTCCTTAAGCGTGTGCTGCTTGAGCAATTTGCCATTCAGGAATACCGTCTTCAATCTGCCCCATTTTTCCTGTTCGGGTGTCTGTCGGTCATAGGCGACATAACGCCCATTTTCGTACTCGACACGGATCAGGCCGCGCAAGGAATTCTTGGTGCCATCATCAGTTTTGGGCCGTTTGAAGATTTCGCGCCGATCTCCGTTCACTTCACCAGCCGTCGCCTTCATGGCAAACCCGAAGGCATCACGCGTGACGCACTGGTATGTAAAGGAACCAATACCAAAAACAACATTACCGGATGCGAATCCTTTTGCGGCAAGGCCTTCCAGAATGGCTTTGGCGCGCGGCAATGTTATGGAGTCTCCATAAATCAGGCCGATGTGGGGGTCGAGTAGTTTATGTCCGGTTGACGTAGTCGTTCCGCCGAAAGTCTCCCACAAACATTCCACGGCACCTTTATATTCGGGACTGCCAGGTTCGGCAGACGGATCGCCACAGATAATTTTGACAGGGTCGCCACTATCGGGGCGAATAACCACCTTTCCATCACGCTTCAAAATATCGTCTTTGAGTTCAGAAGCGTAGGTCGTGACAACCTGCCAGAAGTCCCATGTGTCGGAAACGATGGAAACAATGCCCTTGGGATAAACAACATTGATGAGGCGTCTGAACGTTCCCAGTTCATTTTCCTGCATGCCCATCGACATGACGGAGTGTTCGGTGGCTGCTACCGAACCGCCAACAATTTCTTCGTCAGAATTGGCGCCGTAATAATCTTCGACAAAGTCGATGGATGACACGGTGTCGGTGCCGGAAAAGCTGGTCAAGTGGGCTGCGCCGCTTCTGGCGGCATCTTCAGGACCAGACATGCCCCGGAAGGAGAAATCGTGCCCCTGAATATCGACAAAACTCAGATCAGTTCCGGTTTTGAGGGCAAACTCCGTTAACAGGCGCTTGTACTCAAATGCTGTGGTCGCGGAGACCATTGGCTTCCAGATGTAATTGGACATCACGCTTTCCAGATAATTGGTCAGCCAAAAAAAGCGTGGGTCGGTATTTGCAAGGGTGATAGGCGGAACGCCGATGGGAACACGCTCGCCTTCATCCAGAGCCTTGATTTGCAAGGGCAGGTAACCCAAATCGTGCAGAGCTTCGATGTGGCTGACATCGATGGCATCCTTGCCGAGCGCGTTGTCCATTCTGCGCTTGTATTTACGGACAACATCTTCTTTCTTTTTTTCAAAAAATCCTTCCTGCCATAGCTCCTGAAGTTCCTCCTTGATGAAGGATTGCAATCCGAAAAAAACAACCTGGTGATCGAAGCTGTCTTTCAGTACGGGCGCATACTTATCGCTGCGCGGCGTAAAGTTTGAATAGACGAATGACGTGCCGTCGGGGTATTGCCGGCGGTGATCGGCCTTATAAAAATCGATCTGGGTCAATGGATTTCTTCTCATTTTCTATCTCCTTTCAAAGTTGGATGGATGGATTGACGGTCGACGCGCGCGGTGTGGCGCTTCGTTTCCCTGCGCGAAATCGCGCCAAGGGGCGAAGGGCCATTTCGTCTTCCAGAACGTTCAGGAAAGAAGAATCGCGTTGCTCGGGCTTCAGGTAGGTGTGAAGGCAGAAGATGCCGTCGATGGCAGGCTTCAAAATTTCCAGGCCGGCCATAAAAATGCCGTGCGTCACATAGAGGTAGACGTCTTTGGCTCCGGCCTCTTTCAATGCCTTGCCGAGCTGGATAAAAGTTCGTCCGCCATCGCAAATGTCATCGATGATGATCAGGCTTTTTCCCTGGACGTCGCCGGATATAACGGTCTTTGTGATCTCGTGACTTACGGAATCTCGTTCTTTTGTGCAGTAGTGAACGGGCAGGCCCCCCAGCGCATCGCAAACAAGATTTGTCCGAGTGATGGCGCCTTTATCCGGTGCAACCAGTTCAAGTGCGGCCAGCTTGATAAGGTCTTTGAGGGGGCTTTGTGCGATGACATCCGCTGCCGTAATGGCTCTGGCGTTTGCCAGACCATCCATTGTTTTTTGTGAGTGCGGGTCAAAGACGGTAACGGTATTGCAATTGAGACTGTTAACGAGGCGGACCATGACATCGACGCTCAAGGCCTCACCCGGGTTGCACACCCTGTCCTGTCGCGCATAGGAAAAATAAGGAATGGTTAGATCGATCCCGACATCTGCGCTTCTGCGGCGCAGCGCGTCGGTCGTCAGGAGAAGATCGAAAATATCGTCGGAGTTAAGGAGGTAAGCTGTAACATTGACGCTATCTCCGGTTTCGATGACACCGATATTGATGTTCCGTTCGCCGCCGGCAAATTGTTTGGCCTCTACTAATTCGTCGTTGATGTAGATGGGCATGATTTTCTTCCCTACGTTTGAACGTAGAAATCATGCTATTTGGAGAGCTTCTCCGTTTTGATTGCTGATCATTTTTGGATGTGATCGAGATCACAAGAGCAGATGTCAAAGTGATAAGAGCGGTGATGCCATTCACAGGGGGTGTGAATGCGATCACAGAGACAGGTTGGTTCTTAAATCAGACGCACAATTTTGAGCCACTTGTAGTGACAAGAAAGCCGTGCCTGACTTATGGTTAAAATAGTAATTTGCCCAATAGGGCAGTCGTGAAAGTAAAGAAAAACGTGGTTTTTTGCTTTTAAAACGAATAAAAGAACGTATCTGGACGAATACAAAGCTGCCGGCACATTACACATAACGGTATATTTTATGACCAAAGCATTGCTTATCACCGAAAGCCTGCAGAACTGCTTTGTGCAGCCAATCAATCGAACCGACACATTGCCAAATATTCTGCATGTCGGTTTCCATGAGGCCGCCCGGCTTGTTGGAGATGATCCGGCCTCCAGCCCGCTCAACAATTTTATCAGCGCAGCCTATGCCATGGATCCGGATGAACTTGGTATCGTTCACATACGTGACTGGCATGATCCGGACGATCCAGTTCAGGCCGCGCATCTAAAACTTTTTGGAGTTCATGGAATCAAAAATACCAAGGACTCCGAATTTATTTTTACGGTTCCTGAGGCTTGCAGTGAGCGGCCGGTCACAATCGTGAACAGCCTCACCTTAAATGATTTTCAAGCCACAAATCTTGAAGAAACTCTGCGTCCTTACGCCGGCCAGCCAACGCGTGTTGGTATCATTGGCGTTTGGACAGAAGCTAAGGTTACCTATCTTTGCTATGAACTTCGTACGCGCTATCCGGAATTTGAGATTGCGGTTTGTTCGGCCTTAACGGCAAGCTCGTCACGCCAGCAGCATTTTGCCGCTCTTCAGCAACTGCAACGTTTACATGGCGTAACTGTTATGGATTCAATTTCAGATTTCGCGGCATTTCTGGGAACGGAAGATATGCATCTGCAGAGGAACATCCGTTGCAAGCCAGAAATATTGCCTTCAGACCTGAGGTTGCCTGATGAACTGCGTTCATTAACTGAATATCTTTTTCGACATTGCAGCCAGGTCATGCTTAAGCCCCTGGATGGGGGATTTTCCGGGAATTACGTATTCGGAGTCACGAGCACAGACATGCGCGGCCACCAGGAAGCCCCGCATGTGTTGAAAATGGGATTGCGCGGACCGATCGCCAGGGAACGTACGGCTTTCGAACATGTCGAGGATGTTCTTGGCAATAATGCTCCCCGCATTGTGGATTTTGCTGATCTCGATCAGTACGGCGGTATTAAGTACCGCTATGCCTCCATGGGAAGAGGGCCGTCCAGGTCTTTGCAGAAAATCTATGGTGAAGGCGCGACGCGTGCACGCGTAGATCACATTCTCGATGAGATTTTTGTTGCCCAGCTTGGCCGTTTATACGCTGCAGGCCAAATGGAGAATTGCAATCTTCTGGAGCATTATGGGTTTTCAATCGATCTTAAGCCGCATGTCGATGCGGCCGTCGAAAAGATTATGGGCCATCCAGTAGACGAGGATACCCTTCCATTTTTTAATGGAATGCGAATCCCCAATCCTGCGTTGTTTTATGGCGCTGATCTGGAACACTTAAAAACCATTCGACATGAGCAACGCATGTTCGCCCATGTGCATGGCGATTTAAATGGCGCTAACATTCTGCAGGACGGGAACAGGAACGTCTGGATCATCGATTTCTTCCAGACTCATTATGGCCATATCTTGAAAGATCTTATTAAGCTCGAAAATGACGTGTTGTATATTTTTACGCCCGTTGAAAATGAAGAACAGCTCCGCATGGCGATGACATTTACGGATTGCTTGCTGGCGGTGAAGGATCTGGCAACATTACCGTCATTTCCGGCCGAGATCATGAAAGATCCTCATTTCGGCCGTGCTGCCAGAGCGGTACGGAAGCTCAGGCAATATTATCCGAATTTGCTTATGGGTGATGTGGATACCGTTCAGGCCATGATTGGCCAATTGCGTTATTCGGCCCATACCATGAGCTTTGATGAGCCAACGATCTGGCAGAAACGCTGGGCTCTTTATACTTCCAGCGTTCTTGCTTCCTATCTCAAAGAACGCATTACGAATGAGATTGATTTGCGTATCGCATGGGTGCCGTTACCGGAGGATCGTGCGGGAAAACTCGGAATTACAATCCTGCCGGGCCGCCAGGATAGACGCCGGGATTTGGCCAAAGATATAGCGCGGCTAAAAGATCATGAGGTTACGAAGGCTTATGCTCTTATCACCGATGATGAATTAAAAAAGCATGGTGTCGGCAATCTCATGGAAGCCTATGCGGCAAATGGCATAACGCCCCGTCATATACATGTCATAGATGGTTCGCATCCTTCCCTGCCGGAAACGGTTCGCCTTGTGCGTGAAATAGATCAATCTCTCCGTCAGGGAGAAAATATCATTGTGCATTGCGTTGGAGGATTGGGCCGATCGGGAACGCTGGCGGCGTCTTATCTGGAAAGCTTTGGTATGAGCGCCGATAGGGCTATTGCGACCGTGCGGGAAGCCCGTTCTCCGCGCGCGGTCGAAACGAATAATCAGGTTAGATTCCTTAGAAGGTCAGCGTCGCGCCTTGCAGCCCATTTCCGCCGTGCGGTTCCCTAATTCTACGCAGGTTGCATATGGCGGCTGGCGGTTGAAACGAGGTCAAAAGGCCTTGTCACAAGCTGTCCATTATCATCGAATGCAAAAGCTTCGGCCTTACCAATGATTTCCAGTTGTGGGTTTTTCCTGATCTGTTCCTCAAGATTCTCGCTCAGGCCAAGAAGACTTAATTCCATGGAATTACGAATCCATCCCATTCTTACGTCAAACCATTCTTTGTGAAAGGTCATGTCCCTGACGATTGTTTCAAGGCATTCGCGGTCTGTCGAGAAATGATGCATCGGGACACGAACCGCGGACAGGATTTGTGCCGTCAGAGCGTTAATTCCGGTTGCGCGTTCATCTATATGTTGCAACACCCTGTCATGGATGACATCCGCCATTCCTATGCCCATGGCATTGCCACGACTGTCGGGCCTTAAGGAACGTACATAGATACGGCCGATCCACGGCAGATTTTTCCAGGGATTATAGGCGCCGGTCGTGCTGCTGCGATTGACAACCTTCGGGTCCATACCGGGACCGCTTACCATCTTTCCAATTTCGTTGACGATCAAAACATCTAACTCCAAAGGAATATTCTCTTTCCAGCCTTTGACTGTCACTAACAACTCTTCTTCTCTTCGTTCCATGGACGCTGCCGGTAGGGTTTCGACGTGAGCCGTGTTGTTATTGGCATCTTCAAGAATGGCAAGGCCCCCCAGAACTTTTCCGGACGAGAGGATATGGCGTCCGGCGCTACGGATAATTTCGCCCAACCCACGGCCCTCATAGCCAAGTCGGTGGTAATTCTTGGCTCCCGTAAGTTTTCCCATGCCGACAGTCATCATTTTGAACAAGCCGCTTTCGATCGTGTCTTCGAAATCGGTGTGCCATTTGACACGATTGATAAGAAAGATACCGGCGCTTTCGTAGGCTGCTCGATCCATCACGGTGTCGATGCCGTCCGGGGTGCGGCCCGTAGGGACAATATCCATGGAGCTGACGATGGGGCATGCCATTGTCGATTCTGTGATGCCTAGGGTGGCAAGAACACTTTTTTGTCCTTCGTCTGTAGCTCCACCATGACTGCCCATGGCCGGAAAAATAAAAGGTTCAAGTCCTTTGCCTTTCCAATAATCCACGACCGAGCGCACGATGGTTGGAATATTATGAATGCCACGGCTGCCAACGCCGATGGCTATGCGCGCGCCAGGCTGAAACTCATCCGCAAAGGGAAAGGAATGCATTTGCTGCGTAACAGCATCCGGAACGTTGTGGATTTGCCGGTCAGGAAAATGCTGACGGACAAGAAGCATTTTGGGCAATGGCATTGTTAATGTCCTAAAATATTACTCGTCGATACCATTTTGGGCTTGTTTTCGTCAATAATTTCAATATTTTCAGATAAGGTTAATTTGACTTTCATCGGCTCTATAACTCATAATTCTCCCATGAACACGGCACGAAAAGTCCTGCAATACAATCATGTTTTGGAGCTTTTTCCACTGCGCCTGCGGAACGAGCTTTATGCCAAAGCCAAATATCAGGATTTCAAGCAAGGCTCCTATATCTACCGCCGCAGGGATGAAGGTACCTTCATGGTAGGTGTTATGAATGGCCGCTTGCGCCTCAGTTTGAGTTCACCGGAAGATAAGGAAATCCTTGTAACTATGATCGAGCGCGGGGAAATGGTCGGCGAAATGTCGGTCATTGATGGCCTGCCGCGGGCAACCGATCTTATTGCAGATTCCGATTCTACTTTAATGGTCATTCAACGCGACGATTTTATTCCTCTTTTGCTCTCAAGTCCCGAGGCTATGCTGGGCATGATGCGAACGGACTGTCATCGCCGGCGGCGTTACATTAACACGATCGAGCTTATGGCTTTGCAGAGCGCTCCTCTTAAGGTGGCAGGCTATTTGCTGCGCCTTGCGCGCGATTATGGAGTCGAAAAAGATGGCGGCCTTCATATCGATGCACGTCTCAGTCAGATCGACATGGCGCGTCAGCTTGCCTGCTCACGCGAGAGCGTCAACAAACAGCTCGCCGCTCTTGTTGAGAAGGGGCTTGTCTCGCTTGACGGTGACGTTGTCATCCTTAACGACATTGAGGGGCTGAGACAGGTCGTTGCGTTTGCCGATACCCGTGCCTGATTGCATTGTGGTGCGCGTCGGGCCATAACTTGCCAGCATATCCAGTGCGCCAATGGCGTCTTTTGCTTGTACCAGAAAAGCTTCCGGGCTTGCGCGGCGCATGGTTCCGCGGACAACATAACGCGCTGATCCTTTAATTTGGTCAACACAACTCATTGCTAGATGGGGACGTATATCAAATCGGCGTGCGCTATCCGCAAGGTCGCGCAAGACCGTATCGCGGAAAAGATCGAGATCCAGCCATGCAAAACGAAGGCTGCCCTGATAGGGGTTAGGTTTGTTGGTTTTATCGACGATACCATCATAGGGCAGGTGGGGTAGTTCATGCGGCAAAGGCCCTGCGCCATGGCGTGTCGCGTAAGAGCGCGTCGCATAATAGACGTCCATTGCTTTCAGCCCGATTTTTTCGGCTAGAGACAGAACGTTTTTCAAGCCGGTATATGACCGGGTCACGTGAGGAAACCAGCCGCGCTCCTGATCAAGCAAGAGACCTTGTGCGCCTTCAAAGACCAGATGGTCAAAAGCAGAAAGAGACTCGAGGGGTGCGGGTGTAATGCACTCCAAAAATCGTGCAATGTCGTCGATAAAGCGCTCGCGAATATCTTCAGAAGAAAACAAGTTCTGCCATTTTTCCTCGAGATTGCGCACGTTCAGGGATGCGAGCCGGAACGGCACCCAATTTAACCTGATGGCATCGAGTTTCTGTCGCAGCGTGTTTGTACTGATGAGGTCGATCAGGCACAGCGCGTAGGGCAAGTAACTCTGGCGTTCCAAGGTTTCGCCAAAGCCGACGCCAACGCTGCCATGGCGTTTATTGCCACGCGTCTGCTCCACGATCTGATTGATCATAATATCATATGGAGTCGTTACTGGACAGGTTGGATCAGCATAAAGCCGTGGCGTGATGCCCATCCGGCTAAGCTCTTCACGCTCCCGCAGCAGGACGATCGGGTTGCAGACAAAAAAGGATGAAAGATAGGTCGGCGATCCGTTAAAACTGCCGCTGCCGAAATGGCTGAAGACGTGGCGCTTGCCGTCTGATGTTTCAACTGTGTGCCCCGCCTGTGCTCCGCCATTGAAACGCACGACGCAGCCGGAACCTTCAACGCGGGAGGATAGGTAATCCGTGAATAGGCCTTTGCCCTCGTCGCCAAATCCACTTCCAATTACGATCTCTGCTTTCATGTTATCCTCCCTGAAGAGAAGGGGAGACGGTTAACCATCTCCCCATGCACCTAGGCAACTTTTGGTCCGCCGAAACGAATGACGCCGGTTTGTCTTCCAGCCGTCCGGCCACGCGTTGGGACTTTGGGCAAGGCATCCGCCACGACAAGTGCCGTATCCCCTGACCAGCTTTTCACCACGGCGTCTTTGTCAGCTCCGGCATTCACTTGAATGGCCGAAATCGTGACTTCGGAAAGTTTGGTGTAGTCAGAAAGCCGCAGGACATGGCCTTCACCGAGCAACTTGCTCCAACCGCCAACAACTGCCTGTTCACCGTATTCCCTTAATCCAGCCCCTTGCTCGACGATGATATGAAACACGTCATATTGTTTCCTGACCATCGTGAGTATTTCTTCGGAGGTAAGATCGCGGCTTGCTTCACCTCCTACGAATTCTCGTATCTGGCCTTTCGTCAGATGCATGACCGGCGGCTCGTCGCCGATTGTAAACAGCAATCCTTTCTTGCCTCGTTTCTCGAAGCTGTCCGTACTGGTCTTCGTGGCAGCAAAATACCAGGGCAAGTTATAACTTTCGCCGTGGTTGCCGCCCCCGTTGCCTTCGAGGTAGAGATCCTCAAGCTGCTTGGCGATACGGATATCGGCCTCAAACTGAGTCACCTGCAAAGGCGCGTGATCAGTACGAGCATCGCCCACAGCCATGCACATGATGTGGGGATCGCTGACCGGTTTTCGGTCATAGATCTCCTTCATCAATTTGCCGAGAGCTTCCTTGACAAAGTAATAAGGGATTTCTCCCATTGATCCCGTGACATCAAATGCGAGGATAATCGGCGTTGAATTGGGATTTTCTTTGGAATCCCGGGATTCACGCACCGCAATCGTCGTAGGATCGAAAGAGGTACGCGGATCGTTTGTCGACTTCATCGAACCGCGCGCAAAAGTTTGATGAATCGTCCTGGTTTTTGCTGTGCTGCTATATGAGCCCCAATCGCTATCGGAAAAACGTGAACCACCCATGGCTGTCTCCTTCTCATCTGGCAAGAGTTTCCCGTTCGGGCCAAATGCGTTTTGGCCCGTGGTTGTCGGCACTGTGTTTGGGCTAGGCGCCGCGTCCCTTAGGACGCGGCGTTAGCAGGTCGGTTATGAGGGACCGTTTGCTGTCGGGAGCGCCGCCTCATCTTTTCTGCCGGCAGGACGCGGAAGTTCTTCCACGCCTCCAGCTTGCGGGATAGATTCTTTGGTGTATTCTGCCCATTCCACATTGACTGGCTGACCCATCTCAGACTCCTTTCGGTTGATAGATGTCGCTATAGCTAATCGGCAGCTTGACGAAGCGACGGGCGCCAAAACTTGCCGGTAAAACCTGCTGGTACCAATTTTCGAGATCCTTCTGCGCACTGCCGCTTGAGGGCTGGCGCAAATAATCAATCATCGGTGCAGGTGCGTTTTTCAGCATGGGAAGTCGGGTGCCGCCACGGTCACCCAGCAGCTCTCGCCCGCAGGCGCGTATCATCTCGAGATCCGTTCTGGGATCAGGTTGTCCGCTTGTGAGTGAGTCATCACTGACAAATTCCTCAGCTGCCGCTGGTATTGCTTTGAGAGGTTCATCTGTTCGTACCGCATACCACCATCCACCAAAGAGGCCGACGGAATGATCTTTTGGCGACACAAAAACGGTGTCCGGTGTAATGTCGTTGTGAACGATTCCGGCGTAATCGAGATAGCGGGCCATATCGTGCAAACGCCCCATCTCCCAGGCGACATGACGGTCGAGATTGTCTGTGGGCATGGCGGGCATCAGATCCCGCATCAAGATGTAATCAGATCCTTTCCGCACAGTCAGGATAAGGGAATCTTCGCCTTCATAAGTTTTAAAAGCCGTTGGAAGACAGTTCTCATAAATCTTCCTCATTTTATCATCGGCAAATTCCAGGTTGCCGATCATCGTTACAGCGCCTTTAAAAAGGTCTTCGTATTCCTTTTTGACAGCGTACGTAATGGTTGTC
>JANRKK010000017.1:0-13190 GCA_033763555.1 Alphaproteobacteria bacterium | reverse complement strand
CGCACTCTTCCATGGTTCGCGTATTCTGGTGGTCGAGGACATGAAAGTGAACCAGATGCTAGCGCTGAAAATTCTGGAAAAACTGGGCTGCAGCACCGATGCGGCCTATAGCGGCACCGAGGCACTGAAACGTCTGGAAGATAATGACTACGACCTTATTTTTATGGATTGCCAGATGCCGGAGATGGACGGGTTCGAGGCAACGCGGCGTATCCGTCAGGCTGAATTACAGAATGGCAAGCACACCACCATCGTCGCGCTGACGGCCGATGCCATGACAGGCGAGCGCGAAAAATGCCTGCATGCGGGCATGGATGATTATCTCAACAAACCTTTCAAGCCCGAACAAATCGCCGACATGCTCAACAAATGGGTGGCGCATGCTTGAGGGCGCAGGCACTTCTTAATACTCCGCCACTTCCAACCCATTACCAAGGGCGCGCAGGCTGGATTTGACGGCTTCGTTCAGCTGCCAGCTGCCCGGCAGTTCCATCTCGGCCTCTTCGCCATCATCCAGCTCCAGCTGCAACATCACGCGGCCACGGCCCTTGCCCGCCACGCCATCCAGAAGCTTACGAATATCTGGCATGACCGAAGGCTCGTAGATTTTAACAACAATGCCCTGCGCGGCGCGTTCTGTTGCCTGCGCCAGCGGTTCCGCGCTGCGGGCGATGTAGCGCAGTTCGCCGCTCTGTGCGTTTTGCCCCTGCGCCGCCTGCGCATCCACTTCGACCAGCACGGCCTGTCCGGCTTCAAGCAGATCGCGCTTCGCCGCCAGCAATTCCGAAAACACCGTAATCTCAAACGCCCCACCCGCGTCCGACATCTGCACGAAAGCGAATTTATTGCCTTGGCGCGAGGTACGCTCCTGCTTGCCGAGCACGACGCCCGCAAGCTTGAAACGGCTCGGCCCTGTCACACGCATGCGGCCTGCCACCGCGCCGGACGGCGTGACGCCCAGACGCTCCAGCACATGGCGATAGTTGTCGAGCGGATGCGCCGAGAGGTAAAAGCCCAGCGCCTGAAATTCATGCTGCAGCCGCGTGAGATCATCCCACGCTTTCGTCTGCGGCAGGGTCGGCCGCGTGGCCGACGCATCCGCGAACATATTGGACTGGCCGCTGCCGCGTTCGTCATGCGCCTGATGGCTGTATTTCAGCAGCATTTCAATCGCTGCTGTCATTTGCGCGCGATTGCGGTTGAGACCATCAAATGCGCCCGCCGCGGCGAGGCCTTCCAACTGTTTTTTATTGATGATGCGCGGATCGATACGCTCGGCCAGATCGAACAAATCCTTGAAATCGCCGCCCGCTTCGCGCGCCGCGACCAGCGCTTTCATCGCCCCGTCGCCGACGCCTTTGATCGCCGCCAGCGCATAGCGGATCGCCGACGTACCGTTTTCCTGAATTTCCGCGGCGAAGGCCGGGTAGGAACGGTTAATGTCCGGCGGCAGCAGTGCGATGCGATGCCGCGCCAGTTCCTGGCGGAAAATATTCAACTTATCCGTATCGCCCATTTCAAAATTCATCGCTGCGGCAAAAAATTCCACCGGATAATTCGCCTTGAGCCAGGCGGTCTGGTAGGCGATCAGCGCATAGGCCGCCGCATGCGATTTGTTGAAGCCGTAGCCTGCGAAACGGTCGATCTGGTCGAAAATAATCGCCGCCTGATCTTCATCGACGCCGTTTTTCACCGCGCCGCGCACGAAATCGGCGCGCTGCGCTGCCATTTCCGACGCCTTTTTCTTGCCCATCGCACGGCGCAACAGATCGGCGGCGCCAAGGCTGTAGCCCGCCAGAATCTGCGCCGCCTGCATCACCTGTTCCTGATAGATCATGATGCCAAAAGTATCCTCGAGGATCGGCTTCAGCATGGGGTGCATGTAATTGACGGCTTCCTCGCCGTTTTTGCTCTTCACATATTTCGGGATATTGTCCATCGGGCCCGGGCGGTAGAGCGCGACGAGCGCGATGATATCCTCAAACCGATTGGGCCGCAGGCGGCGCAGCACATCGCGCATGCCCGAACTTTCCAGCTGGAACACCCCGGTCGTGTCGCCTTTCGACAGCAGTGCGTAGGTTTTCTCGTCATCCAGCGGCAGTTGCGCGAGATCGATATCGATCTCGCGCAACTTTAAAAGCTCCACCGTCTGCTGCAGCACATCGAGCGTCTTGAGGCCAAGAAAATCGAATTTTACCAATCCGGCGCTCTCGACCATTTTCATATTGAACTGCGTGGCGGGCAAAGCCGCGCCCGGGTCGCGGTAGAGCGGCACGAGATCAACCAGCGGCCGATCACCGATGACGACGCCCGCCGCATGGGTCGAGGCGTTACGGTAAAGCCCCTCCAGCTTCAGCGCGATATCCATCATCTGCGCCACCACAGGGTCGCTGTCCCGCAACTGCTGCAATTGCGGTTCGCCGTCAATGGCCTGCGCCAGGGTCACCGGGCTGGCGGGATTGTTCGGCACCAGCTTGCAGATTTTATCGACATAACCGTAGGGCATCGCCAGCACGCGGCCCACGTCGCGCAGCGCGGCGCGCGCCTGCAATTTGCCGAAGGTGATGATCTGCGCCACGCGATCGGCGCCGTATTTCTGCTGCACGTAATGAATGACCTCGTCGCGCCGCTCCTGACAGAAATCGATATCGAAATCCGGCATGGAGACACGTTCGGGATTCAAAAAACGCTCGAACAGCAGCCCGAAACGGATGGGGTCAAGATCGGTGATCAGCAACGACCAGGCGACGAGCGAGCCTGCACCCGAACCGCGGCCCGGCCCCACCGATATGCCGTTACCCTTGGCCCATTTGATGAAGTCGGAAACGATCAGGAAGTACCCGGCAAACCCCATGCTGATGATGCCGTCGAGCTCGAAGGCCAGGCGGTCTTTGTAGGTCTGGATATCCTTGATGTCCGCGACCGTCAGGCGCATCTCCAGCCCCGCTTCGGCCTGCGCGCGCAATTCCTCGGCTTCGGTGCGGCCCTCGGCGGTCGGGAAGGCGGGCAAAATCGGCGCGCGCGCGGGTGGCATATAGGCGCAGCGTTTGGCGATCACCAAAGTATTGTCGCAGGCCTCCGGCAAATCGGCGAACAAAGTGCGCATTTCGGCGGCGGATTTGAAACGATGATCGGGCGTCAGGCGGCGGCGTTTCTGTTCGGCGACAATGGTTTTATCGGCGATGCAGAGCAACGCGTCATGCGCGTCATACATATCCTCATCGCCGAAATGCACATCATTGGTGGCGACCAGCGGAATCTCGTGCTTGTAGGCCAGTTCGATCAACTCATGCTCGATGCGCTGCTCACTCTGGCTGACGGCGCCGCCATGATGGCGCGTGACCTCGACATAAAGCCGTTCGGGAAACAGATCGCGCAGCTGTTTCAGCGCCGTTTCCGCCGCGGTGGCCTGCCCGCCCAGCAGCAGCCTTCCGACGATGCCGTCGATGCCACCCGTAAGCGCGATCAGCCCGCCCGTATGCTGCGCCAGCTCCTCCAGCGTAACGAAAGGATAAGGCCGGTTTTCGGCGACGAAGGATTGCGTGACGAGCGCCGAAAGATTGCGGTAGCCCAACTCATTTTGAACCAACAAAACAAGCTGGTCATAATCCTCGCGGCCCATGCTTTTGACGCTGGCCTGTTCGGGCCGCAGCACCGCCAGCTGCGCGCCGATGATGGGCTGGATGCCCGCCTCGGCCATGGCGAGCGCGAATTCCAGAGCGCCGAACAGATTGCCTTTATCCGTCAGCGCCACCGCAGGCATGTGATGCTGCTGGCACAGATGCACCAGATCCTTGCGCGGCGGTTTGTGCCCGTCCTTCGGCTTATCCTCGGTAATACGAATGGCCCCTTCGGCCAGCGAATAGGCCGAGTGGACGCGGAGATGGATGAAGTCGGAAGCGGACATAGATTGGTTTAAGTCCTCTTAAATTTAAAAAGGAATACTATCATCTAACTCAGGATTTGCACTGTCAGGCTGCGCATGGGCTGTAAGCCCGAGCATTCTTTTTGCACGCTGCAAAACATGATCATATGTCATGATGGTTAGATTATGATAACTGGCATTCAACAAGCGGAACGCCTTGGATTGGTCTTCATCCCAATCGTTTGATCGTCCATAGATAAGTACGCCCCTTGGCTTAACGACCTTGACATACCCCACCCGTTCTAAAAATTTTGCACTATTAGCTTCCCGCTCAACCTCATAAATATAATTCGTAGCCTGCATGATGGTTCCAACAAGTTCAGTCGAAGGAATATAGTTACCGCGATACTGACTTGCAGCCCAAAATTTTTGTACAGCGTCAGGCTTTTTAATCTCAATTATATCCAGAAATCCGTCATACGCCTGTACCAAAAAATCTGCCACCTTATCCGTATCAATTCGGCGATCATCAATGACTCTCACAAAATCACTTCCCAATACCCAACTATTGTTTTGAAACCACGCCTGCCACTCAACTTCCCCAGCATTGCTGTTTAACAAGCCCTCAAAGGCCTCTATCGCCCTTACACGCTCTTGATGCCTTAAGCTCTGCAAAAGATGGGCAGGCAAAATATCGTTTTCTGCAATGATAGAAAGGATCGTATCCTTTTCTGGTTTATTAAAAAATGCTTTCAGTTTTTGAATAGTGTCGGAACCTAACTTTCCATCAACAAGGATATATTGTGTCGCACCATCTTTTAGTGGTTCATAGTTCTCCCCAAGATAAGCTATCAGTTCTTTTAGTTCTTGATCATCCAGCGTCAGTTCGCTTTTGGGGTGACCAATTTCTACCTCTTCGCCCATTGCAGTGTGTTTGTATCTGCCCACCTTGAGCGCAATTTCAATCTGACCCGAATGATGCGGTATGCGCCAGAATTGAGCACGCGTAATCGTGCGGGGCGATTTTTTAAGAATCTTCGACGTTACATATTCAATGCCAGCTTGAGATCTTCTAACGATATGGATGGGGTTAGCAGATTGAATTTTCATGATGGCTTGCTAGAAAACCCCTTCTTCAAAACGGAATGCTGTCATCCAGATCGCCGCCGGATGAACCGCCGCCCGAAGAAATCGACGGGCCGCTGTCATCGCTCATCGAAGGGCCGGAGCCGCTGCGGTTGTTGTTGGCGCCGTCGAGCATCGTAAGCTCACCGCGGAAGGGACGCAGCACAACCTCGGTCGTGTATTTTTCCTGACCGTCCTTGTCCGTCCATTTGCGGGTTTCGAGCTGGCCTTCGATATAGACCTTGGCGCCTTTTTTCAGATAGCGCTCGACAATGCCAACGAGATTATCGTTGAGGATGGAGATGCGATGCCATTCGGTGCGCTCCTTCTTCTCGCCGCTGGATTTATCTTTCCAGCTTTCGGAGGTGGCGATGGAAAAACTGGCGACGCGGCCGCCATTCTGGAAGGTGCGGATTTCGGGATCGCGGCCGAGATTGCCGACGAGAATAACCTTGTTGACGCTGCCTGCCATGGGACACCTTTTCAGTTATGTTTTTTACCGGGCGCGAGTGTAGCGGTGCGTCCGTATGAGTCCATCCTTTATGGCATGAGAACAAAAGGGGTACAACAACTTCTTATCCACAAGGATTTCCGAGGAATGGCCCATATTTCATTTCAGGGACGAATGGCTTAAACCCTCCCGGTGCTTTCCCTCCTCTCCTCCTCACCTGTTGCCCGAATTGCCGACGCCGCCAAACGCCTCCGCGCCCTCAAGGGCTTGCAGCGGGCTGCGGCAGCTTTTGGGTTCGGCCTGCTCGGCGCGCTGGCTTTCCCGCGTACGAATCTGACGCCCGTTTTGTGGGTCAGCTTTCCGGCATTGATTTTCCTTCTGCAGGGCACGGCGAACTGGCGGCAGGCTTTCATCACCGGATGGAGCTTCGCCTTCGGCTTTCTGATGCTCGCGCTTTACTGGATTGCGGCATCGATGTTCGTCGATATCGCCAGCTTCTGGTGGGCGGTGCCGCTAGCGGTCGCCGGGCTGCCTGCCGCTTTTGCAATTTATTACGGCATCGCTGCCGCACTGGCGCACCGCATGGGACTGAAAGGATTATCCGGCGCGCTCACCCTCGCGCTGCTCTGGTTTCTTGCCGATTATGTGCGCGGCCATGCCTTCACCGGATTTCCGTGGGATTTGGTCGGGCATGGCTGGTCGATTGTGCTGCCCATTTTGCAGATCACCAGCATCATCGGCATTTATGGGCTGACGCTTCTCACGCTGATCACCATATGCCTGCCCGCGACGCTCGCTGACAAAAATAAACACAGCCGCGCGGCCGTGGCGGGTAGCCTGCTGCTGTTTGCCTTGATCGCCATATGGGGCGAAGCGCGGCTGATGCAGGCGAAGGATGATGTTGTGCCCAATGTGCGGCTGCGGCTTGTGCAGCCGAATATCGACCAGTCGCAAAAATGGCTGTCCAGCGCGCGTGAAAACCATTTCCGCCACCTGCTCGACCTCACTTCCGCACCCGGCCTGAAGCCCGTGACGCATATTGTCTGGCCGGAAACCGCCGCGACCTATTATCTGATGGAAGAGCCCGCGCGGCGCCATGACATCGCCGCGCATCTGCCGAAGGGCGGCGCGCTGCTGACCGGGCTCATCCGCCGCAACATGGATGAAGCCGGACAAATTCATTATTACAATTCGCTGATCGCCGTGGATGGCAAGGCGAATGTCGTCGCAGGCTATGATAAATTCCACCTTGTGCCGTTCGGCGAATATATTCCGTTCCGCACCATTCTGCCGTTGCGCGCACTTGCAACTTTTGGAACGGATTTTTCATCAGGCGAGGGGCCGCGCAGTTTGCGCGTCACAGGTTTGCCATCTTTCAGCCCGTTGATCTGCTATGAAATAATTTTTCCCGGCGAGGTTGAAGATCGCGCCGATCCTCCCCATTTCCTTCTTAACGTCACGAATGATGGTTGGTACGGAAACACGTCAGGCCCCTATCAACATTTCGCCGTCGCCCGCATACGCGCCATTGAAGAAGGTCGACCTTTGGTGCGCGCGGCCAACACCGGAATTTCCGGCGTCATGGATAGCTATGGACGCGTGACGGCGAGGCTGGGTCTGGGTGAAACCGGATTCGTGGATGCAGATGTGCCGGAGGTCTTAAACGGCACTTTATTCAGCCAATATGGAGGTAGAGGGCTCTGGCTGATTTTTGGGTTGTTTTCTATAGCCTTGATTTATATAAGAATTAAACGAAAGTAATAGACATCTTGCACCCAAAGGGGGAATTTTCTACTCTGTTTTCAGTAATTTATTACTTTTATTGGGTAATAGCATGTTGTCACAAAAAACACATGCTTTTGTAGTTAGTTCCCAATACAAGGTAGCGACGCATACAAGGATATTCACGAATGACGCCTTCACCAGCTCTTTCACGCAAGCTTTCCAAGCGCGGCGGCAAGCCTGACCCGGTCGATGTGTTTTTGGGGTCGTTGCTGCGCACGCGCCGGAATCTGCTGGGCATGAGCCAGGAACATCTGGGCAAGGCCAGCGGCCTCACCTTCCAGCAAATTCAAAAATATGAACGCGGCACCAACCGCATCAGCGCCAGCCGCCTCTTCCACCTTGCCGGGCTTTTGAATGTTCCGGTGGCGTGGTTCTACGAACAGTTGATTCAGGAATTGTCCGGCAAAGCCGCGCCGGGTTTCAGCAGTGGCAAGCAGGCGCCACTGGATGACGCTCCGGGCGATCAGGACAAAATGCTCCACCGCCGGGAAACAGGCGAATTGCTGCGCACCTGGTATCGCATCACCGATCCCAAGCAACGCCGTCAGATTTTGACGCTTCTGAAATCCATCGCCGACGGTTCAGGCAAAGCCTGATAAGCGCGTCGAGCCGTAAGTAAGGCCGTGGGCCTTATTTTTTGCTTTCCTTGATCTTGCCTTCCTTGAAGACAACATGCTTACGCGCAACGGGGTCGTACTTCTTCAATTCCAGCTTCTTGGTATTGTTCTTCGGATTTTTCTTGGTCACATAAAAAAAGCCGGTATTGGCCGAGCTGACCAGTTTGATATCGTTCTTTGCTTTCGCCATGGCACGTTCCTGAAAATCGCGGTTTCATCGTTCCAAGGGCCCATCCGGCCCCGGGAAGGGGCGCACTGTCGTGGAAATAGCCCTCTTTTGTCAAGCATAGACGCCTTGTTCCGATGGAATGTTTGAGCCACGGCAGTCTTCATGAAATCCCTGTTAACTCATTGAAATTCAAAAGAAAGTAAATTTTTCAGCCATTTTTCTTTCAAAATTGGATAGGGTGTCTGCGCTTTTTATATCTAGGCATAAAAATTAAACGAGCGAATATAGCCATATTGCGGTGAGTCAGTTGAATGCAGAATGTTGATTTATCATCTCCGCCAGACCTCCAAACTCATAGTCATGTGGGTTTGCGCCAGCGATTTGCAAACAGTTTTCTGTTGCTGTGTCGACGCGCCGCCCAAACGGGCTTTTACCAACGTACGAGAACTTTATTTTCCCGCGCGGCGGCTACGGTTACCCACCGTACGCCATCCTTGCCGGAGATATTTCAGGAAGACGCCATCGCCCGGCTTCGCGCAGCAGGTGCGAATATTCGGGACATTGAAGGCTTGTTGATTCTTCCGGGGTTGCAAACAACCCACCCGAATTTCCGATCTAACGGCAACGGGCAGGATGAGTCGGCCGATCTGAGGCGTCCGCTCGCCAAAACTGAAGCTCTCCTGACACGATTGGAGGCTATGGGAGTTCAGGCGCAAGATTTAACCGTTCACAAGGGCATGACGCCTGCCAATATGACAAGGACCATATCCTATTTGCTGATCGATATTCCTCAAATACCCGGACAAGTCGCCATCTGCGACCAGCTTGGCCAGATAACTTTTGTTTCAAGAACCATAGAGCCGCCTGAATTCTGGATGCACGCAACGAAGCAACAGCTGCATGCACATTCCGACATTATCCGCATCCGCTATGACGGCGAAGGCCGCTGGCTTGATGCTGTGCAGCAGGCGCTTTCAACAGATGGCTTTATCGAGAAACTCAAACACCGCCGCACTGGCGCATTGCATGCCGCGACTACCCGGAAACCGCGTCCCAAGAAAGGGCCGTTATCGAAAGATCAGATCAGGAAATGGCTTGTTCTTTTTCATGAAAAAGAGGGGCACTATCCTTCAGCAAAGGATAAAATCGTCTGGCAAAAAAACGGTGATGGCGAATGGACTGAAGTTGCCGGGGAATCATGGAAGCTTATTGATGTGGCTCTGTATCAGGGCTATCGGGGCTTCCCGGGGAAAGGGTCTCTTGGAAGGCTGAAGGAAGAGTGGGGCTTCAGCAATGATTTGCCGCCGGAAATGCTCGCACAATGGATGAGAGATTTTCATGAAAAAGAAGGGCGGTACCCTACAACCGCAGACCCAACCGTATGGCGAAAAAACGACGAAGATCTCTGGGTTGCCATGCCGCGTGAAACATGGTCGGCTATCGATGGTACTTTAAGAAAAGGATGCCGCGGATGGTCAGGGGGGTCATCGCTTGCGATCTTTAAACAGGAGCGCGGTTTTGTTTCCAAACGGCCGGAAAATCCTGGTCAAGAAAGTCCGGCATCTGGCCTTAGGCTTTAATTCCGCGGAAGATCGACAAAGGGCAATTCCTGCCGCATCAGGCCGTTCATAATTGCCTGAAAGCCAAAGGCGCACCGCACGGCCGGATCGACTAACTTACTGAAAATCATTGTCTATTTCCGTTGGCACGCCCCCTGCAAGACAAGGGGTGTGAAGGGGCGGGGTGTCCCTTCCGGGGTGAACCGACCGAGACGACGACCATGCAATCGCCAAGCCTCGTCCTGCTATCCGGCCAACAGGCGCTTCAGCGCGCGATGGATATTGTTGCCAACAATGTGGCGAACGCCAGCACAACGGGTTTCAAGCGGCAGGGCATCGAGTTCGATACGCTGCTGACCCCGACCGCGCCGGGGCAGGGACTTAATTTCGTTCTCGACCGCGCCACCTACCGAGATGTGGCCAACGGCCCGATCGTCCCGACAGGCAACCAGCTTGATCTGGCCATTCAGGGCAAAGGTTATTTCCAGGTTCAGACGCCGGAAGGCACAACCGCCTACACCCGCAACGGCGCGTTCCAGCTCGACAGCCAGGGACGTATTTCCACGCTGGCGGGGCAGCCCGTTCTGGGCGATGGCGGCCAGCCGATCACCGTTCCCAACACCGTGTCGCAAATCAATATCGGCGATGACGGCGCCGTCACGGCGCGCGTCGATAACGGCGCCAATCTTGCGCAGCTGGGCAAAATTTCCATCGTCAAATTCGAGAACGAGCAACAGATGCAGCCCAAGGGCAACGGGCTGTACGGAACCTCACAAATCTCCGCGCCCGCCGTGGAAAGCTTTGTCGTGCAGGGCGCCATCGAAGAATCGAATGTGCAGCCCGTCACCGAAATCACGCAGATGATTCAGGTCATGCGCGCCTACGAACGCGCTTCGACGCTGATCAGCCAGGAAAACCAGCGTTTGAATACCGCCATTACAACCTTGTCGAAGACCACCTTCTAGGAGTTAGGGAGACACCGCCATGAGAGCACTGAGCATCGGCGCCACCGGAATGCAGGCCCAGCAGTTGAATGTCGAGGTCATCTCGAACAACATCGCCAACCTGGCGACCACGGGCTTCAAGCGCTCGCGCGCCGAGTTCCAGGATCTGCTCTATCAGAATATGCGCAGCGTCGGTTCCGCTTCATCCGATACGGGAACTATCCTGCCGTCAGGCTTGCAAGTGGGTCTGGGTGTGCGTCCTGCCGCCACCTACCGTATCAATGAACAAGGCAACCTGACCGTCACCGACAATCCGCTCGACCTCGCCGTCAACGGGCTCGGCTATCTGCAAGTGCAGTTGCCGGACGGCACAACTGCCTATACCCGCGCGGGCTCACTGCAATTGAACCAGACCGGACAGCTGGTCACCGCCGACGGCTACCAGATCATTCCCAGCATCACCGTACCCTCAACCGCCATCGCTATTACGGTGAATGCCAGCGGCCAGATTCTTGCCACCATCGCCGGACAGACCAACCAGCAGACGCTGGGCCAGCTGCAATTGGCGAATTTCATCGACCCCGCGGGCCTTGATGCCATCGGCAATAATTTGCTGAAGGAAACGCAGGCTTCAGGCTCGCCCATCACCGGAAACCCGCAATCGACAAGCTTCGGCAGCATCGTGCAGGGTTCGCTGGAAACCTCGAATGTCGACATCGTGTCGGAAATCACCAATCTCATCACCGCCCAGCGCGCCTATGAGATGAACTCAAAAGTTATCAACACTGCTGACCAGATGCTCAGCACCACCAACCAGATGAAGACCTAACATGAACCGCGCCGTACGCTTCGCTTTCGCTCTTTGGCTGGTCGCCGCTGGCAGCATCGGCTCGCCGCAGCCCTGCGGCGCCGAGGAAGCCATAGGGCTGCGCGGCGAAACCGAGGTCACGCGCGCATCGGTCAAGCTCAGCGATCTCTTCACCGGAGTCAGCGCCGAAGCCGATCCGGACATTGCCCAGGCGCCGCCGCCGGGTAAAAAGGCAACCTACAACGCCAATGTCCTGATGCGTCTGGCGCAGAAATACCGTCTGGACTGGAAACCGCGCAGCACCGACGACCATGTCGTCATCGCCGCCGCCTGCACCTGCATCTCGGGCGATGCTCTCCGCGAGGCCGTTGCGGCCAAGCTCAAATCCGCCCAGGTCAAAGGCGAAATGGATGTGGTGTTCGATAATCGTGGTCTGGAAATCGCCCTGCCCGCAGGTACGTCGCCAAGCTTCAAGCTGGAAAATTTCGATTTTGACCCCCTGACCCGCCGTTTCCGTACCCATTTTGATGCCGACACCGCCCGCGGGCCTTTCACGATGGTGATCACAGGCCGCGTCAGCCTCAAGCGCAGCATCCCCGTTCTCGCACGCCGTCTCGAAGGCGGCACTGTCATCAGCGCCGCCGACATCGACTGGCTCACGGTGCCAGAAGAACATGTGAACGGCTCCGTGGCCACCGAAGTTGCGCAGCTGATAGGCCGCGAACTGCGCCACACACGCGGCAGCGGCGAATTGCTGCATGCACAGGATGTCATTCCTCCGCGCCTTATTACCCGCGGCGGGCTGGTGACGCTGAAAATCGAAACGCCCTTCATGCTGGTAACGGCGCAGGGCAAGGCTTTGCAGGATGGCGCACAGGGCGAGACCGTCCGCGTCACCAACACACAAAGCAACCGCGTGATTGAGGGCGTGGTGGATGGGCCGGGAACTGTAATAGTTCACACCACCCAGAAAATCGCGGCCGCGCAATGAAAGGGGTTCGCATGTCACGCTTTCTGCTTCTGACGACCACCATTCTCGCTCTGGCAGCTTGCAACGCCTATGACCGCGTGTCGGAAATCGGCCAGCCGCCGAGGCTGGATATCATCCAAGACCCGACGCATGCCCCCGGCTATGTGCCTGTGCGCATGCCGATGCCGCCGCCCTCGCTTGCCGCGCGCCAGCCGAATTCCCTATGGCAGACGGGCGCGCGCGCCTTCTTCCGCGACCAGCGCGCCAGCCGCGTCGGCGATATTCTGACTGTTCTGGTTACGATCAATGATCAGGCCCAGCTGCAGAATGAAACCAAGCGTACCCGCAACAATTCGGACACGCTGGACGCCAGCAGCATGTTCGGTTTTGAAAGCAAGCTGCAGAACTGGTTCCCCAAGGCCATTGATCCGTCCAGCCTGGTTGAGACCGGAAGCACGATGAGCAATGAAGGCAAAGGCTCGATCGCCCGGCAGGAACAGATCAATCTGCGCATTGCCGCCACGGTCGTTCAGGTTCTGCCGAACGGCAATCTTGTTCTGCAGGGTTCGCAGCAGGTGGGTGTAAATTTCGATATGCGTGAGTTGAAAATCCGCGGCGTCATACGCCCGCAGGATATCAGCGCCGAGAACACGGTGTCCTATGACCAGATCGCCGAAGCCCGCATCGAATATGGCGGCCGCGGTAATATCAACGATGTGCAGCAGCCGCGCTACGGCGAGCAGTTGATGGATATTATCTTGCCCTTCTAAGGCAGATTACCCGTCTTATTGCGCGACCCAGCCACCATCGATGGATAGTAGTGAGCCCGTGATATTGGCAGCCGCATCGGAACAGAGGAACAGCACAAGATCGCCGATCTGCTCGACCGTCGTAAAC
>JANRKK010000016.1:0-19467 GCA_033763555.1 Alphaproteobacteria bacterium | reverse complement strand
AACTCCGGGGCAGGAGCGAATGATATCGACATATAGACGACCGAGCCGCAGCATTCTTTTGCCGCGAACGTAATTCTATGACCGACACTTCTCTTAAGAAGTTCAGCATCTAAAACTTCATCTTTTCGGGCAGTATACTCGTAAAAACACTCATCTGGTGTTCGGTAAATGAGTACATAGTGCTTAGAACACTCTTCAACTTGAATAATGATACCACCGACCTCAGACATTGTATGTTTCCTGTTATAATTGTTAGTGAAGGATTGGCGCTTCAATTCTTTTTTGTGAAACACGCAAGGGTTGTGGGTCGGCTATTTCAATGTCGACAACGAGACCTTATCTTTTCGTCTAACTCGACAGTGACTTCCTGCCCCACCACCCTGTTCATTGTGCCAACATCAGGAACGTCTACCTTCAGAACTTTAAAAGTATATTTGCACCCGTCATCTGCCTCATAAGTGACAACATACTCCGAGGGACACTCTTCGACTTCAGTGACAATGCCGTGAATTTTAGACATGGGCTTTAGGACAGGCCGCAAGTTCCCCACACTCTTTCCCTGAATGTCCGCTTTGGCTGCCGGGTGGCCGCTATCGCTTCCCTTATCTTTTGCTCCTCGTAGGCCGGGCAGGATTTCAGCATGCGGATAAATTCTGTTTTTCCAGGAGCGTCCGTCACGTCCTTATACGGCGCACCCCTCATGATATGAGCGCCATCGATAAAAGGCATGTTATCCCGTTCCAACTGAGCAACGGTAAAGGTCAGGAAATAGACAGGTACCTTATCGACAATGAAGTCCCCCATAATCTCACGGGCCCGAGCAGAACGCATGGGCTCAAGGCCATAAACGGCAGCCTTTGTCAGATGTTTAAAAAGCACGCCGGCCACATCAGGCTGTTGTGCCAGAATTCTCATTATTTCTTCCATTCTCGACTGGATCTTTGTTTTGGAGTTAGCATCGGAATCAATGGCTAAGTCAGCCAAAGCCGTAAACAAGGTATCACGCCGTCTTAGATATTCTTCAAGTTGCAATTCATTTTCGGCCCCGTGTCTTGCGTTTTCTTCTGGCCTAAAGCATGTGAACATTTCCATAATTGCGCGGGCCGTACGATAATCCGTATCTCGATCTGCACAAAGCGCCACACTTATGAGCTCACCCAGTGTGGCGACCCCCAGAACTCCGGATGACTGACCTAAAAAAACGATACTTGGTGCCAGTCCGGGGAGCTTGATAGCGGCATTGACCATTCGTGCACACATATCTCTCCTGAATCTTACCCCAGGCCGCACGTGCCCATTTAATTGTGCGACGAGGCTTCCCGCTTCCTGCAAATAGGCAGGATCTTCGGTGGGCGCTGGAAGTTTTTCAATGCGATCAAGTATGGTTGCGATTTCCATGTATCTCTCCCCTGAATTGAAATGGCCTGATGGAATGCGTTACTCAGAAAACCTGCCACAGCCCCTGCCATACGGCAAGGCGGCGCGGGCGCATGGTTAATGCACGCGGCAACGGCCAACGGTGAAGCCGGGTTTTACGGAGAGAATTTTAGGCGGAAATCAGGCCGCGCTGGGACCGATGATGGCCGGACCACCCAGAAGGCTGGCGAAATTCGGGACTTCGCCGTTGTCGAGCTTGCGGCGCACCATGCCGTCCAGCCGCTGGATGCGGGCATAGAGCGAATGGCTGCGTTCCAGCAGGCTGCGAAGGCCCGCGGGAAGTTCGGTCAGTTCGGGGCCCGAAGCGCTGTTGCATTCATCGCTGACGACCAAGGCATATTGAGGGGCGGCGAATTGTTCCGGCGAGATTTCACCCGCCAGCAGGGCCTTCATGGCCAGAAGCCAGGTCATCACCTGAATCAGGCGCGCGGAAATGCGGGTGTGCTGATAACCGACCTGCAGGCAGCGGGCGAGGTCATATTCGCGGCGGTCCGCCTGTTCATGATAGGCGATGTAATTCCGGGTCTCGAGCGTAAGCGCGATGCCCTCCTCAAAGGTGCGGTCGAGCAAAGTCGTGGCCTTCGGCATGGTGTTCCCTCGCGGTTCGTTGCGTTCCCTCATCTCCGTCGATACACGCCCGTCCCTTAAAAAGAGGTATACCAGCCCTTAAGAAGGGCTTAATCGGCGTTGCGAGGCGTTAAAAGTAGGGGTATATGAGCCACAGAGAGCAGAAAGCAGGCGTCTGAAAGCAAAAGGATAAAGTTAATTTCCTTTAATTTCCGATTTCTGGTACCTGCCCTTTGTCGTCTGGGGCGTAGCCAAGCGGTAAGGCAGCGGATTTTGATTCCGCCATTCGGAGGTTCGATCCCTCCCGCCCCAACCATCAATTTTCGTTAGCAAGCGAAGCGAGCTTACGAAAATGATGTCCCCGCGAAGGCGGGGACCCAGTCAGAATTTCCGCATATACCTCTTCAGACATCTCTTATGGATAGGCCAACTGGATTCCCGCTTTCGCGGGAATGACGTTAACTATAACGGATGACACTCTGGCAAAATGGGCACTAAAAATGCTAAGCTTTTAGAATGATTTTCCGCCAGATATTTGACGGTGTTTCGAGCACCTACACCTACCTCATCGCCAGCCGACGCGGCGGCGAGGCGCTGATCATCGACCCGGTGCGGGAAAAAACCGACCAGTATCTGCGCCTGATCGATGAGCTGGATTTGCGGCTGGTTCAGGCGGTCGATACGCATATGCATGCCGACCACATCACGGGTCTGGGCACGCTGCAGCAGCATACCGGATGCATGACGGTCATGGGCCAGCAAAGCGATGTGGATTTTGTATCGCTGCGCATCCGGGATGGCGAACAGATTAAAATTGAGGGCCTGCGTCTCGATGTTCTTTATACGCCGGGACATACCGATGACTCCTACAGCTTTCTGTGGGGCGACCGGGTTTTCACGGGCGATACGCTTCTCATCCGCGGCACGGGGCGCACCGATTTTCAAAATGGCGACGCCCGTACACAGTATGAATCCCTGTTCGGCCGGTTGCTGAAACTTCCCGACGAAACCTTGGTCTTCCCCGCCCATGACTATAAAGGTGAGAATGTCAGCAGCATCGGCGAGGAAAAAGCCTTCAACCCGCGTTTGCAAGTGAAGTCAGCGGATGAATATGTCGAGCTAATGGGCAAACTGAATCTGCCGCCGCCGAAAATGATGCATATCGCCGTACCTGCGAACCGCGAACTGGGCCTGACCGAAGACTTAAAACCGTCTGATAAAGAACGCGCGGCGAGTTGAGCAAGATTTTCTATGTTTTCCTCTGCAACGCGCGCAAGGCGCGGGCGAGGGCGCCTATTTCGTCGTTGCGGTTGCCGTCGGCAGAGATGAAGGTGACGGGCTTGCCTTCGGCGGCATCGGCCAGAGCATCAGCAAGGTCGCGCAGAGGATGCAGAACGCGGCGGCGTACCGTCCGGAGGGCGTAGAGACAAAGGCTCAGCGCCACGAACAGCAAGACGGCATGATAGAGAAGGAACAGCCGCGCCTGCATTTCCAGTTTTTCTGCATAATCGCGTGACTGGGTCATGGCCGCGTCTTTCAGTGCCGAGAGCGAGTCATTCGCCTGGGTTGCCAGATCAAGCCAGAATTCGACGCTGATGGGATAAGGCCGCGTCGCCGCGCCGGGAACGTAGAAAATGCCCTGCACCATGTCATGGATGGTGAAATAATGGCTCAGCGCATCGTTGAAATAGGGCGTGATGCCGGGCGCGAGGCCGCCCTGATCGGCCAAAGTGCCACCGATGACCCAGCCATTTTCGGCGACGCCTGCCCAGCGCAGCAGATCAGCCTGCTCCTCGGGCGTCGGATCGACATTTTCAGCGAACAGCCGACCGATCAGCGAGCGCTGACGGCCAGAATAATCCATGATGATGCCGAGAATATGCTTGAACCGCATGCGCAGCGTCATAAACACATCAATGTCGGTGTAGTGCCGCGCGAAATCCATCCAGAGCTCCTGCAAATTCATGATCAGGGCCGTGCTGTCCTTGAACCAGCGCTGGGATAGAGCGCGGTCGCGCTGCGCGATCGGCAGAGCCATGGCAGCATCAATCTTGCCGCGTAAATCCTGCAGACTTGCAAATTGTTCTTCGGCTTTTTTCAGTTTCATATTCAAATCCGCCATGCCGTAAGCTGACAGGGATCCCATAGAATCCCGGAACAGCTGGTCCGTATCGCGGCGGCTTTGCAGCAGGCGGCGGCTGAGATCGCCCACAATGTCTTTGCCCGAGGCGTGCAGGATGGAATAGCCAATATCGCGCTCGACGGATATTTTTTCGGTTGCATCGAACAGCCCGTCGCCAAGCAAGGTGGCCTCACGCAACGCCTCGACACGCTCCAGCCTTTGCCATCCGACATACATATCCCGCAGCACCAGCAAGGCCGCCAGCAGCGCGAGCGAACCGATCGCCAAGGTCAAGGTTAAGCGGAGAGATGGTTGACGCATGGCTACCTTCCCTCGTCCGGCAAGGGTGCGTGCGTCACGGTGACAAGCTTAAGCAAACGGTCCTCGACATGCAGGCGCGCCGCCTGCGCCGCGTCGACATTCAGCAAAACCTGAATGCGGCTGCCCTTGCGGCCGAATTCGATCATGCCGCCCTTGTCCGTGAAGCCGTCGATGGTACTGACCGTCAAGACAGGCTTGCCGCGAAGAAACCTCATCATCTGCGGCCATTGGTCTTTTCCGCTGGTATTGATGAAAAGCAGATCACAGGATTCCGCCGCCGGAAAATCGCGCGCGCTGCGCACCGTGATGCGCCGCTGGTTCACCGTACGCCCGGCCATGAGTTGAAGATAATTGATGAAGGAATCCTCGCCATAGACGCAGACGGCGACGTCGGCGCGGCTGGTTTCGGACGGCCAAGTGATATATTTGAGGAAGTTATAGATGAGCCCGGCTTCGATTTCCTGCTCATGCAGCTGCAGGGCCTCCTGCGCGCGGGCGGACACGGTGAACCCCGCCACCAGCATAAGCAGCGCCAACCCCAAGGAAAGGCGCATCAATAACGCCATGTGAAGCGGCCATAGATGCTGCGGGGAATTTCAACAGCGCCGATATCGGTCGGCGATGAAAATTCGCGATGTTCGCCTTGCAGCAAATTCTGCCCGACCAGGCTGAATTCCAGCCCGTCGAGAATTTGCCAGCCCAGCCGCATATCGAGGCGCCAATATTCCGGCACCTTGAAGCCCGGCACAGCGCCAACATAATAAAGCGTGCTGTCCAGGGCGATGCGGTCAGTGATGTCCCAGCGCGAGACAAAATTGGCCTGCTGGCTGGGCGATTGTTCGATGGCCGCCGTGGAATTGATAGCGACGTTGGAAGGTGGCCCGATCAGATGGATTTGTACGAGACTGTAAGATGCCGCGAGCTGCAGATTATCCAGCGGACGCCAGTCAACCGAGGCTTCGATGCCCTGCGTGTTGCCGCGGCCGCCATTGGTGCTGGTGATGGGAAAGAGGAAAGGCGGCGAGATGAGCTGCGGTGTCAGGAAATTCAGCGTCGATAGATAGGTGTAGTCATTGTAAAAGCCCGCCAGATCGACCGAGAGTTCCGGCGTCAGCTGATTGCGGTAGCCCATTTCATAGGCGGTGACACGTTCGGCCTCGAAATCGGTGTTGGGGACAAGCCGCAATTCCGCCGGAAACCCGAACACGGAAAGCACGGCCTGATTGATCGTCAGATCATGCTCCAGACGGCTTGGCGTGCGCACGGCGCGAGCGATGGAACCCCAGATCATCTGCGTGTCGTCCGGATGCCATTGCAGCCGGGCATTGGGCTGCATTTCAAATCCGGTGAAATCATTATGCTGGAATTTTGAACCGAGCGTGAGGAACAGCTCCTTCGGCGCGAGGGTGATTTTGTTCTGAATGAAGCTGCTGAACAAATGGGTGTCTTCGCCATCATCGGTGAAACTGACATAGGGCGAGGCCGTCAGCGTGTCATGGCTGTAGCGGTAGCCTGCACCGAAAATGATTTTGTTGCGGCCCCAGGCGGGAAGCTCATACTGCGCGTCGAGATCGAAGGTGATGCGTTCATCGCCCAGAATATCCTGCTTGCGCATGGTGTAATCGAGATAGCTTTGCACGCTGGCGTTGGAATCCTCACCCATCGCCTTGTCCCAGCGGCCCAGCATATGCGCGCCGCGCGCCTCGATCTTCTCCAGGCTCAATTCCGAAAAAGGCGAGGTAAAAGTTGGCAGCAGGCGCATATCGCCCGTGCGATTGTCATAGGCTTCGCCCTGGAACGTGAAATCGCCCTGCGGCGTGCCGTCCCAGTCGGCGCGGAATCCGGCATGACCCATCTGCTGCCCGTCATGGGCGCTGCTGCCTGCAACCGTCTCCAGATCAGAGCGGTTCAGATATTTGCTGAACACGCGGTAATGGCCGTTTTCACCGAGACTGCCGCCATAGCGCCCTTCAGCGATGGTGCGGTCCTTGGTCCCCGCCGTGACGGCGGCAAGCACGCCCTGCGTATCGCGCGCTTTTTTGGTGATGATGTTGATGACGCCATTGACGGCATTGGCGCCCCACAGGCTGGCGCCCGGGCCGCGCACCACTTCGATGCGGTCGATATCATCCAGCATCACATCCTGAATATCCCAATAGACACCGGAGAAAAGCGGGTCATAGACATCCCGGCCGTCGATGCGCACCAGAAGCTTGTTCGCCAGAGCGCCGTTGAAACCGCGCACGCTGACCGCCCAGCTGTTGGCATTGACCTGCGCCACCTGCACACCCGGCACGAGGCGCAAGGCCTCCTGAACCGAGGTCGCCCCGGCGCGACGAATATCGTCGCCCGTCAGAACACTGATGGCGGCGGGCGCATCCATGACGCGCTCGGACGTGCGGGAGACGGAAACGACGGTGGCGTTGAAAAGCTGTTCCGGCGAAAGTGTGAAACGATCAACATCGTCAGCCGCCCAGGCATGCACGACGAGAGCCAGAAGAATCCCGGTTAACCATAAAATGCCCGTGCCGACGCGAATGCAATGTGTAACCATTATTCCAGCTCCATCTATGGACAGGCGGCGGAAGGAATGACGGTAGAGCCCGCGCCCGATGGATTGGATGTATCATTGCGCCCGATAAAAACTGATTAAGTGAAGACATACGGTCGAATTCAAAATGCGTCGCGCGGCACGACGACATACATATGCATCGCAGAATGGAGTCCTATATAGTTGTGGAGGTCGCGCAGTGTTCGCGCCAGATCTGGCGCAGAAGATTTTGCAATTCCGCCGCCGCGCGCGGGCCATCGCAAAGCGCCGAGACTTCCATCGCCGGGCGAAGTTCGTGCCGCAAAGCGTTAAGGCGCGGCAGATGATGCGCCAACGCTACGGCTATCTCCACATAATCGTCCCGGCTTTCGGCCACCGTGGCGCTGATGCCCATATTGGCGAAGAAGCTGAGCGCCTGGCAGCTGGCGAAAGTTTCGCCCGGCCAGCTGATAACGGGCACACCCATCCATAACGTGAGGCAGGTCATCAGCCCGCCCGCGAAGGGAAACGGGTCGAGCGCGATGTCCACCTTCTGCATCACGGCGAAAAGCTCCGGCAGGCTCGAGGCGCCCTGAAATTCCAGCCGCGAGGAATCGATGCCATGCGTGGCGAAACGCTGCTGAAAATCCTGCTGGCACAGGCTTTCGCCGAACCCCTTATACTTAAAGAGAAGGCGTGACTCCGGCAGATGCTTAAGAATTTCGGACCATAATTCAATGACTTCGGGGTTGCACTTCGCCGGATTGTTGAAACAGCCGAGGGTCACCTGCCCCGGCCTGGTCGCGGGCGTGTCCTGCACGGGCGGCGCATCGGCGGGCGGATCGAAACAGACAAAACTGTCTGGCAGATGTGCGATGCGGGCCGCGCAAAATTCCTGCACATCATGCGGCAGGATGAGGGGATCACCGATAACATAATCCATCGCTGACAGGCCCGTATCGCCGGGATAGCCGAGCCAGGTGATTTGAAGCGGCGCGGGTTTGCGCGCAAAAACCCCCAACCTGTTGTTGGCCGTGTGCCCGCCGAGATCGATCAGGATATCGATATTGTCGGCACGGATTTTTTCAGCCAGCGCGGCGTCACTCAACCCTTGCACATCATGCCAATGCGTGACGGCGGCGCGGATACGGTCGGCGAGCGCATCGCGGCGCTGCCCGTCGGCATAGCTGCTGATAATAAACTGTGTCTTGTCCATATTTTCGAGATAGCGCACGAGAAAAATCCCAACCGGATGCTGACCGAGATCTGGCGAGACAAGGCCGATGCGCAAAACCCGCTCCGGATCGGAAACATCATACGGCGCAGATTTTTCACGCAGCGGCTTCGCGTGGCGTCTGTCCCATTCGCGGTGCGCTTCGGCCAACACGGCGAGTGTAACGCCTGCTGTGTATTGCAAATTCATCAGGATATTGCTGTGCGCAGCGGCGAAGTGCGGATATTTCTCCAGCGCCTGCCGATAAAGCGCCGTGCTGTCCTCCAGCCGCCCCAATTCTTTCAGACATGAGGCGGCGTTGTTCATCGCCGAAGCTTCATCGCCATTGGCACGGAGCGCCAAATGGAAATAGGCCAGCGCCTCGCCAATCTGGTTGGTTTTATAAAGCTGGACGCCGCGCTTGTTCAGCAAATCCGCAACGGCTTTCAATTGGCCCGCGACCCAGTCCGGCGGCAGGGATTTAGCTTGCAGATGTTTCCAATGATCGATGGCGCCCGCCAGCGCGCCATCTTTCTGCAGCTGATCAAGTTTGACGGCGAGGGCGTCGTAATCGGCCTGCGGCTGGGACATGTGCTGGTTTGTTGATTTTTGTTTAGGCGTACTCTTTGTACTGGCGTTATACGCCCTTAACTGCAAGTATTTTTTATAAAGGAACTGCTTCCCACAACTGAAAGGCTACTGTTCCGCCACGGCCTTAGAATTTTGTTAGCTTTCACATCGACGGCTTCAACAGGCGTTTTTGCTTCGCGTTCAAGCCATCCGTTTACAAGCGCATAGGCAAAACTGTACCCAAACCAGCGATGCAAATGTGTGCCCCTGCCCCCGGTAAGAACTTTGATATTACTGTATGTGTCCCTTTGACGGGACAGAACCTTCATTTGATCTTCGAGCAAGAGAAGTCTTTTTCGCGGGACAGCCCTAGCAGCATAAGGCACTCGACCCAAAAGTTGAACTTCAAATGCCAGCGCCAAACCCTCGGACACCAAAATATGCCCCAAAGTTTTTCCATTCATGAAACCGCAATCCCGCACAAGATGGTGCCACTCATGAGCCACAGCAGAGGTTATAAAATGGTGCTGTCCGGGTGATCTATAAATCGGCTGCTTCGCGTCCAAATAGATCGTGATCTCATTGCCCGCTCCCGCTCCTTCAACAGGAAAAGTTTTTGAGTTCTCACCATTTGTAACCACAATATCAAAAGAAACCTCTCGAGGGCCGGGAAGAACCTCGCGGCACAGATCGAGAGAGCGGTTCAAACACCCGACAACAGCACGCCTGTCTTCTGTCAATAAAAGCCGTTCAGGATCACGATATGAATAAGTTACAGTCATTTTCAATTTAGTCGGTCAAAAAGTTAAAAGCGGGATGTTCGCTTAAGATTTATGCACAATTCTATTCCCTTTGCAAAAATCATATCGGCAAAATTATATCACATCTCCGGCGCTTCGAGGCGGTCTGCCTTGCGCAGAGCCGGGAACAGTTTGGCCCACAGCAGGGTGACGGCGATAGAGCCGAGGCCGCCGAAAACCACCGCGCCGACCGGGCCGAGCAGGCGCGCGGCAACGCCACTTTCAAATTCGCCCAATTCGTTCGAGGCACTGATGAAGAGGCTGGAGACCGCCGAGACACGCCCACGCATAGGGTCGGGTGTAACGATCTGCACGAGGCTCTGCCGGACAAAAACGGAAATGGAATCCGCTGCGCCAAGCACCACCAGCATCGCCATCGACAGCCATATTTCCCGCGCGAAGGCGAAGATTGTCGTCGCGACGCCATAGACCATCACCGCACCCAGCATCCAGGCACCCGCGCGGCGTGTGATGGGATAGCGGCTAAGCACCAAGGTCACCGCACCGCCACCAATGGCAGCGCTCGAGCGTAGCTGGCCGAAACCATCCGCGCCGATATGCAGAATGTCATGCGCGAAAACAGGCAGCAGCGCCGTCACGCCGCCCAGCAGTACCGCAAACAGATCGAGCGAAATGGCGCCTAAGACAATTTTGTTCGACCAGAGATAGGTGAGCCCTTCCTTGATCATGGCGATGCGCCGACCGCCGCTGTGCCGCGGTTTGGCGTCGATCGGCATCATCAAAAGCGCGATGCCCGTCAGGCTGGCGACAACATAAAGCCCGCCCGCCGTCGCATTCGCCCAGAAAGGCGAGATGGCGCACAGCACGCCGCCGAGCCAGGGGCCCAGCACCATGCCGCCCTGCGTGCTGAGCGTCATCCAGGCGATGGCGTTTGGCATGACCTTCGCCGGGACAAGCCGCGGCGTCAGCGCGTTACTGGCGGGCATGGCGAAGGCACGCGCAACGCCGAACAAGGCAGCGACGGCGAAGATCGCTGTCAGCGACGGCATGGGATGCGATGATAAAAAAGTGAACAGCGCGGCACAGATAATCTGGAGACCGACGCAGGCGAAAAGAATTTTGCGGCGGTCATAACGGTCGGCCGTTTCGCCCGCCAGCAGCGCCAGCGCGAACATCGGCAGAAACTGCACCAACCCCACCATGCCGACGAGAAAGGAACTGGTCTTCACATCGTAGCTGAGGCGCGCGACCGTATAGACCTGCCAGCCGACCGCCACGCTTTGCATCAGCGTGGCAATGGTGGTCAGCAACCGGCCCGTCCAGAGCAGGGTGAAGGCGGGATGGCGAAAAACCTCCCGGTGGGAAATGGCGGTCATCCCTTAGGAGCTAAGGCTGAAGGGAAAAATTGGCAAGAGTCTTGGTTAATTCGTGTTACTGACCAAGGGAAAGTCAAAATCAACCTTTCGTAAAGGATAATTTTCTAAAATGCATTATCGCCAAGCCAAGCTATAACCTTGAAGGCTATTCCAATGACTCAGCATAGTTACAAAAAATCTCCTCTGGCCGTCATGCGACGCGAAGCCGAGAGCCTGTTACGCAGAACAAGACGAGAGCTTTTAACAGGCCACCCTCTTAACGCCCTCAGGCTGTTACGACGATACAGCGGTGTACGGCGGAGAATAAAGGCCAAATACAGCCTTTGACCGGACTTCTACGGGCGGCGGCGTTCTTCCGCCCCCTTACTCCCCCTTTAATTGACTCGTCCCGGGCGCTTATATAATTTGCCGTTTCCTTTGTTCCCGAGCCCCGCGCCCGTTCCCATGAACCCCCTTGCCCTTATTGGCCGGACTTTTCTTGAATTCCTGCAAGCCACGGGGCGTCTAGGCCTGTTCACGGGCCTGTCGGTCTCGCACTGCCTGCGCCCGCCTTTCTACCCCCGGCAAATCCTGCGGCAGATGCTGGATATCGGTTATTTCTCGCTGCCGGTCGTGGGGCTGACCGCGCTTTTCACCGGCATGGTGCTGGCGCTGCAAAGCAATACCGGTTTTGCGCGTTTTGAAGCCGAGGGCGCCATCGCGACAGTTGTCGTCCTGTCGATTACGCGGGAACTGGGGCCCGTCATGGCGGGTTTGATGGTCGCGGGCCGCATCGGCGCCGCCATCGCCGCCGAGCTTGGCACCATGCGCGTGACGGAGCAGATCGACGCGCTGACCACGCTTTCGACCAACCCTTACAAATACCTGATCGTGCCGCGGTTGATCGCCGGAGTGATCGTGCTGCCGATCCTTGTGCTGATCGCCGACATCATCGGCGTGTTCGGCGGTTTTCTGGTCTGCGTCTACCGCCTGAAATTCAATGCGGCGAATTACATTTCGCAAAGCTGGCAGTATCTGGAGTTCCGCGACGTCAGCTCGGGCCTGTGGAAGTCGGCCGTGTTCGGTTTCATCATCACACTGATGGGCAGCTACAACGGTTTCAATTCCAAGGGCGGCGCGCAGGGCGTCGGCGCGGCCACCACCAATGCCGTTGTCACCTCATCCATTCTCATCCTCGTCTCCGACTATGTGATGACGGGCATTTTCTTCGCCGGAAAGTAAGATGAACGCGCCCACCCCGAAAATCGAACTGTCTGGCGTCAAAAAATCCTTCGGCGAGAAGCATGTGCTGCGCGGTCTTGATCTGGTGGTCAACAAAGGCGAGTCCGTCGTGATCATCGGCGGTTCGGGCACCGGCAAGTCCGTTCTTTTGAAATGTATTCTTGGCATTCTGGAGCCGGATGCCGGTTCCATTAAAATCGATGGCAAGGAAGCAACAAAGCTGTCCGGCCATATGCGCGACGAGCATCTGGCGAAATTCGGCATGCTGTTTCAGGGCGCGGCCCTGTTCGACTCCCTGCCCGTCTGGCGCAATGTCGCCTTCAAGCTTATTCAGGCGCAGGGCATGCCGCGCAAGGAAGCCAGAGAACGCGCCATCCGCACACTGGCCGCCGTCGGGCTCGACCCCAAGGTCGGCGATCTGTACCCGGCGGAATTGTCGGGTGGCATGCAGAAGCGCGTGGCGCTGGCCCGCGCCGTTGTCGCGCGACCGGAAATTATCTTTTTCGATGAGCCGACGACGGGCCTCGACCCGATTATGTCGGATGTGATCAACGAACTGATCGTCAAATGCGTGCGCGAGCTGGGCGCGACGACGCTCTCCATCACCCATGACATGGCCAGCGCGCGCAAGATCGCCGACCGCATCGCCATGCTGCATGAAGGCCGCATTGTCTGGCAGGGGCCGAAGCGCGACATCGACCATTCCGGCAATCCTTATGTCGACCAGTTCATTCATGGCCGCGCCGAAGGGCCGATCAAGATGCAGGTCCGGCGGTTGTAAGCGGAAATCCCTGATATTGCAGGCCATTAGCCGTCAACCGAGTTTTTTCATCTTTCCGTTACAATAAGAGCCGGACAAACGGACGATTGGCGGCGCACGCGCCATGCTTAAGATCAACAGAAACCTGCTTTTCATCGGCGGCTATATTGTCGCGCTCGCCCTGCTCGCCTTTTTTGGCTATCTGACGATCGGGCGCTGGCAGAACGACGCCAGCAAAAGCGATGTCGTCATGGCGCTGCCCACCACGACGGCAGATAAAGCCTTTTACACTTTGCCGCGCATGAATTTATCGCTGGCGTCGGCGCAGAAAGGCAACAGCCTCGTGCGCATCACCATCGCGCTGGAGGTGGATAAGAGAAATCTCGACAGGCTGGCGGGGCTGCAGCCGCGCATTTCCGACCGTATCATCACCTATTTGCGTAAAAAGAATCTCGATCAGCTGCGCGAGCCAAATTATGCGCTTCAACTGCATGACGAATTGATGCTGGAGATCCAGAGCTCCGGCGTGCCTGTCCCCATCGCCGACATGTATTTCCGCGAATTTATTGTCTGGTAACTAGCGGCCCTTGGTGCGTTCGACCGAGTTGATCGCACTGATAGCCCGCAGCGCGGCGATGACCGTCGTCAGATGCTTGGTGTCGGACACTTCCACATCCACCAGCACATCGAAGAAATCCGGCGTACGGTTGGTGATCTTCAAATTCGTGATATTGCCGTTATTCTTGCCGATCGCCGTCGTCAACGCCGCGAAGCTGTTGGGCTTGTTGGTCAGCACCACACTCAGGCGGCCAACCAGCGCCTGCTCCTGCCCATGCGCGTCGTCCCAGCTAACATCAATCCAGCGTTCCGGCGTGCGCGCGAAGCTTTCCAGCGTTTCGCAATCGGTAGTGTGGATGGTAACGCCCTTGCCTGTCGTCACGATGCCGACGATCAAATCACCCGGCAGCGGATGGCAGCAGCGGGCATAATGCACCGCCATGCCGGGGATGAGGCCCTTCAATGTCAGTGGCGCCGTGCGCGCCGGAGCCTTCGCCTTGGTCGCGGCGGGTATTTTTTCGACCTTCTCCGGCGGCTTGAGATTATGCGCCGGATAAGCCGCCTTGAACACGTCGCGCACAGGCTGCAGCGAGGCGCCGATATTCGCGAAGAGATCATCCAGCGTGGAGCTCTGGAAATTCTTCATCACGCCTTCCAGCGCCTTTTCCGAAAAATCCACGCCTTCCTGTTTGCAGAGTTTATCCAGCATCGAACGACCGAGCAGGATAAATTCGGCGCGCTGCTGCGTACGGACATAACGCCGAATGCAAGCCTTGGCCTTGCCCGTCACCACGAAACGTTCCCAGGCGGGTGACGGCGTGCCGCCTTTTTGCGTGATCACTTCAACTTGATCCCCGTTTCGCAGGGCCGTGCGCAAAGGCACCATCCGGCCATTGACCTTCGCGCCGACGCAGGCATCACCAACGCCGCTATGCACCGCATAGGCGAAATCGACCGGGGTGGCAGCACGCGGCAGGGCGATCAGATCGCCCTTCGGCGTAAAGCAGAAGACCTGATCCTGAAACAGCTCCAGCTTGGTGTTTTCAAGGAATTCCTCGGGCTTCTGGGCGTGTTCGACGATATCCAGCAATTCGCGCAGCCAGCGATACTGCAGCCCTTCGGTCGAGGGCGCGCCCTGTTTATAGGCCCAGTGCGCGGCGACGCCGAGTTCAGCCACTTCATGCATGGCATAGGTACGGATTTGAATCTCAATGCGCTGGCGCTCGGGGCCGATGATTCCGGTATGAAGGCTTTGATACTGGTTGGGCTTGGGCGTCGAGATGTAATCCTTGAACCGTCCCGGCACGACCGGATAGGCGCTGTGAATAACGCCGAGCGCCTGATAGCACTGCTCGATGCTGTCCACGGTGATGCGGAAAGCCATGATGTCGGATAATTGCTCGAAGGCGATATTTTTGCGCTTCATCTTCCGCCAGATGGAGTAGGCCGATTTCTCGCGGCCTTCGACTTTCGCTTTTACCCCCGCCTGCCCCAAAACCTCGCGCAATTCCTTCAGGACTTTTTCGGCGATGTCGCCGCCTTCGCGGCGTAAATAACTGAGGCGGGTGATGACGCTATCGCGGCCTTCGGGATTCAGCTCGGCGAAGGAAAGGTCTTCCAGCTCATCCTGCATTTTCTCGATGCCGATGCGCTCGGCCAGAGGCGCATAGATTTCCAGCGTCTCACGGGCGATACGGCGGCGCTTTTCCGGGTCCTTCAAATGGTAAAGGGTGCGCATATTATGCAGGCGATCGGCCAGTTTGATCAGCAAAACCCGTATATCTTCCGACATGGCGACGATCAGCTTGCGGAAGTTTTCGGCCTGTTTGGCCTGATCGCTTTGCAGCTCAATCCGCGACAGCTTGGTGACGCCATCCACCAGCCGCGCGACATTCGGCCCGAATTGTTTTTCGATATCCTCGAGCGAGGCGAGCGTGTCCTCGACCGTATCATGCAGCAGCGCGGTGGCGATCGTGGTGCTGTCCATTTTCATGTCGGTGAGGATTCCAGCGACCTCCAGCGGATGCGAAAAATACGGATCGCCGGATGCACGCGTTTGCGCACCATGCGCCTGCATGGAAAAAACATAGGCGCGGTTGAGCAGATCCTCGTTCACCGTAGGATCGTAGGAACGCACGCGCTCCACCAGCTCATACTGGCGCATCAGGCGCGGCGGTTTGGCCGGAGATTTGGACTCGGCCAGAAGAGAACGGGGCGTTTCATCCGGTGACATAAAGAAAGTATAACCCGGTTTTGGTTTTTGGGCTCTTAATGTTTATTTCACGCGTGGGACAGGGGTTTGCAAGCGCCGCGTTTTTGGCCGGGGGTTTTTCCGGTACGGTGCGTTTGTGATTCATTTTCCGGCATTTTGAACCTCTTGCGAATCAAACAAGCCTGTCCCAGTATCTTTTTGCCGATTCATTTTCATTCTCCTCTGACGTATAGGTCTCATCGTGTCCGTTCAATGGCAATCTCTCGAATTATGGCGTCACGCTCTGGTCGCAAGCGTTCGTGACGACGCGCCCGATCTTTCCGCACGGCAGATGGCGTTGATGCTTTCGGTTTATCTCGGCGACGGTCCGCACACGGTGCGCGGCCTGGCGCAGATGCTGCGAATTTCCAAACCGGCGGTCAGCCGCGCGCTCGATCGCCTCGGTGAACTGGGTTACGTCCGCCGCCAGCGCGACGATCTCGACCGCCGCAATGTTCTCGTGCAACGGACGCAGGATGGCGCAAGCTTCCTGACCTCGTTTGGCCAGATGGTCGATCAGGCGCGCGAGCATATCGCCGGGTTGCCCGCGCGATTCGTTGAATTTGCGGTCGATTCGGCCGTTATCGCCCCCCGCAGCTATGACGCCAGCGAAAGCGGCTGGGCCATTGAGGCTGCCGAGTAACCATCAAGGCTTAAACTGGCATTCAGGGATTGAAACCGCGAGGTTTCTTTCCGATAAAGGCTGAATGTCCAATCCCGCTTCCCCGCTTGACCCGCGCACCCATGCTTTCCGCCCCGATCTCGCGGATGCTGCCTTGCGCGCCACGGTGACGGCGGCGCGTTATGTCGAGCCTTCCATCCGGCAATGCGTGCAGGGTGTCATCCCGCTCCTCGCTACGCCCGACCCTGATGCGCGGCAGGTCAGCCAGATACGCTACGGCGAATTTCTGGATGTGTTCGAGATACGCATGGATGGTTTTGCCTGGGTGCAGAACCGCATCGACCGCTATGTCGGTTATCTGCCTTCCGCCGGAACCTTGAGAGATGCGATCGCCGATTTGTCGTGGCGGCTTGGCGCGTTGCGCAGTTTCGTTTATCCCGAGCCCGATCTGAAAAGCCCGCCGATTGATGAGCTGACGCTCGGTTCCTATATCCAGCCGGGCGAGAAGCGCGGCAATTTCACGGCGTTGCCCGGCGGCGGTTTTGTCTTTACCGCGCATATCGTGGGTGCCGAAGCAGCGCTGACACCTGATTATGCCTTCACGGCGGGACGGCTGCTGAACACCCCCTATCTATGGGGCGGGCGGACACCCAAGGGGATTGATTGTTCAGGCCTTGTGCAGCTGGCGCTTGAGATGGCGGGCATCGAATCCCCGCGCGACAGCGACCAGCAACGGGAAGCCTTCGGCCAGCCTTTATCGCGCCATTGGCGGGATACGCCATGGAAACGGGGCGATCTGGTGTTTATGAAAGACGACCGCGGGGCACCCCATGTCGGTATCATGACCAATTCCGACCATATGATCCATGCCACCGCTTCTGTGATGAGCGTTGTGGTCGAACCCTTGTTCGATGTGGTTCTGCGCGGCGTAGAAATCCTAGCAGCGGGGCGGCCCTAAGCACTCCCGAGCCTCATTGTTATAACGAAACAAACCAACCTAGAGATTAAGAGCACTAACTCTGTGCCCTTGCCATTTCGCCCGGCATGGACAAGACTGCGCATTCCCTGTTTCTGTCGGGCGGTTTCTCCATGCTGCGTATGAAGTTGCGTTTTTGCCTTGTCCTCGCTCTCGCGTTTTTCTTTTCCTCACCCGCCAGCGCCATCGAAAAATTCCGCCAGCCGGATTTGATTTCCTTCGCCGCCGGGTACAAGGATTTCAACAAGGATGAACCGCGCCGCGAGGCCGCCGATTTCCGCCTCGAATACCGCTGGGGCGTTTCGCTGCTGCCGCAGATTACGTCCTACTTCAAAAGCTGGGACCCCTATGTGCAGTTTCACCCCTTTGTCGGCGGCGAAGTAACGACCGTCGGTCAGTTGTACGGCTTGGGCGGGTTGGCGATGGATATTCTGATTGGCAATCATGGTATTATAACCTGGAGCGAAGGCGTGGGCCTGTTTTACGGCGGCGATGCCTTTCCGATGGGCTCCTTCGTCGAATTCCGGTCGCAGGTTGAGGTGGGTTGGCGCTTTACCAACGAAATGCGCCTGACCGCCGCCATCAGCCATATTTCCAACGCCAAGATCACCAACCGCAATCCGGGCGCGGAAATCGTCAGCGTTTATTTCCATATGCCCACCAGCTTCCTCTGCGGCAAGAAATAACCCTTTAAATAAGGCTTTTGAGCCGTCCAGCGCCGGGCCCAAGCCTGTTGCGGAGCGGGGCTCGTTTTATTATGCTCCGCCCCCGAAACAGGGAGGAATGGGCGCATGAGTGGCACGACAGTACCCGCGACATATAAACCGACCGAAAAAGAAAAATACATGAACGCGACGATGCAGGAATATTTCCGGCAGCGCCTGCTGGGTTGGAAGGCCGAGATCGTCAAGGAAGCTGACGATATGCTGCATGAGTTACAGGATGAAGGCGGCATGCAGGAACCCGACATCGCCGACCGCGCCTCCATCGAAACCGAAGTGGCGCTGGAACTGCGCGCCCGCGACCGTCAGCGCAAGCTGATCTCGAAGATCGATGAAGCGCTGGAACGCATCCGCCGCGGCGAATATGGCTATTGCGAAGAGACGGGTGAACCGATCGGCGTCAGGCGCCTGGAAGCCCGGCCCGTCGCCACCCTGACCGTCGAGGCGCAGGAACGGCATGAGCGCATGGAACGCACCCAGCGCGACGAGCGCGAATAATGACCATTCGCGTTTCCATCAACGGCTTTGGCCGTATCGGCCGTCTTGTCCTCCGCGCCCTGTTTGAATCCGGCCGCACGGATGTCGAGATTGTCGCCATCAACGACCTGGCCGATGCGCATACCAACGCGCATTTGCTGAAATATGACTCGGTGCATGGCCGCTTCAAGGGCGAGGTGGCCACCGAAGGCAATGACCTGATCATCAATGGCAAGCGGGTAAAGGGCCTGCAAATCAGCGATCCGACCAAGCTGGGCTGGGGTGATTTGGGCATTGATATCGCGATGGAATGTTCGGGCCGTTTCACCAAGCGCGCGGATGCCGAAAAACATCTGCAGGCCGGGGCGAAGAAGGTGCTGATCTCCGCGCCCGCGACGGATGAAGATTTAACCGTGGTCTATGGCGTCAATCATCAGGATTTGAAGGCGAGCCACACGGTCATCTCCAACGCCTCCTGCACCACCAACTGCCTCGCGCCTGTCGCCTATGTGCTGAACAACGCCATCGGTATCGAACGCGGCTTTATGACCACCATCCATTCCTACACGGGCGACCAGCGCGTGGTGGATACGATGCATAGCGACCTGCATCGTGCCCGCGCCGCAGCACTGAACATGATTCCGACCTCAACCGGAGCGGCGAAAGCCGTGGGCAAGGTGCTTCCGGCCCTGAAAGGCAAGCTGGACGGTACGGCTATCCGCGTGCCGACGCCGAACGTGTCAGTTGTGGATTTCAAGTTCGTGGCGAAGAAGCCGACCAGTGTCGAAGAGATTAATCAGGCGGTGAAGGCCGCTGCCGAAGGGCCCCTGAAAGGCATTCTCGGCACCTATACGGAAGAACTGGTTTCAACCGATTTCAACCATGACACGCGCTCCTCCATCTTCGCCCTGAACGAGACCAAGGTCATCGACGGCAGCTTCGCGCGCGTGATGAGCTGGTACGACAATGAATGGGGCTTCTCC
>JANRKK010000015.1:0-67277 GCA_033763555.1 Alphaproteobacteria bacterium | reverse complement strand
GCGCGATCGAAAGAAGCAATGGCCTCCGCGGCTCGTCCCTCCTGCGCCAGTTTCTGCCCTCTGTCCGCCAGCGCATCCGCATCCTCAACCGGACTGCCTTCCTCCGGTGCGTCATGGAAAATAATAATGTAGCCCTCCCCCCTTGGGGGGAGGGTTGGGTGGGGGGTTGACCCCCCATCTGCGAAAACCAAGGACTTACTGCGTAAGCTCAGGTTTTCGCGTCTTCCCCCCAGAGGGGGAAGACGTAACTCTATCTGATCAATATTTGCTCCATCCGATGCCGCGATCTTCTCAACAATCGCCGCGACAGCGGCATCATCCGCTTTCACCGTCACGCTTCCGGCGGCAGGCGGCGGTGCGAGACTCTCAGCAGGCAAGGCTATATCCGGCGCGGCAGGCGCGGTCGGCATGTCCACCGTAACCCGTGACACGGGCGCGATAACAGGCGGCGCCATCGTCACGATCGGCATCATGGCTGTTGCCGCTACGGGTGCCGACGCCAGCCTGACCGTCGCGCGTGCATTGTCATGCGCATCATAGGTAAACCACAACACCATGCCCGTCAGGCCGCCGAGCATGAAAATGCCGCACAGCGCCAGGGCTCCGGCCAGCAACGTAATCCACGAAAATTCCGGCCGCCGTCGGGGCGCCGCCGCATGCAGGCGCACGATGCGCGGCTGAAAGCGCGGCACATTATCAAAAGGCCGCACATCATTTGCGGCGATGTGGAACTGCCGGATAGCAGCGCCCATGCGGGAGCCTTACAGGTCAGGGAAGAAACTTCAAAGGTGGGACGGGGCCAATAGCATGGGGTCTTGCTGAACACCAGAGCATGCAGGAAAGGCTTGCGGCAAAAGCCTTAGACAAACTTCCCCAACACAAGCGCCGCGAAAAGAATAAGGCCGAAATCGCGGTTGCTGGCGAAGCGCCGCAGGCTGTCGCTTGCATCATCCATACGCCAGGCCAGCAACTGCACCAGCGCGAACAAAGCCGCAAAAATCACCAGTGCAAAAAATCCATCGCCCAGCCCTTCCATCCAGCCCGTCAGCGCGAACAGAACCAGCGAAGCGGCATAAAATCCTGCCACCCACAAACGCGACTGATCGCCGAACAAAAGCGCGGTGGATTTGATGCCTGCCAGCAGGTCATCCTCCTTATCCTGATGCGCATAGATCGTGTCGTAGCCGAGCGTCCAGAAAATTCCCGCAATATACAGCAGCACCGCAGCCACGCCGATGCCATCGGTTACAGCACTCCATCCCATCAGAGCGCCCCAGTTAAAGGTGAAACCCAGGAACAGCTGCGGCCACCAGGTGATGCGCTTCATCACCGGGTAAAGACCAACAGGAATAAGCGACAGGACACCGATGGCAATCGTCAGGCGGTTGAACAGCAGCAGAACGCCAAGGCCGATCAGCAAAAGCACGAGCAGAAGCAGCAACGCCTGCCAGATCTTTACCTCGCCGCTTGCCAAGGGACGGTTGCGCGTGCGCGCGACCATTGCGTCCAGCTTGCGGTCATACAGATCATTGATGATGCAACCCGCCGCGCGCATCACAACCGCGCCGACGGCAAACAGAAACAGAAACCACAGATCGGGAATGCGCGGGCTGGCCAGCGCCACGCTCCACCAGCACGGAATAAGCAACAGCCAGATGCCAATTGGCCTGTCCAGCCGCATCAGCCGCGCATAGGGCCGGGACCAGTGGGGCAGATGCCATGCGCGAAGAAAATTAAGGTTAACCATGGGGCGACTCGCAACGGACTGCAAATATACGTCTCAATTGAAACCATGTCATTTTTGTGGAACACTTGGCTTTATTTAACGTGTCATAAAAGTTAAGGGAAAAACTATGACTGTCAAAACGCACATTGCGCATGCAGTCACAATTACCAGTCTGAGAATACCTTCAGACGATCTTCCTGCTTTCAATGAATGGAACAGGGGCACTCTTCCCAATACCCGGAATTGCTACGCGTTTGTCTACAATGCCTATGAACCGGACACATCACAGCTCGCGCTGGGCCAATACCAGATTCTTATCGCTCTTCCAGGTTACATGGGGGGAAATCCCTGCCAATCCATGACCGCAGAGGCTTTGTGCTCATCGCTTCAAGCTGATGGCCTAATTGCCATTCCTGATACAGAAGAAAACAATATAAAGCCGTTGGATGGGCATTATCTTGTTTCAGCTTTTGTCGATCCTCAACGCAATAACTGCCACTTCTATCGGCGCCACGAAGAAAGCGGCTTGTGGTACCACAAGGCAGGATGGTACGGCCCCGTAACTCATAATGATAAAACGGGCCGGATCATCACCAATGGCCGACAGGATGGTGGAATTCGGTCTTTTGATTTCGCAGGTTATTTCTGGGTTCCCCAGAAAGGTCTGCCGCTCGATATACGCGTTCAGCCTGCAGAGCCAAACATTCCGCACCGGACTCCTGCATTAACGGGAAATAATGTAAGTCACGCGGCTTTGTGATATAAGCACGAAACCTGTCGTCTGCTGCAATTTCCCATGCTCGCCTATATCATCCGCCGCCTGCTGTTCATTGTGCCGACCTTGTTCGGCATCATGGTGCTGAATTTTCTGATCGTGCAGGCCGCACCCGGCGGCCCCATCGAGCAGATCGTCGCCAAACTGCATGGCACCGATGTCGCCGCCACAGCGCGCTTCGGCGGTTCCGGCGCGGGCGAAGCCGCCGCACCCGGCGGCCCGATGATGAAAGCCGCCGACTCCGGTGTCACCGCCCGCTATCCCGGTGCACAAGGCGTCGACCCCGAACTCATCAAGGAACTCGAACATCAATTCGGCTTCGATAAACCGCTGCATGAACGTTTCTTCGGCATGATCTGGAATTACATGCGTTTCGATTTCGGCAAATCCTATTTCCGCGATGAAAGCGTACTCAGCCTGGTCGTTAGCAAGATGCCTGTCTCCATCTCGCTTGGCCTCTGGACGACTTTGCTTGTCTATCTCGTCTCCATCCCGCTTGGCATCAAAAAGGCGGTGAAGGACGGCACGCATTTCGATATCTGGACCAGCGCCGTCATCATCGCGGGTTACGCCATTCCCAGTTTCCTTTTCGCCGTTCTGCTGATCGTGCTGTTCGCGGGCGGTCGCTATCTCGAATGGTTTCCGTTGCGCGGCCTTGTCTCGGATAACTGGAGCGAGATGGGTTGGCCGCAGCGCATTGGTGATTATTTCTGGCATATCACGCTGCCCGTCGCGGCGATGGTGATCGGCGGTTTTGCCAGCCTGACGATGCTGACCAAAAATTCCTTCCTCGATGAAATCAACAAACAATATGTGCTGACCGCGCGCGCCAAGGGCCTGTCCGAACGCCGCGTTCTGTACAGCCATGTGTTCCGCAACGCCATGCTGATCGTCATCGCCGGGTTTCCCGGTGCATTCATCTCGATTCTGTTTACGGGCTCGCTGCTGATCGAGGTGATTTTCTCGCTCGACGGCATGGGACTGCTCGGCTTTGAATCTGCCATCAACCGCGACTACCCGGTCATGTTCGGCACGCTTTATTTTTTCACGCTGCTGGGGCTTGTGATGAACCTGCTCGGCGACCTCGCCTATGTCGCCACCGACCCGCGCATCGATTTTGAATCAAGGGGGACGTAGGCGTTAACCATCATTTTTCCTGTTTCTTTACGAACGGTTTTCTCTTAGTATCTTTCATACTGTAGAGAGTGTTTTACTCACGGAAATTTAATATGAGCTCCTTTCAATATTTTACGCAAATCGTACTAACAGTTCCTGCCTATGGCCGCTCGTTCGGCGAAGGCAAATCCTTTGAAAGAGATCTGACAAATCTTCTTGAAAAACTTTACAAACATGTGCCGCCTCGGCAAGTTGCTGCCGCCGCAGTGGCGGGGCATGCTTTTCTTACGTTGACCAAAGGAATGTGGCACAACAAAGAAACAGCGCTGGTTCTTTCAGCCGTTATGCATGTCAGCCCTGATTGTCCAGCCGAAAATTACGATAAAGTTGCCGAGGCAGCCTTTGTGCTCAGTCATTATATCAACGGCAATCCAGTGCAATGTCAGCTTGGTGAAACCTTGCTGCCTATAAAAATCGAAAAAGGCCATCCGCGTTCGGTTCACAGCATCGCTGCTGAATTTCGGCAAGCCCTTGCCCGAACATCGACTGCATCCATACCTGTCGTACATGAGCAGCCAACCGCAGCAGATGCAAAACCGCGGCGACTTGCCATCCGGCTAGATTATTTGCGTGTCGTTTCCCAATCTTCCGGTAGCCCAAAAGCGGGTTGAGAACCTCCCCTAGCCTGCCTAAGATAGCGGCGAATCCTTCCCGCCTCTGACGGCCTTTCCATGTCCCAGGACCTTGTGGCGCAAGCCCTCACCGCCCTCCGGAGCAAGAATTACACTCTGGCGCGCGATTGCATTGCCGATTTCGCGCAGAACAATCCGCTGGATGTGCAGCACTATCTCATCCGCGGCCTGTCCGATATTGCGCTGGAGGATTGGGTGGCGGCGGAACAAACCTTCGCCGATGCCGCGCAGGATTTTCCGCATCAGGCGCAGCTCTGGTTCAATCTGGGCGTCGCGCAGGAAAATCTCGGCCATCTCGAAGACGCTTCGGCCAGCTACGAACACAGCCTCGATCTCGATCCCAACCAGGGCGCAGCCTGCGGCAATCTCGCCAATATTTACCGCCGCCTCGGCATCCTGCATGGCGCGGAGGATATGGCGCGCCGTGCGATTGCATTGAACACGCCGCAGGGCGCGGCCTTCAACAGCCTTGGCCTTGCACTCAACCGCCAGGGCAAATTCACCGAAGCCGGGGAAGCCTTTCGCGAAGCCGCGCGGCTGGAGCCGCACAATCCGCACGCGCAGTTGAACCTCGCCAATCTCGCCGTTGATCAGCTGGATTTTGCCAAAGCCTGGCCGCTTTTTGCCGCCGCGCGTGCGGGCAGCAACGACCCCGCCCTGCGCCATGAAGAAAGCATGGCCCGCCTGCTGTCCGGTGATTACGCGGCGGGATGGCCGCTCTACGAAGCGCGGCTCGAGCGCCCTGGTGCGTTGCGCGTCACGCCGCTTTGCCCACGCTGGAATGGTGAGCCTCTCGGCGGCAAAAAACTTCTGCTGGTCGCCGAGCAAGGCTTCGGCGATGTTCTTATGTTCTGCCGCTATGGTTATGTGCTGCTGTCGCATGGCGTCGAATTGGTGTGGAGCGTTCCCGCTTCGCTGCAACGCCTGTTGGCATCCAATCTGCCGGGCCTGGTGCTGCCGGAAACCGAACCCCTGCCCGCCGCGGATTATTACGCGCCGCTGATGTCGCTGCCGCTGGCGCTTGGCAAAACCCTGCCGATCGATGCGCCGCCTGCACCCTATCTCAGCGCTCCGGAAGAACCGAAACTGCCGCAACCCGCCAAGGACATGCGCCCCATCGGCCTGGTCTGGACCGGTTCGCCCACGCATCAACGCGACCATGAACGTTCTATCCTGCTCGAACAATTCGCGCCGCTGTTCGGAAAGGTAAAAGCGCAATTCTACGCGCCTTTCACAGGCGCGGGGCTGGAGCAGATCACGCCGCAAACGCCCGTCATCAAGCTCACAAAACTCATCACGGATTTTGCGGATACGGCAGCGCTATTGAAACAGCTGGAGGTGCTGGTAACGGTGGATACGGCCGCAGCGCATCTGGCCGGAGCGCTCGGCGTCAAAACCTGTCTCTTGCTGCCGCATTGTCCTGACTGGCGCTGGGGCACCAGCGGCACCATGACGCCCTGGTACCCGAACATGACACTGCTGCGCCAACCCGCCTATGGCGATTGGGAGAGTGTGATGGAACAACTGGCGGAGAAATTAGCGTAAAATAGCGTTGCTACTAAAGCGTCAATCGAGAGGGCGCGGCGACCGTCTCACGCCCCTGATCGGTAATCGCAAAATAAGTTACTTGTTTTTCGCTCCGCAGAGCGCGCTGTTCAGGGGTAGGAGCATCAGCCACACGGCGCGTAACATTTCCCGCAGCTTCAAGCTCACCCATGCGAACATAAAAACCACCAATCACAACCTCTTGATCGAAGCGTTTCTTCAATGCCCGCCATAGTTCGACACCGCTTATTTCTGGCTTTTGGGCAAGCATATTCAAGGCTTCTCTTCTAAATTCTTCACACCCTATTCTCTCTATTTTTCTATCTAACCTCTTCGGCATAATTGTCTCCCTTTAAAAAACGAACTTGAAAATTAAACCTTCTCCACCTGCGTATATTCCAGTTCCACGGGCGTCGCGCGGCCGAAGATCGACACCGAAACCTTGAGGCGCGCCTTGTCCTCGTCCACTTCCTCGACAACGCCGTTGAACGACGCAAATGGCCCGTCGGCGACGCGTACCTGCTCGCCCACCTCGAAAATGACCGAAGGCTTGGGATGCTCGACGCCTTCCAGAACCTGGTTCAGGATGCGCTGCGCCTCAGCCTCGGTAATCGGCGAGGGCTTGCCGCTGCCACCCAGGAATCCGGTGACTTTCGGCGTGTTCTTGACCATGTGCCAGCTTTCGTCCGTCAGATCCATCTTGATCAGGACGTAGCCCGGGAAAAATTTGCGTTCGGCGTTCACCTTGGTGCCGCGGCGCAGCTCGACGACTTCTTCCGTCGGCACGAGAATTTCCGAGAAAAATTCCTCCAAACCTTTTTTGATCGCGCTTTCGCGGACGGCCTGCGCCACCTTCTTCTCGAAGCCCGAATAAACATGAATGACATACCAGCGATGCGACATTGTTTCCTCTCGTCTTTCTTATCCGTTCATTTATGCGTTACGATCTCATACCCAGCAGATGGCTGATGCCAAAGCCCAGCGCCGAATCCACCAGCAGGAAAAACAACCCCGCCGCCAGCGCCATGACGACGATCATCACCGTGGTCATCACCGTTTCCCTGCGCGTCGGCCAAGTGACTTTGGCGATTTCCTGACGCGTCTCGCGCGCAAAATCACCGATGCTGGTCTTCGGTTTGGTTTCTTCAATGCTCACGTTTTCACCCTCAACTTGTGTTTCTCGTTCTTCATCCGTCCTGCTTCGCCAAGGCTACGCAGGACCACCCTAACTTTATCTCGCAGGGCCTTGCCCTGCGAAGCTCCGCTGCGCGGAGCGAAGCAGGGTGGCAGGAGTGGAGGGGCTCGAACCCCCAGCCCCCGGTTTTGGAGACCGGTGCTCTACCAATTGAGCTACACTCCTAAGCCTGCGACATCTGCGGCCGTCTTCCGGTCGCAACCGCGACTGAGTTCCGGTCACACTCCCCCGTCCGCCGCTTTCGCGGGGACTGGCTTTTCAGCTTGTGGGGATAGGGGTTTGTAGCGCATTTGCATTTATTAGGCCAGCGCAAAATACAGGGGTATTAGGCTTTGAATTATTTGAAAATAATGCCAAAAACCAAGCCTGCACAACTCTTCAATAACCAGGCTGGACACCATGAAAATTCGTATAGCACTCGCTCTTCTACTGACCGTAACCGCCTGCGCCACACAACGTTATGGTCGAGTTACGGAAGTTTCAGAAACAGAAAAACAAGAATATTCATGTAAAGATATACATATAGAAATTGCCAAAGCAGATGAATTTTTATCTTCCGTGCGCATGCAACGCCATGACACGAGTGGAGCGCATGTTCTCGGATTTATGGGAGATTTTGGCATCGGCAATGTTATGGAAGGCGACGCTGCAGAACTTTCAGGAGAGATCCGCTTAAAACAATTAAAAGACTTATCCACTAAAAAGAAATGTAAACAAAAATACTCTTAAGGTTCTTCATCACATCTTCCGGCTGTCATACGCCCAGTGCAGCAGCGCCTGTCGCTGGCGGCGGCGGCAGGTGAAGTCGCCGCACTCGCAGTTCTTTTCAATCTGACGGATATGCCGCCGCATCATTTTCCAGCGCTTGATCTGGCGGCGGTCCTCCTCCGGCATGCGGCGGCCCATGTAATAGCGGCAATACCACTGGAACCAACCGCGCGGATCGTCCGGATGAATCCAGCCCTTGCGCCGCCATTCGGCCAGAGGCTGGCTGGCATCGACGCCGAAATAATTCAGCTTCGCGTCATGACGCTTCGATAATTTTGCCTTCGTGAACCAGCTGGCGGGAAATTCCCTGCGCGTATCGGTCATATATTTGCCGCCGAACACGCCCATGCGCAGCATGTCTTTTGGCGTCAGGTCTGGCTTGAATTCCGGGTCGAACTTCTTCCCCATCGGTGCTGACAGCACATACCGATAGCCCTTCTGCATCCTGTCATTGACGGTGATGGTTTTCTTTTTCATGACGTTCAATTAGCACGTCGGAAGCCACTCCCAAAGATATGGATGTAATCAATTCACAGTCCGGCGGCTTAGTTTATGTCCAATAAGACACTGGCCATGCCCAATAACGAAAAAGCCCTGAATGCGCTCCTCTCCGAGGAGTTAGCGAAGAGCAATGCAGTGTGCCTCTGTTGCCGGGCAAACAAGAATCGCTGGGTGCAATCAAGTTGACCTCACCTAAAGGAACCCTTCTAAGAATGCCTTTTCGGCGCAGCATGTCCCGGCTGGCGCGGCCAATTCCATCTGCACCTTTGTACTTTTTCTGTGAACGAAGAAGAGACAACGGCTCCTGCGCCAAACGAACCAGTGCCTTTTCTTGGTTCGACAGGACGGCAAACCTTGCTCCATCAACAACTTCATACGGAAGCGCATTCAGCCGTAAAAGATATTCCACGCCATAGAACGCACCACAACCGTCTGCATGTAATGTTGAATTTCTCGGACGCCTAAAAAGGCCCACCTCAAACTCACTGTCATCCTCTTTTCCCGGCGTTCCAAATAAAGTTTGGTGTATTTTTTTACATTCCTCGCGCACCCGCTCAACCGCTTGGTATCTACCCGAATCCAAGTTACGCGTGCACCGCCTATGATAACGATCCCTCCTGGGCAACTCCTTTTTAGCCTTCGGAGAAGGAAAGCCTCGTATCAAAGCACATATCTCACGCGCTGCTTTTCTCTTCACGTGAGCTACCGCGATAGGCATCGCCTCATAAAAAGGTTTCAACTGAATTATCGCATCCTTAGGCACAGGTTTGTCGCCGAGCTTCTCTCGAACCTGCTGTAGATATAAAACAGCCACCAATTGCTCATCCGTTAAAGGAGCAGGAATCAACGCCTTAAGTTGAAGCGCATTCCATTGTTCGCGCAGACTGGAAATGGTTAGAATAGTATCGCTCATAATGGCCTTTTATTTTATACGCCTTCCTTATACCCCACATTATGGAGCGGGTGAAGGGAATCGAACCCTCATAGCCAGCTTGGGAAGCTGGAGCTTTACCACTAAGCTACACCCGCAAATCGGCATTTGGCATTCAGGATGCGGCATTCGGGAGATTTCCTCCCCCAAATGCCGAATGCTAAATGCTGAATGCCTTACCATAGCGCAATCGAAATTTTTCGCCTAGACTGCCTCTATGAAAAAATCCGTTCCTTACAGCAGCGTCACCCGCCATATCCGCGTCACCGTCCGCCCGGTTTATCTCGATGATCAATCCGCACCGAACGACAGCCATTTCGTCTGGGCCTACCATGTCACCATCGAAAATCTGGGCAAGGAAACGGTGCAGCTGCGCAGCCGCCACTGGAAAATCACCGATGCGCGTGGCGAATTGCACGAGGTGCGCGGTCCCGGCGTCATCGGCGAACAGCCCGTGCTCGAGCCCGGCGATATGTTTGAATATACCAGCGGCACGCCGCTGGCGACGCCGTCCGGCATCATGGCGGGCAGCTACCAGATGGAGAATGAACGCGGCGAGATGTTTGACATCGAAATTCCTGCCTTCTCGCTCGACAGCCCCTATCAGCCCGTGCGGCTGCATTGATGATTGAACCGGTTGTCTACACCGCATCCACGCCCGGCCCGCGCTTTCTGGTGATCGGTGCGGTACATGGCAACGAAAAATGTGGTACCGCTGCCATCCGCCGCCTTATCGGGGACATTGACTCCGGCACCGTGAAAATCGCGCGCGGGCGCGTCACCTTCGTGCCCATCGCCAACCCTCGCGCCTATGAAGCTGATGTGCGCTTTACCGAGCGCAACCTCAATCGCTATCTCGGCCGCATGGAAAAGCCCGATACTTACGAAGCTCGTATCGGCAATGTCCTCTGCCCGCTGCTGGAGGATTGCGATGTGCTGCTCGACATCCACTCCTACACCGTCGGCGGCGCGCCTTTCATTCTGGCCAATCAGGGCGATGCGAAAGGCTTCGACTTCGCCCGCAATCTTGGCGGCTACACCATCATGACCGGATGGGCCGAAGCCTATGCCCATTCCGGCCGCCGGAAAGAAACTTCGGACGAGGAATCCACAGGGACCACCGAATATGCGCGCAAGTTCGGCGCGGCGGCACTGACCATCGAATGCGGCCAGCATAAAGACCCACAAGCGCCCGAGGTTGCCTATCAGGCCATTCGTAACGCGCTGCGTTACCTTAATATGGTGGACGAACCTTCTATGGCCCGGCCTGCACCATCCGGCAGTCTCCTCGTCACCCTGACACAGGTGTTTTACCGCGACGATGAAGGGCATTTCCCAAAAAACTGGAAAAATCTGGAGCCCGTAACCAAAGGCGAAACGCTGGCTTTCCATGCTGATGGCCGCCCCATCCCCGCGCCCGCCAATGGCGTTATCGTCATGCCGCGCGCCGACACACCCCTCGGCGAAGAATGGTTTTATTTCGGGGTAGCCACAAAATAAAAACGTCATCCCAGAAAATTTTCTCTTCCCTCGCGAAAGCGGGGGAAGAAAATTTGTCTGGGACCCAGTTGGCCTGGCCACAAAATCTGTCAGACACCACCTGCTATCCTATTTACAAACTCTGGTCTTATGGAAAGCCTGACTGGGTCCCGAACAAATTGGCTCGCAAAGCTCGCGAATTTTCCGGGATGACGTTAAGACTTGATCGTTAAGCCAATTCATGCTGTTTTGGCGGCCTTGTTCACTAAATCCCCCGGTTTTTCATGTCCACGAAACATCGCCATTACCTCTTCACTTCGGAATCCGTCGGTGAAGGCCACCCGGACAAGGTCTGCGACCGCATCTCAGACTCAATCGTCGATTTGTTCCTCGCGCATGATCCGCACAGCCGCGTCGCCGTCGAAACACTGACGACCACCAACCGTATCGTGCTGGCAGGTGAAATCCGCGGGCCCAAGCTCATCACGCCGAAGGAAATGGAACAGGCCGCGCGCGATGCCGTGCGTGAAATCGGCTATGCGCAAAAAGGTTTCCACTGGCAATGGGCGGATGTACAAATTTATGTGCATGCGCAATCCGACGATATCGCCATGGGCGTCGACGCCTCGGGCAACAAGGATGAAGGCGCAGGCGATCAGGGCATCATGTTCGGCTATGCCTGCCGCGAAACGCCAAGCTTCATGCCCGCGCCGATTTTCTACGCGCACAAAATCCTGCGCCTGATCTCCGAAGACCGCCACGCAGGCAAACTCCCCCTGCTCGGCCCGGATTCCAAAAGCCAGGTGACGCTGGAATATAAGGACGGCAAGCCTGTGCGCGCCGCGCAGCTGGTGGTCTCCACCCAGCATGATGAAAAGATTGATCAGGCCGAAGTGCGCGCGCTGGTGCGCCCCTATGTGGAAAAGGCGCTGCCGGACGGTTGGATGTGCGACGACGAGCATTTCTACGTCAATCCGACGGGCCGCTTTGTCATTGGCGGGCCTGATGGCGATGCGGGCCTCACGGGCCGCAAGATCATTGTCGATACTTATGGTGGCGCGGCGGCGCATGGTGGCGGCGCGTTTTCGGGCAAGGACCCGACGAAGGTCGACCGCTCAGCCGCCTATATGGCGCGTTATCTGGCAAAGAATATTGTCGCGGCGGGAATTTCTGATCGCTGCACCATTCAGCTGGCCTACGCTATCGGCATTTCCGAACCGCTCGCGGTGTTCGTCTCCAGCCATGGCACCAACCATGTTGACGATACGAAGCTTCCGGATATCCTGCGCGAACTGGTCAAGCTCTCGCCCCGCGGTATCCGCGAACGCCTGCAGCTCAACCGCCCGATCTATAAAAAGACCTCGGCCTTCGGCCATTTCGGCCGCGACCCCGAGGATGACGGGCATTTCTCGTGGGAACGGCTCGACCTCGTCGCCGATCTGAAGCGAGCGTTTAAGCTCTAGGCCGCAAATTTAAAGATTGACGCGCGTGTACAGTCTCGGCTTTGGGGCGGCGCGGATCATTCAGAAAATCACACGCTGCTTCACGGCTTTTTTCCATGATATCTGGAAATGAGTTGCAAAAATTCCCTCTTACGCAAGGGGTTACCTCTATGCCTTTTTCACTCATCACGGCCAGAACAAAACCCCAAGCATGAATAAGTGAGTTATGACGCATGTCTCTGATTTTAGCGTCATAGGAACACTGAGCTTCAAAGAATGCCTCAGGCTTTGCCCCTTTAGGTTTCGTTTCCAACACAATTTTGAATTCATTGTGCCAATGAGTAACGGCCCGGCCGCAAAGTTCTGCTGCTTTGTCATACAATTCAGGTTTCGTACCAGCCCGCAAAATATGCAAAGCCTTTCTGACTCCCTTAAAGCCAGTCCAAAAGTCTTTTCCGGTTGGCCGAGGCAGAATGGCCTGACCATACAGAAATTCGGGTAACCAGCGATCTTGAACTTTTGGTACATGCATGAACAATCCCTCAATATCCACTCTTTTAAATGAAGATTCTGGCATATCAAATGCTTCTGTTTGCCGTCAATGCTAACAATAGTTTCAGGAAGGATTTTAACCTTACCCCGCTTGACGCAGGCCCTTAAAACCGCCATTTTCCGGCCCGTACGAAACCGAGGGGCTTCATGGCCAAAGAAGAACTGCTTGAATTTGAAGGCATCGTCACCGAGCTCCTGCCCAACGCGATGTTCCGCGTGAAGCTGGAAAACGGGCACGAAGTGCTGACCCACACCTCGGGCAAGATGCGCAAGAACCGCATTCGCGTTCTGGTCGGCGACAAGGTCAATGTCGAAATGACGCCCTACGATCTTTCCAAGGGCCGGATCACCTTCCGGCATAAATAACGCCGGAGCGCCATTTCATGGCGAACCCAATTTTCATCCTCGCTTCTGCTTCCCCGCGCCGACTGGCGCTGCTGAAGGATATCGGCATCACGCCGGATAAAATCATCGCCGCCGACATCGATGAAACGCCTCGCCCAAAAGAACTGCCGCGCCAGCTGGCGCAACGCCTCGCATGCGAGAAACTCAACGCGGCGGCCAAACGCGAACCGAAAGGCTTTCTCCTCGCCGCCGATACCGTGGTGGGCTGTGGGCGGCGCATTCTACCAAAAGCCGAAACGGCGGATGAGGTACGCGCCTGCCTCAAGCTTCTGTCCGGGCGTCGGCATCATGTCTATACAGGCGTTGCCTTGCGCGCGCCTAACGGGAAAATCCTTGAGCGCATTGCCGACAGCGCTGTCACTTTCCGCACACTGACACCTGCCGAGATTGATGCTTATGCAACCTCTGGTGAAGGTATCGGCAAGGCGGGCGGCTATGCCATTCAAGGACTTGCCGCAACCTATATCCGCTTCATTTCCGGTTCACATTCCAATATAGTCGGACTGCCTCTATTCGAGGTCGCGCAAATGCTGCGCGGTTGCGGGTTTCCACTATGAGTTGCCGATGGCCCAGGCGATGCTGAAAAACTGTCCGGTCTGCGGGAAAATATCGGTCGAGAAATACCGCCCCTTCTGCTCGGTCCGCTGTGCCAACATCGATCTGGGCGGCTGGCTGGGCGAAAAATACCGTGTGCCGACGGAGGAAGCTCCCGGCCAAACCATCAAGATTGAGGAGGACTGACATGTCAAAAAGCACCAGAACAAAAATCACCTTCGCGAAAAAGCCGCCCGCCAAAGTGCGCTGGGGCTATCACAACTCACCCATCGGCGGACTGATGATTGGCCTCGATGCCGATAACGCCGTCTGCCGCGTCATCTTCGCGCAGGGCAAAAAACCGGATGCACTCCTGAAAGAATGGAAACGCGAATGGCCGCAAACATCCTTCGCGAAAGCCGAGAAAGATACCGCCAGGATCGCAAAAAATATCCTCGGCGCTCCGGCAAAAGTTGTGATGAATGGCACAGAATTCCAGCGCAAGGTCTGGCAGGCGTTAGCATCCATCCCGAAGGGCAAGACCCTCAGCTATGCGGAAGTCGCCAAACGCATCGGCCGTCCCAAGGCTGTGCGCGCGGTCGGCACCGCCTGCGGCGCAAACCCGGTGGCGCTGATTGTCCCCTGCCATCGCGTCATCGCCAGCAATGGCGGGCTCGGCGGTTTTGGCGGCGGCCTGACGATGAAACGGGCTTTGCTGGAATCGGAAGGCGCACTGGAAACCCGCAAACGGGCCTAGTGCATCACAAATTCGCCGTCGAAATAGCGAAACTCGCTCGGCTTGATGAGTTCCTGCGAAGCAACCTTGACCATATACAGCTTGCCTTCCAGCTTCGTTTCCCAAAAGCGCAGAAATTTATGCAGAACGGGAAAGCGCGGCGCGATGTCCAGCTCCTGCCAGATATAGCTTTGCAACAGTGAGGGATGGTCAGGCAGATGATAGATGATCTCCGCCGTGGTCAGGCGGTAATCCCGGAGCTGCTTGCGCAAATCGCTATGGGTCGCATCCATCCCGCCGATTCTACCTGTAAAAGGGCAAAAAATTCGTTAAATACCCTTAATCCTTAAGTTAAACCCGCCTATGGAAACCCCCGGAAAAACAGGGTAATAACCTCCCCCATGAGCTGGCTTACCAATTTCGTCCGCCCCAAAATCCGCGCGCTTGTCGGTCCGAAAAAGGACATCCCCGACAATCTCTGGGAAAAATGCCCGGGCTGCGCCGCCATGCTGTTCAAGCGCGAGCTGGACGAGAACCTGAATGTCTGCCGCCATTGCGGCCATCATCTGAAGATGGAACCCGTACGACGCCTCGAAACCCTGTTCGATGAAGGCCGCTACCGCTTCGTCGATGTACCGAAGGTTCTCGCCGACCCGCTGAAATTCCGCGACCAGAAACGCTACGCCGAACGGCTGAAGGAAGCGCAAGGCCGCACCGGACGCCCCGACGCCATTGTCGTCGCCGAAGGCACCATGGGCGGCGTAAAGACGGTTGTCGCCGCTTTCGATTTCAAATTCATGGGCGGCTCGATGGGCATGGGCGTGGGTGAGGCTATCGTCACCGCCGCACGCCGCGCCGTAGCCAACAAAGCCGCGCTGGTCGTTTTCCCGGCCTCAGGCGGCGCGCGCATGCAGGAAGGCGTGCTGTCACTGATGCAGATGCCGCGCACCGTCATCGCCGCCAACGAAGTGAAGAGCGCAGGTCTTCCCTACATCGTCGTGCTGACCGACCCGACAACAGGCGGCGTCACCGCCAGCTTTGCGATGATCGGCGATATCCATGTCGCCGAAAAAGGCGCGCAGATCGGCTTCGCAGGCGCGCGCGTGATCGAAAACACCATCCGTGAAACCCTTCCACCCGGCTTCCAGCGTTCGGAATATCTGCTGGAACACGGCATGGTGGATATTGTGGTGGAGCGCAAGGATCTGCGCGATACGCTCATTCGCGTCCTGCGCCTCTTGCGCAAAGAATCTCCGGCGAAAAAGACCGGGATGCTGACGGGCCCCGTCCCCCACGGCGCACGGAGCGTCAAGCGGGTTTAAAAAATTAGCTGTGCAGTTTTGCCGTTTCGACTACTTCTGGCCCTGAACCATCCGAAGGTCGACTGGGTGAAACTTCCTGCGGAGGATTGAGCGGCACAAATCCCAACCGGATGGCATGTTCATACACCTGCTCAACAACCCCGAACAGATCCTGTCTCCATTCAACTTGCAATTCCCTGCCTTCAGGCCAGGAATCCATTTCTTGTGGTCTAACAAAGCAGGCATATTGGTTTGCTCTGGTCATGCTGACGCCTCTTGCAGCGATAGCTACGAAAGCACCGGGCGCGACTTCTATATTGGTTTTAATAACAAATGTTGTTTCAAGCGGCCGCTCAAGCGTCGTGGGCCGCCGGAGTCCTTTGGCCTGCCTGTCTTCCTCATACCAGATTTCCTTTTCCGGTCTTGAGCTTCGCTGCAATAAGTCAAGACAAGCGCCAAGCGCTTCCGCGCCCTTGAATTTCAGATGTGTGTCCGCCCGCGTTTTGTGCTTCCAGCCGCCGCGCGCTCTTTCAAGCATATCTTCAGGCGTACGATCCAACAATTCATGGAACACGAGCTGATCCTTATAATGTTCGCTCATGATATGCCCCCCCCTTACATAGATGTCGAAGCTGACTTATTTAACGCTACCATCCTGTACAAATCTGACAACCCCTTGCCCGGCCCAAAAACCTGTTATCTTCCAGCCTTCCAAAAGGGCAGTTGATAATCCATGGCCTTAACATCCACCTCCATTCTCTCGCGTTTCCGCCGCGGTGGCCCGGGCGGCATTGATCTCACGCTGCGCCCGGCCTATCGCGATCGGCGGGCGAAGCTCGGCGATCCGCACACAAAGATCCCGCCTGTGTTTCATGTCGCGGGCACCAACGGTAAAGGTTCGGTCTGCGCCTTTCTCCGCGCGATACTGGAAGCCGCAGGGTACAAGGTGCATGTCTACACCTCGCCGCATCTCGTCACCTTCCATGAACGCATTCGCATCGCGGGCAACCTTATAAGCGAAGACGAATTGGTTGCCATTCTGAACGAATGCGAACGCCTCGCCGCGCCCGGCAGCATCACCTATTTCGAGGCGGCGACGGCAGCGGCCTTTGCCGCTTTCGCGCGGCATCGCGCGGATTTCACAATTCTTGAAACGGGGCTTGGCGGACGGCTGGACGCCACCAATATCATTGAAAAACCTCTGGCCACGCTGATCACGCGCCTGTCCTGCGACCATCGCGAATATCTGGGCAACACGCTGGCCGACCTCGCCCGCGAAAAAGCCGGGATCATGCGCGCGGGAGTCCCCTGCTTCACTATCCCGCAGCCGGATGGCGAAAGCCTGGAAACCTTGCGCACCTGTGCAACCGCCATCGGCGCACTGCTGCATATCGTTGATCCCGTAAAATTTCCTGGCGTCATTCTGGCGCTCTCCGGCAAACATCAATGGGAAAATGCCAATCTCGCCGTTGCGGCGCTGGATGCCCTGCCCTCACCCTTGCCCGCAAACGCCATCACGCACGGTTTGCAAAATGCCGAATGGCCTGCACGACTCCAGAAGCTCGACAGCGGCGCGTTACGCGATCTTCTACCGACCAACTGGGAACTCTGGCTGGATGGCGGCCATAATGATTCCGCTGGCGAAGTCCTCGCAGCCCAGGCACGCGCCTGGCAGTCCGAAAACCCTGCCCTGCCGTTGCATCTTATCATCGGCATGATCACGACGAAAAATCCCGCCGAGTTTCTGGCACCGCTCGCGCCCTATATCACCAGCCTGCACAGCATCGCCATTCCCGGCGAGGCGCAAAGCTTCACGGCGGAAGCTCTGGCGCAACAGGCGCGCGATCTAAAAATTCCGCATGTTACGGCTGCCGAAAATATTCAGCAGGCTCTTGCCCGCCTTGCGAACGAAAAAAGCCCGTCGCGAATTCTTATCGGTGGTTCGTTGTATTTGGCCGGAGATGTGCTGCGCCTCAATCAGGCATAAAAAAACCGCCGCCGGGTTTCCCCGGCAGCGGTGTGTCTCGAATGCGGGTTACTGCGCGGCAGGTTCCATCATGCTGCTGTCAGCCGGAGAAGCGGAAGGCATGGCTTCGCTCTTCTGGGCATGCTTCTTGGCATGATGCTTTCTGTGGTTGTGCTTGCCATGGCGCTTGCCCGGCTTGGCGGCCTTGCCGCTGCCATCGGCACTCATCGCGGGAGCCGCGGAGCCGTCCATCGCGGCTTCGGTGGCCAGAACGGGGCCAGCAGCCAGAACAGCAACAGCAGCCATCGCCGCCAGGAGTTTCATTGAACGCATCTTAAAAGTCCTTTCCATAGGGAGTTATCGGCCCGATTGGGCCTTGGGAGGGAAGGAATCAAAAAAGCATGGCAAAAGAAAGGCGTCAATGCGGTTCCCGGCGCGGCGTGCCTAGGTAGCCACAGGCAGAAATGCAGTTTTCTGCCCATTCCGGAAAATGCCATTTTCCCTCCCTCAAAACGGCCTTGTTTTGCCACCCCAAGCCGCTATAAGTCGGATAGCTGTTTTGGCCTCTTACTTTCGGGAGATTTCGATGTCCGTGTTGCGTTCGGCTGTTTTGGCTCTTCTTCTCGGTACGACAGGGCTGGCCCTCGCCGTCCCGGCTACCGCCGATGACACGGCGCAGACTCACGACGCCGCCATCAAGCTGCCTTCGGGCAAATTTGTTCAAGATCTGGGCGATCAGGCTATCAAGGTCATCGCCGACAAAAGCGTTTCCGCCGGACAGCGCTCCGACAAATTCCGTGAGATCCTCCGCAACTCCTTCGACCTGATGACCATCGGCCGTTTCGTCATCGGCCGCAGCTGGAACACCGCCACGCCGGACCAGCAGCAGGAATATATGAAACTGTTTGAATCACTGGTCGTCAGAACCTATGGTGAGCGCCTCACCCTCTATACGGGCGAAGGCTTTGAAGTCACGGGCGTCCGCCCCGAAAGCGACAAGGATACCATCGTCGCCAGCCAGATCACGCATCCTGATGGCTCGCCGCCGACCTCCATTGACTGGCGCGTCCGCCAGAGGAACGGCAAGCTGGGCATCATCGATGTGGTGGTCGAAGGCGTCAGCCTCAGCGTAACGCAGCGTCAGGAATATGCCGCGGTCATTCAGAACAACGGCGGCAATATCGATGCGCTGCTGGACATGATGCGCAAGCAGGTCGCGACGCCCGCCAAAGCCAATTCCTAAAATCTGAGATTTAAGTCTGCGGCGCGGCCTCAGGCTCCGGCTGTTCTGCCGCGGGCTCGTCCTTGGGGGTGGGCTCCGGCGTTGGCGCGGGCGCAGGTGCTGACGGTGGCTTGGCTTCTGCCGGAGGCTGCGGCGCAGGAGCCGGAGTTGGCGCAGGCTCAACCGCTGGCGGTGGAGCAGAAACCGGAGGCGCAGGTTCCGGCGCAATAACAGGTGCAGGTGCTGCGGGAGCGGGAACCGCTGCCGGAACGCTCGCAGCTTTCGACCATTCAATTTCCGGGAACATAAAGACCCGCACCGGGCCGAGGAACAATCCGCCCAGCTGGACGGTGATGGGAATTTCAATGCCCGAACTGTCGGCGAGGCTGGCAGGCTTGGCGAAAAGGCTAAGGGCGGAATCCAGCATCGCCGCCTGGCGCTTGGCGATCAGCTCATGCTCCATCAGGGCTTTCAGCACCTGCTGGTGATTGTCGACCGCGCCGGAAAAAGCGCCTTCCGGCTGCAGATCATCGTCAAAGCCGATGGCGCCCTTGGCTGTCATATCCAGCGGGCCCCATTCCATATGCAGGCGATCGAACTCAACAATGCCGCCGCCATTGTTCCACACGGTCATGGAATATTTTTTCCGCACATCCGGCATCGCGCCCATGAAGCGCAGCTTGGCTTCGACCTGTTTCATCTTGGATCCGAAGGGCGAAGGCATGGCTTCAGGCAATTTCACATCTTCGGCTTCGCCTTCCAGCGTCAGTCCGGTCTGTTTGAAATCTTTTGGCGGCGTCGTGGGCCTCTCGGCCGATGCTTCCAGTTCCTCCGCCTCGAAAATATAATCCGGCGCGCGACCCACCTTCGCCTTCGACAGCGCGACATGGCTGACCGTCCATAAACCTTCGCTGTCGAGGCTGACGCGCGCATGGCCGCTCTCGCCGCCGAGTATCAGGGCATAACCCTCCTCATCCAGCGGCGCGCGGATTTCCACATGGTTGGACAGGCGCGCATCGAAATGGCGCCACAGCCAGGGCCGGGATGACAAGGCCATCGCGCCCGCCTGGAATGTGATGCCGTCAGTATTCTTCCAGCGCAGATTGGTGAAACGCAAAACGATATTGTGCGGAAATCCGGAAAGCGTCTGGCTGTCATACAGAATTTCGTAGCCGGATTTGCGCCCGGTTTCGATCCAGCTATCGATCACGCTGCGATATTCGCGCGCGGCGACCGACCACAGCAGGCCCCATGCCACGCCCAAACCCGCCAGCATGATAGCCAGAACGGTGGCCGTACGGCGGAAAGCGGTGAGATTGAATTTCATGAAGGACAGGAACAGAACAACCGAATCGCTCCACAACCTTAACAGGTTGCTGGCAGGCGTCCATCACGCCGATGATCGAAGAATAGATGAGAAAGGGAACCTCAAACGGGCGCCGGGACGGCATGCTTTTTCAGTGAATCAGCATACGCGTCCCGGCATCCAATGCCTGAGGCGGGCGTGGAGGTCTCCGGCCCGCCTGCTCTCTACTCCAGGCCCGGAAACGCTACCCACCGGGGCCTCAAAAGTCAATAAGATGTTCTTCTTTTGTTCAAATGGATTTCTGAAAAATTCAGGTAAGATAACAGCCGTAAGTTGTTGAAAAAGAGAGCACGTTGATGAAGCCCGGCACCAGCCCGACCGACGACCTTGTCCAGCCTTTTCAGCTCGAGTCCAACGCCCTGCGCGGGCGGCTGGTGCGGCTGGGTCCCGCGCTTGATCTCATCCTGCATCAGCATGCCTACCCGGCCCCGGTCGCCGCGCTTCTGGCCGAAGCAGTCGTCATCGCTGCGACGCTCGGCACCTCCCTCAAATATGACGGGGTCTTCACTTTCCAGGCAAAGGGCGACGGCGCCGTGCGGCTTCTGGTCGTGGACGTTACCAGCGAAGGTGGCATCCGTGCCTACGCGCAAACACAGGAAGGGTATAATTTTGAAAATGCCGTGCCGGACACAAAACTTCTCGGCAAAGGCTATCTGGCCTTCACCGTCGATCAGAAATTGAAAGACGATCGCTATCAGGGCATCGTGACGCTGGAAGGTGGCACGCTCGCCGAAGCCGTGCAGCATTATTTCCGCCAGTCGGAACAATTGCCGACGGGCCTCATCGCCGCCGTGCAACAGGATGCGCAGAGGCGCTGGCGCGGCGGATGCCTGATGCTGCAACAGATGCCGAAAGAAGGCGGCATCGCGCCGGACAAGGATACATCGCGCGAAGATGACTGGCTGCATGCGATGACGCTGATGGGTACCTGTACGGCGGAGGAACTGACCGACCGCAACCTGACGCCGCATGATCTGCTCTACCGCTTGTTTCACGAAGACGGCGTCCGCGTGTATGAGCCGCACGGTTTCCGGCACCAGTGCCGCTGCTCCGAGGCGCGCGTGACGGATATGCTCCGCGCCCTGCCCCGCACCGAGATCGAGGCGCTGGCCACCGACGGCCTCGTCACCGTCACCTGCGAGTTCTGCAACAAAAGCTACAAGTTTGATGAGGGGGAGCGGGATAAGCTCTACACATAACGTCATTCCAGAAAACTTTCTCTTCGCGAATGGAATGAGCGAAAGAAAGTTTGTCTGGAAACCAGTTATCCTTTCGGATAGCAAGCTCGTACGGATAGCCTGACTAGGTTCCAGACAAATTTGTTCGGCCCAAGGCCTCACAAATTTTCTGGAATGACGTTGCTCTTTATGGTTAACGCATGCCTGCAGCAGACGCTTTACATCCAAGGCCGACAGGCGCAATCTCTGCTTTAGGCATTCAACCGATACCGATATTTGAGGAGATCAGAAATGCAGGAGGACGCAGCAAAAATTTTTGACGTTGCTCATAATAGCAAAGTCACTCTCGAAGATCTTTTCCTTCTGGCTCACCTTGAAACGCTGTACCCAAATGCCGATGATGTTATGTATCGTGAAAGATTTGCGGCGCTGACGGCAAACGACACGAGATCTGAATCGGAGGCACATGCCATTTATGATGAAATCGCCCAGTACTTGAAAGAATGCAGTAAATACTGGAAAACCAATGTCCAGATTCACGCCAAGACGATGGGCGACCATATACCGGGCTATGTGCAAGGCAGCAGAATCTGGCCGACCAATCATAACGCCCTTCATCACTTTCAACATATTCTGCAAGCTGCTTATGACGTCACCTCCGCCATTGAATTGGCAGGCAAAACTGTTGCCCATACCCCGAAAGGCTTCAAAATCTTTCGCGTAGACTCCTTTGCTGTCGAAGGTGAACGCGATCACTCAGTTCAGGTTCTTCCTGTACGATCCGATATTGAAGATATCATCGATGCAATAGAAAACCCTTGGCCAGAAATTCCAACGCCAGCTCCGCCGCATCAACCGTTTACACTACATGGCCCGGAATTCAGTGGCCCACCAACAGGTGACAAAGTATCCGTTCTGGAACTTGATCCTCGGAAAGGGTGCGAATTTCTTTTGAGACTCAAACCAAGAATTATCAAGATCAAGGCAAATTTGCCGACGCCGGGACAAATAGATTCCCTTCCTGTAACGGACGCCATGGCAGCCTATGCAGCAAAGCTTTTGGGGAAAGCGAGATTCTCACGCGCCAACCTCCAGGAACTTCTCGCCGAACCTGTCCGGAAACGGCTGGCGACAAAGAAAGCGGCTGCGGCAAAAGCAGCAGCAACACCACCCTAAGCCAACCCGCCACCTGGCAGTAGGCAATCGCGTCAGTTTCTGCCACAACTCTTGCCATGTTCGGCAAGCGCATCCTTGTTCTGGTTCCTCATCCTGACGATGAGATTGTCGCCTGCGCGGCCGCCATCGACCGCGCGCGCGCCGAGGGTGCGGCGGTGTTCGCGCTTTACCTGACGCATGGCTGCCTCGCGCAACCGACTCTCTGGCCATGGCAGCGCAAGCATTACGATGCCTATGCTGCGCGCCGCCGCGCCGAGGCAGAAGAAGCCGCGCGCTTTCTCGGCCTTGCTCCCGTCGGATGGTCACCACGCCCGGCGCGCCATCTCTGGCGCGAATTGCCCGAAGCACATAGCGAAGTACAATCCGCCATCACGCGCCACGCCATCGATCAGCTCTGGGTGCCCGCTTACGAAGGCGGCAATGCCGACCATGACGCCGCGAATGCACTGGGCCAAATTTTCAAAACCAAACTCAGCGTTCTGGAATTCGCCGAATATAATTTCCTCGGCGGGCGCGGGAACATGAACAGCTTCCCCTATCCGAACGGCACCGAGCAAACCCTCACCCTCACACCGGAGGAGCAAAAGAAAAAACGCGCAGCCCTCGCGCTCTACAAATCCGAAAAACTAAACTTGAGCTATGTCAAAACCGAGCGCGAATGCTACCGCCCCCTCGCCGCCTATGATTACAGCCAGCCGCCGCATCCCGGCACGCTCTGGTACACGCGGTTCCAATGGGTGCCCTTCCGCCATCCGCGCGTCGATTTCACCCAAAGCGCCGAGGTTTCAGCAGCAATCGTGAAATTCCTTAACAATTTCAAAGGTTGAAACTATTTAAGACCGGAACTTTCTGCGCTATCATGAGCGCATTGACGACCCATTATTTGATTATGTGAAACGACATTTTATGAAACTGCCGCGCTTCATCAAACGCCAATTCGCCCTCACCGCCGCGGCCCTGCTTGCCGTCGTCCCGCCTGCGCGCAGTACAGAACCCAAACCGCCAACCCCTGTTGCCGCCGCTGCATCTCTGCGCCCCTATGGCGCCGCGCGGCTGGATGATACTGATCTTGAACAATTCACAGCTTCAATGTTGGAGCAGATACAAACGGCAGGTATTCCCTTGCCAGAACTCTATATTCCCTTTCCCCAAGAGCAAATAAAAAACGCATGCCGTCATGGCCCCAGTCCGTGTAGAGATGGAAATATTATTATTGGTGAATCTGTAAAAGATCCTCTTATCGACTCCGTCAGCACAAATTTCACCATGTCCTTTAACGGCCGCCCGCTTTGCGAAACAATGGCCGTCAGCAAGCCCCTTATGGCTTGGCGTGTTTTCTCCGCCTTGCATGAAACCTTGCACTATATTTCCGATAATGTTCGCATAAATGACATGAATTTGAATGAATATGTCTTCACGGCTGTTAATCGCACAAACAATGAAACTCAGGACCTGTACCTAACTGCTCAGGTCGACTTTTTGCGCGATCTCCTTCTCCAGGGGAGAATCCGTGATGATGTTGATTTATTTATGATCATTCTGGAGGAAGGGATTCCACATGAAGCTGACGATCTGGACAAATTCACTGTCGCCAATGCGACCGCCATACAAATCCCCGAAAGCATAGCGGATGTTGGTGCGGCTCTCTATATTCTGGCCAATTACGAATCCCGTTCTGATAACATAGGCTATTCGCGCAAAATTGCTGACTTCCGCACGGCATATTATGTGGATGGCAATCACAATACGGGTCCTTCCTTGCAAGCTGGCCTCCAAGCCTTTTCATCTTATCCTGTGAAAAACCTATCTATCGTGGATGCCGCTATTTGGGCGGCAGAAATTATCAGACGGCAACCGGAATTCACGAAATCTATTCAAGAAATGGCGGATGAGGTGAGAGATAGGTTTCGTGCGGGCATCAGAATTGCCGCTGGCGATGAAATGGCTCAGGAAGCGCTGGGTGCAAATTATAAAGAAACGCCAAAACAGCAAAAAATCATTGATGAAGTCTGGGATGCCCGTGGTCGCGCCTGCGTCAGCAAACCGCTTGAGATGGCCGGGCCGCGCTGATCACTTCGTGGTTTTCCCCAACAACCACCTTCCTTCCTGAATTTGCCACACAATCAGGCCGGGAATATAGAGCAGCAAATCGCGGCAGCGGCGCATCACCGCCAGCGCCACGGCCACTTCCGGCGTCAGACCCAGCATCTGCCCAAACACAAGAAAGCTCGCTTCCTGCACGCCAATGGCACCCGGCACGGCAAAGGCCACGCTGGAGGACGCCTGAATCAGCGCCTCAATCATAAAACATTCCGCCCACGGCAAGGGATGGCCGAGGAATTGCAGCGCCAGCCAGATCTCCGGCACGCCCATCACCCAGGCCATGAATTGCCAGAAACCGCAAATCAAAATCCGGTCCTTGCGGCGATACATGGCATGCACCGCGCGGTCCAGCCGCGCCGCGCCGCCCGCAAATTTTTCCCATGTCGTGCGGAACATCATGTTGAAGATTTTGGACAGCAAGCCGAAAAACCCGATCCGCTGCACCACCACCAAAGCCGCAATCACCGGAACCGACATCAGCAGCCCCGCCGCCAGCCGCCAGCCGACATGCTTGTCGCTGATATGCAGGGCGAACATGGTAATGCCGATCACATCGAACAGAAAAACGCCGATCACCGACAGAGTGGTCTCCACCACCGTGCTGGCGATGGCCGAGGTGTTGCGGATGCCGTGCTTGATCATCACCCGCGCCGCAAGAATTTCGCCGCCGATACGCGCGACGGGCAGCAGATTATTCATCGATGTCCGCAGCCACAGCACATAAAGGAAAAACGCGTGCGACGGGCGTTGCCGCTCCGGCATCAGGGCGCGCCAGCCGATGATGCAGCAGGTCATGGGCACCAGATGGAACAGGCTGGCCCAGATAATGCCCCACCCGGCCTGCGCCAGCGCCGCAAGAATTTGCTGATAGCCGTTGGCAATGATAATGCCCGTCGCGGCGGCCAGGCCCAGAAGGCCGAGAAGAGCGGCCAGCCGGATCACTTCGGCAGCGGCACCGGGCTGTCCGCGAGAGTCCGCATCCACGCAATCACATTGGCGCGGTCGGAATCGTTTTTGATGCCTGCAAAGGCCATCTTGGTTCCGGGCAGATGCGTGCGCGGGTTATAAAGGAATTCGTTCAGCTCGGCGAAATCCCAAGTGCCGTCCATCTTCTTCATCGCCTCGGAATAATCGAAGCCTGCCGCATGGGCATGCTTTGCGCCGATGATGCCGTACAGATTGGGACCCAGCTTGTTCGCCTCGCCCTTGCCGAAGGTATGGCAGGTGCCGCAGACGCGGGCGTATTTTTGCCCCGCTTCGGTGTTCGCAGCCGCCAGCAAGGGTTCGATCGGTGCGGGGCCTTTCGGTGCCGCGGCTGAGGTCGCGGCAGGTGCGGCGCCTACGCCTTCAACGACATAGGCGTTTTTTGCCAGCGCTTCCGGTTCGACCATCTTGCGCGCGACAAAACCCGACAGCATGGCGACCAGAGCAGCCACCAGAACCGCAGCCATAATTTTGTTGAATTCAAAACCGTTCATGGGGGAATCAAACCGACGGAAACAAGGAACTTTCCGCAAGTTAATGCGGCCTGCCGCGTCTGTCGAGTGGCAAGAAGAACGCGCCATTCTTGACGAAACGCGCGAAATAGAGCACCCAAACGGGATGCCCGACACCCGTCCCGCCCCTCGCAACCCCGTCATCATCATCCCGTCGCGGATGGGTTCGACGCGCCTGCCCAACAAGCCTTTGGCGGATATTCTTGGCGATCCCATGATCGTGCATGTCTGGCGCCGGGCGATGGAAAGCAAAATCGGCAAGGTGGTGGTCGCCTGCGACGCGCGCGAAATTGCCGCGGTTGTGGAAAAGACGGGAGGACAGGCCGTGCTGACGAAGCCGGAGCATCCCTCGGGCTCCGACCGCATCTGGGAAGCGCTGAACGCGCTGGAAGGAAACACGACTTACGACGCCGTGATCAATGTGCAGGGCGATGAACCCGCGCTCGACCCCTCCTGCATCCGCAAGGCTTTTGATCTTCTACAAAATCCTGCGGTGGATATCGGTACGCTCGCCGCGGTGATCAAGGACGAAAAGAAAAAAACGATGAACCAGGTCGCCAAGGCGGTGATCGACGCGAAACCTGGCGCGGCGCAGGGCCGCGCATTGTATTTCTCGCGCCTGCCCGCGCCATCAGGCGAAGGGGTGATGCATCATCATATCGGATTGTACGCTTACCGGCGCGATGCGCTGGCGCGTTTTGTTGCCGCGCCGCCATCGCCGCTGGAACAACGCGAAAAGCTGGAGCAACTGCGCGCGCTCGCACTCGGCATGCATATCGAGGTGGGAATTGTTGACGCGGTGCCGCTGGGTGTCGACACGCCGGAGGATTTGGAGGAAGTGAGGAAGGTTTTGGAGAAAAAATGAAAAAGACAATCGCATTCCAGGGCGCGAAGGGCGCCTATTCCGATCTGGCCTGCCATGCCGTGTTTCCGGATTACGAGACACTGCCCTGTCTCTCTTTCGACGACGCTTTTGCGGCGGTACGCGACGGGCAAGCCGAACTGGCAATGATACCGATTGAAAATTCGGTGGCGGGGCGGGTGGCTGATGTGCATCACCTGCTGCCCGAAGGCGGGCTGCATATTATCGGCGAACATTTCCAGCCGGTGGTGCATCATCTGCTGGCGCTGCCCGGCGCGAAACTGGCCGACATCAAACAGGCGCACAGCCATGTGCAGGCGCTGTCGCAATGTCGCACATGGCTGCGCAAGCATAATATCCAGCCCGTCATCAAGGCGGACACGGCGGGTTCGGCGGAGGAGATTGCGAAGCGGCGCGATACATCGATCGCCGCGATTGCTTCGGAACTGGCGGGAAAAACCTATGGGCTGCAAAGTCTCGCGGGCAATATCGCCGACCTGCAAAGCAATACGACACGCTTCGTGATTTTATCGAAGGAAGCCAAACGACCTGCGCCGGGCAAAGGTCCCTGCATCACGACGCTTGTGTTTCGTGTGCGCAGCGTCCCGGCAGCCTTGTACAAATCGCTCGGCGGCTTCGCCACGAACGATGTGAATATCACGAAGATCGAAAGCTATCTGGTCGACGGGCATTTCGACAAGGCGCAGTTCCGCCTCGATGTCGAAGGCCATCCCGAGGAAACGCCGCTGCGCCTCGCGCTTGAGGAACTCGGCTTCTTCGCGCAGGAATTACGAATTTTGGGAACTTATCCGGCGCACAAGTTTAGGAAGGAAGTTTAGTCATCGTCATTCCGGGGCGCGCATCGCGCGAACCCGGAATCCATGGAACAGCGTTAAAGTGAGCACCATGGATTCCGGATCGTCCCTACGGGACGTCCGGAATGACGCCGATTTAGACTCCATACCTCCTACACGCATACCAATTCACCTTGACCGTCCCGGTTGCGGAGCCCGCACCGCCCGAGGCGTTGAAACCCATCACGAGGAACAGCGACACATTGGCCATGTTGGACGGCAAAATCATCGGCTGCGTGCGCAAATAAATTTTACCGCTGTTCGGGATGGGCAGCATCTCGCCGCTGCTCGACATCATATTCACATTGATGCCTGTGCCCTGTGTCGTGACATAGCCCGCCTCGTTCCACAAGGTCGCCGCTGATATGTTGCGGTCAAGCAGCCCCTGTAAACTGATACTGGTCATATTGGCGACGCCGGAAAGCTCCACTTCGCATTCGGCATAGAAAGAATTTGCGCCCAGATCGCTGCTCTGCAAACCGATGGCCGGATAGGCACCGTTGATGATATTGATGCTCCATAATTCCTTGTTGTCGCCGGAGCCGAGCGAGAAGGCCAGCGACTGCCGCGTGCCCGCCTGTCCGTCCGACCAGGGATTCTCAATCGCACCCGTCACGCTGCCCGCAGCCGTCCCGGTATGCCGCGTCAGCGACCATCCGGTCGCCAGATTGCCGGAATAGGAAATACTGGCGGGCGGGCTGGAAAGCGCCGTTGAGCCGGAGCCAAACACCGAAGCGCCGAGCCCGTATTTATAGGCCCACTGGCAGGTGCCGTCGGTAATCGTGCTGCCCGTTCCCGTCGGGCCACCCGAACCCGCCGATGTGCCCGCAACTTTCAGGCGATAGACTTTGACAGGTGATGTGTCATTCGCCACCAACTGACCGATCACGGCATAGGCCGTGCTGTTCGTCCAGGGCAGCGCCTCGATGATATTCCCGGCAAGATTATTCGCGGGATCATAACCATCGAACATGGTCGCACCGCGCGGGGCCGAAGGCTGCACCGCGCCGATCACTTTCTGCAACGCGTTGAGAATGCAGATCGCCATATATTGCGCGCCGCGCGTCGAGGGATGCACGCCGTCCTGCGTCATCGCCCCTGCGCCCGCGCCCGAACCGCCAATCGGCGCGCCGGATGTGCTGGCCCCATCGGTGAAATAGCGCGTGGGATCGGCCAGCATAATGCTGCTGTTGGCATTGCTGTTCGCCCAGCTTTCGCGGCGAGCATAGGCGCGGATCCAGCGATTGACCTGCACCAGCACCAGCATCTGCGCGGTGGTCAGGCCCGTGCGCGGCAGGATCGGGATCGCAACGACTTTTTTCCCTGCGGCCATAAGGGTTTCATAGCAGGTCTTGAGGTTTGCGATGATGGTCGAAGCCGTCACGCCGCCCGAACAATCATTCGTCCCGCCATGCACGACGAAAATATCCACCGACGACGCCACGGCATCCGCCAGGCGGTTCATCATATCGGATGTCTTGTGCCCCGGCACGCCGAAGCTGCCGGATGGATTGCTGACCAGGCACAAAACCGCGCCCGATCCCGTCGCATCATTGATGCTGTAAGTGAAACCGGACGCGTTGCGCCCCGGATTGGTGATGGTCGCGCTTGTGATAACGCCGTTGCTGACCGTCAGTGTCCCGGTCGCGCCGCTGCTGAGCGTCACGGTCGGGCTGGTGTAATTCGTGCCGCCATTGACGACAATGATTTTGGTTAGCGACTGGTAAAACCCGGCATAGCCCTGCGCCATGTCCCAGTTCAGCGCGCCGAGGCTGAACGCCTCCGTCCAGAACAAATAGGATGTGCCGTATTTATAAGCCTGCGGCGGCGCATAGGCCCATTTCGCGCCGCTGTCGGTGATGTTGTTGCTGGTGCCGCTCGGGCCGCCGGAACCTGCGGACGTTCCCGCCTGCGTGCAGTAATAGGGAAAGCCGTCATTTTTGACGTAAGCGCCAAGGCTATAAGCCGTGCTCGCCTGCCAGGCGGGAAGCGACGCGATGCTGGTGTCGGTCGGCTGGTAAATGCCTTGCGCCGTGATGCTGTCGCCGAAGCCGTTGATGGTCAAGCCGCCGAATAAACCTTTGGGCGCCAGCAGACTTGGCGCGGGAGATTGGATGATGGGCATGTTACCACCTCCGCGCTGTGATTTTTTGCCCGGTCGAGGCGCCGATGATGCTCACCGCACCAATGGGCTTGTAGCCTGGCGGCGTTTCATACCCGCCGCCATTGGCGGCGACGCGAAGGCTGCCCTGCCCGTTCGCCACTGCCGTGGCGCTGTCGGAAATCCACAGATCATTCACGGCATCCGGGTTGTAGACGGCAAAACCATTCACGGGCACGGCACCGCTGAAAAGATTTTGCGCCGTGTTGCCCGTCGCAATGCTGGCCGAACCATCCGCGCCCGGCACGCCATACAGATTGGCTTCGCTGGCTTGTAACAACAGTGCGAAATTAGTCAGGTTCGAGGTCGAGCCTGAAGCATTCGTAATGGTCAGCTTGAACGAGGCGAAAGGCTTGCCATCCAGCACATCGAGATTGGCAGGCGTATTGGCTGCCAGTGCAATTTGTACCGCCGCGCCCTGCAGCACCGTTCCGCCTGTATCCAGATAACGCTGGATCGACATGCTGCCATTCTGGCTGGCGGTAACGCCTGCCGAAATCAGCGAGAAGCCGCCCGTAACGATCAGGCTCGACTGCGCCGTGCCGCTGCCCGCGACGGACGCAGGCACATTATGCACACTCGACGGCACGGGCGCCTGCCGTACTGACCAGTTGGCGTAAGACGTATCGGTTGTCATTGTGTCTCCATAGTTTTGATTAAGTTGTCAGTTGTTTGTCCCTGGTCGCTAGCAACTCGGGGCTAGCAACTATTTGGTACTCATCTTCCATTTTTCGACGCTCCGCGCCCCGGTGTAGCCGAGATAACCGACACCGAAGAGGCTCCACAGCGAGTCCGGAATGGCACGCAACAGCGCATTGATGTTGTTCGCCGCCTGGTTCATCGATTCCGGAAACCAGATGCCGACGATGCCGCCAAACATGCAGGACAAAATCACGAAATAGATAACGTAGAGGAATGTGGGCCGCGCGCGGCTTGTCCAGGGATCAGGACTTTGCTCCTCGGCGAGGATGGCCGACAATTCCAGCCGCGTCTGCTCCAGCAGATTCTGGTTTTCCTGTTTCAGGAATTCCAGTTTAATGCGGTCGCGCTCGGCCTGGTCGGGAACTACCTTGTCGATGATCTTGAGAACAGGCGACACAATGCCGCCGACAATTTCGGTGAGCATCTTCATTCTCCATTTTTGGGAAAAGGGAAATTTTTACAACGTCATTCCAGAAAACTTTCTCTTCGGCGCACAGCGGCGAAAGAAAGTTTATCTGGAACCCAGCTGGCTTATCGGCAACAACTGTTTGATCGGATCGGGGAACTGGGTCCCGGATAAATTTATTCGGCCTATGGCCTCATAAATTTTCCGGGATGACGTTAAAATCTAATGCCTCAACCGCTCGCCATGCAGAGCGTGGTCAAGTCCTTCGCGTTCCACCTCTTCCGAAACGCGCAAACCGATGGTCTGGTCGATGAGGAAGAGGATGATGCAGGTCGCAATCGCGCACCACACAATTGTCACGCCGATACCTTCCAGCTGCAGCACCAGCTGCCACCAGTTGCCTTCGATGGCGCCGGACTGGCTCGGCACGCCGCTGATGGCCGATGTGGCGAAGATGCCCGTCAGCAAGGCGCCCAGCATGCCGCCGACGCCATGAACACCGAAGCAATCGAGGCTGTCATCCAGCTTCAGCCGTTCTTTCACCGTCATCGCCGACAGAAAACACAAACCGCCGCCAAGCGCACCAATGATCAGTGCGCCGCTGGCATCGACATAGCCCGAAGCGGGCGTGATAACGACCAACCCGGAAACCGCGCCTGTAATCGTGCCCAGCACGCTGGGCTTGCCGCGGAATTTCCATTCCACCGCCATCCAGGAGAGAGCCGCCGTCGCTGCCGCGATCATCGTCACGGTCATCGCCATCGCGGCGCGGCCATTGGCCCCCAACGCGGACCCTGCATTGAAACCGAACCAACCGACCCAGAGCAGCGAGGCGCCGACCACGCTGTAGGCCGGGTTATGCGGCGCGTAGTTTTCTTCCATATGCAATCGCCGTCCAATAAAAATCGCAGCAACAAGCCCTGCCACACCCGCATTGATATGCACGACGGTACCGCCTGCGAAATCCAGAACGCCCTTCGCCGCCAGAAATCCGTTCGGATGCCAGACCCAATGCGCCACCGGCGCATAAACCACCAGCGACCACAAACCCATGAACACCAGCATCGCCGAAAATTTGATGCGGTCGCAGAAGGCTCCGGCGATCAGCGCGGGCGTGATGATCGCAAAGGTCATCTGGAACATCATGTACAGCGCTTCAGGAATGGTCGTCACCACGGGGGAGGCCGTTCCCGCGCCCAGCGTGAAAGCTTCGCTCATATTCATGCCGCGCAACAGAATGCGGCCGAAATCGCCGATATAAGTTCCGCCATTTGTGAAAGCGAGGCTGTAACCGACAATGGCCCACAGCACGGCAACAAGACACGCGGTTGCAAAACTCTGCATCACGGTCGACAGCACATTATGCCGCCGCACCATCCCGCCGTAAAAAACGGCAAGCCCCGGAATGGTCATCAGCAAAACCAACGTGGTGGCTGTCAGCATCCAGGCAGTATCACCCGGACTGATCGCCGGAATATCGGCGGCCCAGGCCAGGGCTGGCGTCACGAAGGCGATGGCAAAAACAGAAAAGAAAACCCGAAAAAACCCTTTGCCTGTTTTATCCACACCCATCGCCGCACCTCCTTAGGAATGAAAAATCCCTGCCGAATCAGCAGGATATATCATCCATGCTGCATAGCAGCATAAATTCGTCAAGGGCTTGGCAGCCTCCCTCCCGATCATTCCGTGGAAGGATTAATCAGGCGCAGAATTTTAACCATAACGGCAACACAGAAGGAGGAATCATCGTCCCGAAAGTAAAAACCGCGTGGACAGTGCAAAAATCCAGGCGTACGATTCAGGCTTAAGAAGAGAATCAATTTGAGATTTTATTCCGTCCGTTCCGCCGGACAAAAATACGAGGAGATTGCTATGCCTTCACTATACAATCCCGGACATAATTCTGTGCTTGATCATCCCATAGACTCGCCAGAAATCAGTCAACACTTCGCTGAGGCCGAACATACTGTATACTTACACGATGGCCGATTTTTGATTGCATTACCAAATGCAGAATCTCAAGACGTTACAAAAATACGCTCCTCTCTTCCTCTATCCTCCGCTGCCAGGAGCGATGTGCATGTATGTTTTGTTGGCGAACATTTTGGACTGCAAATGCCTGCAGACGCTGCCTTAGAACTTGGATTTTCAAAAGAGACCGCCAGACCTATCACTGTCCCTGTTATTCGATCTGAACCACCTCCACGCCAAACCATTCTGTCTTCGATTGCTATGGCTGCTCAAGCTATTCTCAATATTCGTCCCAGTGGCCGCCCGGCTCCCACCGTATTTGGATCACTTCGCAATTCATGGCCTCTGTCCAGACCATAAAGTTTCTGTTGGCAACTTCTCCTGCTACTTCCAGCGCAACCGCTCCATCTCTATCGTTCGCCAGCGCTGCCAAAGCAACAACAAGACGAACGCCATGGGAGTTTGGAGTCTGGCGCTACATGCTTGATGTAGGTAGCCGCTATTCACCATGGCTAAACCATCTCTGTCGTGTCACGCAGCACAGGCATACTCCATAGCCGTCCCTCGGCGGCGCGGCGGCGCGACAGGCCGCCCAGCACTTCACCCGACGCACGGTTCCACCGCATCAGCTGCGCGGGCACCTGTTCGTACCAGCCGCGGTTGAGCAGTGTCAGCAATGTCGAACGCTCAAAATTCGCGATGCCGACATTGAACGCAAAACTCACCAGCGCCGCGAACTGATTGTCGTTCAGCGGCACCTGCACCAGCCGCTGCACCGCGCGCTCCACCAGCCGCAGATCGTCATTCAGAAACTGATCGGCCTGCTCCGGCGTGATGACCATACCCGACCGCACCGTGCGCGTATGGCCATAACCGATTGTCCAGATTTTTCCCGGGCACAGATAGGGCGTAAGATGCAGCCCTTCGTAAATCTTGATCAGCTCGACGCCCGCCGCGTTCATGCGCCGCACGGCAAGAAAAGCGGGCGGCAACGGCATGGTTCCATCCATCATCGCGCCCAGACTCCAAATGTTCCGCCGATGCGGACGGCGCACAACTCCTTTGCCGGGGCCAGCCCCTCCTCAAAGCCGCTGATGCCTTGCAGAAAAAACGCAGCCACAAGCGCCAGCGGAATCCGCCGCGCCAACACATTCCTGATGATCATGGAAATTCCTTCAGTGCTAAAGGCAACAAAAAAGGCGCGTCCAGCGCGCCCTGGTTACAAAAGATATGTTCCGGCTATTCAGCCAAAAGTCGGACCCGAGGATTTGGGTGGTTTATATCCAAAAGTCCTGCGGATAACCGATGTGCCAACGCCCGCCACAAGAAGAGGCGCCACCACACGGGTGACCAGTTGAACGGCAGCTTTGGCAAACATCGAAAGCATGGTTTTATTATACCCGTTTCGGGGATAATTTCCAGTAAAAACAAGAAGTTCCGGGCTAACCTGCCGTAATTGCTGACTTTCCGACTTACAATTTCACCACCCGCACCCGCCAGGTGCCAGAGCCGAGCGACACGCCGCCGCCCGTCAGATTGTTCAGCTGAATTTTCACCGTGTTCGACGCCGAGACATAAGCCGTCGCGCTCACGCCTTGTAAATCATAAGACGCCGAAACCATGACAAAATCGCCGAACGCCGCGCCCGTCACCGTAATGCCGGATGAGGTCGCGCCTGCACCGCTGGAGATCGAGCCTGGATTCCATGTCGTGCTTGCATCCAATTTCGGCGTTGTCAGCAGCGCCCATGCCGAACCCGTATAATAAAGCAGTCGGCTGCCGTTGCGCGTCCATACCGCCCAGCCCGCCAGCGGCGTTTTGATTTTCCACCCGGAGTAATAAGCCACAACGGCGTTGGCGAAGCCTGTCCACGCGCCCGTGGGCGATGATGCAACAATATAAGTGTCCCCTGTCGCAGGCGAGCCCGGCGGCGTTGCCAGCGTGTGATCGATTGCCGATGGTTGCGCCAGAAAATCGAGGTCGTTCAGCGCATCATTATGCGTGACTTCCTTCTGCGCCTGCGACGACGCGATATAGCTCATCGCCAGATTGGGCGTTGTGGTCATTTTTTGCCTTTCCTGTGTGAAGATTTTTTTACAGTTCGATGAAACGGGGGCTTACCAAAAATTTAGGGTGCGGATTTTCTTCCGCATTTCATCCTTACCCCGATCTCTCTACTCATCCATCCCACATCAGGCCGTTGTGGGTTTGTTTTCCGTAACTCTTACCCGGAGGGAGAATTCCTATGTTCAATACGACAAAACTGTTCCGTACCACGGCCGCCGCGATGGCCGCTTACGGAACCATGGCGATCGCAGCACCGCGTTTCGCCAACGCGCAATGCGGCGAAGAAGGAACGCCGCCCTTCAATCTCGTCACGCAGCATTTCGGCATGTCGAATGTCGAAAAAGCCACAGAGGCGGGTTTCGCAGGAGAGGATGCGTGCGAGCATCGTATGTTCACCCGTATCATTAATGGGCAGTTCGGCCTCGTCACGGCCGAATGCGTAAACACTTGCGATGGCACCACACCTGTTCGTGCCACAATGTACCGGAACGCGCAGGGCGCTCCCGCTCAGGGCCCCGTGATCTACCGGGATGATGCTGGCAACGACATCACAACCTCGTCGGTCAGTGCAGGCGCGCCGCCTTGCGGCCCGTCTCCGGCTTCCTTGCCGAGTTGCACGCCTTAATCTTTCGCCGAACCGGGCGGCTGTTGCGCAGCCGCCCTTTTTCATCATGAAAGCATATCGTCGTAGGTGCGCCACAATCGGATTTGCGCTGTAAACTTTCTGCAGAAATCAAATCCGCTCTTGAATGACAGGCGCTCGTATGGTTAACGCGCAGCGCGTGAATTTTCTTCCGCCGTGGCGCGTTTTTTCTTCCATTCCGGGATGCCCGCGTTTTATATTCCCGCGCGTAATCACCCATACTCAAGGAGACTTAGTGATGTCCGTTAAAAGCAAGATCGCTCAATTTATTGCCGCTGGTGCGGCCCTTGTTGCCACGACTATCGGTGGTGTTCGCGATGCGAATGCACAAACATCTCCGGCTTTCCCTATCCCCATTCCAACGTATGATTTCGGCCCTACGGGCGAAGATGGATGCCCCGTTACAACGCCGCCTGCGGAAGTTTTGGTCGTCGGTTACTATGTAAAACAACCCCAACCCGATGGAATTGGACCAAGAAAACGCTTGATTCACGTTGCCTATGAAATGAACAATCTGACGGCCTGCGCAAACGCTCTCGTCGTAGAAATGAATGGCGGATACAATGTCGGCATAGCGGCCTGCATCAACGGGTCAACCCACCAATACGACTTAATTGCTGGCGTATCCAAAGCACGGCGCGATTTCAGGCCGAAGCCGTCCTTGCTGGCCGCCACACCCTTTACACCGCCGGGCCTAGCCCCTTGCGGTGGCGGTGCATCGACCCGGAGATGCCAACGCTTGGTCGCTGTCAATCCTACGCCGCCCGAACTTCCCCCGGCTACCATACCGACGCCAGCTCCTGGAGATTGTCCAACGGTTCCAGCATCTTCACCGTATGTTCTGGTGTCTCAAGGCTATGAATGGGGACCTGGTGTTCTGCAAACTCAAAAACCTGCCAATAGCTTGGCCGAGTGCGCGCAAATTATGTGCGATGACCTGAATGCAGTCATCGACGGCAGAAAATTTCTCAGCAAGAATTGCCTCAACACGGATACAGGCAACGCTTATGAAGTAGTGGCGCTTAACTCCGCAGGAAGACGCAGCGGCAAAGGACGTGATGCCGCCGTGTTATATTCCGATGCAGCTACCTTGCAGAATGATTTTGGCTGCCCGCCTTGCGTAGCCAAGAATTCGCGCAAGTGCCAAAATTCTCCTTTGACACCATAATCTGTTAACAACAGTGCTTACGAAAACACCGCCCCGGGAAACCGCGGCGGTGTTTTCTTTTGACGCTGCGGCAGAGCCCGGGCGTTCCTGTGCTTTCAGCGTCATCACTCCCTGGCATGTCGGCAACACCTGTATATAGAGGCTGCAGCCAAAGGTAGTGACTATTCATGGAGTTAGTTGGTTAACGCCATCGCGCAGGCCTACAAACCCGCATAAATAATGCATAAAATCGCACGCGGGCGCAGATTCCCTCTTTACTTTGCACGCCATAAATCCTATCTCTCGCCGCGGTTCACATACCTCGTAACACCCTAGGAGATAATTCGATGTTCAACGTGAAAAAAGCTATCGCTGGCTTCGCTGCCACTGCCACACTTGTCACCGCTGCCCCAAACTTTGCCAATGCAACGGGATGGCCGGGCGAACCTGATTGCCAAGATTCCTACAACCTCGTTGCTCAACACAATACAGGAAGAGATGTGCAAACGGACGCTCCTGTTCCCTTTGACAACCTTGCTGCTTGCATAGCTGCTATCTGTGGTCAAGGCCCAAATGGTCATGGTTATGTTGCGGGTCAGTTTGGCTTTATTAGCGCGGACTGCTTCAACAGACGCACTGGCGCTTCCGATGCTTCTGCTGCGGTGCCTATAACCCACCGCGGTGTTCCTATCGATGCTCCTGTGACATACACCTATTTAGGTGCAACCCTTGCTGAAACCCCGGAAGGTTGTCCAGTAAAAGCGGGTGGTCCGCATTGCCCCTACAGAAAGGCTTCTTCTGGCTATTCTTATACGCCGGAATAATAATTTTTGTGGATCTGACAAAGTTGACTGATTCCATTTTAACGGAGAGTTATCCATGTCTCTAAAAAGAAACATAGCTATGACCGCTGCGGCGTTAACTGTGTTTGTTGGGGGACAGGCTCTCCGTGGATGGGCGGGCGACTCTCAGGAACCATCCACATCTAGCATGGGCATGGAACCATCTAGCGTAGGAGAATCTGATTGGAGGTCATTGTCCAAGCGTTGCCCGGTTCCTCCTCCTGCTTGTCCAGCACCGCCAGTTTGTTCGCCAGACCGTCCCATGTGTGGAAACGGGCCTAACAGTCCGCCTATTTGCCCTGCAGGGCCGCAGTAATAAATTTAACAAATTCACACTCAACACCGCCCCTTACCGGGCGGTGTTTTTGTTTGGGGCCTGTGCCACGCCACAGCACGATGATTGGCGGCCCTGCAACTTTTCCTGTCGCAATAATGTTTGTTCCACGCCTGCTTTACCTGCCGGGCCGGAAAGACTAGCCTGCTCTTATAACCCCATCCCTCAGCCTCAGGAGCGAATGATGTCCCTGCGCACATCCCTTGCCGCCGCCGCAGCCGCCCTTTGCCTTTCCGCCACCCCCGCCCGTGCGCAAGAGCCGCAAAAACCGTCCCCCGTTTTTTATCAGGGGCAGTTTACGCTCGCGAATAATTCTTTTTTGATTTTGAATTTCGGCGAAGGGCCGGAAGGCTTGAAAGGTTGCACCGCGGCTGGAGCCGCCCTTGGCAAGACCAATCCCCTTATTCTCCAGGCATCACGGTGCCATAGAGATCTCGCAGCAGCTTTACCGGGTTATGTCGATGATGAAACCGTCAAAGCTACATTTGTAACGGGTACTTTTGGTGGGTGGGATGGCGCATCGGGCTATATGGTGTTCGCCAGCCACGATGAATGTCTTCAAATGACCGATTATCTTAAAGGTCAAACCACGATGCCCTTCTGGGCCAAGTGCCACCGACCGGGCGAAGCCCAGGTTAGCCGCACGGGTGAGGGCCCTTCCGGACCTCAATAAACTGCATAAAACTGATTTCGCAGCGCAGCGACTCGGGCGGATTGTGCGGGACAAATCACCCGCGCTCGCCCTACACTCAGCTCACGATATTGTGTTTATCATTTTGGCGGAGTTTCCATGCCCGCACGCTGCACCCTTACCGCTTTCGCCGCCGCTGCGGCGCTTTTCGCCGCTCCCCTGCCCGCACGCAGCCAGGAAGTTCCGTCGACCCATTATGTGGAAGGGGCATTTTCGGTTATCGATGCCGATGGCGCGCCCGTGCCGCGCGCTCCCCTGCTCTTCAACACGCAAGAAGCATGCGCATATGCAAAAGAAAAGGTTGAAGCCGCTTCCCGGCGGAATGCCGCGTCCTGCACACCCATAACCAAGGCACCGGGCTTCAACCCGCTCGGCGAACCTTCATCCGCGCGCCCGGTGGCCGGAATTTTTACCATCACATTCGGCAGTACGACCGGACGGGCTGAAGGCCATTTCGCCAAAGCGGAAGACTGCACCGCCGTCGGGGAGGCATTGACCGGAAATCCATCCCTCTATACATGCGGCGATAATCATGCCCTCGCGCGGCGTGAAAACCCTCAACGTTTAATTGTTGTTGTACACGCCGAACCCAATTAACAAGGAGGCATAATATGCCAAACCGCAAGACCTTGGCGTCTTTTGTTGCCGCCGCCAGCGCCCTTTTCCTCACGGCTGCGCCTGTCCGCGCCCAATCCGAAACCAAAAAACCGAATGCCGATACTCTTTACGAGGGTCAATTCATTCCTATTGAAACCCTCGGTTTCTACTTAAAATTTGCAAAGGGCGGTTACAATGCCTGCCTGGACGCCACCGTTGCCATCAACCGGGTTCTTCCCCTTTCTTCTTCCAACTGCCGCAAAGAAATCTGGGAAATGCTTCCCCACATGAATGATTATGATAAACAACGCGAAGCCAACTCTATCCGTGGAACTTTCGGCGGGTGGGATGGCGAGCCCGGCTATTGGAATTATGCTGACTTCGACGAATGCAGAGCAAGGGCTCACGCCTTCACCAGCAGCAGCCCCGATTTCTGGGCCGAGTGCCGCCGCCCCGATGGCAGCGGCATGGCCATTAACCATAAAAGGGAGCGTGTTCTGGCCAGGCGCTGAATATTTCTTTCGGCTTGCAACAATTTACAGCCCTGCCGGAAATTGTTATTCTGCCACCTATATTCCGGAATTTATTAAAGGATAAAAGATATGAAACCCGCTCTCATCAAAACCCTGGTTGCCACCGCCAGCGCCGCCCTCCTGGCCACGGCCTCGCCCGCTTTGGCACAGAAAGCGAAAGCTCCCAAACCAGCTCCGGCTTCCCAACAAGCCCGGCCCCAAACAACGGCTGATTGCGTCAATCGGGCGGTAAAGGCAGCACCAGGAACACATCCGGTAAGATGTGCCGATATGGAAATTAATCGCCTGCCCGATGGCAGGGTAAGACTTGTACTCCCCAACCTCAGACCAACCCCGTAACGTCATTCCGCAACCCTGAATTGATGTGGATTTTTTTCTGCACGGACGCAGAAAAAACTGGAATCCCGAAAATAAATTATGCTAAGTCACGCGGCCCGGATTTATCCAGGCTGTTCGCACCATGATTTAACCGATGAAGGATAATGGAACGATGAGAAACCCTCATGATTTCTACATGATCGAAGATGTAATGATTATTTACCGCAAGGACGAAAAGCCCGTACATCCGGCGGATATGGGTTCGATTGTGCAATTATTCCAGAGACGCGGCATTGAACTTGCCGACAAACCCATTCTGTTTCGTGATGCTGAAGAAAAATATCAGCGCCTGGTTGTCGGGCCAACCGACCATCACCTTGTCATGTATATTCATGCAAACACTACGAGAGAAGCCCTTCCGCTGGCCAAGCAACCTTGCAACCGCATTCCTGGCCCGCCACCGCCTTTCCGTTTGCCTGTGCGCGCTCTCGCTGCAAGCTGACGGCAAAGCGATTGTCTCTGCAAAATCAACGGCAGCATGGAATAAAGCGGGTACATTAACCTTGTTATCCGCTTTTTACTTTCATTCTTTGCCCGTACAATAAATGGCATAGTTAAAGACATTTAATTTAAGGGGTTTTGCCATGTCATCCATGAAGAGACTTTTCGTCGCCGCCGGGATCGCTGCTTGTGCCGCTACATCGGGATGCACAACAGCCCTTAACCACCATAAAGACAATGTAGGTATTGTCGGCGAAACATCACGCGGCATAATTAATATCCGCACAGGATTGGAACAAGCCGCTGCCAACGCTTCTGACACTATAAACAATATAGTTACTAACTCTATCGGCGTTCTGGAAAACAAGCTGCGCGGCGCAGATGGTCAAGACGCCGCCGCTGGCCAGGAAAGCCCCAACAGCACACCGAGCGTTCCCGCTTGCATGGTGCAAGGTTCTTTTCCGAACCCTTCGCTGTAACAAGAGAACGCAATCACCTCTCTTATCAACCTGATGTGAGGAGATATTTTATGCCTTCTAAAAAGAACGAACCTCGACGACCCGGCGGTGAAGAAACGATTCTTCCGATCACTCCTGAATTTCACAAAGGCCCTGTTCCAGGATCAGGGCCTCATGTTGAATCCTTCGCGCCACCGAAGAGAAAAGAAGGTCAAAAACCTCCTCGTACAGGCAATAAACCCAAAGACCTCACACCTAAATAACCGCTCCCACCGCGCCACCTTGAAAACCAAGGGTATTTTCTGTTCCCGGCGGTGGAGTTAACCTTATTATCCGCTTTGACTTTCCTTTTCTGTCCGTACAATGGCTGACATGAACGATTGAAGGGGATTGCCATGTCATCCACGAGGAAATTTATCGTCGCCGCCGGGATCGCTTTATGCGCCGCCACATCGGGATGTAGACAAGAAGATTGGCCGATACATGGCACCCTTGTTCTACCCTCCGGAGAGGATAGAAGTTTAGGTCATTTTCTAACCCCCGAAGCATGCAAAACCGAAATCTCTTCGATACTGAACGATATTCCCTTAGAGGAAAGTCCCACGATCTATGGTCTATGTCGTAAGAATGATATGACCAGTGACCCTCGTGCTATCCGATGCGACAGGTTTCGTTCCGGCATACATTGCCGCGATATAGCTCTTTAACCCTCACACCACCGCCTCCGCCGCACGGCCGCGGCCGTAGCGTGCGCTGATCTGATAGACCCGCACCGTGAAATTCGATGGCACGACGCCCCAGTCACTGCTCTGGTTCGCGGCGCTGTAGGCGGCGGTTGGCGATGTGAGGCTGAGGAAGCTTCGCATCACGCTGCCGCCATTCATGATCTCGACATCGTACAATTCTTCCGGCTCGTCCAGCGGCACATCGACATAATCAACCCAGTCGGCGCTGATCCGCGCGCGGCGCTTCCATGACAAGGTCAAATCACTCCCTGTGCCGCTGGCGCGCACACCCGCCAGATGCGCGGGCGCAAAGGGCTGCAGTGTCCGCAGCTGATAAGTGAAAGCACTGTCCTGCGCATCGCCAAGCGTCTGCCCCTTGGTCAGCGCGCGGAATGCATAACTCCGGCCGCGGTCGGTCGAAAGCGCCGGAACGAAATTCACCGCGCCCGGCGTCAGGATAACAAAATCCTCGCCCACCGCATGCGTGGAAGCCGCCCACTCGCTGCCGCGCCGCCCGCGCAACAGATTGCTGAGCGTATAAAGCCCCGGCCCTGTCAGCGTCGCGGTCTGAAACTGGATAATCTCGCCGCCCAGAAGGGCCGCATTCGCGCCATTATAGAGATCACTCTCCGAGCAACTGGACAGCGAACCCTGAACAATCTGCACCTGCACGCTGTGCGCGCGATCCATATAATCGCAGGGCGCGTTGGCCAGCGCCGTCACGGCCATGCCGCTGATGGCCGCCGCAGGCAGGGACGCCACCGCACTGTAATTCACGCCGTCGGATGCACGCCAGAGCGATGCACCGTTCCATCCCGGCAATCCGGTTGCCGCGGCATAAAAGCCCGGCTGGTCATCCGCCGCCTGCAGCAGCGGCAAATCCATCAAATACAAAATGCTGTCGAGCGGTGCGAGCGCGGGATGATCCGCGCCCTGCCCGGCATCGGCCGCCGCCGCGCTGCTTTGCGTCGCTTCATTGACGAAGAAGCCTTCCAGCTCCATCAAGCCACCAACCTGGTTGATGGCGGTGACGCGTAGCAAACGCCCGTCATCCAGATCAACGATATCGCCGGGATCAAGCGCCAGCCAGCGCCTGGAAATTCGCACGCGCACCAGTTCGCGCTCCGCCCAGGCGGCGTAAAGCCGCGTTTCCGCCATGCGCTTGGCGATGTTGGAGGCGCAAACGATCGGCAGCGCGATTTTCTGCACCGCCTTGGCGCGCGTAACGATGCGCCGTGCACGCTGGCTGTTAATCTCAAAATCCCGTCCGGCATCGATGTAATCGATATTCACTTCCAGCGGCAGGTCGAGCTCCTGCGCGCGGATGGTGTCGAGCGCGGGCGGTTGATCCTTACGCTCGGGCGCGGCGCGCCATTCGGCGGCGGGAATGGTGACATCCGCCGCACCGCTGCGCGGCACAGCCACCAGTTCATCGCCGCTTTCGATCAGGTCGAAAGGCTGGAACACCTGCAACGGCTCGATCGCCGCACGGCCCGTGGTCGGTTCCGGCAGCACATAACCGTCAACACTGACATCGCCCAGCGATGCGACGTCATAATCGACGCTGTCATAGCCCGCGCGGGTGAGAATGTCGGTCAGAATATTCTGGATGCTGTCGCCCGTATCGCCGCGTTTGACGATGGCGAACTCGCCAAGATTATAGGTAAAGCCGCCGGAGCCCAGCAGCAGAAACCGCGCGCTGTCGAGCCGCATCGCGCCGAACGCGCTGACTTTCGCCAGCCCTGTAGCTGCAACAGCACTCAGCGCCACGGTAAAGCCGCCGGAATCCAGAGTGACTTCCGACAGGCGGTAGATATTCTCGAACGCGCTGCGATGGATGACGACCAGACGGTCGCCGTAAAATACCGGGAAATTCGTGGTGCCGACACCAAAGCCCGGTGAAAAACTCTGCCAAGAGCGCGTAACGGTGCCGGAGGATAAACCCGGCTCAAACGACATCAGATGATAATCCGCGACCGTACCGAAGCACAAAGTCCATTCAGCGTCGCCCGTGCGGATCAAGTTCGCGTGGCCACCGCTGCCTGTTCCCGGCGTCAAGCCGCTGGCCAGCGTATAGGCCGCACCAACCGCCAGCGCATTGTTGCGCCAGGCCAAAGGACGTGCATAGAGCGCGGAAAAATAACTGCCCGAGACATCGGTCATGTAAGCAAGCAATCCGCCCGCAAAAGCGGTGAATTGCGCGTAACCCAGCAGCTTGCGCGTCGAAACCGAACCCGCGCCCCACACATCGAAAAAGCCGAGATCGACAAGCCCCAGCCCCGCGCGTGCAAACACTCGCACGCCGCGCGACGTACCCGAAGCATCATCGATGACAATATGCTGCGCATCGATCCAGGCGGTCTGCCGCAGCCCGGTGGAGGACGCCATGCTGGCCGCCAGCGGCGTGCCGAACTGCCGCGTTTCGATATCGTACAGCGCTAGCGTGTGAAGAAGCGGCGTACCATTTTCCAGATAGAACGCGACCGTGCGGCCGTCCGGCGCCAGAGCCCAGCTGCTATCCGCCACATCGCCCGACGTAAAACTCGTGCTCGACGTCCGAGCCAGCTCCACAGGGATCGTATCCGTAACATCATATTCCACCACCTCGAAAACACAGTTGGAGCCCGTCACCTTGTAACCGCCCGCCAGCACGCGGCGTACTGCCGCACCGCCTTCCAGCACGATGGGCAGCATGCCGCCGGATTGCGGCGTTTGCGTGCGTTGGCTGATATTGGCATTCACGCTGCCGAGAATTTCCGGTACTGCCGTGGCCGGAATGGGCAGAATCTCGAACGTCAAATTCGGCAGGCGGTTTCCGAAATTCGACAATTGCAAATTCTCGAACACGATATAGGCCAGACCGCGATAGCCGGGCACATTGCCGCTGCCCAGCAGGGATTCCATGAAAGCATCCGGCCCCTGCGTAGCCGTGCCCGTGTAAATCGTCGCGCTGTCGAGAATACCGGAAGCCCAGACGCCGTTCTGGTAAATCACCTTGCTGTCGGCCCAGATGGTGCCGATGCCGCCGATGGGCCCCTGCGCGATACCGACGGCGCAATGCGCGCTGTAACTATAGGTCGTGCTGGTGGCCGAGCCGCTGCTGAAGATGCCGCCCTTGCCGCCGGAAAAACTGCTGTTGTGCGAGGTTTCGATCAGGTCACTCGACCAGATGACATTGCCCGCCACGCGCGCGCGACCATAGATGATGGGAATGCCCGCGCCATAGCGCGAATCCTGCACGCCAAGATTTTCAAGTCGCGGCCCCTGATAGGTTCCGCCGAGACCGAGTTGCCCGTCGATCAGGCCGCCGATGCTGCGGCCCAGATTGCCCAGAAACGCGCCGCCGATGCCGGGCAGCAGCGCATTGCCGACGGCCGAACCGACGGAACGAAGAATGATGGAGGCCATGTCGGAAAACCAAGGATCGAAAGGTTAACCATAAACTCCCCTCTTTACTTTGACGGGAAGCTGATCAAAGCTGTGGAGAAATCAGGACACCTGATAATGCAAACTATGAATTTGCAAGGAGGCGATATGTCCGAGGAAACACAAACCCCTGCATCTACTAAAGTGCAAAAATGGTCCATACCCATAAGACGACATGCAAGCCTTGCCGCGAGTCTGTTGGCATGTGTAGTCGTGAGCGATATGGTCTCGACCAATGGAAATTGGATCCGCATACAAAAAACAAATCTCGAAACCAAAGCCGCTGCGGCTATCGATCAAGGTGACTGCCTGCTTACAACAGCCGAAGGCACGGTAATCGACAATAAAATTCCAGACGCACTTCATCTGCTTCCCACAATTGAAGAAACTATGAAGTTCCATTTTCAGGAGCTACGACCATCCGTTATTCCTGCAGGCCAAGGAACACAAGAACTGGAAACAAAAAAGGTTGTGTATGTCCTGCAGGGGCTGAATCCCGAAACAGGAGATGTCATGGTCGAAACCGAATATGCTTCGCCCGCCTGCTCCAGACGTCTTCAGGTCACCCTTCAGAAGCCCAGCACCGAAAAACTGGCACTTCAATAAGCGGAGCCGATGAAACGAAATTTGTGAACATTCTGTAGAGAGACAGAAATGACTTATGCATTGGCGGAGAAAAAGCCAAAATCTGCAGCACAACCTATAACAATACGACGGAGCCGGGTGTTCGCGTTAAATGCTCTCATTTGTACGTTCGCAAGCCTAGCGGGTAGAGATTTTTACAATTCAACAATAATGCGATCTGCTATTCAACGCAGTATTTCTACTGCTGTACAATCGGGCGATAGAGACTTGTTGAGCCTCGACGGCAAAATCATTGACTATAGTTACCTCAATCTTTTGTGGCCTGAGCGTCATTCGGCAGAGCTTAGTGTCTTTCGGTCATCTGATGGCGCATGGTCTGTTAGCAGTCACGGCATCGACATTCCGGGAAAGTGGTCGACGGTCGAATATCGCCCAAAGGCGATACCGTCTTTCACCAAGCCACGCGATGCCGCGCCTTAAAAAGCGAATATTCAAAAACCCCGAAAACAGCCTGTTTTTCGAGGGATTTTTGATATATCCGGTTAAATTAACCACATTATTTGCTTTTTAGTTTCGGGCTTGGCCTGTAAATTATCCGTGGAATTGAAACGGCGATTTTAACTTTTGGAGAATTGATTATGGCCGCAGCGAAAACAAATTACCAAAAGCGCAAGGAACGGAAAGCCGCCCAGAAACGCGCAAAAACCTTCAGACGTGTAGGCGCTGCTCTCTGCGCTTCTGTTGTTCTTGGCACGGGCCTTTGGGTGGGTTCGCGGTTTTCAAGCCAGCCTCAATCGGAAATGTCGATTTCTAGTTCCGTAAAAAAGATCGGTTATGGCCCTGTCATTCACAGTGATGGCAATGCTGTCGGAGTTATCGTTGAAGACATACCTCAAAGGCGATTTGTCGTGCCTGTGGCTGCAAAGGAGACCAACTCGCCAACACGTGAGCAGCAGGATACGCTGCCAGGACGTACCTTGCCGAAGGAAACGATTCAAAAGGTGCGCGATACCAACAGGCTCGGTCACTGGTTGAAGATTGTACAATTCAATGGCCTGGATAAGCGCTAGATAATCCCGTAAGCGCTACATAAACCTGTAAATTCCCACCAGCCGCCGCTGCCAGTAGTCACCGATGGTTGTTTCCACCACCGCGCCTGCGGGCGCAAAGCTATGGATCATGCTGTCAGCCCCGGTCGCCAGCGCCGCATGCTGCGGCTGACGGTCATAGCGGAACAGAAGAATATCGCCTACCTGAATCTCGCTGACCGCCGTCGCGCCATGTTCTTGTAGCGCCCGCACCAGGCTGTCCCCATCCGGTCGGCGACTGTAATCGGTGCGATCGCGCACAGTGATACCCGCGGCATGTAGTGCGATGATCACAAGCCCGATGCAATCCAGCCCCGCGCCCGGCGCGCGCCCCTGATGATGAAAGGGTGTGCCGATGCAGGCCCGCGCGGCAGCGATCATGGATGCGGCGTGCAGCATCGCTGTTAATGACTATTCGGATATTTCAAAATATTTCCCACGCCCGGCACATAAGGGAAGCCGCCGAAATTCGCGGCGTTGCTGAAGGTATCGCGGCAGGTGGAAAAGCGCTTGTCACAGCCGGGATAAACCGCATAGCCATCACCAATCTGCACCGCATTCGGCATCGGCAGCCATAAAGTAAAGTTCTTCGCCGAACCGTTCCAGTCTTTCACTTCCATGCTCAAGCCGTTATTCGCGCCGCTTGTCCAGGTCAGCTTCCCGTAATTGAAAACATCATTGCTTTCGCTGCGGCTGCTGTCGGTAAAATTGGCATTGTCGGCGACTAACGTCACGCTGCCTGTCACTGTCAGCGCGGCAATATTCACCGCGCAGCGGCTGTCGCCAAGATCATAACGGCATTCCGGGGTGTAATACGCGCCGATAGGACGTTGCAGCAGATCATGTAGCCCGCGCATTTCCGCGACATAATGCCCGCCCGACAAGGCCACTTCGCCAAGCCAGCCGCGGCGCAACTGCATCACGCCTTGCGTCACATCCGCCCAGTTGCAGACATAGATATCCACGCGCGCCTGGTCGTAATAGCCCGCCTCGATATCGCTGTCCTCCAGATCGCCGCTGTTGAGAATGCCCGTCACTTCAAGATTATCCGTGGCGAGGCCTGAACTGCTTTGCAGGGCGCTGGGCGTAAAAGCGCCGTCGGCCTTATAGGTCACACCGTCGACGATCAGATTGCTGTCATGCGTCGTGAAGCCTTTCACCGCGCCATCCGCCCGCGTGATTTTGACCAGATAGGCAAGCGTCGTCAGCTCGCCATCCAGATGGGCCTGCAGAGTGGGAGAGATGGATTTCATGTGAGCATCGTCATTCCGGGGCGCGCGCAGCGCGAACCCGGAATCCATGGAATGATGTTGAAGTGAGCGCCATGGATTCCGGATCGTCCCTACGGCACGTCCGGAATGACGCCTGTTAAAATCTAAACCCTTATCTCCACAATCGGCACATCGGCCTTGTACATCGCGTAATTTTCGGCTGTGAGAGGCAGAAGATCGGTATCGAACCGCGCGGGCACATCGAACTGAAAGCCCGCCGTCACCGCGTGCCCCGCGCCCGGCGCCACGGCAAACGTCACAACGCCTGTTGTTGTGTTGACGCTCCAGCCACTCGGAACGCTGGCGCCATTGACGCCGATTGTCACACTGCCACTAACGGGTTTTTTGATAGGGCGCTGATGCGTTACCGCACCGCTACTGTAATTCTTGCGCAATTGAAACGTCACGGCGGTGCCGTCGCCTGTGCCAATCGCCTGGTCGTTCCACAACGTCGCGCCCGTGCCGTCGGCGGCGCTGCTAAAATCACTCCAGTCCCTGAGGCGGAAGCCACGCGCGCGGCCCGCACGGGCATGGAAGAAATTCATCAGCGATGCCGCATCCGCCGCCGAGCGCACACCTGTGCGCGCATCGAACACGCGGCGCGCCTGGCTCCAATTCTGGTTGCGGCGCTCATAGCCGCTGTCGATCACGATCACTTCGGTGGAAAAACCCGGCCCGCCGCTCGAGCCGAAGCCGACGCGCAACGGCAGTTGTACTTCGTCGAAAGCCATTACCGTATCCTCTGCGCCATGCGCGAGATGTTGAAGAATTGCGAGAGGCTCTGCGACAGGCTGAGATAAAAGCTGCCTTCGTCGAAATCGCCGCCGCCGAACAGGGAATCGAAAACCCCGCCGCGTCCCGTGATGCCGCGTGCAACCGAGCTCCCAACCGCCGAGATGCCCGCGCTAGCCAGCAGCGACGGACGCGTCCGCACCGAGGCCGTATAGCGTCGCCCACCATGCGGGCGCGGCACTTTCAGCGAACGGCGCAGGCCGGACAGATCGCGCTCCGCCTCCCGCATCGCGCGGCGGAGGCGTGCAAACTCACGCTCCGCCTGCGCAGCGGAATTGGCGGAGTGGCGTGTTGAATGTCGATTTTTACGAGTCATTAACCACATCCTTCAAAATAGCGTGGAATCCCAGACCCGCATACGAAACTGAATTCATCATTTTTTTATGCCCATATGAGATACATAATGCATATTCAAAATGAACTTTGGAGCTTTATACCATGAGCATTGAAGGGGCACTTCAATATTTTGAAATCCTTAAAATCAGTGATGAGCCAGAACGCTGGCTTGCTGCAATGGTCCGTGAGCTTGAAAATGTAGAGGATGGTTACAAGGTCCTTGATCCGACCGGCCAAAAAACGGCCCCTCAAATGCAACAGGAAGTGGAACGCGCAGTTCGTAAAGCCCATTTAAGAGCGGCAGCTATCTCTTTTCGAGGCCTCCAACGCTCCTCTATGGGGGCAAGGGGGACGAACTTACCCAAGGACATACGCGAGAAACTCAAACTTGCAAAAGCCGATTATAAAGACCTTGCGCGCGAGCTTGGACTATCTGCCTCGCGTTCAACAACCATGCGCGGCCGAATTCATAGATCTGAAAGACAAGCACATATAAGAAGTGCGCGCCATATGCTGAATATGTTAAAAGCCGACTATCCTTCTCCAGAAACCACGCCGACTATAATTCTTAACTCTCCGGAAACCGTCCCAGATTTAATTCGTGAGGATCTCAAGGCGGTTCATGCCAACTATGCTTCCCTGGACGAGAACGGCAAAAAATCAAGCAAGCAGATGAAAGCCGAGGTTGCCCGTTACGCCGCGGAGGTTCAAAAACGCAAAGAAACGCGGGAACGACAGATACCTGTAGAAACAGCCCGGTTCTGGTACCAGGAACTTCACCGCAATGCGGAAGGACAAAAATCTCGCTCTGCTGCACAGGATGCTGTTGATAATCTTAAGCAAACTCTCGAATCTGCAAAATTGGACTATAAAATTCTTGATCCGAGCGGAAAGAGAACAGGCCAAGAATTGCGGAAAGAAGTTGAAGGCATGCTCGCGCAGGCAGAACGAGATTTCGGATACAACGGAACAGAGGCCGACGGCAGGAAAGTCACATACAGGAGAGGTGCCCGGGCGGCCTATAGCGAGCCTCAACGTCGTCGTGACAGACTTGGCCAACATCTTAAAAGTCATAACCTCACAGCGGGGTAGATGCGCCGAAAGCTATAATACACCTCTTGTACGGTGGTAATATCTACATTAAGTCGCCTGCGTCACTACGCTGAATCTTACGCTCGCGTGGGTGGTCAGGCCGTCATCGGTCAGGGCGCAGTCGGCGCCGTGAAACTCGCAGGATAAAAACACATGCCCCGTCACACTGAGCGCGGCCCGGTGTAGCGTCTCATAAGTCGCCTGCAGAATATCCTTGGCTTCCTTGCTGCCGCGATAGCGCGACCAGATATTCAGTGTAATTCCCTGTTCAAACCCGATTTCAGTTTTGGTGTCGTACGGCGCGGAGGTCACCGCACCGAACACCATATAGGGAAAGACCGCGCCCGGCGGCACATGGTCATAGATGCGCGGCGGGCTGCCAAGCAGGCTCTGGATCGCGCTGCTGGCCACCAGCGCGTCGAACACCGCTTCCTGCACGGCGAAAAAAGCGTCGGTCATACAGGCGCGCCTTCCTCCACCAGCAATTCCAGCCAGCGGTTGCGTTCATCGACATTCATCACCGCGCGAATATTGAAGGCGCGGTCGCTATAGACGAGCCGCATATCGGTGGTGACGCCGCTGCGCCAGCGCATGGTTACGCGGTGCGTGACACGGCCTTCCAGATGCTGTGCTGTGTAAATCTCGCGCCCATCCAGCGGCGTTATCTCGGCCCACAGGGTTGCGACCGTCGTCCAGGCCAGCGCGTAGCCGCCCGCATTATCGGCCGTCGGCGTTTCGGCTTGAATCGCCACCTGCTTCCGCAATTCACCGATGCGCATGTCAGATGCCCATGCTGCGGATGCGGTACGGCTCCAGCAGCGCCTGGATCACCATCGGCACGGGCAGCACCGAAGCGCTGCGCGACGGCGTCGCCATGGAAGCCTCACCGCGATGCTCATACCAGTGCGCGACCAGCTGGCGGATAGCGGTTTTGATCTGCTCGGGCACGGCGCTGCCGCTGGCGCCATAGCCCGCGACATATTCAATCTTCATGCCATTGGCGGCGCGTGATGGTGTTGGGTATGCGGCGCTGGAACGCAAAACCACGCGCCCTGGCTCGCGGATCGTATCGACAAAATAATTCGCGGCGGCCCAAACCGTTCCCGCATCGCTCTCGTCATAAAAAGTAATGTTGCTGACGCTGGCGAGCGGCGGGCGCGGCAATGTCACGCCTTCACCTGATGATGGCCAGTTGTCGAGCCAAAGCTGCCATGTCTGCGTGATGAGGGCGCGGCCCGTATAGGCTTCCACCCATTGCCGCGCGGCGATAATCAGCAGGCTGATCAGTGCGTCATCGGCATCCGTATCGATACGCCCATGCACCCGGGCAGCGATAAGCTCCACAGGCTCGACGGCGGGTGGTGTCACAAGTTTGAAGGAGGGCATGAAAAATCCATTAGGCAGCGTTGTTCAATCTCTCACCGCGCAGCCACCAGGGCAGCGCAGGTTTGTCCTGCAAGCTTTCGGTTACGGCCTGCACGACGCGTTCGATGCCGATACTGGCGGCACAGACGGCGGCCAACGTGGCTTCATCCTGCGGGCACATCTCATGCCCGTAATGCAGGCGGTGGCATGGATAACAGGGTGATGAAGGCGTGAGCGCCGTCACCGATACCCAGTCATCCGATAAATTTCTGGTCGCGGAATGCGATAAAAATAAAATCTTTGGGACAGGCTGAAGCGATACCGCGTTCAGCACACCTGTTTCTGGCCCGATGACAACCGCGGCATGATGCGCCAGCGTCATGATCTCGCGGATTGAGTGCGTTCCGGCTAGAACATGAATGCGGCTGTCATCGCCGAAATAATCGCGCGCCGCTTTTTGCGCGGCTTCGGCCAGCGGTAAAGCGCTTTCATCGCCTGTCAGAACAAAATTCAGATTGGTTTTGGCCAGTAGCTGGCAAATGGCTTGCGGGGTGTAAGGCCACCATTTATGAACCGAGCTCCCGCGCAAACACCAAAGTGCAAAAGACCCATATTCTGCGGCCTTTTCAGCAGCCCGGGCTTGTTCCGTCGCATCGGGATAAAAGGTAACACGGTACGGACCGGGAATACCCGCCATCTGATGTAGATGAGCGAGATAGCTGCGGCCGCAAATACGTCGCCGCTGTTCATCCGGCCAGAAATAATCCGGCCGCGCGGGTTGTTTCAGCAATTCGCCTTCAACCGAGTGCGTGAGATTGAGAAAAGCGTCGAAACGTTTTTCCCAGGCTTCCCAGTAAAGCGGCAATTCCTCTTCCGGCACCTGCCCGGTGCGGAGCGTGATCAACTCATCCAGATGCGGATCATGCTTCAGGACTTCACAGCCCGCTTCGCGGCTGATGAAGCTGATATGCCAGCCCTGCTCTTTCAGACCCGGCAGAATACTTGAGGCCATCAGCGCATCGCCATGCGCGCCCGTCCGTGCCACCAGCATATGTTTTGGCTGCTTGCGCCAGACCGTGCGCCACTGACGTTGATCGTCGCGCTTTTCCCAGACGAGATAGGCGTAGCCGTCGATCAAATCCGCTTCGTGCAGCTGCCAACCCGGAATATCGTCCAGCGCATGCGCCAGATCATCGAGCGTCAGACGCGCCTCGCCGGGCAAAAGCTCGTGATAGCGGCAGTCCGGCAGCCAGAGGATGAGGGCGCCTCCGGCTGCCAGAGCGCCAAACCAGCCTTTCAGCAAGCTGCGCCAATCGGCGGCCTGCGCCAGAACGCGGTCGGCAAAAAGAAAATGCGCGCCGTGCCGCGATGGCTCAATCGGCTCCGGCGCGCGTGCGGCCAGCCCTTGCCCTTGCATGTAGCGAAGGGCAAGGTACCAGCCGGGAGGCTTCATCAGACGGATTGCTGCGTCGGCGCGTTGCGCGGATAGCCTGCGATCACATTGGCGCTGCTGAGTGCGCCTGTCGTGCCGCTGCCGACGGTCATCAGCACCGCGACGAAGCGCTGCGTGCCGATATAGCCGACCTGCTGGATGGCATGCGCGCCCGCCGTGCCGCTGACCGCCGTAAAGCTGCCGTCAAGATCGGATGCGGAACAGGCGCTGTAGCTCGTGCCGTCCACCGAATGGATAACGGAAGGTGTATGCGTGCCGTCGGTCCATGCGCCGAACGACACCGTCACCATCGCGCCGTCATAACCGCGCAGGTCGACGGCCGTTCCGGTTCCCGTGCTGGTGCGAGCCGCAGGCGACAGGCTTTGCACCGCCAGCGTGTTGCGAAGTAAGTCTCGGATTGCCATGAGGTATGCTCCTTATGAAGAAGATGAGGATTAGGACGTTGCGAATTTCAGAAGCTTGATCGCCTCGAAATTCACGACATCGCCGCCCGTGCGCTTGGTGCAGCGGAACTTGATGAAGGGCGCCCCGGTGTAGGGATCGCGCAGGATTTGCATGCCTGTACGATCGACGATGGTGTAGCCTTCCTCGAAATTGCCGAAAGCAACCGAGGTGCTGCCCGAAGCCACGGCGGGCATGTCTTCGCCAAGATGGACAGGGAAGCCCAACAGGGTCGAAGGCTGTCCGGCCTGCAAGCCGGGCTGCCAGATGTAAGCCTGCGTCGTGTTTTCCTTGAATTTGCGGATAAGATCGGCCACCGCGCGCGGCATGATCCAGGCCGCCTTGGGGTGATAGCCCGCCCGCAATTTATGCATCAGGTCGAACAGCACATCGGCGGGGTTGGAGCTGGCGAACGCGCCATCCTGACCTGTGGCGACATGCTGCAGAACGCCCCAGGAACGGGTGGCGTCATCGACCGCCTGCGTCGCGTAGCTGAGGAAGCCACGCGGCTGGCCAACACCATCACCGGACACGAAAGCCGTGTTCTCGGCGCGGGCGAATTTGCCGGCAACCTTGTTGATCAGCCATTCCTCGACATTGATAAAGGCATCGTCGAGCAGCTTCTGCGTTGCCTTGGGCTGCGCATACAGCTCATGCACCGGGATGCGGATACGGCCCATGCCGCCATCGGCGGTGTCAGCCGGGACGCCAAGCTCAGAAATCCAGGTCGCGGTGGGATCTCCCGTATCGCGCAGCATTTCCACGGCGTCCGAGGAAATATTCATCACCGTCGCCAGTTGGCGCATCGGCGTGGTGTCAAACTGGCGTGAAACGATGCGATCGGAAATTTCCGGAGGCACCATATAGCCGCCTTCGGCATTGTTGATAACCTGCAGCGCCTTGGCCTGATGCGCGGAAAGCTCCGCCTCATTGCCCTTGGCGACATAGTTCAGGAAGGCCAGCTTGTAGCCGCTGTCAGCATCGCCGGACGGGCTTACACCCGCCTTGTGGGGACGACGCAGGACGGTTTTCACGCCTGTCACATCGTCCTGCAGGCGGTTGATGGCCTGGTCCATGCGGCCCAGTTTTTCATCCAGCACGACATCCGCCGAACCGCGCCGTTCCATATCGGACAGGCGTTGATCGTTGACGGACTTATACTCTTCAAAGGCCCGCGCCAGCGTTTCCGTGGCGGAGCGGACCTCACTCATATCGATCATAGGTTTCTCCTTGGTTGTTGATCGTTACTTCTTCTCTTTCAAGACACGCGCCGCGCGGCGGAGCCTTGTTGCGGCTTCGCGCAACTCCTGCTGCGGCGTTGGCGACTTGACCTCGCTGACCCGTGCCGCCTCATTGGCAGGAAAGGTCACCAGCGAAATTTCAAACAAATCAACGTCGGTGAGGACGCGCGCCTTGCGCTTGGCATCAATGCGGCTGGCGACGACGCGGTAACCGATTGAAAGCCCGGTCAGCGCACCCATGCGCAGCAGCTCGTACGCCTCGCCGCCTTTCTGCGTGCGCAGCGCCAGGCGGCCTTCGACATGCAGGCCGTTCATATCCTCGCGCACCGACATCCAGAGGCCGATCGGCAGTGTTGGATCATGCATCCACAGCATGGCGGGTGTGCGGTTCTGCATCCGCCATTGCTTGAGCGAGCGCGCGAAGGCGCCCGCCGCGACAATTTCATTCTGCTGGTCGATGGCGCCGAAGACGCTGGCATAGCCGGTGAAGACACCGTCGCCGCCCAGCGCCTTGACCTGCATCGCGCAGGACAAATGCTTGATATTCATGCTGTCCTTTCTGGAAACCCGTTTCCGGTAAGTTATTGGGATAACTGATATTTTTGATTTTATCGGTCTTGAAACAAGATAATCACGAAATAAAATTATACTTTCATGATAAAATATTTTTCTTTCTTTCTCATTGGCCCATGTGCTATCTACAGTTCCCTTAACAGGAAACCGCATTGTTTCCGGAGATATTGAACCGTTTGGAGAAATGCATGAGTGCCCAAGTCTTAAAATTAGCCAATGTTGGTGGAAGCATGACTCAAAGTTCTGTTGAAGCAGATATCAATAGTTCTGCAGATTTTTTGGAAGCTTTAAGGCTTTACGCGCAGGAAAAGAAGCTGAGCTTCTTGGAAGGCACTGAAAATCTGCGCGGCAGACCCTATTATCTGTTGCATAATGGCGGACAGGTTGCGGTTGTTCATATATCGACCGATGAGCAGCAGATTGATATCCGTATTGTTTCCGATACCAATCCAGCCAGCCAGACATTTAAGGGCACGACAGAAGCTGAAAGCGCTTTTATGTTCGTATGCACATCTGTTGAACGCAATATTCCCAAACCTGCGGTTCCCCAGGCGCGTCAAGGCCGCCTCGTGCCTCTCCGCCACGAGCGTTAATCAACGCTTTACTTTAAGCTTAATTCAAGTCTGTCGACACAAGCAGGCTTACTGTTTGGTACAGGCAAGATGTCCCTCTTCGCAATCCAGTTGCGCCTGAAGAGTTTTGATGCGCTCCTGCGTCATATTGGTATAGCAATAGGAGATCACCATCGGATGCACAGAACCATCCGCGGTTCTCCTGTTTTTAAATTTGCATTCTTTTGTACGGTAAGTCACCCATGCCTCTTGCGCGGTCTGTAACCGCACCTGTCCTTCCGCGTCGGTTTTTTCGGACAGCTTCTGGTAAACACTTTTAAGTTCAGTATCTGTCGTTATGGCCTGTTGCTTGGCACACTGATTCATTTCAAACTGGGTTTTGGCGTTAACGAGACATCCTTCAGCCGGAGCGCAAGCTGATAATGTAAAAAGTCCAACGGAACAGAGAGTAATAAAAAATAACCTATTCGTCCCCGTCATTATCGCCGAGGAATAGGCTGCGTTCCTGATCTCTGCGTTCCGCCAAGCCATCGCTTTGCACCAGTTGAATGATGTTCAACCTTACGGGACAATGGACTGTACGTCTACCGCTTACGGTTATTCCTCATCTTGCTTATCACTTCTCTTCGGGCGGAAGCTGGATAACTCATCTCCACCTTCAATCGGTTCATAACCGGCGGCGGCGCGTTTTTCGTTGACGGTGAGGAAATCGGCAGCCTGCAATTTGCTCCACTGCATTTCGCGGCGGACGGCGAGCGCGCTGATCGCGTCCGGGTCGTAGTCGAGCCGCAGCGTGTCATCAAACATCGGCGTCAGCCAGTGATCGAACCCGGCAATGACGCGGGTGAGCAGCGGCAAAACGGTTTCTTCGTAGAAAGCCAGGCGCGCCTCGGCCATGTTGGCGTAGGTCTGCGATTCCGGAATGCCGATCAGCTGCGCCGGCACGCCAAAGGCCTGCGCGATGTCGCGTGCTGCCACGTTACGACCTCCCAGCCAGTCCATATCCTTGGGCGATAGGCTCATCTCGCGCCAGTCGAGGCCCCCTTCGAGGATCAGCGGACGCCCGGCATTGCGGTCACCTTGATACAGCTGCCCCAGCTCCTCGCGCAGGCGCCGTACCTGATCGTCGGTCAGCGTCGGTGGGCCGTCTTTCGGTGCGTACACAAGAGCCCCCGAAGGCCGCGCGCCCTGATTGAGCAGCGCCTGGTTCCAGGCACCGGCGGCATTGTGCTGATCGATCGACAGCAGCGCGGATTCCATCGGCGCCATGCCGTACCAGTCATCCAGCGGATGAAAACGCTTGAGATGCAGGATGTTCGACGCGCCGCTGACAGGATCAGCGGACCATGTGGTCATCTGCCCGTTGACGCTGTACTGATAGCCCTGCGGCAAGCCCGCGGGGCCGGGAATAATCTTCATCCGGTCCGGGCGCAGCACATAAAGCTCGACGGGGCGTTGATCGTCGCGCGGCTTTACCGCTTCGATATAAACATTCCCGGCGATTTCCAGATGCGCGAAAACACTTTCGAGAAAACTCACGCCGTCCTGCAGCGGATTGGGATGCTGCAGCAGATCCAGCAGCGGATGCGTATCCATCTCCGCGCCCTGATCATCATAAAGCAACCAGGGCACGGCGGACGCAGCGGTGGCAATCTGCATCACGCAGCGATAGGCGATGACGTTTTTGCGGAACCCCTCCTCGGCGAGGTTTTCATAGCGTCGCGGCGTCCATTTCGGCTTGCCGATGCCGCTCCAGGCAATCATCGGCCCGGCGGCAGATGATTTGACGGCAGCGCCGTGTGGACGCGCGAAATTCTTCACGAGACTGAGGAATCCCATGTTGGCTCCGGTTAAGATTCAGAAATTGAGAAACTTATAGAAACGTCATTCCGGAAAACTTTCTCTTCGCGAATGAAGTGAGCGAAAGAAAGTTTATCTGGAACCCAGTTGGCTTACAGGCAAAAGCTGTTTTATCCGATAGGGGAACTGGGTCCCGGATAAAATTCACCTCCACTGCGCTCCGGCAAATTTTTCCGGGATGACGTTATATTAAAGAACGCGCACACGAGGTTCTCCCCTCGCCGTTTCGCTGAGTTCGGTGAGGGCCCAAACAAGCGCATCGACGCGGTCGGGGGAGCCGCCGCTGCCGCCCGCCGAGGTAAAGCGGCACATCTGGTCTTCCAGCGCGGACAATGATCCTACATGGCGCACGCGACCCTGCTCATACAACGCCGCGACGGGCAGCGCGCGTTCGGCCTTGCCGCGCAGGGCGCGTACGGGTTTGAACAGCACATGCGGCGCGATCTGTCTTAACATGCGTTCCACAAGCTCACCGCCCGCATTGACTTCCGCAACGATCATCTGCGCGCGCATATCCTGGTACAGCATCACGGCGCGTTCGGCCCAGGCATCAGGCGCGTAACGGCCCGACCAGTCGGCCAACACATAAAGCAGCCCGTCCGTACCGCGCGCGGCGGCGATAATGCCGGTTTCATCGGCGCCTTCGCGGCTGGAGAGCGCGGGGTCGATGGCGATGATGACGCGTTTCAGTTCCGGCACGCTCTGCACACGGCAGGCATCGATCGGGGCGCGTTTCCACAAGGCACCTTCGGTATCCTCAAGCAATTCCGCGTCCAGCTCCTGCCGTCCCAGGCGCGTACCGCCATAGCGGTCCTGAAGCTGCTCCAGCACGCGCGGCGACAGATGCTCGGCATTGTCGGAGGTGCGGCCGTGGGTGAGGTAGACATCGCGGCTCTTGCGGCGGAAAAGATCTCGTATCACGTCGGTATTCCTTGGGGTTGTGGTGATGATGACGCGCGGGTCGGAGCCGAGGCGCAGACCGAACCAAAGCTGATCAAACGCTTCGCGCCCGGGCCAGGCGCCCAACTCGTCGCACCAGACGCGGTGATGCTGCGGCCCGCGCAGCCGTTCCGGCTGGTCGGCCGAAAACAGTTTGATGCGGCTGTCGTTGAACAACCACATTTCGCCCATGCTGCGGTTCCATTTCACGACGCAACCGGGCGGAATGGTTTTCAGAAGCCCGCTTTCGCCCTCGACGCAGATGTCGCGCGCATCCGCGTAAGTCGGCGCAATCACGCCGATGCGCGAGCCGGGATTCCACAGCGCATAATGCGCGATGTCTTCCGCGCCCGTGCGGGTCTTGCCCCAGCCGCGGCCCGCCAGCACCAGCCAGACGCGCCAGTCCTGTTCCGACGCATCAGGCAGCCCCGGAGGCGGTGTCAGCTGGTTCGGGCGCGCCGATTTGATCCAGCGCAGTCGGCTGGTAAAACTCAGTAGATTTGGCAGCGGCAGATTCGGCCAGCAGGCATCGGGCTTCGGCGATGGCGGCGTCGCGCTCTTCGGCCTCGCGTCGTCGGGCTTCGTCATCCTCTTCCGGGGCCATGCGTTCGAGAAGAATTTTGGCGGCGGCGATGCGCGCGCTGTCACTTTCGCTGTGATGCACAAGATCGATCAGCGCTTCGAGTATTTTCGCCGCGTCGGACATAAACAAAATGGGGTTGAGTGTTGAGAAGAGTCTTTAACTTACGCCAAGGATAAGCGGGTAGCATCCACAAACCGGACGGGACGGCAGCTGGAACGGTTACAATCCCGTCCCCATCCGGCAACCATGCCGTCCGAAAGGCGGATCGAACTCATTTTTTCTCTGCGGTGCGGCGTGCATAGCCAATACCAATTGGAACAATCAGCAATTTTACTTTCTATAACCAAGCTGCCTTCAAAATCGCCCGCCGTTTTATTGCGAGATAAAACCCTGCCAAGATCACAAGTGGGTATCACCCATTTGCCGAGAACAATGCCTGTTACGAGACCATTATAAAGGGCAGCTTCATTCTCAATATTGGCCCCATCATAACCATGCCAGCTCCTGCGAACTGCCACTTCCCTGACAGCTTCTGTGTAGGTGACATTCCTTATATCTTCAGGGCTGGCGCATGCCGCCAAAGTTCTTTCGGCGTACCGCAGGGCGCACAAAAAAATGCCCTCATTCGGAATGGGTTGCCCTGCCGGAGGGAGTCTGGAAAGCGTAATAATTTTAATCTGCTCATTGCCAATCATAATCATTCCTCTATGCCGCTTAAGAATGGAATGACTATAACGCACCCTTTTGCTGCGGCAACAGGGAATGCAACGGTAACGGATAGGTTGGATTTTGATTTGGAGTTTGGGCGCAATTCGCCCCGGCATTGTCAATACACCGAAGCCGAGATGGAGTCAAGGAATATTTTCCTATTTTAGGAAAATAATTTATATGACCTCGTTTTTTTGAAATCGTCATTCCGGACGCCGGAGCGCAGCGAAGGCGATCCGGAATCCATGGCGCTGGCCGCAATATCGCTCCTTGGATTCCAGGTTCGCGCTGCGCGTGCCCCGGAATGACGCTTGATTTACCTTATTTCTTAGAAATTTACTTGCCTTCCCGGAAATTTGGATTAGTCTTTTCTTTACCTTGATGGGGCTAGGATTTCTGTCAAGCGACGAATCAGGATGTTCGTCCTATTCCTTCCCAGGACGGGTCTTCTTCCATCATTGAAGTATGAGGCACGTCCATGGTCGATTCCATCAGCAATGGCCCCGTTACGTCGCTCCTGCGCACGCAGCAGTCCGCGGCCGTCAGTAATCTGAAAAGCAGCCAGGATGCTGTTCAAGCACTGGTGACACAGCTGCAGAAAACTGCCGTTCCGGCGAAGCCCGCTGGTGTTCCGCAGCCCACCAAGATTTTCAGCCCGTCGAGCAATCTGCCGCGCGGCAGTATTGTGGATAAGCTCGTATAAAATTCGTCATTCCGGGACGCGCATCGCGCGAACCCGGAATCCATGGAACGGCCTTACAATTAGCGCCATGGATTCCGGATCGTTCCTACGGAACGTCCGGAATGACGCTATTGTTTAGGCAACCCATACCAATCAATGAGAAGATCAAGCCCCTTCTGCAGCGCCAGCGCATTGCGCGGCGTGGGCAGAAGATCATGGCACACCGTGGCAATCACCGCACCGCTGAGCACCAGGCCAAGCTCCCGCACCGCGTTGCGCCAGCGCTGATAGGCGGCTTCCTCGAAATCGCTGCGCTCCCTTTCATAGCGGAAGAAATCGCGGCCGTGCCGCGTCAGGCTGTAGCTGCCCGTCACATGCGCTGCCAACCCGGCGCGCTGGTAATCCAGCTTGAACTTCATCGCCGCTTCGCGCTGTGGCGCGCTCAGGGTCCCGCGCAGCACCAGAAGATCGACAATATGCTCTTCCGTCGCGCGGGCGGCGAGCACCCCTGCCCTTTCCGTCAGCTCCAGCACGCGGCCCGAATGCTGCCAGCGCTCCTTCGGCCCGTAATCCGGCGCGGTGGATCGTTTGCGGAAGCGGCGGTCGGAGCTGACGGGCGGGCGGCGCGGTCGGGACGGCATGAAACCTCCGGAGCATCGGGCAACAGGGCGGCGACCGTATCCATTTTGGATACACATGTCAATACAAGTATCCATATTGTAGTACCTGCCGGATCGTGGTAACTTCTTGCCATGAATCGTATCCGTGAATTCCGCGCCGCGCGCGGCTGGAGCCTGCAGCAGCTTGCCGATCAGGCGGGCACCAGCAAGGGCCAGGTCGACAAGCTGGAAAAAGGTGACCGCCGCCTGACGGTCGAATGGATGGTGCGGCTGGCCAAACCGCTGGGCTGCGATGCGCGCGACCTGATGCCCGTGATGCAAAGCCGCGCTTTCGAGAAAATCCGTTTTGGCGAAGCTTCAGCCGATGGCGGGCTTATCCCCGTGCGCGATGCGGCGGGTGCCGCCATCGACCATGTGCCCCGCCCTGCCTGGCTGGCGCATGCCCGGGGCGCCTATGCCCTGTATGTGACGGATGGCAGCATGGCGCCGATGTACCGCCCGGGGCAGCTGCTGTTCATCAATCCGCACAAAACGCCCCGGCCCGGCCAGGGCGTGGCGGTGACGGGCAAAAAAACCGGGTTGCGCATCCGCGAATTGGTTAAGAAAGACGGGAAGAGCATCAAACTGCGCCAGCACCAGCCGCGGCGCGATACCACCCTGCCGTCACGCGATATTGCTGCGCTTCACGCGGTGGTGGGGAGTGTGGAGCCTTAACTTTATTGCCCTTGACCAGTAAATGCCGACCGGTAAGCTTCTCCTGTTTTTGTATCACTTTTTGGAGGGAAAATGGCTATTCGATATTTTGAGATGCCCGAGCAGTTTGTCGCCTATTATGCTCCGCTGTTTCAGTTGCGCCGCCCCGTTGAGGTCCGGCGCATTGCCGAAATTGTCGCCGAACCAGCTTATGGCGCTTCACTCACTCAAATGGCTGTTTTTGATACGCCAGTACGCGCGGCTCAGTTTGTTCTGCGGCGCGAACCGGGTACGTTCACTTTCACGCTTTCCCTGCAAGCCTACAAGCGGGGGGCGCCTGAGCTGTTTCACGGTGGATTTTGTGACGTCGAAGGACGGGCCGACGCCTGGAAACCAATCGCGGGCAACGAAATCTTGCTACGCCAGCCGCTGGCACGCCCAGTCATTTTAACCCAAACCGAACCGCCACCCGATAATGAAGCTTTCCGGTTCATACATCAAAGAGACTTTGATAAACTTATCGGAACAACATGGGTGAATAGCTACAGAGTCATCAATGAACTCAAAGCTGCTCGACTTGATGCAGAACTAGCTCACTGTTACGCTACCGGCATATCCCGCGTGGAAATGTCCTTCCCTTACTGCCGGGAGCCCGTGCACATCCGGCCAGATAATGGCAGCCTGACAAGCCCGGTAACGCGTGAATGGCGTCGTAGAGAAGCTTCTCTACATCCGTAGTCTTGCCCAATGTTAATGCTGGCAGAAAAAACGAAATTCTCAACTTCACGCGGTGGTGGGGAGTGTGGAGCCTTAATACTCTAAGGCTTGTATCCGATCGCCTTGATATTGCCGAAAGGCGAACTCCAGATTTCTCGGGGACGAAGGCCGGATTCTGCCATGAGACGCGCCATATCCCCTTCCGTATAGAGACACTCGGCGGCGAACAGCCCATGTTTCCTGGCCATGTCATCGGCCAATACGGTGTAGCGCCGTTCCACCGGAAAATCCCGGTGGAGATAATTTCTGCCAAGCTCGGAATTCAGGCCCGCTGCTGACAGAAAGACACCCGCATCATGACGCAGCCGGGCGCTGAAATTGGTCAGAATGGTGCGGGCGGAATTGAAGGGTATGCAATCCAGCATTCTCTGGGAATAAAGGCAGTTCAACTGCGCCGGAACCTCACCGTTGCGAACGCCGCGCAAGTCGCCATGCACAAAGGTAATGGCGTTGCGTCCGAGTTGTTCGTTGAAGTCCTGGATGCGTTGTGCCTGGTCGGTCAGATCGAACAGCCACACATTCGCGCCCAAAGCCGCGAGTTTTTTGCTCTGCGCGCCCGGCCCCCCGCCGAGATCGGCGACATTGACGGATGCGTCCCGGGAACGCAAAAGCCCGACATAACGGCGACAGGCGCGGTCAAGTGCATCTTCCCGTTGTTCTGAAATGCTGGCGCCGTGAATACCTGTTGTCGGAATCAAGACGTCGCCCGAGTCATTAAGAGCTTCTTCCATCAAATTTCTCCTTGAAAAAACCTACCCATTATTTTTGCATTCTATTTCCGGCGTGCGAAAATAAAAAGACAAAACAAACTATGGTTAATATTTAAGCCTGCAGCAAACGGCGCAGCAAATCCACATCCTCGCGGAAGGCGGGATCGAAGGCGGACAGCTCCTCGATCTTGCGCACGGCATGGATGACCGTGGTGTGGTCGCGGCCGCCGAATTTGCGGCCAATTTCCGGCAGGCTGCGCGGCGTCAGCTGCTTCGCCAGATACATCGCCACCTGACGCGGACGCGCCACCTGACGCGCGCGGCGCGCGGAATGCATATCCGACACGCGGATATTATAATGCTCCGCGACCTTCTTCTGGATTTCATCGATGGTGATACGGCGCTCGGTCGCGCGCAGCAGATCGGCGAGCACTTCCTGCGTCATTTCCAGCGAAATGGTACGGCCAACAAGGCTGGAATGCGCCGCGAGGCGGTTCAAGGCACCTTCGAGTTCACGCACATTCGATGCGATTTTATGGGCCAGAAACTCCATGACCTTGTCCGGCACGGCGCAGCCGATTTTCTCGGCCTTCGCCTGTAAAATGCCAAGGCGCAGTTCATAGGTCGCCGGATGCAGATCAGCAACGAGGCCCCAGCCGAGGCGCGAGCGCAGACGTTCTTCCAGGCGCTCCAGATCCTGCGGTGATTTATCGGCGGAAATGATGACCTGGCGGTTGCGGTCGACCAGCGCGTTGAAGGTATGGAAGAATTCTTCCTGCGTCGTGTCCTTGCCGCCGATGAATTGCACATCGTCGATCATCAGAACATCGACCGAACGGAACTGGTCCTTGAACGCAACCGTATCCTTGTAACGCAGCGCGCGGACGAATTGATACATGAACTTTTCCGCTGACATATAGATGACGCGGCGCTTGGGATAATTCTTGCGGATCTGCCAGGCGATGGCGTGCATGAGATGGGTTTTACCCAGACCGACGCCGCCATAAAGGAACAGCGGGTTGAAAGCGGGATGATCGGTTTCCGCGACGCGGCGGGCTGCGGCATAGGCCAGTTCATTCGGCTTGCCGACAACGAAATTCTCAAAGGTAAAGCGCGGATCGAGATCCGGCAGCATATCGGGCGCGGCCATCCAGGGCGCGGGGGCGTCGGAGGCTACTTCGGCGCTCATCAAGGGCGGCAATTCGGCGTTTTCGACCTGAGTTTCCCTGGCCGGGCCTGTCTTTAAAGGCGATACGACAGTGAAATCGACGCGGCCCTGCTTGGCGATCTGCTTCCAGATGGTGCGGATGGTCTCACCATAATGGGCTTCCACCCAGTCGCGCATAAAGCGCGTCGGCAGCGACAGAACCAGGCTGGCCGCGCCTCCCGGATCATTCTGTATCGCGCCCGTGACGGGTTCCAGCCAGCGGCGGAAAGCCGTTTCGCCAAAACGTTCGCGCAGCATCACGCGCATCTGCTGCCACGCGGCCTGGGGCTCGAGATTCGACAAGGGGGAATCCGAGGACAGATTTTCATCGGACAGAATGTGCGCGGTCTGGGCCTTCATGTGAACTCCGTTTCCTTCAAATTGTCTTGCTCAAAACACAACAAAGGAACTTACGGCAGAAAACAAAAGTTTTTGCCGTTGTCTTACCGTGAACTTAAGACGAGAAAAACGAAGAGGCGATCCGTGCGGGAGATAGGCTTAGACGAGTGAAGTTCGGAAAGGAACATCTTTTGCATCCGCTATCGCTGGACCTAACATCGTGCAACCGCGCGACCATAGATCAAACGAAACGGACTTGGCAACAGGTCTGAAGCGAGAACGCGAAAAAAGAAATTTCAGTTCGCCGCGCGATGCGTGACCGCATGTCGAAAACCGGGGACAGTTTTTTGAGTGAAAAAATTTTCACCGATGCTTGGCGCGTGATCTTGCCGATGCCGATGAAGGAGAGTGGCTAAGCGGTTCAGATTCCTGAACCCGCGGCCAACACATTACTTTTTGTTGGCAGCCTTAACGCGCCTGGCGAGACGCGAAGCCTTACGCGCCGCGGTTTTCCAATGCATTGTGCGGCCTGCGCCGCGCGCCAGAGCGGATTCCGCCGCGCGATGCGCCTTGACGGTTGCGTCTTTATCCTTGGATGCCAACGCGGCATCGACCGCCTTGACGGCCGTATGAATGGAGGAGCGCCGTGCGCGGTTGACGGCATTGCGACGGACGCTTTGCCGTGCGCGTTTTGCTGCTGATTTATGTGTCGCCATAATCCTGTGTTCCCTTGCGAGGGCGTGACTCATACGCGGCGGAATGCAACGGGTCAAGAGCCTAAGCAGTGACCGGATTTATGGTTAATCCGGCCTCCATATTTACACCTTACGGGAAGGCTGATATAGGAACGCCGTCTTTAAGAAATCATTTTACAAGTTGGGCGCACAAGGATCGCGGCATGAAACTGATTGCGGGCAACAGCAACCGTCCCCTGGCGGAAGCCATAGCGCAAAATCTGGGCATCCCGCTGACGCAATCCACTATCCGTCGATTTGCCGACATGGAATTGTTCGTCGAGGTCATGGAAAATGTCCGCGGCGAAGACACCTTTATCATCCAGCCGACCTCCTACCCCGCCAATGACAGTTTGATGGAGCTGTTGATCACGGTTGACGCACTGAAGCGCAGCTCGGCGCGCCGTATCACCGCCGTTGTCCCCTATTTTGGCTATGCGCGGCAGGACCGTAAGACGGGTCCGCGCACACCCATCACCGCCAAGCTGGTTTCCAACCTGATCACCATGGCGGGCGCCCACCGCGTTTTAACGCTGGACCTGCATGCCGGGCAGATTCAGGGGTTTTTCGATATTCCGGTCGATAATCTTTATGTCGCGCCCGTCTTTGTACGCCATATCCGCGACAGCCTGTCAGTGCATGGTAAGCTACCGGAAAGCCTGACCATTATATCACCCGATGTCGGCGGCGTGGTGCGCGCCCGCGCGCTGGCCAAAAGACTGGATGCCGGGCTTGCCATCATCGACAAGCGCCGCGAACGCGCCGGGGATTCCGAAGTGATGAACATCATCGGCGATGTGGATGGCCGCGATTGCATCATGGTCGATGATATTGTGGACAGCGCGGGTACACTCTGCAACGCCGCCGGGGCACTCAAGAAAGCTGGCGCGCGTTCCGTCACCGCCTATGTCACGCATGGTGTACTTTCAGGAAACGCCGTGGAACGCGTGGACAGTTCGCCGCTGGAAGCGCTGATCGTCACGGATTCCATCGCCAGCACGCCTGCCGTGGCAGCCTCGAAGAAGGTGAAAGTCCTGACCGTCGCGCCGCTGCTGGCCGAAGCTATCGTCCGCATCAGCCAGGAACGCTCGGTTTCGAGTTTGTTTGGGTAGAAAGCCTAACTGGCGATAGCGCTATGCAGAGGCATTCTGCGATGGATCTGGGCAAACTCCG